>JBGQLP010000005.1:0-98344 GCA_041500125.1 Gemmatimonadota bacterium
AGCATGCTCGCGCGCTATCGGCCGGGACAGAGCCGGCATCTTCCGGAGGGCTCTCCCGGATCGGTCGGATATCCCACCCTTGCAACCGCCCAGAAGGGTGAACGCCTGTATACATTTATTCTCGAGCGGGTCAGCAAGTGCCTGATCAGGTCCTGACATGATCGGAGTTGTCATGCGCATCGCAGCGGTTCTGCTCCTGCTCGTGCCGGCCGGTCAGGCCCTGGGTCAGGAGGCTCCCCAGACCAAGCTGGTGATCCAGCAAGGGGGCAAGGAGATCGGCCGGGAGGAATTCACCTTGCAGCCGGGACGGGGGCGAGGGGCGCCCGGCAGCAGCCTGCACGCAACGGCCCGCTATCCGGCCAGCAACCCCACGCAGAGACTCGCCGCCACGCTCGAGCGCACCCCCGAATCGTCCCTGGCCAAATTCCAGCTCGAGGTAGAGGGGCCCAATGGTCCCACCGTGATCCTGGCGGCGGGATCCGGCGCGCGGCTGATCATACGGACGGTGGCGAAGGGCTCCGAGGCCGGCCGGGAGCTACCGGGAGGGCCGGATGTCGTGCTGCTGGACGACGGAGTGTATTCCCTATATATCGCGGTCGCCGACCTGGCGACGCCGGAAGGCAGGGCCCTCACCGCGGTCTTCCCCCGAACTGCCCGGCGGGCCTCATTCGTCGCAAAGCGGGACCCGGGTGGGCTGGTTAATCTCACCGGTGGTATTCGGGGATCGCTGGAGACGGATTCGAAGGGATTGGTGAGTCTCAACCTGCTCGATTCCGGTACCCAGGTGTCTCGCGCCAAGGATTGAAGCCGACTCGCGGGATTCGTTCGCATATCCTACCGTAACTCGTTGCCGAGCAGCAGAGAAACGCGTCTTGTCGCAAGTTGAAACCTCTGCGACAGGGCTCGCGTATGGCCGCGGTCACCTCGCACCACAAAAGGGCCGTTCCATGATCCGTTGGTGTGCTCTGTTGATATTCGCCGGTGCCCTTCCCTCCCTGAGTGCAGCGCAGGATTCCATCCCTATACTGTCGCCCGCCGCGTCGGTGAGTCTCTCCCTGGCGGAGGCGTTACGGCAGGCTCGGGCCAACAGCCCGACCTACCGGCAAACTCTGAACGACGCGGCACCGGCCAGATGGGGCGTGCGTAACGCCTACGGCAATCTGCTTCCCAGCCTCACCGCATCCAGCGACCTCGGCTACACCGGATCGGGAGAAACAAACTTTGGAGGTGGGTTCGTCCAGCCGACCTCCTCCTTTGTGACCTCGGGCTACAGCCTCGGCCTCCAATGGCAGCTGAGCGGCCGGACCCTGACCGCGCCGGCCCAGCAGAAGGCGCTGCAGCACGCCACCGACGAGGACATCAGTGGCGCCGGCATAGCGTTGACCTCGGAGATCTCCACTCAATACCTCAACACTTTGCAGGCGACGGCGCAGGTCGACGTGGCTCGACAGCAGGTTCGCCGCAACGAGGATTTTCTCGCGCTCGCGAAGGCCCGGCATCGGGTGGGACAGGCGACGCTGCTGGACGTGCGCCAGGCCGAAGTCATCAAGGGCACGTCGGACGTGGCCCTGCTGCGGGCGGTGCAGGCCGAGAACGAGGCCAAGCTCGATCTTCTCCGGCGTATGGGCGTGGAGCCGCCGGTGCCGGTAGACCAGATCGTGCTCTCGGATTCGTTCCCGGTCACCGCGCCGAGCTATCGATTGGATAGCCTGCTCGCGCTGGCCGAGCGGCAGAACCCCTCGCTTCGGTCGCTCCGGGCCCGGGAACACGCCGCCAATCTGGGCGTACGGTCAGCCAAGACCGAGTTTCTGCCGTCGCTTTCGCTGCAAGCCGGCTGGAGCGGGTTCACCCAGCAGTTCACCAACGAAAACCTGCTGCTCAATCAGACGCTCACCAGCGCCCAGACGCAGGCGGCCGATTGCCAGTACAACAACTCGGTGCGCACCGCCCTGTCGCTCGGCGGTGAGGTCGCCGACTGTTTCGTGGCCTCGGGGCTGACTCCCGGTGGCGGGGCGCTGCTCGATCCGGTCGCCCAGCAGATCCGCAGTCAGAACAGCGTCTTCCCCTTCCAGTACACGGGCCAGCCGTTCCGGGCCAACCTGACCGTGTCGCTCCCCATCTTCACCGGCTTTGGCCGCACCCTCCGATTGTCTCAGGCCCGAGCGCAGCAGGAGGACGCCGATGAAGACGTACGGGCCCGGCGTCTGTCGGTGCGGACCGAGGTGCATGCGCGCTATCTGGGTCTGCAGACCTCCTACCAGGCCATCGCGGTGCAGGCCTCCGCCCGCGAATCGGCCCGGGATCAGCTCCGCCTGGCCCAGGATCGCTACCGGCTCGGCGCCGGCACCGCGCTGGAGCTGTCCGATGCGCAGAACGCCGTCCAGAAAGCCGAGGGTGATTACATCACCGCCGTCTACGATTACCACAAAGCCATCGCTGCGCTGGAAGCCGCGGTCGGTCGCACTCTTCGCTAACGAGGAACGGACATGTCGCGACGGATGAAGATCGGGCTGGTCGTAACGGTGCTGGTGCTGGCAATCGGCGGCCTGGTGGCATTCCGGATTCACCAGAAGAAGACCGCCGGCACCGAGGTGCGGATGGAGCAGGTGGCGCGCCGAGACCTGGTCAGCGCGGTCACCGCGAGCGGCAAGATCGAGGCAAAGACCTCGGTGGACATCAGCGCCGACATCACCGGCCGGATCATCGAGATCGCGGTGCGAGAGGGTGACCTGGTGAAGCGGGGCCAGTTCCTGCTTCAGATCGATCCGGCCCAGTACCAGGCAGCGGTCGCGAGAGCGGAAGGCGTGGTGGCGTCCACCCAGGCCACGCTGCTGCAGACCAAGGCGACCCGGGACCAGGCGCAGCGGGCCTGGGACCGGGCGCGGCAGCTGACCCAGCTGGGCGACAATCTCATCGCGCCGGAGACGGCGGAGCAGGCCCACACCGCCCTGGACGTGGCGGAGGCGAATTATCAGGCTACCAAGGCGCAGCTGGAGCAGTCGCGGGCGAGCCTGCAGGAGGCCAAGGACAACCTGGGCAAGACTCGCCTCACCTCGCCGATCTCGGGGCGAGTGGTCCGGCTGGCGGTGGAACAGGGTGAGGTGGCGGTCCCGGGCACCTTCTCCCGGGAGACCGGCCTGCTCATGACCATCGCCGACCTGTCGGTGATCCTGGGCAAGGTTCAGGTGGACGAGACCGACGTCGTGCGGCTGAGCCAGAACGACTCGGTGGAAGTCACCATCGACGCCTACCCCGATACCACCTTCACCGGTCGGGTGAGCAAGATCAGCCACAGCGCCAAGCTCACCCCCACGCAGACGGCCTCCGGATCCAACGACCGCGCCGTGGATTTCGACGTGGAGATCACCCTGCGGAAGCCGCCGGCCGACATCCGCCCGGACTTGAGCTGCACCGCCCGGATCGTCACCGACACCCGGGACAACGCGCTCAGCATCCCCATCATCGCACTGACCGTGCGCGACCACGAGAAGATTCCCAATGAGTCGGAGGACACCCCCACCCCGCGGGCGGACACGCTCAAGGCCAAGTTCATGAAGAAGGAAGCCGAAGGGGTATTCGTGGTGCGCAACGGCCTCGTCACCTTCCGACCGGTCAAGGTCGGCGTCGCCGGCGACGAGTACTTCGAAGTGGTCGATGGGCTCCGCGAGGGGGAGACCATCGTGGCCGGCACCTATCAGGCCATCCGAGACCTAAAGGACGGCGCCAAGGTGCGGCAGGCCGACACGACGAAGACCCGCGAGCCCAAGGCGTCCTGATGCGGCTGCTGGAGGCGGTCCGGATGGCGCTCCGAACCCTCCGGGCCCAGAAGCTGAAGAGCTTCTTCTCGCTCATCGGCGTGCTGATCGGCGTCACCTTCCTCATCGCCGTCGTCTCCATCGTGCAGGGCATGAACCGCTACATGGTGGACCGGTTCGCCAACACGCTGGTGGGCGCCAACACCTTTGAGCTGCGCCAGCGCCCGGCCTTCACCACCGGCAACGTCCCCGAAGACACCTGGCTCGCCTGGCTCCGGCGGCCCCGCATCAGCTACGACGACGCGGACTACGTCCGTTCGCGGATCCAGACACCGGCCGTCTTCTCCAAGTTCTGCCAGGACCGGGTGGCGGTCCACTACGGCGGGAAGATCGCTCGCGATGTTTATCTGACCGGCACCGAAGAGACCTACTTCGACATCAAGAAATACGAGATCGCGGCGGGACGCGCTTTTACCGCGCAGGAGGTGAAGACCGGGCTTCCGGTGCTGGTCATCGGCAGCGAGATCGCCCACAAGCTGCTTCCCGGGGTCGATCCGATCAACAAGGTGGTGGTGATCGGCGGGCTTCCCTATCGGGTGATCGGCGTGGTGGCCAAGCAGGGCACCCTGTTCGGACTCTCGCTCGACAAGTTTGCGCTGATGCCGTTCAGCGCCCCCGGCCGGCGGCTGATCTGCCCGATCAACATTCTCGACGCGTTGATCGTTCAGACTAAGGACCCGACCTCGATGCAGGTCGCCCTGGGTGAGACCGAGGCGCTCATGCGGAGCCGGCGCCAGCTCAAGCCGTCGCAGGAAAGCAACTTTACCTTTCAGACCGCGGAGGGGGCCCTGGGCAGCTGGCAGAAGATCTCCCGCGTGCTCTTCCTTGCGCTGCCCGGCCTGGTCGCGATCTCGCTGGTGGTGGGCGGAATCGTGATCATGAACATCATGCTCATGGCGGTGAGCGAGCGGACCCACGAGATCGGGATCCGCAAGGCGCTCGGCGCGCGGCGGCGCGACATCCTGGCACAATTCATCGTGGAATCGGCCACGCTCTCCGCAGCCGGAGCCGTGTTCGGCATCGGGCTGGGCATTACGCTCGCGTTCGTGGTCAAGGCGTTGACGCCGCTGCCGGCCGCGGTCGCCCCCTGGTCGATCGCGGTGGGCGTGCTGCTGGGCGTGAGCGTCGGCATAGCCGCGGGGGTGTACCCCGCCAGCCGCGCCTCCCGCCTGGATCCCATCGCCGCCTTGAGGGCCGAGTGAGACCGAGCCGGAAGGCCAGCGTGCTCTCCCGGATGCTGGAGGGCTCGGCCATCGCGCTGGACTCGATCCGGGCCAACAAGGTGCGGGCGGCTCTCACCATCCTCGGCGTGGCCATCGGCGTCACCGTGGTCATCGCCATGGCCTCGGCCATCACCGGGATCAACCACAGCATCACCGGCATCCTGGAGTCCGCCGGACCCAAGACCTTCTTCGTCGACCGCTATTTCTCGGGCGGGCTCGATGTGTCGGACGGCTCCGACGAGCTCTCGCCCTGGCGCCGCATGCCCTGGATCACGGTGGAAGAGGCCGAGCTGATCCGGCAGCTGCCGACGGTCCGCGACGTCAACGTCAGTGAGTCCACCAACGGGCCGGTGAGCTTCGAGGGCGTGGACCTCAAGAGCGTGGCGGTCGCGGGGATGAGCCCGAGCTGGAACCTGGTGAACGGCGGGGACCTCCTCGCGGGCCGGAATTTCACCCAGATGGAGTACGCGGCCGGAGCCCGGGTGGTCATCATCAACGACAAGCTGGCGCAGTCGCTCTTTCCCCGGCGGGATGCGGTGGGCAAGAGGATCAAGATCTTCGGCCAGCCGTTTGAGGTGATTGGACTGCACGCCGAGGCAGCGTCGCTGTTCAGCAACGCGGACGAGCCGCGGCTGGCGATTCCCCACACCACCTTCACCAAGGTGGCCGACTACTTGAAGGGATGGATGGAGATCGCCGTACTTCCCACCGAGGCGGCCACGGTACAGCAGGCACAGGACCAGGTGGTCACGGCGCTCCGGACCAAGCGGGGGCTGCGGCCGGGGCAGCCGGACAACTTTGCCATCGTGACCCAGGACCGGGTGCTGGAGACCTTCAACAAGATCACCGCGGCGTTCTTCGTCGTCATGATCGCGCTGTCGAGCGTGGGGCTGATGGTGGGAGGCGTCGGCGTGGTCGCGATCATGATGATCTCGGTGACGGAGCGGACCCGCGAGATCGGGGTGCGCAAGGCGCTCGGCGCCACTCGAGGCGAGATCATGTTTCAGTTCCTGGTCGAGGCCGCCACGCTCACCCTGGTGGGATGCATCGTGGGGATGGCGCTGGGCGCGCTGATTGCCTGGGCCGTGCGTTCCTTTACCCCCATCCCCGCGACCATTCCGCTCTTGTCCGTCGTGGCGGCGGTGATCGTGTCGATTCTGACCGGGGTGCTCTTCGGACTCTACCCCGCCAGTAAGGCCTCGCGGCTGGATCCCGTCGAAGCCTTGAGATACGAGTGAAGGCGGGAAGCGGGGAAAGTAGAACCGGTGTCACGCTGACCCCGAGCGGAGCGAGCCGCTTCTCTCGACCTATGGCAGACAATGCGTCCGACGTAATTTCAAAGTAGACCAGCCGAGTGGTTCCGTGTCGGGATGAATAGCTATCTGGATGCACTCCAGCCCGATGTTCTGCAACTCGGCGCGTCAAGTCATTAGTGACGCCGACGTAGAGCTCCCGCGCATCGCTCGCCAGTATGTAGACGAAGAAGGTCAATGACTTGGTCTTCCGCCTGCTCCGCCTTCTATATTTCACGCGATGCCCTTCCTCGAAGCCCTCCGTCTCGCTCTCCAGTCCATCTGGCACAGCAAGCTTCGCTCCTTCTTCACCCTGCTCGGCATCATCGTCTCGGTCGGATTTCTGGTGGTGGTCGTGGCGGTCATCCAGGGCATGAATGCCTACGTCAAAGAAAACCTGACCGGTGCCGTGATCGGCACTAACGCCTTTCAGGTGCGGCGCTCGCCCATCTCGGTCGGGCTACTGGACGAGGACCAGGTGAGGGCGGTCAGCAAGCGCCCCATCATTACCGCAGCCGATGCCGAGGCGGTGCGACGGGCACTTCCTGACGCGAACGCCGTCTCCCTGCAGTCCGGCTGGCCCACGCCGGTCAGCGATGTGATCTACCGCAATCGCACCGTAGGAAACGTGCTCGTGTTCGGGGTGACCCCGCCGTTCCAGATCGTGCAGGACTACCGGTTTTACGCCGGCGATCCCCTGACCGAGCCTGACGTGCAGGAGCGGCGCCCGGTCGCGGTGCTCGGCTACGACGTGGCGGACAAGCTGTTCGACCAGCCGGAGCGCGCGGTGGGGCGGAAGATCCGGCTGGCCGGACGGGAGATCACCGTGAAAGGCGTGATCGCCAAGAAGGGGCGAGTGCTGGGACAGTCGTTCGACGGGTTCATGCTGCTGCCCTTCAACACCTTCGAGTCGCTCTTCGGCCGGCGCAAGACCACGGTGGTGTCGGTCAAGATGGCGAGCGCCGACGAGATCCCCGAGGCGATGGGACGGGCGGAGGAGGCCATGCGGATTGCCCACCGGCTCCGCCCCGGAGAAGAGAACGACTTCACGGTGGATAAGGCCGACGCCCTGGTGGCGTTCTGGCGCAACCTGACCCGGCTCCTGTTCACTGCCATTCCCGCGGTCGTGTGCATCGGGATCGTGGTCGGCGGCATCGTGATCATGAACATCATGCTCATGAGCGTGAACGAGCGCACCCACGAGATCGGTATCCGGAAGTCGCTCGGCGCCACCCGGCGGGATATCCGGCGCCAGTTTCTCATCGAGGCGATTGTGCTCGCAACGTTGGGTGGGATGCAGGGCGTGGTCGGCGGCTGGCTCCTGGCAGCGGCGGTCTCGACCTTCACCCCTCTGCCTGCGCGGGTCACCCTCTGGTCGGTGGGAGCGGCGCTCGCGCTCGGCGCGGGGGCGGGCATCATCTTCGGGGTCTTCCCCGCCACCCGGGCCGCGCGGCTGGATCCGATCACGGCGCTTCGAGCCGAATGATTCACAACCTCGGTGAAGGGGTGGCGATCGCCGCCGACTCGATCCGGGCCAACAAGCTTCGCTCGGCCCTGACCATACTCGGCGTGGTGATCGGGGTGACCACGGTGATGACCATCGCCTCGATGGTTCAGGGTATCCGGACCCAGATCTTCAACGCCATCGAGACCGCCGGACCCACCGCCTTCTACGTCGTGCGCTTCTTCTCCCAGACCCCGCTCAACCCCGACCGGTTGCCCTACGAGGTTCGGATCCGGCCCATCGTCCAGACCAGCGATGCCGAGGCCATCGCGCGGGTTCCTGAAATCGGGTACAGCGGCATGTGGGTCCAGTTGTTCCAGCGCATCGAGTATCAGGGAGAGCGCACCGGGATTCTGACCGTCTTTGGGGCCGACTCCCGATACATGGAGATCCAGGGCGGCACCTTGCTTCGGGGGCGTTTGTTCACCCGCGCCGAGATGTCAGGTGCCGACGTGGTGGTGCTGGAGAACGATGTCGCCGAGCGGCTCTTCGGACAGATCGATCCGCTGGACCGGGTGCTCCGGATCGGGGGCAAGTCCCTGCGCGTGATCGGGATCTACAAGAAGCCGGAAAACATCTTCGAGCCGCCCGGCCAGGAGATCGGCGGGATCATTCCGTTCGAGACCGCCCGGCACAACTTCCGGTACGACGAGACCAACAGCCTGATCATCGCGGTGAAACCGAGAGCCGGCGTGTCGGTGGGTGAGGCACAGGATCTGGTCACCGTGGCCCTCCGGCGCGCGCGCAACCTTCGGCCGGGGATGCCGAACACGTTCGACATGATCACCCAGGACCAGATCCTGGAGGTGGTGGGCAACTTCACCTCCTATTTCTTCATCGCCATGATTGCCCTCTCCAGCGTGGCGCTGCTGGTCGGGGGAATCGGCGTGATGGCGATTATGATGGTCTCCGTCACCGACCGAACCAAGGAGATCGGACTCCGGAAGGCGCTCGGCGCCACCCGGCGGGAGATCCTCTGGCAATTCCTGGTGGAGGCCGCGACGCTCACACTGGTCGGCGGACTGCTGGGGATATTGCTCGGCCTCTCGACGGGCGAGCTGCTCAAGAGCGTGCTGCGGCTGCAATCCGGCGTCCCGCTCTGGAGCGCGGGCCTCGCGTGCGCCGTGAGCATAGCGATCGGACTGGTGTTCGGTCTGTACCCGGCAAACCGCGCGGCGCGGATGGATCCGGTCGAGGCGCTAAGGCATGAGTGAGAGGACGGAGAGGACGGAGACCACCTGCTCGTCTACGCAATTCGTCGAGGGTCTGCCAATCGCCAACACTCAGGATTCCCAGATCCCTTGCAAGTCTGAGCAGGTACGAAGTCTCAGCTAGCGACTCGAGTGCAATGTCCAGATACCGACGGCATTCGCGGACACCACGTTTGCCGGCACCTTCCGCAATATTCGTCGCTGCGGAAACCGTTGCCCGTCGTATTTGAGAGGTCAGACCGTAGCGCTCGTGTATCGGCCAACGCTCGGTGGACCGGTACACTCCTAGAGCCAGCTCGTGCCAAGGTTCCCAAGCACGGAGTCTCTCATGACCTAACATCATTCATCGTACTAATACTCCTGGTCACTCGACAAACCGAACCGCCCAGTACCGGATCATTTCTCCGCCGCTCCGTCCTTCCGTCTTCTCCGTCCTCTCCATCTTCTCCGTCCTGCAATCCCCTGCACTGTGCAAGCATTCCTCCCACCCGCATCTCCTGTGCTCCCTAAGGAGGTGCCATGCGTACGCAGACGATAGTGGTTGGGCTGATCCAGGCAGCACTGCTGATGGCGTGCGTGGACCGCTCTCAAAACTCCCAACCGGCCCGCGATCGAGGCGATGTCTCCAGCAAGGCCGCCAGCCCGGTGGCATTGGGTTCAATGGGTCGGCCCACAGCGTCCGAGGGCGAGGTCGCATCCCAGAGTCCGGCAACCGATCCGTGGTCTCACGCCGGGCCGTTCGATGCGGCCTCCCGGCTCATCGTGCGGACCGGCCAGGCAAGCATCGAGGTCGATTCGCTCGAGCCGGCGATGGCCGAGCTGCGGCGCCTTGCGCAGCGAGTGGGAGGGTTCGTGGCCGACGCCTCGGTGCAGAGCGGCCGGAACCAGCTCCGCTCGGCGACGCTGCAGCTGAAGGTGCCGGCTTCTCGTTTCGACGACCTGACTCAAGGGCTCGAACCGCTCGGCCGGCTGCAGTTTGTCAATGTCAGTGCGGAGGACGTGAGCGAGGAATTCGTGGATCTGACCGCCCGGGTGGCGAACGGCCATCGCCTCGAGGACCGGCTGGTCGAGCTCCTGCGTACCCGCGCCGGCAAGCTCCAGGACGTGCTCTCGGTCGAGCGGGAGCTCGCCCGGGTGCGGGAGGAGATCGAGCGGATGGAGGGCCGGATGCGCTTCCTCAAGAACAGCGCGCAATTGAGCACACTATCGGTCAATCTGTACGAGCCGGCGCCGATCATCGCGTCGCACCCCGGTCGGAGCGTCATGGGTGAGGCGTTCAAGACCGCCTGGCGCAACTTTGTGGGCGTGCTGGCGGGCGGGATTGCCTCGCTCGGCTTCGTGGTGCCCATCGTGGTTCTGGGCTGGGGAGCATTGATCGTGGGGAAGAGGTACAAACGGAAGACGGCGTAGTAGGCGGGGCAGCGGGGCAGCCCGGTGCCCCGCTACTTTCCACCATGCCCGTCGACATCCTCGCCATCGCCGCCCATCGGGACGACGTCGAACTGACCTGCGCCGGTACCCTGCTCAAGGCAGTGGACGCCGGCTATCGGACCGGAATCCTCGATCTGACCGCGGGAGAAACGGGAACCCGGGGGAGTGCCGACCTTCGAGCCAAGGAAGCGGAACGGGCCGCCGAAATCCTTCGGGTGAGCGAGCGACGCAACGCGGGGTTACCCGACGCCCACCTTCACAACACGGATGAGACCAGGCGGGCTATCGTCGAGCAGATCAGGCACTTCGCCCCTCGAGTTGTGATACTTCCCTTCCCCGTTGGGCGGCACCCCGACCACCGGGTTGCGTCCGAGCTGGGCCGGGACGCGAGCTATCTCGCCGGGCTCGCCCGCTACGATGCGGGGGGAACCCCGCACCGTCCGGCCAAGCTGATCTACGCGCTCTCCTATCGGGAGGACCCCATCAAGCCGACGTTCGTGGTGGACATCAGCGAGCAGTTCGAGCGCAAGCTCGCCGCCATCAAGTGCTACGGCAGCCAATTTGATGGCGCCAAGGCGGCGGGAGAGATCTTCCCCACCGGTCAGGATCTTTACTCTTTGGTCGAAACCCAGAACGCGCACTACGGCTCGTTCATCCGGAAGCGGTACGGGGAGCCGTTCTACACCCACGAGACCATGGAAGTAGAGGACGTGGTGAAGCTGGGAGTTCGGAGCGTGTAGGGACGCGGGACAGCCGACGGGTGGACCCTCCGGTGAAGGACGCGTCAGTGCGCTCCGGGCGCTGTACCGCTGCTAGTTCGCCGCTATCTTCATCACCATGCGTGCCCCCGTCTATCTCGACCATGCCGCCACCACCCCGGTTCGTCCGGAGGTGCTGGAGGCCATGCTACCCTACCTCACCGACCAGACCTTCGGGAATCCCTCCAGCGCCCACCGGTTTGGCCGGGCCGCCCGGGCGGGTATCGAGCAGGCACGCCGGCAGATCGCAGAGGCCCTGGGGGCCGAGCCCAGCCAGGTGATCTTCACTTCCGGCGGAACCGAGGCGGACAACCTGGGCATCATAGGAGCCGTGCTGGCGGCGCGAGACCGGGGAGCCCCGATGTGCGCCGCCGTGTCCGCGGTCGAGCACAAGGCGGTGCTGGCCGCGGCCCACGCGTGCCGCCACCTGGGCGGCCGCGAGGTGGTGCTGCCGGTGGATTCGAGCGGTCAGCTCGAGTTCGATGCTCTCGATGCCGTCCTGGCTGGGAAGCCCTCGATCGTCTCGGTCATGTGGGTGAACAACGAGGTCGGCGTCATTCAGCCGGTAGCCGAGATCGCTCGTCGCTGCCGGGATGTGGGCGTCATTTTCCACACCGACGCGGTCCAGGCCTTGGGCAAGATCCCGGTATCGGTCGCCGACCTGTCCTGCACCCTGCTCACGATCTCGGGCCACAAGATCGGCGCTCCTAAGGGTATCGGCGCCTTGATCGTGCGGGACCGGAAGGCGGTGGAGGCCATCATCCACGGCGGGGGCCAGCAGTTCGGGATCCGGCCCGGCACCGAGAACGTGGCGGGCGCGGTGGCGCTCGGGCGCGCTGCTCAGTTGGCCGCCGCCGAGCAGCCCTCGCTGGCGGAACGGCTCTGCGCCCTGCGCAACGAATTGGCGCTGCGGCTCAAGGCCGCGGTCCCGGACCTGGTCGTGATCGCCGAACAGAGTCCCCGGGCTCCGCATCTCCTCTGCATCGCATTCCACGGCGCCGACAGCGAAGCGTTGATCATGCACCTCGATCTTGCCGGTGTCGCGGCTTCGAGCGGATCGGCGTGCAGCACCGGCGCGGTGGAGCCGTCGCACGTGCTTATGGCCATGGGGACGCCGCGCGAGCTGGCCCTCGGCGCCATCCGCTTCAGCTTCGGACGGGGTAGCACGCAGGCGGATGTCGAGCGGGCGGCGGAGGTGGTGCCGGCGGTGGTGGCCAAGGTGCGCAAGCTGGCCTCGGTGCTGGGACGATGAGCGTCCGAGTTCTCGTCGCCATGTCCGGTGGGGTCGACAGCTCCGTCGCCGCCGCCCGGCTGGTGGAGCAGGGCTACGACGTCGTCGGCGCCACGATGAAGCTGTTCTGCTACGGCGACGAGGTGCCCGACCGGCCCTGCTGCTCGCTCGATTCGATCAACGATGCGCGGGACGTGGCCAGCGCCATCGGCATTCCCCATTACGTGCTCAATCTGGAAGACCGGTTCAACCTGCACGTCATCCAGAACTTCGTGAGCGAGTACAGCCGGGGCCGGACGCCCATCCCGTGTGTCCGCTGCAACTCGTTCACCAAGTTCCGCGACCTCCTGGCGCACGCCGACGCGCTCGACTGCGACTATATCGCCACCGGGCATTACGCCATCGCCCGCGACGGAGGACTCTACCGCGGGCAAGATCCGGCCAAGGATCAGAGCTATTTCCTCTGGGGAATCGATCGCACCGTAGTGACCCGCATGCTCACGCCGGTGGGAGAGATGTCCAAGTCGGAGACCCGGGCCTACGCCCGGCGCCTCGGCCTCACCACCGCGGAGAAGGAAGAGTCGGTCGAGATCTGCTTCGTCCCCAATGACGACTATGTCTCGGTGTTGGAGCGCCACCTGCCTCCCGATGCGCCAGCACTGGTGCCCGGACCGCTGGTGAGCACCACAGGAGAGCTCATCGGCGAGCACAGCGGGTACGGCCGCTACACCATCGGGCAGCGGAAGGGGCTGCCGGGTGGCTTCGGAAGCGCCCGCTACGTCGTGGCAATCCGGCCCGAGCGGCGGGAGGTCGTGGTCGGTGGGGCCGAGGATCTGGCGGGACACAGCGTCAGGCTGGAGGAGGTCAACTGGCTGGCGGATGCGCTCGAGCCAGGCGACCGGTGTGAGGTTCAGATCCGGTATAGGGCCCGCGGCGCTCCGGCCACCGTGCTGGAGTGCGGCTCCGACCGATTGACTCTGGCGCTGGAGAGTCCGGTCCGCGCCATCACGCCGGGCCAGTCAGGTGTGCTCTACGGAGCCGGGGGCCGCGTGCTCGGTGGCGGGGTGATAAGTTGAGTCTCATGCGTTCGCTGCTGCTGCACTGGATTCTGAACGCCGCCGCACTCTGGGTGGCCGCGGCGATCGTGCCGGGCCTCGAGTTCCACGGGGGCCTGGGACGCTTACTCCTGGTGGCCGCCGTCTTCGGCATCGTCAACAGCCTCTTGCGCCCGTTGCTGGCTATCCTGACCTGCCCACTGATCCTGCTCACGCTCGGCCTCTTCATGCTGGTCATCAATGCGCTGATGCTGATGATCACCGGCTGGCTTTCGGAGAGCTGGAATCTCGGCTTTACGGTGAGCGGGTTCTGGGCTGCGTTCTTCGGTGGGCTGGTGGTGGGATTGGTGAGTATGGTGCTGTCGATGGCGTTGGCGCCGAAGGTGGTCGTGGTGAAGGAGCCTCCGACGCCTCGGTATTAGCTAGTACTTCAACCCCGCCGAATCCGCGAACCGCTTCATCAAGTCCTGCTGCTCGGGAGTCAGTTGATCCGGCACGGTCACCTGCACCCCGACGAGTTGGTCTCCCCGGCGGCCGTTCTTTTCGATGCCCTGCCCCTTGATCCGAAATCTGCGTCCCGGCTGCGTGCCGGGGGGGATCCGCAGCAGCACCTTTTTGCCATCCAGGGTACGCACCCTGAGGCGAGTGCCGAGCGCGGCCTGGGCCATGTTGATGGGCACGTCGGCCACGATGTCGAGTCCCTCGCGCCTGAAGAACCGGTCGGGCTGGACCTGGAAGGTGATGATGATATCACCGGGCGGGGATCCCGGTCCGTTGCCTTGCCCCTGCCCGCGCAGCAACACTCGGTCACCGGTCTCGGTGCCGGGCGGGACAGTGATGGTGACCCTGCGTTCGGTCCGGATTTCTCCGGCGCCCCGGCAGGTCGGACACTTCTCCGACGGAATTCGTCCGCGCCCACGGCACTGGGGGCAGGGGCGGTTCACCGCAAAATTCCCCTGACCGAATGAGATCGTGCCCCGGCCCTGACACTCGGGACAGGTGGACCAGGTGGCTCCGGGCGCCCCTCCGCTCCCGCTGCAGGTGGGGCAGGTCTCGGTTACCGGGAGCGTGACCGGGATCTTTCCGCCCAGCATGGCGACGCGGAAGGGGACTTCCACCACGGCTTCGAGGGTATCGCCGCGGGACGATGCCTCCTCCCGCCGGCCCCGGCCGAAGATGGACGAAAAGATGTCGCCCAATCCACCGAGGTCACCGAACTCGAATCCCTCGGCTCCGACATCTCCGGTATCGACTCCGGCTGTGCGTCTCGCGCCCGCCCCTTGCGGCCGGCGCGGCATGCCGTCGAACGCGCCGTAGCGGCGCATTTGATCGTACTGCTTGCGCTTCTCCGGATCGGCCAGGGTGCTGTGGGCTTCGGATATCTCCTTGAAGCGCTCCGCAGCCTTGGCGTTGTTCGGGTTGGCATCAGGATGATACTGCTTGGCCAGCTTGCGATAGGCCTTCTTGATGTCGTCCTGGCTGGCCGAATCGGGAACGCCCAGGACCTGGTAAAAGTCCTTGGCAGCCACGTTAGTGTTGGCCTTGGTCGGAGTAGACCTGCACCCGCGCTGGGCGGACCAGCGTCCCCTTGAAGCGGTAGCCGGGTTGGAAGGTGGCGCTCACCACGTGATCCTTGGATCGGTCGGGGGAAGGAACCGTCGAGACTGCCTCATGCAGAGCAGGATCGAATGGGGTGCCGGCCGGGTCGATCCGCTCCACACCGGCGTCCTGGAGCTCCTTCCATAGCTTCCGGTCCACGGCGCTGAGCCCCTCGCGAACCGCGGGAAGCGGGGTAGCGGGATCGCTCGCCATCAGCCGTTCCAGGTCGTCGAGGACGTCAAGCAGCTTAGCCACAAAGCTCGCCTGGGCCCGGTCGGCCAGCTCGGCGCGCTCCCGGCTACTCCTCTTGCGGTAATTATCGAACTCGGCAGCCAGGCGGAGATGCCGGTCCTTCAGCTCGGCCAAGTCGCCCTCCAGCTTGGAGTCCCGCCCACCGCGGAACAGCGGCTGGGTGCTCTCCGTGCGGGAGGAGGGCTCGGCACTCATGTCGGTGGAGGCCATGTCGTCACCATCGGCACTGCGCCCACCATCGCCGGCCGCATCCCTCATGCCGCCAGGAGTATCAATCGGAGCTCTATTGGGCTCGAGGTCGTTTCCAAGATCGGTTCGTTTGGTCACTTGCAACACTCACTCTGGGAGTCTCAAGGAAGATAATATTACACCCGAAACTCCGGCCCGTTCCGCCTCAGTGCAATGGGCCTTTCCCCGACAACTGCCGCCCCGCCCCGGATAGCCGGCGGTGAAGCAGGAATAAGGCCGACTGGACCGCACGAGCGCGGATCTCCGGCCGGCTCCCGGCGAAGAGAATCCGCCGGGTCTCCGCCACTTCGTCCAACGCGCAGCCGATCCATACGGTACCGACCGGCTTGGCCGGGCTCCCACCGCCGGGCCCCGCGATGCCGGTGATCGAGAGCGCGGCCTCGACGCCGAAGCGGCGCGCCGCTCCCAGAGCCATCGCCCTGGCCACGGACTCGCTGACCGCTCCATGCTCCGCGATGAGAGCGGGCGGCACCTCGAGCAGCTCGGATTTGACAGCGTCGGCATAGGCGATCACCCCACCCACGAATACCTCGGAGCTCCCCGGAATATCGGTCAGCCGGGCGCCGAGGAGACCCCCGGTGCACGACTCCGCCACGGCGAGCTGGAGGCGCCGAGCCCGGGCCTCATCCAGGACGAGAGCCGCTAGATCGGTCTCGCCCTCACCATACACACTTTCGCCGGCGCGGCCACGCAGCAGGTCAGCGGCGGCGCGAAGCCGGCGGTCGGCCTCGTCCGCGACAAGACTCCAGGCACTCAACCGAAGATCGACTCCCTCCAGCCCCGGCAGGTAGGCCAACGTCAACGGAGCGATCTCCCGCTCGATCTCGCCCATGCGCTCGGCCAGAGACGACTCGGGTACCCCGGTGGTGCGCACCACCAGTGAGCGGATGACCGAGCCGGTGGCCCGGGCGGCCAGCCGGTGAGTCACCTCCTGCTCCAGCAATCTTCGCATCTCCAGCGGCACCCCGGGAAGCATGATGACGAGCCCCGGCGACCCCTCCAGCCAGAGCCCGGGCGCGGTGCCCCACCGATTGCGCAGCACCGTGGCGCCGCGCGGCACCTCGGCCTGGCTTCGGTTACTCTCGGCCGGTTTGCGCTCCAGCCGGGCGAAGCGCTCCAGCAGGTTGGCCCAGACGCTTTCGTCGAACTCGAGCGGGGCGCCGAACAGGTCGGCGACCACCTTCTTGGTGATGTCGTCCCGGGTGGGGCCCAGTCCCCCGGTGGTGAGCACGGCGCCGGTGCGTCCGAGCGCCTCCGACACCGCCTCGCGGATCGGGCCGGGCTGATCGGCGACCGACACGCGGCGGGTCACCCGTACACCCTGCGCAGCCAGCGTCCTGGCGACCTCGGCACCGTTGGTGTCGACGGTGAGGCCTAGCAACAGCTCAGTTCCAATCGTGACGATCTCGATTTCCACGCATGTTCCCCAAAGACGAGTCCTGAACCTGAAGAACAAGAATGAACCACGGAGGACATTTTTTCTTGTCCTCCGTGGTAAGCTTTTTCATTATCTGGACGAAGGGGAGTTCGCCGGAGTGGTGTCGGTGAACAGCCGGCGATTTC
Source organism: Gemmatimonadota bacterium (assembly GCA_041500125.1). GTDB lineage: Bacteria > Gemmatimonadota > Gemmatimonadetes > Gemmatimonadales > GWC2-71-9 > CAVVWJ01. The sequence goes on from JBGQLP010000005.1 coordinate 17,184, forward strand.
GGTAGAGGTATACCACGAAGGAGTACACCGTGAGCGCCGCGGCGCAGGCGAGGGTCACCGCGACGAAGCCGCCATGGAATTCGTTCCAGTACTGGGCGTACTGGTTGTGCTCCCAGCCCATCGGCTTGCGGGCGTCGCGGAAGGCGAACCACAGAATCACTGCGCCCACGAAGATGTTCTGGATGGTGGTCTTGAGCTTTCCGGCGCCGGCGGCGGGGATGATGACGCCACGGCGGCTGGCCCACCAGCGGAAGATGGTCATGGCCAGCTCCCGCCCGATCAGCAGCAGGCAAACCCAGAGCGGAATGCTCCCCCAGATGGGGATGTCGTACAGATCGTGCCGCTGGCGAGAGATCCAATAGATGGGGATCAGCGTGGCAAAGAGCAGCAGCTTGTCCGCGATCGGATCGAGCAGCTTGCCCAGGTCGGTGACCTCGTTGCGGCTGCGCGCGAGATGCCCGTCGTAGATGTCGCTTACGGCCGCGACGACGAAGATGATGAAGGCGATGAGCTTGGGCCAATACCCCTCGATGAAGGGCAGCAGGGCGATGACCGGGGTGAAGCAGATCCGCACCAGGGTGATGATGTTGGGCAGGGTCCACATGGCGCCGCCGCCTACCCCAAGGTCTTGACGACGTTTTTGCTGATCGCTTTGAGCGTGTCGAATACGCCCTCACCGGTCAGGGCCACCGCCTCGAAGTACGGGGCGCGCTCGATCCACTGGCCATCTTCCTGCTGAATCAGAAACTCGGACTCATGGTAGGGATCGGGCGCGGTCCGCTGCTTAGCCGGCTCGGTGACCGGCCATCCCGGATTCAACGCCGCCTGCAGCTCGGCGATCGGGGCGGCATTGGGCAGGTCGCGCTTGTTGTATTGGATGGCGAACGGGATTTTCGTCACATCGTAGCCGTGCTGCGACATGTTCTCGTACAGGTTCTGCATGGCCTCGATGTTGGCGTCCATCCGCTCGATCTGGCTGTCGGCCACGAACACCACGCCGTCCACCCCTTTGAGGATCAGCTTCCGGGAGGCGTTGTAGTACACCTGCCCCGGCACGGTGTAGAGGTGGAACTTGACCTTGAAGCCGCGGATGTTGCCCAGGTCAACCGGCAGGAAGTCGAAGAAGAGGGTGCGCTCGGTCTCGGTGGCCAGGGAGATCATCTTTCCCCGCGAAGCCGGCGCCACTTTGTTGTAGACGTGCTCCAGATTGGTCGTCTTGCCACCCAAGCCGGGGCCGTAATACACCAGCTTGCAGTTAATCTCGCGCGAGGCATAGTTGATCATCGACATGGGTGCGTTTCCTCAGGACCCGAAGAGTTTGTCGATCTCGTCTTCTGCCTCGCCAAGAAACTCCGACTCGACTCCCGGCGCATTCGTCCCATCGCGGTTGAACATGTCGGTGAACACCTGATTGAGCTGGACCACCGCGGTCTTCACCCGCAGCTTCACCAGTCCCAGCGTCGTCCGGTTGTCGAACAGCACCACCAGAATGACCCGGCGGGCGATGTCGGCCAGGTACATCGACTCCCGCTCACCCTGGTGAAAGAGGGCGCCGAACTCCGACTCGCCCAGCATCTTGGCCAGCTGATCATTGGCGCTGAAGTCGGCGGCCGTGAGCGACGCGAATGCGGTGGCGTCGAACGCCGGGGGCTCCCCCGCGGTGGCCACCATCTGCCCGGTCCGGTCGACGATCAGCGCGGTCCGGGAGTTGGACTCCCCCAGGAAGCCGCCCAGAATCGACTGGATGCGTCGGGCATCATCTTCCCGGAAGGACCAGCTCGACGCACCGCTCATCAGGGCTGCCTCATGCGAGGGTAGCTTCCATACGGCGCACAATCGCCTCGGCCCGGCGGCGCAGCATCGGCTGCCGCTCCCAGGCGAGGTAGTCCCGCAGCAGCCGCACCGTCTCCACTCCGTTCTGGCCGGCCAGAAATCCCAGCGCGGCGAGCCGGCGAAGAGGACGGGGACTGAACAGATCGCGACGATGGTATGTGAGCCGCTGCTGGGCCAGCAGCCAGCCGGCGCTGAGGCCGAGCACCACCCCGCCGGCGAAGACCCAGGACCGGTAGCGCATCAGCTCACGTCCTGGCGCGCAACCAAGGCGTGAGCCAGCGTTACCCCGTCGATGTACTCGAGATCGCCGCCCATCGGCAGGCCCCGGGCGAGCCGGGTGACCCGGACGCCCATGCCTGCCAACAGTTGCTGAATGTAGGTGGCGGTGACCTCGCCCTCCATCGAGGGATTGGTCGCCAGAATCACCTCGCGCACTCCCCCGCCGCGGACCCGCTGGACCAGACGATCCAGCCGGAGCGATTCCGGCCCCACGCCGTCCAGTGGCGAAAGGTGGCCCCCCAGCACGTGGTAATGCCCCCGGAACTCAGTGGAGCGGTCCACCACCCCGACGGTGGACGGCTCCTCCACCACACAGACCAGCCCCGCGTCGCGCCGAGGATCTCGGCAGATAGCGCAGGGCTGCTCCTCGGTGAGGTTGCCGCACTCATCGCAGGGGCGGACCCGCTCGGTTACCGAGGCCAGGACGGAGGCAAGCCGCCCGGCCTGTTCAGGGGGTTGCTGGAGCAGATGAAAAGTGAGCCGCTGCGCCGTCTTCCGGCCGATCCCCGGGAGCCTGGCCAGCTCGGTGATCAGCTCCTCGATCGCGCTCACCGGTCAGAAGGGCGATGTAAAGGGCAGCGGCGGCACCTTCCGCATCTCGGCTTGAAGCATCTCGGCCGCCCGGCGTTGGGCCTCGGCCACCGCGGTCAACACCAGATCGCTGAGAAAATCGGCGTCATGATCCTGAAAGACCACCGGATCAATGGACACGGCTCGTACGGTGCCCCGCCCATCGGCGGTCACTTTCACCATGCCGCCGCCGGACGACGTCTCGATCGTGCGGCTGGCCAGCTCGGTCTGCAGTTGCTGCAGCCGGCCTTGCATCTGCTGCCCCAACTGGAACAGCTGCTGAAGATCTGCCATGCTATCGGGTAGTCCTGCCATGGTCGGGAAAGTAGGGAGAGTGTTCGGGGACCGCAACAATCTGCAGTCAGTCGACTATCTCCAAATCTAACGCATCCGCTGCGGTATCGAGGGCGGGGTCCTTGGCCCGGAACTCCCGGAGCCGGTCGGCCTTGATACCGGAGTCGGACAGGCGCTGCGGCTTGGCCGGCGCAACCCCTTCGGGTGGCGCGGGCGCGGTAACCCGGATTCTCACCGGCTGCCCCAGGCTCCGGCTCAGAATGGCCTCGACCTTGGCGGGCTCCTTGTGCAGCTGCTCGGCGATGGGCTCCCGCATGAGCACACTGAGCCAGGGAGGGTCGAGCGCGACCGGCTCCGTGGCCGCGAGCGCCTCGCCGAGGAAGCGACTCTCCGCCCGCATGGCGGCGACGATGGCGGGCCAGGCCGCGCTGACGGCATCGATGGAGATGGAGGAAGGCGAGGAAGCGGGGCGGGTACCCGCTTGCGGGTGGATGGGAGGCGGGGAAGTTGGTGCTGCCGCCGCCGGAGCCGGTTTCGAGATTACGGTTTCCTGCCGCTGTCGCGAAACGGTCGCATCCTGTGGTTGCTTCCCCGCCTGTATCACTTCCTCCAGATCCACGACCCGATCCAGCATGGCCCAGCGCAGCAGCAGGGTTTCGACCACGAGCCGCGGGTTGACGCTGCGGCGGATGCCCTGCTCGTTCTCCGCGAGGAGCCGCAGCATCCGGAGCACATCGCCCGGCTCGAGCAGCGCGCGATAACTCTCCAGCTTGGCGCGGAGCGCCTCGGTCATCCCCTCCGGCTCGGCTCCGACCTGCAGGATCAGGAGCCCGCGAAGCACTTCGGCCGCTCCGGCCATGAACTCGGCCAGGTCCAGCCCCGATTCGGTCAGCCGGTCGATCAGGGGGAACACGGCGCCGGGGTTGCGGTCCACCACCAGCTGGAGCACGGCGCCGTAGAGCTCGTCGTCGGCCAGGCCGAGTATCTGGCGCACCCGCTCGACGGTCACAGCCCCCTCGCCGAAGCTCAGGCATTGATCCAGCACCGAGAGCGCGTCCCGCATGCCGCCATCAGCGTGGCGAGCGATCAAGGTCAACGCATCGTCATCGGCCGACAGCTGCTCCGCGGCGAGCACCTGACGGAGGCGGTCCCGAATGGCGCCCGGTCCGATGCGGCGGAAATCGAATCGCTGGAGCCGGGACATCACCGGCGCGGCCGCGGCCGCAATCTTCTGCGGCTCGGTGGTGGCGAACACGAAGACCACTCCGGGAGGCGGCTCCTCCAGAATCTTCAGCAGGGCGTTCCAGGCTTCCCGGGTCAGCATGTGCGCTTCGTCGACGATGTAGACCTTGTGATGCCCTTCCTGCGATGCCGCATACATGGCCCGCTCGCGGAGGTCGCGCGCGTCGTCCACCCCTCGGTTACTGGCGGCATCGATCTCGACTACGTCCAGATTGGCCGACCCGTTCCAGATCCGGAGACAGTTCTCGCATTCACCGCAGGGATCGCCCGACGGGTCCCGCTGAGCGCAGTTGAGCGCCATGGCGAGGATCCGGGCCGCCGTCGTCTTGCCCACCCCGCGGGGGCCGGTGAGCAGATAGCCGTGGGCTACCCTTCCCCGCGACACCGCGCCCCGCAGCACCGCGGCGACGTGGTCCTGGACCAGGAGATCGGCAAAACGTTTGGGACGGTAACGGCGGGCGAGAGCGATGGACATGAAGGCTATGGGCTAAAAGAAAAGTGCCTCAGGCACCCCGAAGCGACACCGGACATCGCTTAGCGCTGCTACCGGCGAGGTCCTGACGCGGTTCGCGCGCCGGCGCCCTTCGGACCTGAGGCACCCTGAATATAACCGACCCCCCCACGGGTGGGAATCGCTGCCCGCAGCGGCTCATCCCAAAATTGCACGTTGCCGCTTCAACATCTTCCTGAGCTCCCAGGTCTCCGCCACGACGGCACCGAGCAGGAAGACCATCGCAGTATAGTAGACCCAGAGAATGAAGAGCACGATGGCGCCGAGGTTGGCATCGCCGCCCAACCCCTCGAAGGACGCGAAATTCGCGAGGTAGAGCGCGTAGAGCCGCTTGGCCACCTCGAAGAGGAGGGCGGTGAAAGTCGACGCCAGCAGGGCAGTCTTCCAGGGCAGCCGCCGGACCGACGCATAGCTGTAGGTGACGTAGAAGAGCGACACTGAAAAGCTGAAGGCCAGGAACTCACCCATGAAGCGACCGAGACTGGAGACGAAGAAGCCCAGCTGGGGGACGGTCTCCGCCCCGCGCGCCTGCAGAATCGTGAGTCCGGTCGTGAGCAGCGTGTTGGCCAGAAACAGCACGACGGTGCCTACGACCATCATCGTGTCGCGCAACTTGGCCAGGAGGAACAGGGTGATGATGGCGCGATGACGGGTCGGCCGGAGGGAGACGTCATAGATGTCGTTGAGTGCGGTCCGGATCCCGGCAAAGAGGCGAGTGCTGAACCAGAGGAAGGTGGGCACCGCGTAGAGCGAAAGCTGCCCTCGCTTCTTGGTGATGCCGGTCAGGAGGCCCTCGATGACGGCAAAGGGATCGTGATCCGGCAGGGTGGAGTGCGGCGGTAGAAAACGGTGGAAGAGATGGACGGTGTCGACTTCGGGGCCCTGGGTGACCGCCTGAGCCAGGTGGGTCAGGCCGATCAGCAACAACAGAACGAACGGAACGGCGGCGAGCAGCGCATCGAAGGTCAACGCGCTGGCGAGGAACGGGATATTGTCTTCATCAGCAGCCTGGAGTGTCCGGCGGATAAAGCCGGCGGGAGAATGATGCCACCCGCCGGACCGTGAGCCGCTCAGGCGAGCGGCTCCTCGAGGTCAGCTGGTGAGCGGCGCCGGGCGCGGGCGTCGGCCAGGCGGCGCTCCAACTCCTCCCGCGGGGACGCCTTGCCGCTCCGGCCGTAGAACTCGGGGTCTTCCCCGTCGCCCTCGGACTCGTCCTCCTCGTCCTCCAGCATGCCCTGCAACGATTCCTTGGCCCCGCCGAACTGCTGGGTGATCTCATCCAGCTTCTCTTCGGTCATGGCCCGGAGCTTCCACAGCTTGCGCTGGAGATTGCGGCGGGTCTCCTCCCCGCTGCTCGGCGCGTAGAGCAAGGCCAGCCCGGCGCCCAGCAGCGCGCCGTAGAACAGCCACTTGGCCGACGAGTCGCCGCCCCGCTCGAGGTACACCACTTCCCTGCGCTGCTTGCCACGCATTCGCTCCTCCTATTCCCCGGCATCGGGGTCGTCGGCCGCCGCCACCAGCACCGGCTTGAGTGCCGCGTGGTGTTGAATCGGAGCCTGGATGAATCGGTTTACCTGGTCCTCGGTCCCATTCACGTTCAGTTGCTCGAACAAGAACGAAAAGGTCTTTTCCAGATCGGCCGCGATGGCGCCGCGTACGTCTTCCGGCAGCGACCAGAGATCCTTCTTGAACGGGCCGATCGCCTTCTTGCGGGCTTTATAATAGAACTGCTCCTGCGTGTCGCCGCTCTTCCGCTCCCCCACCGCATTCTCGTCCAACCAGCTCCGCATCCGCTGCTTCAGCTCTGCCGGGAGCCGCTGGTGATCGAAGACGATGTTCTGGAAATTGGTGGCGAGGTGAATTTCGGCGGTCTCGATCCGGGGAAAGTTGCCGAAGGCATTCGAGGGCAGGGTGCTGGCTCCGTGCTGCACCGCGCCGGCGAGCCCGTACTCCTCCCGGGCGGCCTCGGAGAGGGCGGCCAGCGTCTGGAGATCCAGCTTCACGTCTGCGATAGAGCCGTCCGCGAGCACCACGCCGCCGTGGGAAGTTCCGGTCTGTACCGAGATCTTGCTGATGCCCGGGTAATCGCCCAGCGCCGCGAGGGTCCGGTTGTACCCTTGCATGAAGGCGTGGAGCTCCTCGACGGTACTATTCTTCATGCCGACCTCGCCGATCTCCGCGCCGACCGACACGGTGACACCCTCGGGCTCCTGCTGCCGGATGAAGCCGGTGATCTCGGCGGCACGCTCGTAGTTGAGCCGCTGCTGTTCGCCGAGAGACCCCTGCGAGAGGTCCACCAGGGTCGAGGTATCCACGTCGATGTTATAGAACCCCGCCCCCACTTCTTCCGCGATCAGCTTCTTCACCTCACCGACTTCGCCCTCTGGGTCTGCCTGGTACTTCTTGTGGTTGACCTGGCAGTGGTCGCCCTGAAAGAAGAGCGGCAAGGCGTAACCTTCGCGCAAGGCGGCCGCGATCAACACCGCCACATACTCGGCGGGTCGCTGTTCGGTGTACGCGATCTCCGAGCGGGCAATCTCCAGGATGATCGCTCCGGCTTTGCCCGCGCGGGCGGCGCGAAAGATTGCCCGGGCGGTGTCGTATGCCAGCATACGGACGTTGATCGCGGGTACGGTAAACCCACCGCACTCCCCCCTGCCCCGCGCGAGGTATAGATCGTTGATCGAAGCCGGACGGGCTCCGGTCACCTGGCCCAGCTCCCACAGCAGCCAGCGAGCCGCCTCCCGGTCGGCTCCGGATCCAAAGACGGCCTGCCAGGCGACCCGGTCAGTGGCAGACGACCGAAGCTTGGCCTGATCCCGGAGCTTCACCCCGCCCGGCACCACTGTCACCCCACCATCGTAGAGATCAACCACCCGTTGAGTTGCATCAGCCATGCACGTCTATCCTCTTGGAAGCAGTATCCATACAGCGTTTGCCAAAGGTAGGGCGTGAGCGGTAGGCCCGCAACGCGTTGCGGCCAGCGATCACGCTTCGTCGGCGGAGGGGGCCGCGGCGGGCTCCTGTTGCGGATATCCAGGTCGACCCATGGCGGCGTAGGTGAGACGCTTACCGAGCTCGACGCCGGGCTGGTCGAAGGGATCGATACCGTACCAGATGCCGGCATAGCCGGTGGCGAGCTGGAAGAACATGATCGCCTCTCCCAAGGTGGCAGCCGTGAGATCGGGAAGCCGGAGGGTGCAGTTCATCCGTCCCATCTGAGCCAAGGCTGTTGACGTGGCCTCGTACTCCGCCCGAAGCAGCTCACCCAGCGTGTGGCCCGGCAAGTACTCCAGGTCCGGCGGCAGAGCTTGCCCTGAGCCTGCCGAAGGGGCTTGCTCTGAGCCCGGCCGGGGGATCTTCACGTCCACGCCCAGGTCCTGCACGGTGACAAAGGTGATCACCTTGTCGAAGGGCCCCTCCATGAAGAGCTGCACCTGACTGTGCTGGTCGGTGGCCCCGGCGGCAGCCACCGGTGTGGGCCCGACGTGGATTGTCCGCCCCGACCGATCGACCCGTTTCCCCAGGCTCTCGGCCCAGAGCTGGCGATACCATTCGGCGAATTCCCGCAGGCGATCGGTATACGGCATCAGCACATGGATTCTGGCGCCGAGGTCCGTGTCGGCCGCCCAGTGAAGCGCGGCGTAGAGGGCGGCCGGGTTCTGCAGCAGGTTGTCGGACTCAGCCCGGTCCAACGCCTGGCGGGCACCCTCGAGTAGTCCATCGATGTCGATCCCGACCAGGGCAGCCGGCAGCAGGCCAACCGGAGAGAGGACGCTGAACCGGCCGCCGATCGGGGGAGGCACATCGAGCGTCGCGATGTGTTCCCGCTGCGCCAGCTCGCGCAGTGCTCCCCGGGCGGGATCGGTGGTGAACACCAGGTGGCGATAGGCAGCCGGACCGAGCGCTTCCTCCAGCCAGGCACGCACCACCAGGTATTGGGCCATGGTCTCAGCGGTTCCACCGGACTTGCTGATGACGTTGACCAACACCCGCCGCGGGTCGATCCGCTGAAGTGCGGCTGACACCGACGTGGGATCGACATTCTCCAGCACCGTGAGGCGGGGGAAGAAATCGCGGCCTTCGTCATCCCACTCGTTCCAGGCCGGCCGGCGCAACGAGGTAAGCAGTGCTTTGGTGCCTAGCGCCGACCCACCGATCCCCAGCACCAGCACGTGGTCGTGAGCCTGACCCAGCCCCTCGGCAAAGGTCTTGATCGCGTGGACCGTTGGTCCCTGATCCACCAACTGGTAGAAGCCGTACTCGCCCGCCGCGCGGCGCTGCCGCACTTCAGCCTGCACCGCGCCGAACCGGCCTGCCAACTCGGTCAGTCGAGTGCGAGGCAGTCCGTGCTGTTGGTCCAGCGCTTCCCGGAACATGCGCCCGTACCGGAGCTTGATCACGCCACCTCCACGGTCAATCCGTCGTACGCGGGGAAGATTCCCGCGGGAAGCCGCGTCTCCAAATCGGCGTGCCCGGTCTCGTGAGTCAGATGGGTCAAATAGGTCCGGCGCGCGCCCAACGCCCGGGCGGTCTCCACCGCCTCCGAGATGCTCAAGTGCGTGGGATGGGGGCGCCACCAGAGCGCGTTCAGGACCAGAACGTCCAGGCCGCGCAGACGGTCACGCTCTGCCGGAGGAATCGACTTCACGTCGGTGATGTAGGCGAGATTGCCGAAGCGGTAGCCGAACACGCGGAGGTGCCCGTGCTGGAAAGCGAGCGGAAGCATCTCCACTCCCGCCACCGTCATACTCCGGTCCGGCTGGGTCTCATGCAGGCGCAGGCTTGGTTTCGAGGTTCCTTCATACGGCCGCACGGCGTCGTCGAAAATGTAATTGAAGGAGGACCGCAGCCGCTCCAGCGTTTCCTCCGGCCCGTAGATCGGGAGCGGATCCCGCCGGCGGACGGAAAAGATCCTGAGGTCGTCGATCCCGTTGATGTGATCGGCGTGCTCATGGGTGTACACCACGGCATCGACGCGAGAGAAGCCGCCGGCGATGAGCTGAAGCCGGAGCTCGGGAGGGGTATCGATAAGGATGGTCGAGCCGGATGCTTCCAGGACGGCGCCCGAGCGGGTGCGCTTGTCTCGTGGATCGGTCGAACGGCAGACGGCGCAGTCACACCCGATCTGGGGCACGCCGAACGACGTGCCCGTGCCCAGAAACGTGAGCCGCATCTCCTAAACTGCTTCGACCTTGAGGAGGTTGGTAGTACCCGGCATGTCGAAGGGAACACCGGCGGTGACCACCAGACGCTCGCCCGGCTGGGCCAGCTGGCGGTCGAGGATCTGCTGCCGGGCCACCGCGAGCATGCTGTCATAGTTCGTCGAGTGCTCGGTGAGCGCGGGTGTGACTCCCCACACCAGGGAAAGCTGGCGAAACGTCTCCGGCTCGGGCGTGCAGGCGAAGACCGGCACAGTGGGCCGGCAGGTAGCCACCTTGCGGGCGGTGAAGCCGCTGCTGGTGAAGCAGACGATCAGGGGCGCGGAAAGCATCTCCGCCGCGGCACAGACCGCGACCGCGATGGCGTCTTCGGTCCTGACTGGGCCGGTCGGCACGGAACGGTGATGGATCAGCGCGCCGTCGTCGGCCGACCGGCGGCCGAGCGCGGCGTCGATGGTTGCGCCCCGCGGGGGCCGCTGGCTCTCCATCTCCCGAGCGATCCGATCCATGGCCTGCACTGCCTCCAGCGGGTACTGGCCCACGGCGGTCTCCGCCGACAGCATGACCGCGTCGGTCCCGTCGAGGATGGCATTGGCCACGTCGGAGGTCTCGGCCCGGGTCGGGCGCGGCGCGTGGATCATCGACTCCAGCATCTGGGTGGCAGTGATGACCGGCTTGCCGTGCAGACCTGCTTCGCGGATGATCTTCTTCTGAATCAGGGGAACTTCCTCGAACGGCAGCTCCACTCCCAGGTCACCGCGGGCGACCATGATGGCGTCGGACGCGTCGAGGATGCCGCACAGGTTCTTGAGTGCCGTATCCTTCTCGATCTTGGCCACCAGCTTCACCCCACGAGGAACGAGGGCGCGAAGCTGCTCCATGTCCTCGGGGCGGCGCACGAAGGACAGAGCGATATAGTCCACGCCGAGCGCGCTGGCGTGCTGCACGTCCTCCATGTCCTTCTCGGTCAAGGCGGGCGCGCTCACCTCAATGCCCGGGAGGTTCATGCCTTTATGGGCCTTGACCTCGCCACCGTAATGCACAACCGCCTCCACCCGTTCCTCTCGAACTCCTCGAACCTCCAGCGCGAGCAGTCCATCATCCAGCAGAATCCGCGCGCCGACCCGGACGTCCCTCGCGAGGTCGTCGTACGTGGTGGGGATCTCGCCCGGCCGGGCCACATCCTCCGGGGCAAATACCACCCGCTGCCCGTTCTCCAGCCGGATGGGCCCGCTCAGATTCCCGATCCGGATGCGAGGGCCCTGTAGATCGAGCAGGACCGCGGCCGCTTCCCGCCGCCCTTGTAGCACCCCGCGGAGCTGATGGATCCACCGGGACCGGATTTCGGGAGATCCGTGAGACGCGTTGATCCGGATGACGTCGACCCCGGCATTCAGCAGCGCGGTCATTTGTGCGGGCTGTTCCCAGCTGGGTCCCAGGGTGGCAACGATCTTGGTGCGGCGGATGGAGGCTCGTGACATGCGGATAGTTTAATCGGGACGGGTCATGCCTGCATGACCACGGCGCCGCCGACGACAGTCAGCACCGCCCGTCCCTGGCGGAACGCCGCGCCGTCACCGCGCTCAGCGGCGGCATCGACGCCCCACGCTACCAGGTCGGCATCGAAGCCGGGAGCCAGCCTTCCCCGTCTGGTCCCGGCGCCGGCGGCCTCCGCCGCGGCCAGCGTGTAGCCGCTGAGCGCATCGGTGAAGGCCAGCTTCTCCTCGGGTCGCCATCCCGTGGCCGGAGCGCCATCGAATCCTTTCCGCTCCAGCGCGGCGTACATCCCTTCCCTGGGATCGAGCGACGCCACCGGCACATCGCTCCCAAAGACCAGGCGAGCACCGCTCCGGAGGAGCGAGCGGAAGGCGTAAGCGCCGCGACCCCTGTCGCCCCAATGCCGATCCACCAGCGGGATGTCGGTGAGGAGGTGGGCCGGCTGCATTGAAATTACCAGCCCGCCGCGGGTGGCCCGATCGAGGTCGCTGGGATGAACACACTGGAAGTGCTCGATCCGGTGAGGCACCCCCACAGCTGGGAGATCCTCCAGCAGATCCAGGGCCCGGCGGACAGCCGCGTCACCGATCGCGTGGACCGTCGCGGCGATCCCTGCTGCCGCTGCCCTGGTCACTGCCTGTCGCGCCTCCTCCTCGCCGGTTTTGGGCATGCCGCGATCGCGGCTGCCGGTGTAAGGCTCCAGCATCCATGCGGTCCGGCTGCCCAGGCTTCCGTCGAGAAAAAGCTTCACCCCACCAATGGTCAACCAGTCGGACCCTTGCCCGCTCCGGATCTTCCGTCCGACGAGGCCCGGCAGCGCTGACACCGGGGGATGAAACAAGACCCTCAGCCGAAGCTTTCCTCCGGCCTCGAGCCGCTGAAAAGCCTCCAGTACCTGCATCGATTCGACGTCGTGGATCCCAGTCACGCCGAGCCGGTGCGCCTCCGTCTGCGCATCCAGCAGCGCAGCATCGAGGACATCGGGCGGCGGGTCGGGCAGGTGCGGGGTCACCAGCTCTATCGCGCGCTCCAGGAGAAGACCGGTCGGCTCTCCGCTGGCATCGCGCACGATCCTGCCGCCGTATGGATCGGGAACGTCGCGCGTGATTCCTGCGGCCGCGAGCGCGGCGCTGTTTAGCCAGACCGCGTGCACATCCAGCGAATCGAGATACACCGGCCCCGCCTGGACCCGGTCCAGGGCACGGCGGTCTGGAGGGGAGCTCCAGCCGTTGGCGTCCCATCCCTGACCGATGACCCAGCCCTGCACCGGGCGAGCCGCCGCCACCCGGGCAATTACCTCCTCCCGGGTACGCAGTCCACTCAGTTCCACCCTCCGCCGATTGAGGGCCCAGAGCGCCAGGTGAGTGTGGCCATCAACCAGACCGGGCGTGACCAGCGCATCGGGGGAGTCGTAGCGCGGCACATCACGGGGAGCGGCGCGCTCGAGTTTGGCCGCGGAGCCGACCGCCTCGATCCGGCCGTCCCGCCACCACACGCAATCGCCCTCCAACCCGGGGGACAGGGTGAGAACCCGGCGGGCTCTGATGAGGCCGGAAGAGGCGTCGGTCACGAGGGTCATGGCAGGGAAGGTAACCCTCACTCAAACTGGAAACTTGCGCCCCGTTCGGCCGGCGCCGTAGCCGTGAAGGGCTGTTTCCACATGTGGAAAAGCCCGCGAAGTGAATATCTTATTAGCGTGTAAAACCTCATAAACGCCTTCAGGCCGCAAAGAGAAGTAACTTTAAACTATCCGTCTAATCTACTATCTCTAATGAGCTTGAGGTCCGAAGGTTCAGTTGACTATGTCGAAGGTGACAGTGTCGCCTGTGCCCAACTAATTATGCAGACATTCTAATTATGAACATCTTCGACATGGCATTGGACCGATTCACAAGAAATGTGGCCGAAGTGCATGAAAATGCGGATTGTGACACGTGAGTAACGAACAGATCGAGGCAGGAAGAAGCTGAAGTTCGAGGCAAGTGCGGTGGAACGGGATGGCTAACGGCGAAAACGCAGCTTCCCTCCCCCGCCCCGGTAAAGCGGGCCCACAAAGCGAATGGGGGAGGCCTTGAGCGCCTTAGCCAAATCCCCCTTCCCTTCCACCCTGAAAGAGCCGACGAGCGGCTGGCTCCATTGCGGCACCAGTTCCAATTCTGTCTGCCAGATCCCAAGACTTCGAAGCCCGACCATCGACCAGGATTCGAGAACTGGTTGAGTCACTCGCGCGCTGTCTCGGGCCGGCCTGCCGTTCCAGACCAGAAGGGTCTTTCCGACTTTGACGCTGTAAATGTCGGGGACGGTGTCGGCAGCCTCCGTGACCGCGGCGCGGACCTCCTCCATCGACACCCCATTGGCTTCAGCAGCTCGACTCAGCCCTCCACGGCCTCCATACAGCTCGACCACAAAATCGCGTTGCCCGCCGGTCTTCTGCGCCACCGTGGCGAGGGACCACACCGCCACCGTCTGCGGCTTCCGGCGGTCTTTGTCCGCGACGCGATGGTTCCCTACTTGGACCGCGTCGAGGTAGTAGAAGCAGAGCCGGGACGGAGCCCAGGAGGCAAACTCCCGTTGCGTGGTGATGACAGTGCGCAGAGCAGAGTGGAGGTGTTGGTCCTGATCGGCGCGGAGAAGAACAAACTCATTCTTGGGGGTTCGGGGAGCCTTGCGTGGATCCACCAGGAAACGCACACAGTAGCCGGCTCGAAGACCCTGGAGATCCCAGACCTGGGCGTCCCTGGGATCCCGGGCATTCTGCGCTGCGAGCGAAGAAACAGCATAGCAGGTGCTCACGGCTATGCCGAATGCTACGCGGTTGCGGATACCTACCTCGAGACCTCAGGGGGTGTTGCGGGTCAGCTCCCGCGAGTGCTGCGCTTCACGGCGGCGCGCAGCTCACTGTAGTCCCGCGGATCCAGCGCGTTGAAATTCATGTTTCTGAACTTCACCTTGCCGTCGGGTCCTACGACGAACACCGTGCGCCGGTTATAGGCTCCGTCCGGGTCCTTGCTGGAGTACTGCCTGGAGACCCGTTGGTCCGGATCGCTGAGGAGCCGGAAGGGAACCCCCAGGCTCGCGGCGAAGCGGTTATGGGTCTGGACCGAGTCGGTGCTGACGCCGACCAGAACCACGTTAGGGCCGAACAGGCTGTCATACTGCTCGGCAAAGGTGCGCATCTCGGCGGTGCACCCTTTGGTAAAATCCTTGGGATAGAAGGCGACCACGACGGTCTTCCCTCGATCGCCTGCCAGCTGATAGGGCGATTCGACCGGGCCCACTCCGTCCTTGTTGGCCCAAGGGAGTGAGAAGTCAGGGGCGCGGCGCCCAACGTCGGGGCCGCCGATTACCACCAGCGGCTTACCCTGGGCGACCGCAACGGGAGCACCAGCCAAGAACATGGTGAACGCCAGCAAGAGCGTGGAATGGCGCATTCGAGCGAATCCTTGCTAGGGGTTAGTTCAGTCCTGGGTTACCCGGCGGAGCACGCCATCGAATTCCTGGGTGCCGCCGATACCGGTATACGCAACCTTTCCTGCCCGATCGACGATCACGACGTACGATGTAGCCGGGACCTGATACGCCCGAGTACTGGTGCCCTGGTCGTCGTACAGGGTGCGGTACGGTGGCCGGTGGGTCTCCAGGTACCGGCGTACCCGCTCGGGGGTCTGGTTCACGGTCACATTAACTCCGATGAACTCGACCTTGCTGCCGTATGTGGCCTGCGCCGTCCGGACCCGCGGCAGCAGCTCTTCGCAATTGGTACACCAGGTGGCCCAAAACTCGAGGAAGACGGGCTTCTTTCCAATATACTGGCTCAGGTCCACCGGCTTGCCGTCGAGGTCATGTACCACCACGGCCGGCGCCCTGGCCCCCACCGCAATCCCTGATTCCTGCGCTGCCAGTGCCCGAGAACTCAATGTCATCAGGACAGCCATGCCTGCGACAACGAATATTTTTCTCACAGTACGCTTCCCGTTCTCACGAAATAGTACTCCGCCATTGCCAGCAAGAGCACGCCGCCTGCCCGCTTGATGCCCAACGTCCATTTGCCGGCCTGAGGCAGAGCTGCCAGCCCGCCGCTGAACAGGCCCACCGCCACCAGCAGGGCCGTGAGACCGAGCGAGAAGACGAACAGGTACAGAAAACCGAGCCAGGCGCTTCTCGTCGTGCTCACGAAGGTGAGGACCGCTGCAAAGGCGGGAGCGCCGCAAGGGGCGGCCACCAGTCCCGAGGTGGCTCCCAAAGCAAACACGCCGCCCATCGAATCGCTGCGGAATCGGCCCGACCACGCGGCCAGCCTGGCGGGAACCCTGATGTTAAAGACGTCCAGCAGGGCCAGGCCAAACACCAGGAGCAGGTTGCCCATGAGAAAAAGGGCCCATGGACTGGAGCTCACCGTCCCGAACAGGCTACCCGAGAGACCGGCCAGCAGCCCCAACAATGAATACACCAGGGCCAGGCCGAGCGCGTAGGTCAGCGTAAGCGCGATGCTCCGGCCGCGCGAGCGTCCCACCGCTCCTGCACCCCCCAGGATTCCGGCGGTGATCGGAATCATCGGGTACACACAAGGGGTCAGGCTGGTGGCCAGGCCCGCCAGGAACAGCGCGGCGACCGCGGCCAGGGGTTGATCCCGAAGAGTCGACTCGAGCCCGGAGGAGAGCGCGGAGAGCAACACCGGGTCTCACGACCTTTCGGCGGGAGCGCCGGCGCCGTAGCGAGACGCGACATACTCGTCGAGGATGCCGAGAAACTCGCTCACGATGGCGTCACCCCGAAGGGTGACCAGGAGACGTCCGTCAACGTACACCGGCGCTTTGGGATCCTCGAACGTTCCGGGAAGCGAGATTCCAATGTTGGCGTGCTTGGATTCACCGGGACCGTTCACGACGCACCCCATCACCGCCACCTTCATTTCTTCCACCCCCGGATGCTCGGTCCGCCAGACCGGCATCTTCTCGCGCAGGTAATCCTGAATCTCGTGGGCCATCTGCTGGAAGAAGGTGCTGGTGGTGCGGCCGCAGCCCGGGCAGCTGGTGACCTGCGGGGTGAAGCTGCGGAGGCCAAGCGATTGGAGGATCTGCTGCGCGACCCGGACTTCCTCGGTCCGATCGCCGCCTGGCTCCGGCGTGAGGGAGACGCGGATGGTGTCGCCGATTCCCTCCTGGAGCAGAATACTCATGCCCGCAGTGCTGGCGATGATACCCTTGGCGCCGAGCCCGGCTTCGGTGAGTCCCAGGTGCAGGGGATAGTCGCACCTGGCGGCGAGCATGCGGTAGACGTCCACCAGATCCTGCACCCCCGATACCTTGGCACTGAGCACGATCCGATCGTGCCCCATTCCGGTGGCCTCGGCCAGGGCAGCCGATTGGAGCGCGCTTTCCACCATGGCCTCCATCACCACTACCCGCGCGTCCCGCGGAGCGCCCCGCTTTGCATTGGCGTCCATCATCTCGGTCAACAAATTCTGATCCAGCGATCCCCAATTCACCCCGATCCGCACCGGCTTGTCGTTCGCCAGCGCCACCTCGATGATGGCGCGAAAATTTTCATCCCGCCGCTTGCCGCCGACGTTGCCCGGGTTGATCCGGTACTTGGCCAACGCGCGGGCGCACTCGGGGTACTTCGTGAGCAGTAGATGTCCGTTGTAATGGAAATCGCCGATGATGGGAACGCTGATACCCAGCCGATCCAGCCCCTCCAGGATGGCGGGGAGAGCCGCCGCGGACTCCTCGTTGTTGACCGTCACTCGTACCAGCTCGCTGCCTGCGACCGCGAGCTCCGCCACCTGGTTCACCGTCGCCGGTACGTCAGCCGTGTCCGTGTTGGTCATCGACTGCACTACGACCGGATGACCGGACCCGACGGGCACACCACCGACGGTGGCGGTCACGGTGCTGCGGCGAGTGGCGAGGGGCATGGAGGAAATATAAGGGGTCCCTGGTTCCCGGTTCCCGGTCCCGGGTACATTCGTGCATGCCTGCCCAGCCGCAGCCGCGCGCCGCCATCTCCGCAGTCGCGGCCTACGTTCCGGAGCGAATCCTCACCAATGCCGAGCTGGCCCGGAGTCTGGACACCTCGGATGAGTGGATTGTGACCCGCACCGGCATTCGCGAACGCCGGATCGGGGCTCCGGGCGAGACGACCTCGACCATGGGAGCCGAGGCCGTGAGACGCCTGATGGCGAAGACGAGCGTCGGACCCGACGACATCGACGCCCTCATCGTCGCCACCGTCACTCCCGACATGCTATTCCCCGCCACCGCGTGTCTGATCCAGGACCAGCTCAAGCTCGGACGTGCATGGGGATTCGATCTCTCCGCGGCGTGCTCCGGCTTCCTCTACGCGCTGACCACCGGAGCTCAGCTGGTTGCGACGGGAGCCCACCAAAGAGTGGTCGTGGTCGGGGCCGACCTCATGAGCTCCATCATCGATCCGCTCGACCGAACCACCGCGGTGCTGTTCGGCGATGGTGCCGGGGCGGTCCTGCTGGAGCCGGCTGAGCCGGACTACGGGATTCTCGACTTCTACCACCGGGTGGATGGCAGCGGCCGGAACGACCTTCTCATGCCGGCGGGCGGAAGCTTGTTGCCCCCGAGCGCGGCCACGGTTGCGGCCCGGCAGCACTTCCTCAAGCAGAACGGCAAGGTGGTCTTCAAGTTTGCGGTGTCGCAGATGGTGGCGAGCGTGCAGACCGTGCTGGCGCGCCACGGACTCACCCCTTCGGACGTGGCTCTGGTGGTGCCGCACCAGGCCAACCAGCGCATCCTGGATGCTGTGGCCGAGCGACTATGCCTGCCCCACGAGCGGGTGGCGTCGGTGCTGGCCCGCTATGGCAACACCACCGGCGCAACCCTTCCCCTGGCGTTGGACGACGCGCTGGCTGAGGGGAAGATCAAACGGGGTGATCTGGTGGTGTTTACGGCGGTGGGTGCGGGCTTTACGGCCGGCGCGACGCTGGTGCGGTGGTCGTGATTAGGCCCGGGAAAATTCGGCGGCCGTAATCGCGGCAAGATCGCCCTCGCTCAGGGTGACCTCGGCCGCGGTGGTGCTATCTACCGCGTGTTCCACCGTGCGGGCGCTCGGGATCACGATGACCGCGGGCGATTGCGCCAGCAACCAGGCCAGCACGAGCGCGTGCGGGGTGACCCCCAGCCGGGCGGCCATCGGTTGCAGCACCGGGTGACCAGGCAGCTTGCGATTGAGGCGCCCGCCCCCGGTCGGGCTGTACGCCAGGAAGCCGATTCCCTGCTCCGTGCAGTATTCCACGACCCCCTCCGCCAGGGCTTCCCGGAAGAACGGGTTGAGCCGATTCTGGACGCTGGTCACCCGAACGACCCTCTCCGCCTCGCGAATCTCTGAGACGGTGACGTTGGACAGTCCCACCCAGCGGATCTTGCCTTGGCGCTGGAGATCGGCCAGCGCACCGACGCTCTCGGCCAGGGGCACGCGCGGATCGGGAACGTGGAGTTGATACAGATCGATGCGTTCCACCCCCAGGGCCAAGAGCGACCGCTCACACGCGGCCCGCAAGTGCTCCGGGCGTCCATCCATTTCCCAGCGGCCGCCCGGGCGCCGCATCCCGCCTTTCGTCGCGACGAGGATGGCGTCCCGGTTTCCTCCCCAGGTCTTCAGCGCCCGGGCGATGAGCCGCTCGTTGTGTCCCAGCTCATTGTCATCGAGACAGTAGACGTCCGCAGTATCAATGAGGGTGACCCCCGCGTCGAGCGCCGCCTGAATGACCCGGGTGCCCTGCTCTTCGGGAGGGCGGTCCTGAATGGAGAGATGCATTCCGCCGTATCCCACGGCGGAAACGAACGGGGCATCGACGCCCAGCCGGCGCTGGGGTATGGTGCCGGCCTGGGTCACGCCAATCCGAGCTGTTTGGTCAGCCGGGTCCAATCTGCCATGGTGACGATACCCTGATCCTTCAACGGCGTCAGCGTCGCGAGAATCTCGGCCCGGCTTCCGTCGATCCGGCGCTCGCGCAGCTCGCCGATCATGCGAGCGAAACGGTGCTCGTACTCGTCGGCGGCCAGCTTACCCTCCTTACGTTGGCTGCTAAGCTTCTTGAGCTCTTCGGCGACGCGCGCCGGCGTTATGGGCTTGAGAGCGCCTTTTTGCTGGTCAGCCGACATGGGACCCCTCTCCGAATGCGTGAACGGTAATCCGACTCCCCCTGCAATTATGGCGGTCCCCGGCGCGGCGTCCAGAGCGGCGGGAGATTCAGCTTCCTCGCCGGAGGAGAGCACCCAGCGCCCGAAACAGGTCGTCGGTCGTGAACGGCTTCTGGAGGAACGGCGCTTCGGGGGGAATCAGCTCCTTGAGGATGTTGGTCTCGGCGGCGTGGCCTGACATGAACAGCACCGGCAAGGCCGGGCGGAGCTTATCCAGCTCATCACGCAGCTGGCGCCCGTTGAGGCGAGGCATGATGATGTCGGTGATCACGGCGTCGATCTCTCTGCCGCTCCGGGCGATGTCCAGTGCGGCTTCGCCGTCCGAGGCGGCCAGTACGCTGTAGCCCTCGCGGTGGAGCGCCCGGACGACCAGGTCGTTGAGGTCGGGCTCGTCCTCAACCACCAGAACGGTGCAGGCCGGGTGGCTGGCTTCAGTGGTCGCGACGGCGCCGGCCTCCGTGCCAACGGCCCCGGCAGCGGCGGCCGACACCGGCCAATAGATCCTGATGGCCGCGCCTCCGCCCGGTGCGCTCTCGGCCTCGATGTAGCCGCCATGCTGTTTCACCATGCCGTACACCATCGAAAGTCCCAGGCCGGTGCCTTCGCCCACCGGTTTGGTGGTAAAAAACGGCTCGAACACCCGGGCGAGGGTTGCGGCGTCCATGCCCCGTCCGGTATCGGCGACGGTGAGGACCACGTACTCGCCGGCGGGAATCACGAACCCCCGCTCACCGGCAGCGCTATCACCAAGCCCGATATCCGCCACCGAGACCGTCACCCTTCCGCCGGTCGGCGTCGCATCGCGAGCGTTGGCCACGAGGTTGATGAGGATCTGCTCGATCTGGTCGGGATCGGCATGCACTCGCTTGGTGGAACGAGAGGGCATGAGCTCCAGGATCTTGTCGCTACCGAGCAGCTGTCGAAGGACCGGTGCCAGGCCTACGGCCAGCTCGTGGAGCAGGACGTCCCGCGGCTGGGTGACTGACAACCGGGTGAAGGCAAGGAGCTGGTGGGTCACGCGGGCAGATCGGTTGGCGGCGTGCAGCGCGGCTCGTAGATCTGCTGCTTGTGGGTGGTCGGGGCCGAGCGCCTGAAGAACGTACTGGCAGAAGCCCAGAACCACGGTCATCTGGTTGTTGATTTCGTGGGCGACTCCGCCGGCCAGGGTGCCTACCGATTGGAGCCGCTGCGCGTCCCGAAGCTGCTGATCCCGGCGGCGCTCGGCCGTGACGTCCCAGAGAAACGCAACCCCGGCGATGATGGCGCCCGCCGCGTTCCGCACCGGTGCCGCATTGACGGTGATCTCAGCCCGGCGCCCGCTGGCATGTTGGATGGTGATCGTTTCATGCTCGACTGTCTCACCCTGCTTGACCGCCCGGGCGAGGGGCCATTCCTCGGAGCCAATGGGGCGACCGTCCAGGCGAAAGCCGGGGTACAGGTCGCCATACGACTCGATCCGGTCGGCCGTGAGCTCCCGGCCGAACACTTCAGTAACCTTCGGATTGGTGTACAGCACCCGTCCGGAAGGAGCCTCGGCAATGATGATGGCCATCGGCGATTGGGCGAGCACCGTCAGCAGTTGCCGCCGCTCGGCGTCGCGCTCGTCAGCGAGACGCTCGGCACGTTCTCGCGCTCGTACCTGCTCACTGACGTCGTAGCCGGTCGCGAGTACCCCCGTCACCGCGCCCTCGGCATCGCGCATCGCCTGGTAGACGAAGTTGAAGTAGTGCTCCTCCAGGGCGGCTCCCGGCTCGCGCTGAAGATACATCTGAAGCTCGCTCCCCACGAAAGGCTTGCCGCTCCGATAGACCGCGTCCAGCAGCTCGACGAAGCCTTGGCCTTGGATCTCGGGCATCGCCTCCTGGAGCGGCTTGCCCAGCACCTCACGGTGGCCGATCAGCTGGGAGTAGGCAGGGTTGATAAGCTCGAAGACGTGTCGCGGACCGCGGAGCACCGCCAGAAACCCGGGCGCCAGCTCGAACAGGGCGGCCAGCCGGGACACCTCGAGGTTGAGTGCCTCGGCCCGTCCCCTGGCCGCCGCGTAGGTCCGCGCATTGGCGATCCCTCGCCCGAGCTGAGTCGCCAGCGCAGTGAGGAAATCGTGATAGGCCGGATCGAAGGGTATTCGCGGATTCAAGCCGGCAATGACGACGCCCTCGACGGCTGCCGCGGGGCCCTGCCCGGGAAGCGGTACCACCAACGCCTGACGTGGGTCCTGGTCCCGTCCGGGCCCTTGGCTCGTCCTCCCGGGAGGGAAGTCGAACACGCGCGGAGTCGAGTCCGCGAGAACCTGCTCGATCGGCCGCGTGCTGGAGTCTTCTCCGGGGAGCACCACCCGCGACAAGGTTGAGGCTTCGGGGGGGACACCGGAGACTGCAGCGAGGACCAGACGCCGAGTGTCCGCCTCACGGAGATACAGAAGAAGGTAGGGGAGGTCCGTCTGGTGTCGGGACAGCACCGATGCCGCAGTGTCGCACGCCTCACTCTCCGAGCGCGCTGCGGTTTCGTGGGCGGCGAGGTCACGCATAATCGCGCTCCGGCGATCGGCGATGACCCGTTTGGTCGTCTCCTGCACCGTGACGAGAACGCCACCCACTCCGCCGCTGTCGTCGCGAATGGGGCTGTAGCTGTAGCTCCAATACACGTCATGCAGCCGGTCGCCGCGGGTGATGGGCACCAGGTGGTCCTCGTGCCAGGTGGCCTCGCCCCGCTCCAGCACGCCCTCGACCTCGGCACCGATGATGTCCCAGATCTCGGCCCAGCAGTCCCTGCCCCGCTGACCCAGGGCCGACGGGTGCCGGTCCGGTCCCAGGCTCTGGCGGTAGCCGTCGTTGTAGAACTGAATCAGGTCCGGACCCCACCAGATGAACATCGGATGCCGGGTGTTCAGGAGGATGCCGACCGCGGTTCGAAGACTGTGTGGCCACCCGGAGACCGGCCCCAGGGGCGTAGACGCCCAATCGAACCGGCGCATGAGAGCGCCCATCTCCCCCCCACCCGAGAGCACCTCCTCGAGCACGGCTTCATCCAACGGTGGCACCGCAAGTCTTTGGCTCATCTTCCTCGGACTGGACCAGGGGGAGTCGGGGGCAGAAACAACGATGGGCCGCACCCGCGAGGGAGGGCCCCTGCCAGCACCGATGCTGCAAGATCGATTAAAGATGCATCGGCGTAATCGCTGCCGCCAACCCCACGAGGGCGCATGCTCCTTACGCTCGCCGCGCGGCTTCCGGCGTCGTGGTTGGATCGGCCCCGGACCAGGTAACGTCGGCGGTGGGACCATACGTCGCCGGCACCTTGTCCTCCAGCAAGCGGAGACAGTCACCCACCTGAGCCCGGTGGTGAGCGGTGTGCAACACCCGGCGCCAGAATACCCAGATCCGCTGCCGCCGCACGTCGAAGAAAGGGACCTCGGTGAGCCAGAACGCTTCATCGGCCGCGGCAAGGGCCGCGAGCCGGGGGCGGGCCAGCGCGACGAACCGGTCGATGTAGGCCCGAACCGGCGGCGCGTCTCCCGGCGGCAGCAGCGACTCCACTGCTGGCTCCGCGAGCCCGATGAACTCGGCGAAGAACCGTCGCTCGGACAGGATCTGATGGGTCAAGATCTGGCGGATCGAACTGCTGCGTCGGTGGAGACGGAAGTCCAACTGGTCATCGCGCAGCTCGCTCCAGACCGCGGCCACCTTGTTGGTCTCGGAGGCATAAGTCTCGACCAGATGTTGGAAGATCGGCTGGACGGCGTGGGGCACATCGCGATCAGAGATAAATTCGCGGGGATACTGCATTGTCATAATGAACTCCGGTCTACTCTCTCTGGTTGCGCGCACAAACGCCCGCCGACCTCTCGGTCGACGGGCGCTGTCGTGTGCGGACGCCGCTACCTACGGATGACCACGATCACCCGCACTCGCTGAAGCCGCACACGTGGCATTTCATGCAGCCTTCGGCGAACTCGAGCTGCGAGCCGCAATCCGGGCAGGCGCCGGATAACATCTGCTGCATGCCTCCGAAGATCATCTGCTCACCCCGGCTGCCGCTTTGCGTCACCGGCTGGTCAACCACGGGGGCGAGCTCGTCCGGTGAGCCGACGACGCGTTGCAGACCTGCCCCGGGCAGAAGCTCCTGCTGGATGCCCTGCTTCTCCTGCATCCACCGTTCGATGGCAATGCCGACCGCGTCAGGGACGGAGAGGATCTTGTTCGGCCCCAACCCGATCACCCGATCGGAGCTGATGCCGCGCAGCTGGCGGTAGATCTCCTTGATTGGGATGCCGGAGCGGAGTGCGAGGCTGATCAACCGGCCCAGCGACTCCACGTCGGCCATCAGGGCCCCACCGGCCTTGCCAAGAGTCATGAAGACCTCGAAGGGCTGCCCCCTGTCGTCCTCGGTGATGGTTACGTAGAGCGTTCCCAGCGGAGTGTCAACCCGCCGGGTGGTTCCGCGCAGCACCTCGGGCCGGGAGCGTTTCTGCCGGCGCTGTAGGTTCTCGGCCTCGAGCTCGTGAACGCTGCGACGCAGGCGTTCGTTCTCGGCCCGCAGCTCAGCGATTTCACCATGCAGGTCGGCGGTTACGACTTTGTCTCTTCCACTCTTTCCGCCCTCATGTTGCTCCTGAACCTTCTTCGCCGTCGAGCCGGTCGACAGCACCTGCATCTCTCGGCTGCCGTCCCGGTAGACCGTCACGCCCTTGCAGTTGAGCCGATAGGCCAGGCGGTAGATCTCTTCGACGTACTCCTCGGTGGCGTCGTGGGCAAAGTTGCAGGTCTTGGAGATGGCGCTGTCGTTGAACTCCTGGAACGCCGCCTGCATCCGGATGTGCCACTCGGGCCTGATGGCGTTGGCGGTGACGAAGACCCGCTGCCACTTGGCCGGCACTTCCGGAAAATCGATGTGCCCGCTCTCCGCGATTCGCCGCATGAGCTCGTCGGAGTACCAGCCTTCCGCCTTGGCGATGGCCACGAAGTCCTCGTTCACATCCGGCATCAGCGCCCCGGCCTGGTTTCGCATGAATGCGACGGCAAAGAGGGGCTCGATGCCCGAGCTGCATCCGGCGATGATGGAGATGGTGCCGGTCGGCGCCACTGTGGTCACGTTGCAGTTCCGGAGCCGCCGCATGGGCCGGATCCGCTGGCTGTCGGCGTCCCGAGCCGCGGCCTCGTCCGGCCCCCAGATGCTGCGCTCCCACTCGGCGAAGACCCCGCGCTCCGACGCCAGCCGCTCCGATTCGTTCTTGGCCTCTTCATCGACGAACTGCTGGATCTTGCGCCCGAGTGTAACGCCTTCCTCCGAGTCGTACGCCACGCCGAGCTTCACGAACACGTCGGCCAGGCCCATAACCCCGAGGCCGATCCGGCGGATCCGCTGTGCCAGGTCGGTGATCTCCGGGAGCGGATACTGGTTGGCGTCGATGACGTTCTCGAGGAAATGGGTCGAGAGGTGAATCACCTGTCGCAGCTGATCCCAATCGATCTGACCCTCCTTCACGAACGCGCCGAGATTGATCGAGCCGAGGTTGCAGACGTCGTAGGGAAGCAGGGGCTGCTCCCCGCACGGATTGGTGGCCTCGTAGGCGCCGAGGTGAGGGACCGGGTTGTAGTAATTGGCCTTGTCGACGAAGAACACGCCCGGCTCACCGGTCTTCCACGCGCCATGGATGATCCTCTCCCAGACTTCGCGGGCGCGAAGCTGCCCGGTGACCTCCCCGCTCTTGGGATGAATCAGATCGTAGAGTCCATCCGACTCGACTGCGGCCATGAACGCGTCGGTGACCGCCACCGAGATGTTGAAGTTGGTGACCTTAGTGGTGTCGTCCTTACAGGTGATGAATTCGATGATGTCGGGATGGTCCACCCGAAGGATGCCCATGTTGGCGCCGCGCCGGGTGCCGCCCTGCTTGACCACGTCGGTCGAGGCGTCGAACAGGGTCATAAACGAGACCGGTCCCGACGCCACGCCCATGGTCGAGCGCACGATGTCGTTCTTGGGCCGGAGCCGGGAAAAGCTGAAGCCGGTGCCCCCACCCGACTGGTGGACCAGCGCCATGGCCCGGAGCGTGTCGTAGATGCCGCTCTTGCCATTGGATAGGGCGTCGTCCACCGGGAGCACGAAGCAGGCGGAGAGCTGGCCCAGGGGACGGCCGGCATTCATGAGGGTGGGCGAGTTGGGCACAAACAGGCGATTGCCCATGAGTCCGAAGAACGCATGGGCCACCTCGTCCACGGCCGCCTTGGACGCGCCATACCGGAGATCGGCCTGCGCGACGGTTCGGGCCACCCGCCAGAACAGGTCGGGCGGACTCTCCACCGGCGCCCCGCTCTCGTCCTTGATCAGATACCGCTTCTCGAGGACCGTGATCGCATTGGGCGACAGCCGAACCGCGTCCCTTGGGGTGGACGATTTCATGAAACTCCCCGCTTGAAAAAAGGTATTGATCTCAGAGGGTGGGGCTCGTGCTCAGCACCAACGACCGACACTGCACCGACCCTGCGCTCCATCGCACGTCGAGCCCGAAACGGAAGGCCAAGCTAGGCCCGTTACCCGACCGAGACAATACCACGAGAAATGCACGGAACAGCGTACGATCTCGCTGTTCACATCACAAATATAGTCGGGCTGTTTGAGATGTGGAGAAAGTGGATGGGTGGGGAAAGTCGGGAAGGGCAGGAAAGCCGGGAAGAATGGAAAAGAACGAGGGAAATCAGCGGCTTGCCTATCCTTTCCTGCCTTCCCGACCTTCCCCTCTCAGCAACGGATACCGCCCCGACCGGTGAGCCCGGGCCTCCTCCACGTAATGGGTCCAGGTCGCCTTGACCCGATCGGCCAAGGCAGTGTCGACCGGGCGCACGATGCGGCCAGGCAGGCCCATCACCAGCGAGTGGGGCGGCACCTGCATGCCCTCGGGCACCACCGCACCGGCGGCCACCACGCTTCCCGAGCCGATGGTGACCCCGTTGAGCAATATGCTGCCCATGGCGATGAGACAGTCGTCTCCGACCGTGCAGCCATGGAGAATCACCCGGTGGCCGACTCCGACCCGGCGGCCCACGACGCAGGGAACTCCTTCGTCCACGTGGACGATGGTTCCGTCCTGGATGTTGGATTGCGCCCCGATGACAATTGGCGCCATATCGCCCCGCAACACCGCTCCATACCAGACACTGGTATCCTCGCCCAGCGTCACATCTCCCATCACAGCGGCGGTCGGCGCGATGAAGGCCGTGGGATGAATCACTCCGTGGGCCCGCTATTGATTCTGGGCAGGTGGGAAGAGCATCTGAGTCCAGGCTTCGACCGGGGCTCCGTCCTTCAGGGCGGGGTGCCAGGTGACGGTCCACACAAAATTGCGGACCGCGCGCTCAAAGGCGGGATCGTTCGACGGGCGCAGCCGCATGATGTCGACCGTCCGGCCTTCAGCCGACACCTTGACCCACAGCAGCGAGGGCCGGGGCGACGGTTGGGCGTCGGGAGGGGGCGCGACGAACGGGGGGTTCACCGGCTTGGGCCGCTCTTCGAAGCACGAGCCATCGGCGTTGTAGCCCGGACCGGGGAGACAGCCCGCGGCCGCTCGCCGCTGCTCACCGCGCCGGGCTGGGACCGGGGTTCCAAACAACGTCAGTTGCGGGGTCAGCTCTTCAATCTGTCCCGGCCGAACGACGATGGTGTCGGAGTAGAAATTGTAGCGTGGGGCCGAGATGGCGAGCGCGTGGGGTCCGGGCGGGAGCTTGGTGAGCGCCTCCGTGACAGCCTTCTCGTCGATCATGACGGTGGAGCCGCGGGGCAGCCCCATCAGCCGGATACCACCGCTATCCACCGGCCCGATCACGTCCACCGGCTGGGCGGTGGTGGCTGTGGAATCGGGAACTGGGGCCCTCGCCGGCGCGGAGTCACCTGCCGCGGGCGAGCCGGATACTGCTCTGCTGCTGTCTTTCGTCGGGGCTTGGGCAGGTACGCTGTCGGTCCGGCCGGTGGAGTCGTGGCTTGCGGCGCTCGAATCGACCGGCGTGTCGGGCACCGTTTTCCCCGGCGCGAACCCGCGTGCCTTGTAATAGTAGAATGCGCCGCCTCCACCACCGAGCACCGCCAGCAACAACCATAGCCACGCCCAGGACGAGCTCCTGGGCCGCATCGCCACGGACCGGTCCGCCACCCGCCGGGGTAGGTCCCGGCGTTCGAGCGGGGTGAGCCGCCGGTTCACCAGGGGTGAATCGAGCGGCGTGGTCGGCTGGCTCACGATGGGAGGGAGCCCGGCGCCGCCGCCCACGGAAGCCCCTGCTCCGGTCACGGCAGCCGCCGCGGAGGTCATCGTGGCCATGCTGGTCCGCACCGATCCTGGGGCCGCGATCGGTTGGCCCTGGAACGAGGCGATCAGCTCCTCGCAGCTCTGGTATCGGTCGAAGGGATCCTTCATCAGCATCCGCTTGATGACCTCGAAGAGCCGCCGTTCGTCGGCCGTGACCAGACTGGGGACCGGAATCGGCTCGGTGATGTGCTTGTAGCCGATGGAAAAGCTGTCTTCCCCGTCGTATGGCACCGCGCCCGTCAGGCACTGGTAAGCCACGATGCCCAGACTGTAGATGTCGCTCCGGCCGTCGATGGGCTGGGCTCGGGCTTGCTCCGGGCTCATGTAGTGCGGCGTGCCGATCGACATACCCGTGCCGGTCAGCTTCTGTCCCGACGCCGCTTTGGCGATGCCGAAGTCGGTCAGTACGCTCTGCCCGAACTCGTCGAACATGATGTTGTCGGGTTTGATGTCCCGGTGCACGATGCCGCGCTGAGCCGCGTAGCCCAACGCGCTGCCGGCCTCGAGCAGGAGCCGGCGGATCTCGGGCGGGGTCAGCTTCTTGCGAGCGCCGAGGACAGTGGAGAGCGACCCGCCGCGGAGGAATTTCATCACGAAGTAGATCACCCGGCCGGACCGGCCGACCCGGTAGATCGCGATGATGTTGGGGTGTTCCAGTTGGGCGGCGGTACGAGCCTCGCGCTGAAAGCGCTCCACGAACTCGGTGTCGAAGGCGAGGGAAAACGGGAGCACCTTGACCGCGACCTCGCGCTCGAGCTGGCGATCCCGAGCCCGATACACCATGGCCATGCCGCCGCGCCCCAACTCCTCGATGATCTCGTACTCCGCCGCGAGTGACTCGCGCACGAGATCCAGCTCCTGGAGGACCCCGGTGGCGATTGCATGGACCGGAGTGATCGCCATGAGGTCGAGACCGCAGGAGGGGCAAAACTTCGATTTCCCGGTGATTTCGCTGCCACAGCGGGAGCAGAACATGCGCCGCAAGCTACGCAGGCGTCCGGCCGAGTCAAGCGGAACGCGTGGCGTATCGCGAGAGGGTTTGCGAAAGGCGGCTAGGCGAGTAAGTGGGTAAGTGGGTAGGGAAAAGCGTCCGTAAGTTGAGGCTGGTCAATGCTCCGAGGGAGAACTGTCCCGCTTACCCGCCTACCCGCCTGCCCGCCTCAATTGGCACTTCACTTGCAGCGATCCTCCCTGACCATCCCGTGCCATCACCTGGAGAGCTTGTGGTACCGTATCACACCATTGCTTTCAGCCAGCAAAAGCTGCGAGCCGCGTTGCGCCGGGCAGCGGGCCAGGACCCGGCCTTCAACTACGGCTTCGTAGTTCATTCCCGGCGCCAGCACGAGCGTCCCACCCTCGGCCTGATCACCCTGCACGGCGAGAGTCTCGCGTTCAACGAGCGGCTGCTGAAGTCTCTGGAAGGACTCCCGCTGTGGCTGTTCGGCCATGCCCGGATCACCCTGATCCCGGGCGCCTCGATCGCTCCCGCAGAGGGTGGACGGACCAAGCAGGCCGACCGGCCGCTGGCCTCCATGCTGATGAACATCGCCACTTTCGACACCAGCACCGGCGTCACCCAACACCTGGTTCAGGTCGAGGCAGTGGTGAAGGCTGAGAGCCTGGTGCAGCCGCTCTTGATTCTCACCCCGACGCGCCCGGCGGCATGGCCGATGTAGGGAAGGAAAAGCGTGAGCGGGGAAGAAAAAGCGTAAGCGGTAAGCGGGTTGCTCCGAAACACGAGACCCTCCGGCGTCCATGCGCATCGGAGGGTCTCATAGTTTGTGAGTTCCCGCTCACGCCCTTTCTTTCCCGCTCACGCTTTTAGTTTTTTTCCCGCTTTTCTTCCTCCACCACCTGAAACTCCTGCCCCCGGCTATCCTTGCGGCCGTCCGCGTCCACCACGAGGAGATCCAGCTCGTAGTTCCCCGGCTTCAGGCGGTCCAGCCGAAGACTCCGGTGGGTGGTGACGAACGGAGTGGTCGCCTGCTCCTGGAACTTGAGTCGGATGGCCGCTCCACCGCCGCCGAATATCTTGCGAAATAACCCACCGCTGGAGCCCTTCCTTCGAACCTCCAGCTCCACAGTGTAGGGACTGGGGCGGAGGCCCTCGATCTCATAGTAGAGCTCCATCTCGTCGCTGCGTCGGTAGGTTCGGAGCGGGTTGAAGACTACCGTATCATCCGGGGTGCGGCGCCAGCTCAGATTTGCGGTCCGGCTGCCGAGCACCAGATCGCTCAGGCCTAAAGCGGTTGAATTGACCGGTCCCACCCGGACACTGTCGCTGGGGAGGGTCACCCCGGCCGCCTCGCCCTGCTGGAGGGCCAGACGGTATTGGAGCTCGCCCTGGGGCACCGGGGCGCTCACGCGGCCAACCAGGTGCTCGCCCGGAGGAACCGGAGCAGGGGCCACGAAGTGCCGCGTGGTATCGAGCGAGGACACGACCTGGCCCCGCCGGTCGGTGGCGACGAAGCGCACCCGCACGCTGTAGAGATAGCCCCGAGTGACCGTCACCGGCTCCAGACTGGACCCCGCGATCGCATACGCGATCTGCACCTGCGGGCCGTTTGAATCGGTGCCAACCGCGAGCACTTCGGAGTGGGCCTTGAGCTCCTGGGGGAAGCGCAGCTCGTAGCTGTCGCTGGTAGTGCCGAGAGCGATGCTGGCCTGTCCCACCCGCCGCTCCTCACTCTGGTAGCGCCCGGTACTGACGCCGGCGGAGCCATGCAGCCGGCGGTAGATCGGGGAAAGCTGTTCCCGCGACAGCATAAGCTGCTCCGCCATCGCGTTATCACTCGCCCCACCGGGCTGACCCTGGAGCTTCACCGCGTCGCTGAAGCCGAGCACGTCGAAGAGACTCTCCACCAGCTTGAAGTCCTGCACGTCTTCCCGGGCAATGAAATGGAAGATCATGTCGCCGTCTGCCCGGCTGTAGCGCCACGACTCGTTGGGCTCGAGCCCGGGGGCGGCATAGCTTGCCCGGCTGCTAGGATCGCCATGGCGAATGTAGATGACGCCCCGATCGTCGAAGTCCCTGCTGCCCGAGCGGTAGCGCTCGACGATATCGTAGTGCCGGTTATTGGAAGTCAGCTGAAAGTTCTTCCGGGCATAGAAGAGCCTGCGGTAGTGCTCGCGCAGCCGTTCCCCGTCCGAGCGCAGCTCGATCCGGTCGCGCTGGCCCCAGTAACCTTTGAGATATTGGGTCCGCCGGGCTCCGCGCTGCTGATCGAACTCCAGCAGCACGCTGTCAGAGGCTATGGTGGCGAGGTCGCTCCGATAACCGGCTACAGTGGTGGAATCGTCGGTCGACGAGCCTTCGTAGTAAGGGGCCATCCCATCGAACCGGCCCAGGAGAAACAAGGTACGCGCCACCTCGAGCAGACCCAGACCACGGTTGGTTCCATGTTGGAGATATCCATTGAAAGCCGCCAGGGCAGAATCCCCATCGCCCACCTCCCGTTCCACCCGCCCTCGGGCCAGCTGCACCTGGGGATCATTGCCCGCGGTGGTGGAAGCAGCCCGGCGCAGCGCCTCCCGGGCTACCCCCAGCTTGATGTTCACCCGTTGCCGCAGAGCGGTGTTCGCCAGATCCACCAGGCCGCGCACGAAGGCCGGGTCCACTTCCGCTGATTTGGCAAATGCCACGGCGGAGCGGGTCAGGGCGTCCTTTCCCAACATGGTCTTGAGGCCGGTGACGAACGAGACCTGGGAGTCGCCTACCCCGTATTCGGCCAGGCCCATCCCGTACCACGCATACGGCCAGGAAGGCTGGAGGTCGATGGCCCACTGGAACTCCGAGGCGGCATCATCATAGTGCGAATGGCCGCCCAGCTCGCCCAGGCGAAGCGATAAAAACCCCAGTTTGAGGTGGAGGACGCCGTTGGTGCGGTTTGACTTGGTCGAATCGATGAGACGCTTCTCGAGCGAGAGCAGCCCCATGGAGTCGAGCGTAGTGGCGAGGGAATCGCGAAACCGCTCCAGCACTTCCCGATCCGATGGAGCCTGAGCCTGAACCCGCAGTGGAAGCATGCCCAGAAAGGCAAAGGGAAGGAGCCGGATCTGCTTTCTGAAACGCGACCGAGTTGGGAGGAGGAACATCAGACGAACCTCATCACTACAGCTCTAAGGAGCGCCGCCGCTCTCCGGCCCAGTGACCGCAGGGGCGGGGGGCGCTGTGGTGGGATTCGCCCTAGGAGACGCCCCGGACGCCGGGGGGCCCACACGGCGTGAGGTCTCCTGCCGGGATCGGTCCAGGAGAAACTCCCGGATTCCCTCCAGGACGCCGCGGGCATAGAGGCGCTGGCCCTTGGCCGATCGCAGCAACGCCTCCTGCTCAGGGAGGATCAGGAACATCCCCTCACACAGCACCGCCGGCATCCAGGTAGGCCGCACCACCGCCAGGTCGCCGCGGCTGATTCCCAGATCGGGCAGCTTCAACCGGTGGACCAATGCGCGCTGGATCTCGGCTGCCAGAGGTATGCTGCGCGGCTGATTGTAGAATACGCTGGTCCCATTGTTGGTGAAGGGGTTCACCCCGTCCGGAAGGGCATTGTTGTGGATGGACACCAGCAACTCGGCCCCGCTGCTGTCGGCCAGCGCTACACGAGACCAAAGATCGATTGCCGTGTCCGCCGTCCGCGTCATGACCACGCGGGCGCCGGCGGCCTGCAGCATGGTCTTGAGCTGGAGTGCGACTGCCAGGTTGGCCTCTGCTTCCCGCAGACCGGTCGGACCGGTGGCTCCGAGCGGCGGATGCCCCGGGTCGAGCGCGATTACGCGGCCTTTGAGCGGCCGTTTGTGGTTGAGCTTCGGTGGGCGTCGAATCTCCAGCATCAGATCGTTGCGACTCCACCGGGTTCGATAGCCCCACACCGGCTGCGCCAGGTCAACGCTGAAGGTCAGCTCATCCCGTCCGGTCTGGTTCCAGCTGAGCCGCGCGACCAGCGAATCACTCCCGTAGCGCACCCAATCCACGTCGCCCACGGCCCCGTAGAACTTCACCGTCAGGTTGCGCTCGGTCTCGAGCACCTGAAACGGCACTCGTTGACTCAGGGGAATTCGGAGGGCGACCCGATCGGCCTGAGGACTGACACTGACCGAGCCCACCACCGCGTGCGGCGCCGGCAGGCCTGCAGGAAGCGGGCGGGCGTCTGCCACCGGGACCCAGGCATCGGCGTCGGGCGAGAGCCGGATGCGAAGATCCTCGTTCAGGCGGCCAGTGCCCAGGGCCCGCGTGCCGGTGGGGAAGAACCAGGTGTACGGGCCGCCCGGCAAGGCGCGACCGGGTGTTACGCTATCGGTTTTCCCGGCGTGGGCGCTGTCATCGTCGAACTCGACCACCAGGGGCAGCGTATCCAGCAGTGCCACCTGTAGCGGCCAGCGAACCCTGACGGTGTCGGGCCCCAGGGCCGCCTCCGCCATTGCCCAGCCACCCTCGGGCGAGACCAGCTCCGCGTAAGGAGACGGACAGCGGGCACCGGTAGTGCAGCGCAGTGCCGCGCGAGCCAAAACCTTCACCAACGATGCCGAGGGTCCCCACAGCACCGGACCGGGATCCGGGCCGATCGCCCGCCCCCGAAATACGCCCACGTATCTCACCTCGTCTGGCGTGCGCAACTTGGTGGTATCATGCTCGAAGGCGCGGATGGCGGGCAGCACTTCCTGGGGTTGCCTCTGAGGCAGCAGGTGGACCACGGTGCCGCCGGGGAGCCAGACTCTTACATCGGCGCCTTCGGCCGCTCGCGCCGAGAGGGTGAGATACTCGGTCGAAGGCAGCCAGGCCTGCCCTTGAGGCGAGAGCGATACCGAGTCGATCCAGACATTGCCGACCCGCGCCTCTCCCGGCACAAAGCGAGGGTCTCTCCGCACCAGATACACCAAGACCACCGAGTCCCGATCGGTGCGCGCTTCGATCTTGAACGGGATCACACTGTCGGGCGGGAATGGAATCCAGGCCAGCCATGCTCCGTTGGGCCAGACCTTTACCGGCATGCCGTTGATCGTGACCCGGACGGCTCCGCTCGCCACGGATCCGAGCAGAAAGCTCGAATCCCGGACCCGCACCAGATCGTCGGGAGCGGGATAGACTACGTGGAGGCCGATCTCGTCCGGTGCGCGCCTCGCGGCTGCTGGGGGAACGGACGAGTCTGTGATCGGGGACGTCAGCGGCGCTGGAGCCGAGTCGGGACCGCGAGTGCAGGCTAACGCTATGACGAAGAGCCACAGCGCCCAGGCGGCGGACTGGATGAGAAGCATGTTCCAAGGTACACGGTGACTATAACTTACGCCAAGACGGCGTTGACGCTCCTCGCCACGCTCCCTAGATTCGTCAGACCTCGAACCGCCTGGACTGACGGAAGGGACTTTGCGTGATGACCAACGGCTCGGTACGAGTCTCCGTCTTCGGCAAGACCGACCTGGGCCGCACCCGCGAACACAACGAGGACACCTTCCTCGTCGCCGATCTCAGCACCGGGAACGCCAGCCTCCAGCCTGAAGTCCGCAATCACGACGTCGGCCCCCGCGGGTCGATCTTCATTGTCGCCGACGGGATGGGCGGAGCGGCGGCGGGCGAGCTGGCCAGCGCCATGGCAGCGGATTTGATCTACCGGCATATGGCCACCGCCTGGGCGAGCGACGCAACCGGTACGGCCCAGCGGTTTGCCTACCGGATGAAGGAGGCAGTCGAGCTCGCGAACACTCAGATCTATTCCTACGCTCGCGAGCACCCCGAAGTCCGCGGCATGGGCACCACCGTGACCGCAGCTGGCGTGTTCGGCAACGATCTCTATCTCACCCAGATCGGTGACAGCCGTGCCTACCTCATCCGAGGCACCGAGGCCATTCAGCTCACCAAGGATCAGAGCTTGATGCAGCGGTTGGTGGATGCCGGTGAGCTGACCGAGGATGAAGCGGAGCAGAGCGAGCGCCGGAATATCATTCTCCAGGCGCTGGGTCCCGATCCGCGGGTGAAAGTGGACCTCACCTACCAGTCGATCAGACGGGGTGACACTCTGATCCTTTGCTCCGATGGACTCTCCGGTCTGGTACGGCGGGAAGAGTTCGCCACCCTGACGGGAAAATATCCCGAGCCGCCAGCGCTCTGCTCCGCCCTCATCGACCTCGCCAACGCGCGGGGCGGGCCGGACAATATCACCGTGATCACCGCGCGCTTCGAAGGGGAAGGGTTGCCCGAGCCCGATGGGGCCGAGGGCGTGGGCTACCAGACCTATCAGCTCCCCCAGTCTTCCCCTCCAGGAGAGACCGGCACTCCGGAAGGCATGGAATCAGCTCCGTCATCCGCTTCCGACTCCGCTATCAGCCTCGATCGACTCCGCAATCTCGGCCTCATCGCCCTTCTCCTCGGCGTGCTCATGCTCCTGCTCGCGGTGTGGCGCTGACCGTTGCCCACACCTGAGGCGCGGCCTGACGAGGTAGTCCTCGCCGCGCCGCTCAGGATTCGTTTGAGCTGGATCGCGGCCATCGCCTTTGCCTCCGGCTTCCCCTTCGGTCTGGTGAATGAAGCGATCCCCATCTATCTGCGCACTCATGGGGCCAGCCTGGTCGACATCGGACACCTCGCCAAGCTCAGCCTGCCCTGGAGCCTCAAATGGCTGTGGGCTCCGCTGGTGGACCGCCACGGGAGCCGGCGCCAATGGATAGCGAGCTGCCTGGCGGCACTCGCCGGGCTCACTTTTCTGCTGGGCACTCTGGATGTCGGCACGCTGGGGATGGAATTCTGGGCCGTCCTGGTGATGATCGTCATCCTCTCCGCCACACAGGACGTCGCCATTGATGCCTATACCATCCAGTCGACCACGAACCGCGAGCTCGGCGTGGCCAACTCGGTTCGGATCACCCTCTACCGGATCGCCATGCTCACGGCGGGGGGATTGCTGGTTTGGCTGGCGGGACGGATCGGCTGGTTCGAGAGCTTCTCGGCCGGGGCCGTGCTCCTCGGAGCGCTCGCGGTGTGCGCTCTGCTGTTGCCACCGGTCGACCGGACTGCCGGGCACGCGGCCAATCTCTGGGAGCCGCTCCGAGCGTTGTTCGGCCGCCCAGGCATCGCGACGGTGATCCTCTTCGCCCTCATCTTCAAGCTCGACATTGCCGCGCTGGAGCCGATGATGCGGCCCTTCTGGGTGGACCGCGGGCTCACGCTGGAGGATATCGGTGCGGTGGTGACATCGGGACGGCTGGTGGCGACGATCGCCGGCGCAGCTTTAGGTGGCGTGTTCACAACCCGATATGGAATCTTTACGGGCCTGTGGGTGCTCGGACTGGTTCAGGCCTTCTCCGGCCTGGTGTACTCAAGGGCTGCCAGCGCTGACGTTCATGTGTCTTATCTACTAGGTACCCTACAGTTCGACGGCAAATCGCTGGTCGTGAGTGCGGCCTACTTCGAGAGCTTTGCGGCGGGCCTCGGCACCTCGGCTTATCTGGCGTTTCTCATGTCGGTATGCGAGAAGCGCTATGCCGCGACCCAGTTCGCGGTCCTTTCAGCATTGCTGGCGCTCACCCGTTGGGTGGCCGGAGACTTCTCCGGTGGACTCGCCGAGCGGCTGGGTTACGCCAACTATTTCCTGGTGACCTTCCTGATCGGTTTGCCGGCGTTCGCGCTCATACCCCGCCTTCGAAGGGTCTCTAACCCAATCTTCCCTTAAGCCAGCGGGCCACGGCCTCCTGCATCAGCCGCTGCCGATGCCAGGCCAGAAGGACCGGCGCCTTGCCAGGGATCTCACCCACAAGGCGAGGATGGCCAAACAGCACGACGAGGTCCGCGGCGGACGCATGATGCGCCAAGGCTTCAAGAGAAGCAGACCCGAGACCGGACCGTCCTTTCCATCCCCGTGGCTCGGCAAACACTAACACCACCCGGGAGCCACCGGAGTAGCGCCCGATGAACTCGGGCCCGAGTGCCCGCTGAGCGTAATCGCTGGGACCCGGCGGAAAGGGCCCTCCGATGTCGTCGTCCACCACGACGGGGTCCAGCGGACCGGTGAGTTTGGGAGCCGACCCGCGCACCATGCCGTTGGAGAGCAGAGCATCGGCCAGCGCGTCCGCCGAATCGAACGGACCGCGGGTGACCGGCGGGGTTGGAGCGGTGGCCAAGGTAAGGGCCCGGCGATAGCGCTCCAACGATTCGTCGAGCCGCTCTCTGGTGAGTGTCCCGCTGGACAGGGCCGTGGCCAGAGCATCTCGCACCCGGCGCGGATCGTTGGGATAGAGCAGCAGGTCTGCGCCTGCCTGAATGGCCTCCACCGCGGCATCGGATTCCCGTCGTCCCTTCAGAGCGCCGTCCATGATCAGGGCGTCGGTTACCACCAGTCCGTCGAAGCGGGACCGCGCTCGAAGCTCACCCAGCAGGGTGCGCGAGAGAGTGGCGGGAAGCCCCGACGCGTCGAGGTTGGGGTACGCCACATGCGCGGTCATGATGGAGGCTACGCCGCTCTCGATCGCAACCGTGAACGGCAGGAGATCGGACGCGCGAAGCGCCGCCGCTGAGGCCTCGACCACCGGAAGCGCGATGTGCGAATCGACGGTGGTCCGCCCGTGCCCTGGATAGTGCTTGGCGCAAGCCAGAGCGCCCGCCGCCTGACAACCCTCTATCCAGTTGCGGACGCAAGTGGCCACATCGTTTGCATCGCTTCCGAAGGCCCGGGTCTGCACAATCGGATTTTCCGGAAGGACGTCGAGGTCTGCCACCGGTGCGAATACCCAGTTGATTCCAACGGCCCGCGCCTCCTGCGCGGTGACCGAAGCTGCCCACCGGACCACTGCGGGATTCCCCAAGGAAGCGAGCGCCATGGGGGGCGGAAACTCGGTCAGCCCCGAGATCTGTTGGCCGGCCCCACGCTCCAGGTCGGCGGCGAGCAACAGCTGCCTCCCGGCTCGGCGAAGCAGATCGGCAGTCAGCCGGCGTACGCTCTCGGCGGTTCCGCCGAAGATGATGAATCCGCCAACTCCGATCTCGAGCGAATCCGCGATCCGGCCAGCCTCGTGGGCAAAGCCGCTCGAGGGTTGCGAGCGCAATGCGGGCAGGATCAGCCGTGCGGGATTGGGACCGGACGCGTCGGGGGTCATGCAGGCGTCACGGCCCCGAGCACCCGAGATCCGCCGGCACCGGTGGCTGCGGGCAGGTTTCCCGGCTGGCCGTGCAAGGTGAGATAGCCGAGGAGGGCAAAGGCTACTGCCTCCTTTGCGTCGCCCGGAAAGAACAGCTCATCGAAGCGGCGGAGTGGATGGCCGCCTTGCTGCCGCAGATGCCGGCCCAATGCTTCCATCAGCCCGGGATGGTGGCACCCTCCGCCAGACGCCACCACCTCGACCCCAGGGGGAGTGAACTGCCCCACCGCACCGGCGACAGTGCGGGCCGTGAGCTCGACCGCGGTGGCGACAGCGTCAGGTCCTGGTAGACGGTCATACAGGGCTCTCGCATACCGATCTCCAAACCGTTCGCGACCGGTACTTTTGGGAGGTGCCGCCGCAAAAAATGAATCCTGGAGCAGCTCGGCGAGCACCGACTCGCTGACCTTTCCCTGGGCCGCGATCCGGCCATCCCGATCGTAGGACCGCCGCTGATCTACCAGGCGGGCTGTGGCATCGATGACGGCCACGCCAGGGCCGGTGTCGAAGGCCAGCACTCCGTCTTCCTGAGCCCGGCGCTCGACGTAGGTGAGGTTGGCCATGCCGCCAAGATTGAGAAGGACCCGCGGGGCGTCCGCAGCGGCAAAGAGCAGCACATCGGCCATGGGCACGAGCGGGGCTCCCTGACCACCGGCGGCGACGTCGCGGGCCCGGAAGCCGCTGACCACCCGAACTCCAAAGCGCTCTGCCAGAACCGCTGGCTCGCCCAATTGCCAGGATACCAGAGGCGGCTCATGCCATATGGTCTGGCCGGGGAAGGCTATCAGCGACAGGTCCGACGCGGGCACGCCGCCCTGCACCAGCACCGTCTGCACCGCTTCCGCGGCCCACTCCGCGACTTGAACGTGCAGCCGGGCGAGCGCGGCTGCGGTTGCGCCATCGAACGCGCTCCGAATCAGCGCTCTTTCCTCGTCGGTATAGGGGCGGGTGACGAAGTCGATGAGGGTTGCGTGTGTGGGCCCCTCCAGGCGGACCAACGCGGCATCCATGCCGTCCAGCGAGGTGCCGGACATGAGGCCGACGGCGAGAGTGGGTCGCTCGGTCATCGGGCTCGCACCGGCGGCGGATCGCCGACG
Organism: Gemmatimonadota bacterium; assembly: GCA_041500125.1. Classification (GTDB taxonomy): domain Bacteria; phylum Gemmatimonadota; class Gemmatimonadetes; order Gemmatimonadales; family GWC2-71-9; genus CAVVWJ01. The sequence continues at coordinate 56,264 of JBGQLP010000005.1, forward strand.
ATGGGCCGCAGCCTGCCAGCATGCTCGGCCAGGAGCCGCTCCGCCTCTTTTTTCGAGACTCCACGCCGGGCCATGACGATGGCGGCTTTCACGCTCCCGTCGGCTTCCTCGATCACCCGCTGAGCTGATTTGCGATCGAGCCCGGTCGTTTCCATCAGGATCCGCTGGCTCCGGTCGATGAGCTTGTCATTCCACGCGCGGAGATCCACCATCAGGTTGCCGTAGATCTTACCCAACCGAATCATCGCGCCGGTGGTAAGGGTGTTGAGTACCAGCTTGGTGGCGGTCCCTGCCTTCATCCTGGTCGAGCCGGTGACGATCTCCGGCCCCACCAGGACCGTGATGAATACATCGCAGATCCCCGCGAGCTGCCGGGGCGGTTCAGAGCAGGAGAGAAATACGGTGCGCGCCTTCCGGTCGTGAGCGCGAGTGAGCGCCGCCTGGACGAAGGGGGTAGTCCCACTCGCCGCGATGCCGAGGACCACATCATGGGGGCCGGTCTTGAGCGAGTCGACAGCGCCACTCGCAGCATCGAGGTCGTCTTCCGCTCCCTCAACCGAGCGCACCAGGGCCTGCTCTCCCCCGGCGATCAGTCCTACGACCATCTCGGGTGGAGTGCCGAAAGTCGGGGGGCACTCGGCCGCATCCAATACGCCGAGCCGGCCGCTGGTGCCGGCACCGACATAGATCAGCCGGCCTCCGGCCCGGAACGCCGCCTCGATGAGGTCGATGGCCCGGGCAATCTCCTTGCGAGCTGTGGCGACTGCTCCGGGGACGCCGGCATCCTCGGCGCCGATGAGATCGACGATCTCGAGCGCGGACGCGGTATCGATAGTGGAGCTGCGGGGATTGCGCCGTTCGGTCAGGCGCGTGTCGAGGTAGTCGTCAGCCACGCAAGCAGGGGATAGGAGTATCCAAGCGTCAGGCCCGGGCTAAATTAGAGGCCGTACGACGCCCCAGGCAACTCTCGCATTCGTATCAGACTACAGCCTCGGAGTCAGAGTGCGGATTTATCCGGTCGCTAGCGTCCTCGTCCTGTTGGCCTTTCCCGGCTGCGCTCGAAGGTCCGCGGTAAGTGTCAACCCCGTGCCCGGAGTCGCTCCAGGCTGGTCCCAGCTGGGGAAGGCTCGGGTGGCCAACGCCCCGAAGGCTATGGTGGTCTCAGGTAGCCCCATCGCCAGCCGGGTGGGCCTGGACGTGCTCCGCCGGGGCGGCAATGCGGTCGATGCGGCAGTTGCAATCGGATTTGCTCTGGCGGTGGTCCACCCTGAGGCCGGCAACATCGGCGGCGGTGGCTTCATGATCATCCGGTCCCGGGAAGGCCGGGTGCAGGCGCTCGACTATCGCGAGACTGCGCCGAGCCGCGCCAGCCGGGACATGTACCGCGCCGCCGACCCCGAGGCGAGCGTGACCGGGCATCTCGCGGCCGGCGTTCCTGGCGCCGTCGCAGGCATGGTGGAGGCTCATCGCCGGCTGGGTCGCCTTCCCTTCTCCGAGCTGATCGATCCCGCCATTCGCCTGGCTCGAGATGGCTTCGTGGTTGACCCGTACCGCAGCCTCTCCATCGCCGACGACAGCGCAAGGTTGGCGCTGTTCCCCGGATCTCGCGCTGCGTACCTGCCCGAAGGACATCCACCCGCAGCGGGGTCTACCTGGCGGCAACCGGACCTGGCTTCCACCCTCACGGCGATTCGGGACAGCGGAGCGGCCGGTTTCTACCGCGGCCGGGTGGCCGATCTCATAGTCGCAGAGATGGAGCGGGGCGACGGCCTGATCAGCCGAGAGGATCTGGCTGCCTATCGTCCCCTCTGGCGGGACCCGGTCGAGATCAATTACCGGGGCTATACCATCTACTCCATGCCGCCGGCCTCATCCGGCGGAGTGACGATGGGTGAGATCCTGAACATCATGGAGGGATTCGGCCCCCTTCCCCCCTTTGGCTCTACTGCTTTGATGCATCGTGAGGCCGAAGCCATGCGCCGTGCGTTCACCGATCGCAATACCTATCTCGGCGACCCGGATTTCGTCCGCAACCCTATCGACCGGCTGCTCTCCAAGGAATACGCCGCAAGGCTCCGGAAGGAGATTGGGGAACGGGCATCGGTGACTCCGAGTTTCAACCCCGCCATCCGAAGCGGCACATCCACCACTCATTATTCCGTGGTAGACGCCGAGGGGAACGCTGTGAGTTGCACGACGACGCTCAACAACAGCTATGGCAGCGCGGTAACGGTCACGGGAGCAGGGTTTCTGCTGAACGATGAGATGGACGACTTTGCCACCTCGCCAGGTGAGCCGAACATGTATGGGCTGGTGCAGGGAGAGGCCAACGCCATCGCTCCGGGCAAGCGGATGCTTTCAGCCATGACGCCAAGCATCGTGCTCGATCGACGGAAGCACCTGTATCTCCTGGTCGGCACCCCGGGTGGACCGAAGATCATCACCATGGTGTATCACGTGATCTCGAACCTGATCGATCATCGCATGTCTCTGGCTGATGCGGTGGCCGCGCCCCGCCTGCATCACCAGGCCCTGCCCGACACTATCCAAGTGGAGGCCGATGGATTTCTCCCTGCCACGCTCGACAGCCTTCGGGCTCGAGGGCACGGCATTGGGGCTGGAGAGCTCTGGGGCGACGTCGAGGCGATCATTCGGACGCCGCAGGGATGGCAAGGGGTGAGCGATTCGCGGCGGGGAGGTGGAGGAGCTGGGTATTGAAGGTGAGAAGTGAGAGGGGAGAAGTGAACCCTCTTACCTCTCACCTCTTACTTCTCACTGCCCTTAGCTCTGCGGCTTGAACGGCTGATCCAGTATCAAGACAACCGTGGTTCCTTCCGGCAACACCACGTCGCGATCCTTGGTTTCGACTGCACGCTGCGCGCCGACCGCACCACCCAGCACGCCACCGATGACAGCGCCCTTGGTGCTGCCGCCCAACACCCGCCCCACGACCGCCCCAATGGCGACGCCGGCGGCGGGCTTGGCGATGTCGCCTGCGTTGGTCTTGCGGCCTTGAAGCTGGGTTCCCACGCTATCGATCTTGGCTGACAGAGGGTACGACTGCCCGTTGATGTTAACCGAAGTCGGCTTCAGGGTCAGCGTGCCGGTCTTGTCGCTCTTGTTCTCCGACGGCTTGATCGCAGTGACGGTGAGAGTCACCTCGGACCCCGCCGGAATGACCACCCGGCCCGCGTTGTCCTTCACGTCACTGGCCAACTTGGCGGTGACGATGTCACCCACCTTGTTCTTATCCGAACGGATCTCCGCCGTGGTCGACGCGGTGAGCCTCGAACCAGCAGCCAGGCTGGCAGCAGGCGCCGCGGGCGCGGCCGCCGGGGCTGACGGCGAGGGAGCCGGCGGCGAGGCGCTCGGGGTGCGCGGTGATGCGGCGGCTGGGCGGCTGGGCCGGGTGGGAGTGCGCGCCGCCGGTGCCGGATTGTTCGTGGCTTCCGGCCGGTCGTTCAGAGTGGCAGTCGTGTCCACTGGGGCCAGCTGCAGATCACGACTCAGGCTGTCCGCCGTGGCCGTATCGCGCCTGTCCCCTCGCCCACAGGCTGCGACGGCCGCCAACGTGAGCGCTGCAATCATCGTTCTCGACATCTAAGCCTCCTTGGATGTGACTTGCTCGGGTCACGCCGCCCGGGTGACATTCCATTCTTCTATGCGTGAGCTGCGGACCCTTCTTCCCTATCTCAGGCCCTACCGCTGGGCCTATCTGCTCGGTTTGACGCTGGTCATCGTCTCCAACTTCTTCGCCGCCCTGGGTCCTCGCTTTCTCCAGCAAGGCATCGACGCCCTGCGGAGCGGGGGGGGCTTTCATCCCGTGCAGACCGCGGTCCTGCTTCTGCTGGGCGTCGCCCTGATCGGCGGAGTTGCCCGTTATGGCATGCGCGAACTGCTCAACAGCGGCAGCCGACGCGTTGAGACCGACCTGCGTGACCAGCTTTTCATCCACCTTCAGCGCATGTCCGCCGAATTCTACGACCGGTACTCGACCGGGGATGTGATGGCCCGCACAACCAACGACTTGCTCGCGGTGCGGATGGTGGCCGGACCAGCGCTGATGTACCTGGTGGATACTACCATACGCGCGCTGTTTATTGCACCCGCTATGGTGGCTATCAGTCCCCACCTGACTCTGCTCGCGCTGGTGCCGCTGCTGGGCCTGCCGGTCGCCATGATCTCGTTGGGCCGGGTGATCCATCAGCGCTCGCAGGCGATCCAGGCCCAATTCAGCGAGCTCACCAACCACGCCCATGAGAATCTGTCCGGGGTGCGGGTTGTGCGGTCCTACCGGCAGGAGCGGGCGGAAATCGAGCACTTCCGCCAGCTCAGCGAGACGTACCTGGTTCGCAATCTTGGCCTCGCTCGGGTTCAGGGCGCCTTCTTCCCGCTGCTTACTCTCCTCGGGGGGCTGAGCGGGCTCGTCGTGCTCTACGCCGGGGGCCGGCTGGTCATGGCGGGATCGGTTTCGGTGGGACAGTTCGTCGCCTTCGGCGTGTACCTGGCCATGCTGGTCTGGCCCATGATCGCGCTGGGTTGGGCGGTCAACCTGGTGCAGCGCGGAGCCGCGTCCATGGGACGGATCAACCAACTGTTCCAGGAGCGTCCCGCCATCACCGGCCCGCCATCGCCCACCCCGCTGCCGGCCGCCAAAGGGGCACGGGCGCTCGAGTTCCGCAACGTCTGGTTCAGCTATCCGGGGGCCAAGGAGCGGGGGTGGGTGCTCCAGGATATCTCGTTCCGGGTTGCTCCCGGAGCGTCGCTCGCCATTGTGGGGCCTACCGGCGCCGGGAAATCCACCTTGGTCGACCTCGTCGCCCGGGCGTACGATCCAGACCGCGGCGCGGTGCTCATCGATGGCGTCGATGTGCGGCAGTTGACCCTGGAGGAGCTCCGCGGCGCGGTCGGGTTCGTGCCGCAGGAGACATTTCTATTTGGCGAGACGCTACGGCGCAATGTGTTGCTCGGCGCTCCCGATGACGGCCGGCTCGAACAGGTTGCCGATGTCGCGCAGCTCACCGAAGCCCTTCCCGCGCTCCCCGAAGGATACGAGACGCTGATCGGCGAGCGGGGTATCAACCTCTCCGGGGGCCAGAAGCAGCGTGCCGCTATTGCCCGCGCGCTGGCCCAGCATCCACCGATCTTCGTCCTGGACGACGCCCTCAGTGCGGTGGATGCTCAAACCGAGGCCCGCATTCTCGCCGGCCTGCGCAACGCCCTGGTCGGCCGCACCAGCATCATCGTTTCCCACCGGCTGGCCGCCGTTCGTGATGCCGATTGGATTCTGGTGCTGGATGGGGGGCGGATCGTCGAGCAGGGCATTCATGCCGAGCTGCTCGCCGCGGGGGGCCGGTACTGGGAGTTGCTCCGCCGGCAGCAGATGGAAGAGGAACTGGAAGAAGCGGAAGAGAAGGCGTGAGGGACTGAAAAGCGTGAGCGGGACAAGGACGAGCGTGAGCGGTAAGCGGGAAAAGCTGTCATCCTGAGCCAAGCGAAGGATCTCTCCGGGTTATAACTGCTCCCTGAGAAACTCCGGCGTCAGACTCTGCAGCCATCCCGCCAACCGGGTGAACTCCCCCGTCACCAGAAGGATTCCCACAAAGACGAGCAGTGCGCCGCTGATCCGCATCACCCACGGCAAAAACCGCCGGAACCGCTGAAACCAGGCGAGGAACGATTCGATCGCCACCGCGGCGATCAGAAACGGCAAGGCGAGACCGGCGGAGTACACCGCGAGCAAGACCATGCCCCGCGAAACATCGGTGGATGTGGCTGCCAATCCGAGAATTCCACCGAGCACCGGGCCGATACAGGGAGTCCACCCGGCGGCAAACGCCATCCCCACCAACGCGGAGCCGAGGTATCCCAGGGGTTTCCGATCCAACTGGACCCGGCGCTCCTGGCTCAGTAGCCGCAGGTTGAACACGCCCAGGCAGAGCAGCCCAAAGAGAATGATCAGCACGCCCCCCACCCGCTGCAGCCAGATCTGGTAATAGTTCAGCGCCCGGCCCAGGGCGGTGGCGCTGGCGCCAAGCAGGATGAAGACCAGGGAGAAGCCGCCGACGAAAAGCAGCGCGTGCAGCAAGGCCCGGTGCCGGCGGACGGTGACCTCGGGAAGCGTCATCCCGGTCAGAAATCCGAGGTACGATGGCACCAGCGGTAGGACGCACGGCGAGAGAAAACTGAGGAGACCGGCGACGAACGCCACCAGGAATCCCAGCGCAGCCGGCTCGTTCACAGCGGGCCCAACTCTTGTTGCCGGCAGGCCCGGCAGACACCGTAGATCTCGACCCGATGGCGCTGGTGCTGGAAGCCGTGCTCGTCGGCTAGGACCGGCAGCATCCGCTCCAGCCGCTCATTGGAGAACTCCACAACGCGCCCGCACCGTTCGCAGATGAGATGCTCGTGGTCCGCCTGCGCGGCCATCGGCTCATAGCGCTTGAACCCTTCGCCGAACTCGTGGGCCCGCACCAGCCCGCTCTCCACCAGCAGGTCGAGCGTGCGGTACACTGTCGCGGTGCCGACCCGCTTGCCCTGCTGCTTCAGCTCGCGGCGGATGGCTTCTACCGAAAGGTGATCCTCGGAAAGGAACACGATCTGAGCGACCAGGTCTCGCTGGCGGGTAACCGGCTGGTGGTGCTCGCGGAGGTGACGGCGAAAGCGCTCGAGAAGGGCCGCTCCCTCGGCCTTATCCAGGTGTGCCATCTAGGCGGGTGGCGGCAGGCCGGGCAGCGGAGAACCAAGCCTCGGGTGAGACCGAGAGCGTGGGATGCTCGTCGTCGATTCTGCGCTGCGCTTCCTGCAGCACGCGGGTGAGGACCTCGATCGGACCGATCCCCACTTCCTGAATCGTCGACTCGAACTTGCCTCGCTCCTTGCCCTTCACCGAGAGCACGTACCGGGCAGTGTAGATGCGGCGCCGTTCCCCCTCCACCCGGGACAGCACCGCGGTGCCCCATTCCCTGGAATCACGGCGAAGGGGCGAGAAGACCCACACTGCGTCCACCTCCTCCGGAGGCACGACCAGGGCCACTGCTTGCGCCAGCCGGTCCCAACCGGAGAGTGCCGTCACTTCGCCGCGGGCGGTCACGCCGGCACCTGCTCCCATCGCTCGGTATAGAACCGCAGGACGTGCATGAAGTCCTGCGCGTTGGTCACTACCCCATACGCCTGATGGGTTCCGCGGTCGCGCAGCTTATTCACCACGAATTCGGTCTGGTCCACGCAAATCGTCATCAGCGGGGCCGGCACGCCATCGCACAGGTGGAATGCGGGGAGCATGTTTCCCACGGCGATGGCATGCAGCGCGGTGGCCACGAAGATGGCACCGGTCGCTTTCACGGTGTGTTCCCGCATGGCGTCCTGAGCGGCCAGATTGTCGCTATACACTCCAGGCAGCGGCCCGTCATCTCGAATCGAGCCTGCCAGGATGTAGGGGATCCGCTGGGTGACGAGCGCGTACATAATGCCGCTCTTGATCACTCCCGTCTCTACGGCCCGCTCGATCGACCCGGCGGCTCGCACCCGGTTGATAGCTCGCATGTGGAGCCCGTGGCCACCCTCCGTGGGTTGGCCAGTGTTGCTCATGCCGAGGGTGGTGCCGAAGATGGCGGCTTCGATGTCGTGCACCGCAACCGCGTTGCCGGCGAGAACGGCCTGTACATAGCCCTTGCGGATGAACCACTCGAAGTCGGCCCGGGCGCGCGAATGCACCAAAGCGGGGCCGACTACCCAGACGAGGTAGCCTCGGCGGCGCTTTTCTTCTCCCACCCGCGCCGCCAGCTCCTCGTAGTTGACCGGGCGTTCCCGGCTCACCTCGGTGGACATGAAGCGGAACTCGTTTACCCCGTGGGTTCCCCCGAGGAAGCCCTGGGAGTGCACCACGATCCCCTCAGTGCCGTCCTCCGCCTCGCCCATGGCGACCAGCTCTCCCCGCTTGAGTCGCCGGGGCTCGATGGTCTCCAGCATTCCCGAACGTTTGACGACCACGCAGTCCATCCGGGGCCGGATCGGCGCCAGCCACCGTCCCTCCACCCTGATGTAGGTCGGAAGATTGGAGGTGGAGAAGAACCCCTCCGGCAGCACCCCATCGGCCGGGAGCGGCGCAAACCGGGCCTCCGGCGCGCCGGCGAAGGGCGGCTGGCTGAAATCGGGGGTGGTGTTCGGAGTCGAGGGAGCGTGCATACGCGGGAGAAGCTAGGGGGGCGCCAGGGGGGATTCAAGCGCCATGCTGACCCGGCCGGAAGGAATTACCTTTCGGCCCCAACTGAGGAGAACGCTATGCTCTTCCGCACGGCAGTCGGGCTTGGGCTGCTCGCTTTGGCGCTGAACTCACCGCTCTTTTCGCAGGAGCCGGCCCGGTCCGACACGTCCGGCCGCGATACGACCAAGGTGCGGCAGCTTCCCGAGATCAAGGTCACCGTGACCCGGACGGAGGAGCCGCTCCAGAGGGTCCCGTATGCAGTCGGCGTTCTGGACCGCACGGAGATTCAGCGGGGCCAACCCACCATCGGGCTGGACGAGTCGTTGAACAACCTGCCCGGCGTCGTGGTGGCCAACCGCTACAACTTCTCCCTCGACCAGCGCATCTCCATCCGGGGGTTCGGCAGCCGCTCGAACTTCGGCGTTCGTGGCATCAAGATCCTGCTCGACGGAGTGCCTCAGACTCTCCCCGACGGGCAGAGCCAGCTCACCAACGTCGACTTTGGCAACATCGAGCGGGCCGAGGTGCTCCGCGGCGCGAGCTCCTCTCTCTACGGCAACGGCTCCGGTGGAGTGGTCGCCTTGACCTCCGAGCGAGCCGCTGCGGGCCCATTCGCCCAGCGGGTGAGAGTACAAGGCGGAAGCGGCAAACGAGACCACGATGGATTCTACAAGGCGCAGACCTGGACCTCGGCGCGATCGGGAAGCATCAGCGGCACGCTGTCGCTCTCCCAGTTCAAAGCCGATGGGTTTCGCCAGCACAGTGCCGCCGAGTTCCGCCAGCTCAATAGCGGGATCGACTACACATTCAGCGGCTCCACCCTGGCCACGCTGCGGCTGAGTCTCGCCGACGACCCCACGGCACAGAATCCGGGGGCGCTTACGCTCCCGGAATACAACGTCAACCCCGACTCAGCTGCGGCCAACAACATCCGCCGCGGCGCCGACAAGGACGCCCAGCAGTACCAGCTCGCGTTGAGGATGCGGCACTTTGACGCGACGGGGAACGAGTACGAGGCCACCGTGTTCGGGTTGCTCCGCGACCTGGCCAACCCGCTGGCTGCGGCGCCGTTCACCGGGGCGCCGCCCACTGCGGGTACCTACGTCGCCATCGATCGAGCGGTAGGAGGTGCCCGGGTGGGCATGAACCAGCGGCTCGGCAGCGGCGAAAAGTCGCCACGACTGACCGCCGGAGCGGACCTCCAGCGGATGAGGGACGACCGGGAAAACTTCGTATCCGACGCGGGCCAGCGGACCGCGGTGGTCATCCTCGACCAGCGGGAGAAGGTCACCGAGTTCGGACCCTTTGCCCAGGTGCATTGGAGTCCCGATCAACAGCTGCTGCTGAGCGCCGGCGCCAGGTACGACTGGGTGCGCTTCGACGTGGCAGACCGGTTTCTCGCCGACGGCGACGACAGCGGGGGCAAGACCATGGCTGCCGCCAGCGGCAACATCGGACTGAGCTGGTCGCTCAACGATCGCTTCATCCCCTACCTCAACCTGTCCACTTCTTTCGAGACTCCGACCACCACCGAGCTGGTGAACAAGCCCGACGGGACCGGCGGGATCAACCCGGAGCTGGGCCCGCAACGCGCGGTGAACTACGAGATCGGCGTCCGCGGCAGACCGGACCCCCGGGTTACCTACAGCGTCGCGTTGTTCCTGGGCCGAGTGAAAGACGCCATCGTGCAGCAGGCAGAGGTGGGAGGCCGGGCCTTTTTCCGGAACGCGGGCAGGACTCACAACGACGGCGCTGAGGTGGGACTCTCGGTATCGCCGGTCTCAGGGGTCACCCTGAATGGTGCCTACACCTACTCCCACTATCGCTTTGCCGATTACACCCTGGCCGACGGCACCGTGCTGGATGGCAACCGCCTCCCTGGGGTACCGGAGCATTTCTGGCGAATTGGTCTGCGGACATCGCTGCCGGCGGATTTTTACCTGGATGCCGACCACACGCTCAGCTCCTCGATCGTGGCAGACGACACCAACCGGCTCTGGGTGGATGCCTGGGGACCCGGCATCACCAACCTCAGGGTGGGCTGGAGCGGTGAGGCCGGCGAGATGCAGATCGCCCCGTTCCTGGGACTGAACAACCTCTGGGATCGGCGCTACGTCGCGTCAGTCACGTTGAACGGCGTGGGAGGACGCGTGTTCGAGCCGGCACCGAGACGAGTCATCTACGTGGGCACCGAGATCGGGTACCGCGCGGCTCCTTAGAGGACATCAAAGCAGAGACACCGGATCCCGATCGATCACCACCCGGGTCTTCCCCTCCCGCTTGAGCCGCCGCGCCGCATAGCGCACCACGCGACCCAGTGATTCCGAGGGGCCCTTCAGCAGCACGTGCCAGCGCCACCGGTCCTTGATCCGGACCAAAGGGCAGGGCGCGGGGCCCAGCACCGTGATCGGAAGTTGATGCCTCTCTATCAGAGTAGTGCACCAGTCGGCCAACCCCGCGGCACGACGACTCACTTCAGGCTCATCCGGACCGGAACACACCAGATTCACCAGTGAGGTCGCCGGCGGGTACGGGGGCGACTCGCGCAGCTTCCGCTCCTCGTGCAGGAAGCCTTCGGTGTCATGCCGTCCGGCAAAGACCAGCGCGTGATGGGCCGGATGCCGGGTCTGGACCAACACCCGCCCTCCTTTGGGGCCTCTGCCGGCGCGCCCCGCCACCTGTGCCAGCAGCTGAAACGTGCGCTCCGCAGAGCGGAAGTCGGGCAGGTACAGTCCGGTATCGGCATCCACCACACCGACCAGAGTGACGTTGGGGAAATCGAGCCCCTTGGCGATCATCTGGGTTCCGATGAGCAGATCGACGTCCCCCTTCTCCACCGAGGCCAGAATCCGCTGATGCGACCACTTGGTGCTGGTCGTGTCCAGGTCCATTCGCACGATGCGCGCGTCGGGGTAGCGATCCGCCAGCATTCGCTCCAGCTGCTGCGTCCCCACCCCACGCATCTGCTGCACCGGATTGGCGCAGACCCGGCAGGTGAACGGGAGCGGCTCCTCGTGCCCGCAATAGTGGCAGCGTAACGCCGGGGGCGACTGGTGCACGGTGAGGGAGATGCTGCATCTCGGACACTGCCACACCTCCCCGCAGTCCGGGCACTGGAGAAACGAGGCGTAGCCTCTGCGGTTGAGCAACAGGAGCGCCTGTTCCTTTCGGGCGAGGGTAGCGACGATGGCGGAGTCCAGCGCTACGGACCAAGCAACCGCGCCGGTGCCGGCGACCTTGGGAGTTACCCGGAGATCTACGATCTCCACGGGGGGCAGCGGCCTCGCCCCGATCCGCTCCGGGAGGCGTAGCAGCGCCAGCTTGGTCTCCGCTCGGAGTAAGGTCTCAAGGGACGGGGTTGCGCTTCCGAGAACCAGTCGGGCTCCCTCGAGCCGGGCTCGGACCGCGGCGACTTCTCTGGTGTGATAGCGGGGAGTCTCACCGTTCTTGTAGCTCGCCTCGTGCTCCTCATCGATGACGATCAAGCCGAGGTTGGCGACCGGGGCGAACACCGCGGAGCGGGCACCGACGGCCACTCGCCGCTCGCCCCGCCGGAGCAGCCGCCAGGCGTCGGCCCGCTCTCCGTCGGAGAGCGCACTGTGGAGGACCGCGATCTCGTCTCCGAACGCTCCGCGAAAACGGCTCACCGTCTGGGGCGTGAGACCGATCTCTGGAACCAGTACGATGGCCCCCTGGCCGGCCGCCAGGGCTCGCCGGACCGCCTCGAGGTAGACCAAGGTCTTGCCGCTCCCGGTAACACCGAGGAGGAGCGCTCCTGCTCCGGGATCAAGGGCGGTGATCGAGGAAAGGGCGGCGGTCTGAGCCGGGGTGAGGTCGGTTGGAGGCAGAGTGACCGGTGAGCCGGCGAATGGATCGCGCACCAGCTCGGCGTGCCCGACCTGCGCCAGCCCTTGCCGCACCAGCGCCCGGAGCACGCCATCCCCGAATCCGAGCTGCTCGGAGAGATGCCGCACCGAGGCGCGCCCGCCCAGTATCTCGAGCGCCTCGTAGAGCTGCCGCTGTTTCGGTCGCCGTTTGAAGAGCGCGTCCCGTTCGATCAGGGTCGGCCGCTCACCAGTGAGCGAGAGGGTGCGCTCGGTGAGGCGCGCCGCCTCGGTGTCGGGCGGATTCACCCGGAGCGCCACCGCGTCCACCCGGCTCAGTCGCTCGATCGCATCCCATACTGGTCGCTTGAGCGCCCGGGCCAGGGTCGGCACCGCCGCTTCGCCGCCTCGCTGCTGGAGCCACGCAACCACTTCACCAGCCAGGCCTCCGATCGCCGGAGCGCCGTTCCGGAGCGAGACGATCACCTGCGACTCACCCCACATCCCCCCAGGGAGGATCGACTTGAGGCTGAGTCCGAGCGGCGCTCCGTAGTAGCCCGCCATCCACCGAGCGGTTGCCAGCAACGCTGGTGACAGTGCTGGCTCGGTGTCCGGGGCCGCGAGCACATCTTTCGCGGCCGTAGCCGGGGGCTCGGCATCGACCGCGATGACCAGGCCGATCAGCTCCCGCCGGCGGACCGGCACCACGACCCGTGCGCCTGGGACGACCCGGTCGCCCAGAGTGTCGGGAATGCGGTAGGTGTATGGGGTGGCGAGGGGAAGGGGAAGAGCGACGAGGGCAAACCGATCGGTCATCGCCGCCTGACGCCGAGTCCTGGACCGGAGGGAAGGGTGACCTGGCCCCCGTCGATCCGGGCGCCGACGAAGGGATCGTCCGCCAGAAGCGCGGCCCCGTCCAGATCCACGATGTCTGCCAGAGGAGTGAAGTGCGCTGCGGCGGTGATGCCGAGCGAGGTCTCGATCATGCACCCGACCATGACCATGAGATTATGGGCTCGGGCAATCGCGATCATGCGAAGCGCCTCACGCAGGCTGCCGCACTTGGCCAGCTTGATGTTGATCCCATCCACCTTGCCCACCAGTGGTGGAATGTCGGCGGCCGTCAGGCAACTCTCGTCGGCAATGATGGGAATGTCAGACTGCGCGGTGATGGCCGCCAGTCCGTCCAGGTCGTCCGGGGGAAGCGGTTGCTCCAGGACAGTGACCCCGAATTCGTCCAGGATCGGGAGCATCTTGATGGCGCGCTTGAGCGTCCAGCCGCAGTTGGCGTCCACCCGCAGCTCTTTGTCGGTGGCCTCGCGAATGGCGCGGAGAATCTCGACATCTCGGTCCGTGCCGAGCTTCACCTTGAGGATGGGGTACTCGTCCGCCTCCATCACCTTGGCCTTGATCCGCTCGGGAGCATCGAGACCGATGGTAAAGGTGGACTTGGGCGCGGCGCACGGATCCAGTCCCCACATCCGATAGATCGGGATCCCCAGCCGCTTGCCGGCGAGATCGTGCAATGCGGAAGACAGGGCAGCCCTAGCGGCGGCGTTCCCTCTCAGCTTATTGGCCCAGCGTTGCTCCGCGTCCTCCAGGTTGAATGGATCGTCCGGCAGCATGGTCCCGTAGACCTTGAGGGCGGCCATTACCGAGTCCGCCGTCTCCCCATAGAACTTGCTCGGAGCAGCCTCGCCCCAGCCTTCCTGCCCTTCCCCGTCGGTGAGCCGGACCCATACCGTGCGGTGATCGCTCTGCCCGCCTCGGGCAATGACGAACGGGTGGGTGGTGCGGAGCTCGAGGAGCTCGACATCCATTCGCAGGGGATGGGGCAAGGGCGACCTCAAGGGATGAAAGGATCGTAGGATCGGATTATAAGACTCGCATCCCAGCGGCGACAGGCCATTTCATTGGAGTTCCCGTAGATGCGCCCGAACACCGGCCGCGAGCCGCTCGGGCAAATAGCCCCCTTCGAGCACCCCAACCATCGGCGCCGAGGGGAGCCGGTCCCGCAGCCGGTGAGTCAAGTCGGCGTAGTGCTCCGGCTCCAGAGTGAAGCCGCCCAGCGGATCGCCGGCCATGGCGTCGAAGCCCGCGGACACGAGCACCAGATGGGGATTCCAATCGGTCGTGGCGGCAACAATAGCGGACCAGAGGTCCCCCACGTACAATCCCGGCGGTTTACCCGGACCGCGAGGCACGTTGAAAATGTTGCCCACGCCCCGTTCGTCGGCCGCCCCGGTTCCCGGATACCAGGGATACTGGTGGAGTGAGACGTAACGGACCATGGGATCGGTCTCGACCAGGGCCTGAGTTCCGTTGCCGTGGTGCACATCCCAATCGACGATCAGGACACGCTCCTGTCCCATTCGCTGCGCGTGACGGGCCGCCACCACGACATTGTTGACCAGACAAAAACCCATCCCCCGAGCCGCCAGGGCATGATGGCCCGGAGGTCTCACCGCGGCGAACGCGTTTCCACGGCCTCCGGCGGCGTGATCGACCGCAGCCAGCACGGCACCAGTCCCTCCCAGCACAGCGGCCCAGCTGTCGCGATTCAGTATCGTATCGAGGAAGAGGACTCCCCCGCCCCGCGCGCTCATCGATTCCAGCCCATCCAGGTAGACAGCCGGGTGGACCGCCAGGAGCGGCTCCCGCCCGGAAGGCCGAGCCTCCCGAAGCTGGACGCCAGGTTCCTTTCGGAGGTGGGCGAGCAGCACGCTCAAACGGGCTGGTGTTTCCGGGTGGTCGGGCCCGGGATCGTGCTTCAGGCAGCTGGGGTGGGTGAAGACCGGGATGGGCATTTTGGGATGGTGAGAGGTGAGAGGTAAGAGGGGAAACTTCTCACTTCTCACTTCTCACGTAGTAGCCGCTGCATCTCCCGCGCCTCGTCGCCGAGCGCGCGACGAGCGCTCGCGATATCAGCCAGCCGGCGCCGGTACCACCGCCAGTAAAGCAGAACCAGGCCGGACGAGACGAAAAACACCACGCCCACCAAGCCTAACACCAGCCGGTCACTCCAGAAGCCGAGCAGGGCCAGGGCGGCGCCATCGAATGCGAGGACCGCTGCGGCCACGATGGTGAGCAGGCGAGAGGCGACCGGCGACACCGGGCTAGCGGACCGGCCGGCGCCGGCGGGAGAGGACGATCAAGGCACTGTTGGGCACCAGGCCGGAGTCGGCCAGAGAGCGAGACTCGTCGGACAACTCCGCTCCCCGAAACTTGAGCACGTACTCGGAGGGGTCTCGTTTCACATGGGTCTGCGCCAGCGCTTGGCGCTTGACCTCGCCCACGGGACTCCCTCCCGGCATTTCCAGGTAGACCTGGTCCCAGACATCCTCGACCATGACCCGCAGCGGCAAAACCGAGGTCATGCCACGTGCTCCGCCGGGAGCGGCAAGGTCGAGAGGAAACGGTCGACGACCTGGTCGAAGAAGAGGGTCGAGGCCCGAATCCGGGTCCCACCCGGCGTGGACCACACCGCGAACGCGATCTCCTCGCCACCCTGGCCCCTGAGAGTGAGATAGGTCGGTCCTTCCCGCTCGGGATAGGCGGCGTTCAGCGGCACCCGCTCGGCAAAAAACAGCTTGGCCCGGCGCAGCACTTCGGCACCGTCCAGCGTGGTGACGACCTCGTAGACCATAGACCGATCAGGGCCTCGGAGAAGGGGACCGGGAAGGGAGTATGGTGATGCCCGTGGGTTGTCCCGGAATCGCGATGCTCGCCACCCGCTTGCGGGCGGCGAGATCGATGACATCAACCGCACCCGAGTCGGCGCCGATCGACTCGCAGGAGACGTAGGCCAGTCGGCTGTCGGGTGAGTACGCGACGCCATGCACGATCTTCTTGCTGGTGGGCACCCGCGCGAGCTCGGCGAGAGTGCCCGCGTCGATCAAGCTCACGCTCTGGTCTTTCTTGTTGGTGACGACCACCAGCTTGCCGTCGGGCGAGGGCTCCACGTTGTACGCTCCCTTCCCCACCGGAATCTCCTTGATCGGCTTGAACGACGCCGCGTCCCACACCTGGAGGCTGTTGCCGTAATTGCAGGCGACGTAGAGCCGCTGGTCGTCGGGAGAGACCGAGACGAAGGTGGGGGAGCACTCTTTGACACCGGTGGGACCGGCCGGGGCTGCCGGCCCAGGATGCGCCGGGGCCATCGAGGCCATGCTACCGCCCTCGCCGGTCTTGGCCCGGCGCGAGATGCCGAACGTGGCCACGTCGAGCTGAAGAATCTCATCGCTGTGCATGCACGAGGCATACACTCGGGTGCCCGCGTGATTCACCTTGACGCCATGCGGCATGTCGCACGCCGGAATGTCGGTGATCTTCGTCATCGTGGGCGTGTGAATCACCGAGACGACGTTCACCCGGGGATGATCGCCATGGAAATCCGAGTTGGCCACGAAGGCAAACTGGCCGTCCGGCGTCAGGCTGATCGTGGTGGGAAAGAGCTCGACCTGTGCCCGGCCCAGCAGGGAATCGCCGGCCGCGTCCATCTTCCACAAGGAGCCGAACGGCGTGCCATGCGCGATGGTGATGTAGTAGCTCTTGCCATCGGGAGCGACGGTGATGTTGTGGGGCCCGTCGATATCCGACGGCATGACGCCGACCGGCACGACCCGATCGATCGAGAGTCCGTTGCCGGTCGGTTTGAGCCAGGTTGCGATGTCGCCGGATTCGCTCACCACGCCCACCCGATAACCGGCATCGGCGCTCTGCGCGCCGGCGGGGACCGCGAGCAGAGTCCCCAGGAGGGCGAATCCGAAAGGCAGCTTGATCATGGCTGGGAAGATACCCGTCTAACGGGTCACCCGCACGGTGGCCTGAAACACTCCGGGGTGGCCCAGAAGATCACGGACACCCGGTTTTCGCCGCAGCACGACAACGAGATCTCCGTCTGGCGGGTCCGTCACACCTTCCACCGTGAGAAAGCAGGGCAGCTCGGCTCCCTGAGGAATCGGTGCGCGGTAGTTTTGCCCGCGCCAAGCGAAGCTCACCGCCGTCGGCAGAGACCGCACGATCTGGTCGATGAAAACGTCATCCTCCAACCGGTACTCGCCCTCAGGTTGAAGCTCACCGCTGAGAAAGAAGGTAGGATCGAACCAGTCGCCATCATGACGGGCGAAATTGTGCTCCACCGCCCAGTCGAGGTCTTCCAGGTCGGGAGCCCGGGCCCGCCACTCGAGGTGGTGCCGCAGCTCATGGGTGATGGTCTCCCAGGCTTCGAGGCGCCAGTCGAACTGCTCCTGCAGCTGGGCGAGGGCCGCGAACGAGCCGTGATAGAGGACGATCCGGCTTTGTAGTCCTTCCACCCCGCTCCCCAGCTCCGAAGGAAGTGGGATGCACTCGCCCAGGGTAAAGATCTCCGCCCGCTCCGGGTGTGGCACGGTGCGGGGAGACACCACGAGTTCGGCGATTCCCTCGAAAAAATGCACCGGCACCTCGTTGCAGAGCCGCCGGACCAGGGCTTCGAAATCCTGAAGGCGCATGGTGAGCAGGAGCTAGAAGCTAGGAGCTAGGAGCCCAGCTTCTCCCTGACGTACTCCGCCACCCGCTCCAATCCAACCCGCTCCTGCTGCATTGAATCCCGATGCCGAACGGTAACCGTGCGACCGGTGATGGTCTCGCCGTCCACCGTGATTCCGAACGGGGTTCCTGCCTCGTCCATCCGGCGGTAGCGCCGTCCGATGGCGCCGCTGTCGTCGTAGAAACAGGAGAATTGCCGCCGCAGCTCGTGATAGAGTGTCGTGGCGAGCTCGGGCATGCCGTCTTTCTTCACCAGGGGAAACACGCCGGCCTTAATCGGCGCCACCGCCGGATGAAAGCCCAGCACCACTCGGGTTTCTCCCTCGACCTCTTCCTCCCGGTAGGCGTCAACCAGCAGCGTGAGCGCCACTCGGTCGGCCCCGGCGGAGGTCTCGACGATGTTGGGCAGATACCGCTGGTTGGCCGCCTGATCGAAGTACTCCAGCTTCTTGCCGGAGTATTCCTGGTGCCGGCTGAGATCGTAGTCACCCCGGTTATGAATGCCTTCGATCTCCTGCCAGCCAAAGGGAAACTGGTACTGGATGTCGTACGCGGCGCGAGCATAATGCGCCAGCTCGCTTCCGGCATGCTGATGCCATTGTAGCTTGGCCGGATTCAGTCCCATCGAGTGGTGCCAGGCCATCCGCCATTCGCGCCACCGCTCGAACCATCCGGTATCAGTGCCGGGCTGGACGAAGAACTGCATCTCCATCTGCTCGAACTCACGGGTGCGAAAGATGAAGTTGCCCGGGGTGATCTCGTTGCGGAACGCCTTGCCGATCTGGGCGATGCCGAACGGAATCCGCTGCCGCGAGGACTGAAGCACGTTCAGGTAATTGACGTAGATCCCCTGCGCCGTCTCCGGGCGGAGGTAAACCACGGCAGCGGAATCCTCCACCGGTCCCATGAAGGTCTTGAACATGAGGTTGAACATCCGCGGCTCGGTGAGCGACCCGCGGGTGCCGCACACCGGACATTGGGCGTCGGGTTGTCCTGGTGTGCCCTTGATCCTCGGATCGTCTGCGCGGAAGCGGTTCTTGCACTGGCGGCAGTCGACCAGTGGATCGGTAAAGCCGGCCACGTGTCCCGAGGCTTCCCACACTTTCGGATGCATGAGGATGGCCGCGTCGAGTCCTTCGATATCGTCACGCGCGTGCACCATAGCAGCCCACCACCGATCCTTGACGTTCCTCTTGAGCTCCACCCCGAGCGGCCCGTAATCCCAGACCGAGCCTAGGCCGCCATAGATCTCCGACGACTGGAACACGAAGCCGCGGCGCTTGCAAAGGGAGACGAGCTTGTCCATCAACGTGGTGTCGGCCATCGGGTTCAGAGCCTGAATTGAGGTAAGAGTCGAGATCAGCCGGGGAAGATAAGGGCAGACAGCAGGAGCAAGGAAGCGCGGCAGAACCAAGGAATTTCCGCGACATGGCAGAGATTCTCCGGTTCGGCTCACCTCCGACAACCATGGTAAACCGTCCATTCCCATTGGCTTAGAGCCCCCCACCCGGTCGGCTCGGAACTTGCCGCCTCCGCTCTGCTTCGGACGCCCCGGTAAGTCTCTCAGAGGCAGGCGGATGGACGCAAACTCCCAGTCAGTGCCGGACTCCCAGGAGCCGCCCGCAAGGGAGGCGGCCGATCCGTTTCCAGCTGCGCGGCGCAAGCCCCGGCCGTTCACCATGCTCACCCGGGAGCTGGCCGACTTTCTCATCGAATTCTCCATCGTCCTCCACAAGCGCTCGATGTATCCCGCGGGTCACCCGCATCTGGGCGACGCGACCGACCGGTTCGTTCGCCGGATGCGGGCCCTGCTCGAGCGGCGAGAATCAGTCACTCTCGGTGTCGCCCGCCATCGCCTCGTGATCGATGCGGCCACCACCGATCCCAAGAACGCGCTGCTGCGCGACCTGGCTCACCGGCTCCACCGCCACCGTCTCGCCTCGGTTCACTTCAGCCGAGGAGCCTCCCTGGAACAAATTGAAGGTCTTCTCAGTGAATTGAGCTCGGATCCCCAGCGCGGTGACGGCCCCGTCGGGAAGCGCTTGGACCGGGTCGGGCCCTGGAATCACATTCGCCTGCGTCCGGTAGGCTACGACCAGTTTGCGCTGCAGGGCGCCGATCCCGACTCGGAGTCGGACGGCGACGAGTCGGCTCCGGAGCGGGACAGCTGGGTCGAGTTGGCGCAGCTCGCGCTGGCCAGTGAGAAGGCGGAAGAGGCCAACGCCGAGCCCGAGGCGGACCCAGAGGAAGCGGAAGCGATCGACCGCAAGTCGGGGGAAGTGGCCTACGACCGCGTGGTGCTTGGCTATCTCGCGCGGGTGGCGGAAGAGATGTCGGGCCGGAGAGGGGCCGCCGAGACTCATCTGCTGCAACGGGTCTCGAAGCTCATCGGTGACCTTGATCCCGAGACCCTGCGCCGGCTGCTCCGGGCCGGAGCGGACCACGCTGAGCGCAAGAAATTTGTGCTCAACGCATCGCAGATTCTCGCCGCTGATGCCGTGATGGAGGTCGTGGAGGCCGCGGCTCAGGTGTCGGAACAGACCATCTCCCACAACCTCTTGCGCCTGCTCCACAAGCTGGCGCTGCACGCCGAAGAAGGGCCGGCGGAGATCAGAGCCGCCGCCGAGGGGGCGCTGCGGAACAACGTGGCCAGGCTGGTGCAGGACTGGGACCTCGAAGATCCCAATCCTGAGGCTTACAACGCCATACTCGAAGGCATGGTGCGCCGGACCTCGGCCGAGTATTCCATGGTAAAGGTTCAGGTCGGCTGCGATCCCGACATCATCGTCAAGACCGCGTTGGAGCTGGACTGTGTCGGTCTCGCCGTGTACGGGGCGGTGGAGGAGATGCTGTCACAGCGAGGACTGGTGCGCGTCGCCGAGCTGCTCAAGGCGGCCCCTCAAACCAATGCAACTCAGGATTTGTGGCGCTATGTGGCCACTCCAGAGCGGCTGGAGTCCGAGCTGGCTGCTTCTCCCATGGATCAGGACGCGGTGGCGGTCCTGGTGGAGCGCATGGGCACGGCGGCCACCAATTCGTTGCTCGACCGGCTGGGGAGCGCCGACGACCGCTCCACCAGGGCCGCGATCATGAAGCAGCTGCTCGGGCTGGGTCCGGACGTCGCGGCACTCGCCATCGAGCGTCTGCCCCAAGCGCCCTGGTACCTGCAACGCAATATCCTGGTGCTTCTCGGCCGGTTGGGCAGCCTGCCCGATGGGTTTTCGCCGGCAACGTATTCGACCCACGGCGACGCTCGCATCCGCCGGGAGGCGATCAAGCTGCTGCTCGAGACCAAGGATCGCCAGGGGGAGGCGATCGTGATCGGATTGGGGGACCCCGACGAAGGCATCGTAGGCCTGGCCCTCGCTGCCGCGCTCGAAGCCTGTCCTGCCCAGGCCATCCCGTTGGTGCAGCGGATCGCGCTCGATCCCAAACGGCAGCCTGAGGTGCGAGCGCTGGCGGTGCGCATTGTCACCCGGGCCCGCGAGCCGGAGACCCTGCGGGTTCTGCTGGCAATCGTCAACTACCGCCGCCGCTGGTTCCGCAACCGGCTGGCACCCAAATCACCCGATCTCCTTGCCGCACTCACCGGCCTGGCGGCCCACTGGAGCGAGGAACCTCTGGTCAAAGAAGTGATAGCCTACGCCCGATGGCACACCGACCGCCAGATTCGGGCTGCTGTCGCGGCCCGCTCCACATGAGCGACCCGGTCCGCTTTCTCGCCGCACTCTCGCAGGCTCTCTCGACCATGGGCCTCTACGGGGACGAGCATCCGGCTACGGCGCGGGGGGTAGAGACCGCGCTCGAGCGCCTGCGCGAGCTACAGGACCCCTATCCCAACCTGCAGTTCACCTTCCTGTCGGGGGAGGTTCTCTTCGGCTCCGAAGCCGTCGCGGAGCTGGAGGGCTGGGAGTGGTCCAGCCGGTTCATCAAGGCCGGGATCGATCGGATCGAATTCATCGACAAGGTCGAAGCCGACCAGTTCGCCCGATTCCTTTCTCACGTTGCGGCCCTGCTCGGAGTCCGCTCCGCATCGAGCACCGATTTGTGGCAGATGGGCGAGTCTCCCATCCGATTCGGCCAGGTCACCCTGGGCCAGGAGCGAACCAAGACCCAGGAAGCTCAGCTCCCGGTAGCGGCGCTGGGCTACAGCCTGCATGAGGAACGGGACACCATCGAGTGGATGCATCAGGAGATTCAGGGCGGGGCCAAGCTTCCCATTGTTGAGGCCGACGCCGTGGTGCGGTCGCTCTCGATCGCGATGCACGCCGAACAGGCCATGGTCCTGCCGCTCCTCCAGCTGAAGGAGTTCGACCAGTACACCACGACCCACTCCATGAATGTTTCGGTCCTGGCGATGGCGCTGGGAGAGCATCTGGAGCTCGGAGGGGCGACGGTCCGAGCTCTGGGCGTGGCAGGCCTCCTGCACGATCTGGGGAAGGTCTGTATTCCCCGCGACATCCTGGTGAAGCCCGGCAAGCTGACCGATGCGGAGCGGCAGGTGATTCGCGAACACCCGGTGGTGGGCGCCCGGATGCTCCTTGCCAGCCCCGATCCCATGGAACTCGCCGCCATCGTTGCCTACGAGCACCACATCATGCTCGATGGCGGCGGGTACCCTGCCCTGCGCGACTCGCGCGGCGCCCAGTACGCCAGCCGCCTGGTTCACATCTGCGACGTATATGACGCGCTGCGCACCAACCGCCCCTACCGTCACGCCTGGGACTCGGAGCGCACCATGAGCTACCTCGAGAGCCGGGCGGGGGTGGAATTCGATCCCGGCATCGCGCGGTCATTCACCGCAATGATGCGGAAATGGGATCACCGGATCGCCCTGGTGCCGGCTTAGCGCCGGCCCGGGACTGGAGCAGGTGTCGCACGATCAGCTCGCCGTGGCCTCGCGCATTCTCGATGAACAAACGGTTGGCGTCGTTTCCGCTGGCAATGACGCCGGCGAGATAACACCCCGGCACCGGTGTCGCCATGGACGACTCGTCGTGGGCCGGCACTCCGGTGACCGGATCGACCGGCACATCCAGCCGTTGCAGCAGACTGGTGTCGGCATGGTAGCCGGTCATCGCAAGCACCGCGTCCGCGGCGATCATCTCCGCCGTCCCAGAGACGTCTGAAGCAACCTCGACATGGGTCGGAGTTATAGCCCGGACCCGTGAGCGCCAGCGCACCGCGATACTTCCTTCCTTCACCCGGTTTACGATGTCGGGCAGGACCCAGGCCTTGACCGTCCGATCGAATCCCTCGCCAAAATGCACCAGGGTGACCGTGGCGCCGGCCCGCCAGCACTCCAGTGCGGCATCTACGCTGCTGTTGCCGGCCCCGATCACCACCACCCGTTTACGCCAGTAGGGATGGCCCTCGACGAAATAGTGGTTGACGTGGGGAAGGCTCTCGCCCGGAATGTCGAGGTAGTTCGGGTTATCGTAGTACCCGGTGGCGAAGGCGACGGCCGAGGCAAGATAAGTCTTGTCGTCGTGGGCCCGGCTCACCGCGATGCGGAACATTCCCCCGGAGTCAGGGTCGCGAGTGACGTCGACTACTTCCTCTCCCGGGCGGACCTCCAGGCCGTAGTGCTCGGCCACCCGCCGGTAGTAGATGAGACCATCGTGGCGGTTGGGTTTTTCGTGGCTGGAGATGAACGGGACGTCGCCGATCTCGATCCGTTCCGGGGTCGAGAAGAAGGTCATGCTGAGCGGATAGCGTTCGATCGTGGACACGATCGTCCTGCGATCGAGCAGGACGCAGGGCAGACCAGCCTTCTTTGCGGCAACCCCCACGGCCAGCCCGCAGGGACCGGCGCCGATTACCAGCAGGTCGGTGCTCTCCACCCGTTCACTATTCACTGTTCACCGTTCACGCGGTTCATACTTCGATGATTTGATCCCGCCGGGTCCCCACGCTCACGTAGCGGACCGGAACCCCGGAGAGCGCTTCCAGCCGGTCCAGGTAGGCCCGGGCCGCCGAGGGCAGGTCGGTCAGACGCCGAACTCCTCCGGTGGGGTGCTGCCATCCCTGAAGGATCTCGTAAACCGGCTGTACCCGCCCCAGCGCGTCCACCTCGGCCGGCATCTCCTCACAGGCCTCACCATCGAGCCGGTACATGGTGCCCACCGGGATCTCGGCGAAGGAGTCGAGCACATCCAGCTTGGTGACGGCGAGGCCGGTGAGCCCATTGACCCGGGCGGCATAACGGACCACGGTGGCATCGAACCAGCCACAGCGGCGCGGCCGGCCGGTCACTGCACCGAATTCGCCACCCAGCTCTCGCAGGCGCTCGCCGTAGGGACTCTCAGCCTCGGTGGGAAGCGGACCGTTGCCTACCCTCGTGGTATACGCCTTCACCACTCCGAGCACTCCATTGATCCCGGTAGGACCGATTCCCGAGCCCACGGCTGCACCACCGGCGGTCGTGTTGGAGGAGGTGACGTAGGGATAGGTGCCGTGATCCACGTCGAGAAGCGCTCCCTGAGCCCCTTCGAGGAGTACCCGGCGCCCTTCCCGAACCGCGCGATGGACCATGAGGCCGGTATCGGCCGCGAGGGGAAGAAGCCGGGGTGCCAGACGCTCCAACAACCTGACATGCTCGTCCAGGTTGGCCCGCTCGGTGCTTCCCATCAGATCGAGCAACTGGTTCGCCCGCCGAACCCGGTCGCCCAGAAGGGCGCGGGCGCATTCCAGCCGCCGGAGATCCACCACCCGAATGCCCCGGCGGCCGTATTTGTCCTCGTAGGCCGGACCTATGCCGCGCCCTGTGGTGCCGAGCTTCTGACTGCGCTCGCTGGCGGCGTCGAGCAGCTTGTGATAGGGAAGGACGAGGTGGGCCCGGTCGGACACGAACAGACGGCCGCCAGTGTCGATGCCTCGCTCGTGAAGGCTGTCCAGCTCGTGGAACAGGTTCTCCGGTTCCAGTACCACTCCGTTGCCGATGATACAGGTGACCCGGGAATGCAGGATGCCGGACGGTATCTGCCGGAGGACGAACTGCTTGTCGCCGATGACCACGGTATGGCCGGCGTTGGCGCCGCCTTGGTAGCGCACCACCAAGTCCGCACGCTCGGCCAGGACGTCGACCAGCTTGCCCTTCCCCTCGTCTCCCCACTGTGCCCCGACCACCACCATGCAGGTGGTCTTCGTGTCGAACATGTCGGCTCCCAGCTGAAACAACAAAAGAGCCCCTTGCGGGGCTCCTGCATCCTCGGGCAAACCTATCCCGCCCCAATTGAAAGGTCAATTCGACACGATCGCCTTTCCGACTCGATGGGCGGTATCCATGGAGAGCCCGTCCGGCGTGTCCGCGGCCGTGTGGATTCGACGAAGTGTGGCCCACGTCAGCCGCCCGATGGTGATCGCCGGCGCATGGGCCCGCGCCAGAGGGGCGCTGTCGACGAAGATGCCAAGGGGCAATCGCCGGCGCTTGAGGGGAAGGGCGAGACCGGACAGTGATGGCTCCAAGTGGCGGGCGAGACCCTCACCAGCCGAATTGTGGGACACCAGGTAGAGACATCCCTCCTGATCCACGGTGTCAATGTTTACGAACTCGACATTCTGAAGATCACCGGCCAGCCGGGCGAACACCCGTGCCCCAACCAGCCCGAACTCTTCGGCGCCCGTGATCAGAATGCCGACGCTCGGGTCCGAGCAGGCCTCCGCGGCGGCGAGGGCAGCCACGACGCCGGTGCCGTTATCCCGGGCCCCAAGCGAGCGGCCGCGGAGCCGGCCCCGCCCGGCCAGAAAGCCGGCCACTACGGCCATGCCAGCTCCGATGGCAAGCCAGACTGGAGCCAGAGGTCCGGAGAGCCGAAGGAGGGTGAGCAAGCTCAGGGCGCCAATGGCCAGGCCGATGGTCCATACCGCGACCAGGCGGCCCGCCATGGAGTGGCCCTGGGCTTTCGAGTCCAGGTGAGCCACGATCCACCGTCGGGGTGGTGTGCCTCTGGTGGCCATCAGATTGGCGTCTTCACGGAGCGCTTCACCCAGAGGAACCCAGCCCAGGCCGATCCCGCCCGCCACCACAGCCAGGGCAAGAAGCCCCGAAACCCACAGGACCAGGGGAGCCCAGGCCGGCAGATGGGTGGAGGCAAGGAACGGGAGCAAGACCAGGGCGAGTCCACCGAGACCGGCGCCAAACACAGGAAAGGCCCGGAGACTGGCCGGCGTGAAGCTGAATTTCTGGACCTGAACCTTGTAGCCCAGATCGGTGAGGTATCGGGTGACGAGCTCCCGAGCCATCTCGGCTTCGGGAGTGCCGGCTTCGCGGGGAAGTGCGAGGATCTGGCGGGTTGTCTGGTCGAGCGTTACCACGTACCGCCCTTGTGTCTCAGGAGGCTGCCGCCCGTCTGGCGCGCTTGGTGGTGCCAAATCCGCCGCCGGCCGCGGCCAGCGCCGCCCGCTTGGTGTCCTCGGTGATCTGACCGGCCTCCATCAAGTCGTCGAGATGTTGCTCGTAGGTCTGGGTGCCGAGCTCCTTGCGTCCGTCGGCCATGATCCGCTTGACCTGGCCCACCCGGTCGGCATCCTTCACGCACTCGCGAACGGCCGGCGTGGCGATCAGGACTTCGACCGCTGGTACCCTGCCATCATTGTCCTTCATCGGTAGCAGTTGCTGCGACACGATAGCGCGCAGTGCCTCCGAGAACCGCAACCGGCCGACCTCGCGTTCCTCCACCCGCAGGGTTCCCACCAGGCGCTCGACCGTCGTCACCACATCAGGCGTGGACAGGGTTCCGATGACCAGGCGCCCGGTCTCGGCCGCCTTCATGGCGGTATCGATCGTCGCGGCATCGGCCATCTCACCCAGCACGACGACATCCGGGTCTTGTCGCAGCGCGGCGCGGAGCCCGACCGCCAGACTGTCCGTGTCGACCCCCACCTCACGTTGAGTGATGGAGCAGGTCAGATCTCGATGGAGGAATTCAATGGGATTTTCAATGGTGACCACATGCTTATGGAGAGTACGGTTGATGTGATGAACCATGGCCGCGATGGTCGAGCTCTTGCCGCTGCCGCTTACCCCACTGACCAGCACAAGGCCCCGGTCGGACTCTGCGACGTGCTTCAACACCTCGGGCAGATGGAGCGCCTCGATGGTGGGCACGGTGAACGGGATGACCCGCATGACGATCATGAAGGATGAGCGTTGCCGCAGCACGTTCACCCGGAAGCGGCCCACCCCGGGCATGCCCCAGGAGCAATCGAAGTCCCGCAGCCGGTCGATTCTGGCGCGGTCCTCCTCGTTAGCGATCAGCTTGAGCGCAATTGATTTGGTCTGATCCGGCGTGAGCCGCTGCTTGGTCAGCGGAACCAGCTTGCCGTTGATCCGGGCACGGAAGACGTCGCCGGCCTTGATATGCAGGTCGGAAGCACCTCGTTCCACCGCCGCCTTGATGATCTTTTCCATCGGCTTCCGCCACAGTAAAGGATTGGCCCGGATCGGTCATAGTTACCGCGCCTCGACCGCCGACTTGCCTCCGGCGGGAAGGAGCCCCATGCGATCCCGTACCTCCCGCATGGTCTCGCCGGCCATGCGACGCGCCGTAGAGGCCCCGTCGGCCAGGATCTCGTCTACCCGCTCCGGCTCCTCCTGAAGCCGGAAGGCCCGTTCTCTGATGGGTTTGAGGGCGGCAACCATATTATCGGCCAGCACTCGCTTACAGTCGAGGCACCCCCACTTGGCTCCCCGGCAGTTCTCCGCCACCAGGGCAACGGTCTCCGGCGGGGAGAAGTACTGATGGAGGTGGTAAATGTTGCAGATTTCAGGGGTTCCGGGGTCATTCCTGGTCACGCGGGCCGGATCGGTTTTCGCCGGCCGCAGCTTCTGCCAGATCTCCTCCGGGCTATCCAGCAGGCCGATGGTGTTCCCCAGGCTCTTGGACATCTTGGCTTGCCCATCCAGCCCGGTAATGCGTTTGGCTTCGGTCAGGATCGGTTGGGGCTCGGGAAAAAAGGCCTCACCCCGGCCGAACTCCGCGTTCCACCGGCGGGCGATCTCTCGAGTCAACTCCAGATGTTGGATCTGATCCTCGCCGACGGGAACGAGATCCGCCCGGTAGAGCAGGATGTCGGCGGCCATCAGCACCGGATAGTTCAGCAGACCTGCCGGCACGCTCTCGAATCGCTGTGACTTATCTTTGAATTGAGTCATTCGCTCGAGCTCGCCGAGCGGTGTCACCGTGTTCAGCAACCACTGGAGCTCGCAATGCTCGGGCACGTGCGACTGGACGAACAGCGTGGCCCGCTCGGGATCGATGCCTGCCGCCAGCAGACCAATCGCCATGTCGCGGGTGCGCTGGGCCAGTGAATCCTGGTCGTACTTTCCAGTGATCGCGTGCAGATCCACCACACAGATCAGCGTTTCATAGCTGCTTTGGAGGGTGACCCAATTCTGTACCGCGCCGAGCCAGTTGCCGATGTGCAGCTCGCCGGACGGCTGGATCCCTGAGAATATTCGCGGCATGATCGGCAAGTTACCCGCTTCGGACTGGGCACACAAGATGGTGTCTGCCTTAGACTTACTGCATCGGGCCAAGCTGGCCGCAGAAGCGGCGGCACGCTATCTCAGAGAAGTGGAGCGTCCGGCCGATCCGGGCAGCTGGACGCTCAAGGGCAGCCGGGACTTCGTGACCGAGGTGGATCGGACTGCGGAGCGGTTGATAGCGGAGATTCTGCTGGCGGGGCCATCGGGCGGCCGAATGGTGGGGGAGGAGTTGAGTCCCCACATCGTGACTGAAGGCCTGGTCTGGATTGTGGACCCGCTGGATGGAACCACCAATTTCCTGCACGATTATCCCAGCTATGCGGTTTCCATCGCCGCTGCGGTCGACAATGTGCTCCAAGCAGCCGTGGTCCTCCAGGTGCCCCACAACGAGACCTATGCCGCCTTTCGGGGCGGCGGTGCCTGGCTGGGCAAGCGGCGCCTCGCGGTCTCCCGCATCAACCATCCGGAGTTCGCGCTGGTGGGCACCGGTTTCCCGTTCAAGGATGTGTCGCACCTCCAGGAATATCAGCGCCAGTTCGCTCGCGTCACGGCGGCAACCAGCGGTATTCGAAGGGCCGGCTCGGCCGCCCTCGATCTCGCCGACCTGGCGGCCGGCCGGTTCGACGGTTTCTGGGAGCAACGCTTGTCTGCGTGGGACATCGCGGCCGGCACCCTGCTCATTCGAGAATCCGGTGGAGTGGTTACGGATTTCACTGGCCGAGACATCGGCGTCGAGCACACGGGGGTTGTGGCCGGGAATCCAGGCATGCACGATTGGCTCCTCGCGATATTGAGAGAACCGTCATCAGTGCCTCTGTAGTAGAATTGATTGAGCTTGTAGATCCAGGAGCTACATGGACGAGACGGAGATCCTAGGCGGCGAGAGCTCGCTGCAGCAATGGTCCGATGCGGTGGCGGCGGCGAACGCAACGCCGGCGGGAGGAGCCGTCGCCGCGCTGGCCTCGGCCCTGGCAGCCTCTCTCGTGACCATGGTCGCAGGCCTCACCACCCGGCGGGAGAAATACGCCGCCGTGCATGGTTACGCGCAGGAGACGTTGGAGCGGGCGGACGCGCTCCGGGCCGAGCTACTGGACCTGGCCAGCCAGGACGCCATCGTGGTTGCTGAGTACATGGATGCGCTGACCTTGCCGCAGGGAACCGAGTTCGAGCGCACCGCCCGGGAGGCCGCCCGCCGAGCGGCTCTGCTCGAGGCGGCCCGGGTGCAGCTGGAGCTGCTGCGTGATGCCGGCGAAGTGGCGGGACTGGCCGAAGCGATGGTCGGCTCCGGAGTCGCTACGGCGATCGGAGACGCTGCTACCGCCAGCTTCCTCGCCGCCGCGGCGAGCCGCAGCGCCTACTGGAGCATTCGGAGCAACCTAAAATCCCTTGGCCGGGAGGAAACCCGCCCGATGATCGAGTCGGCGGTGGTGATGCTGGATCAGGTGGAAGCAGCGGAGATTCGGGTGCGGCAGGTGTTGGACGAGCGGATCGGGTAAGCCAGGGCTACAAAGTCGTCAGAATTCTCGGTCCTTCAGCCGTGATCACCACGGTGTGCTCGAAGTGAGCCGAGAGACTTCCATCGGCAGTGACGACGGTCCACTTGTCGGGCATGGTCTGGGTGACTGGGCTACCCACCGTGATCATCGGCTCGATCGCCAGAGTCATCCCCTCGAGCAGGCGGGGCCCGCGCTTGGGCGCACCATAGTTCGGTATCTGCGGCTCTTCGTGGAACCGGGTGCCGATGCCATGACCCACCAGCTCGCGCACGATCCCATAGCCCGCCGCCTCGGCAACCCGTTGCACCGCATACCCGATATCGCCCACGTGGTTCCCGAGCCTGGCCTGGGCGATCCCGGCCGCAAGACACTCCTGGGTGACTCGCAGCAGCTTCTCCGCGGCGGGGGTCACCCGTCCCACCGGAAGTGTCGTCGCGGAATCGGCATGCAGACCTTCCAGCTGCACCCCCACATCCACGCTCACGATGCTTCCCTCGGTCAGCACGCGCCTCGGCGAGGGAATACCGTGAACGATCTCCTCGTCGATCGAGGTACAGAGAGTCTTGGGAAAACCGTAGAGGCCCTTGAACGACGGAAGGGCCCCCTCGTGGCTTCGGATGAAGCGCTCGGCCTCGGCGTCCAGATCCTCCGTGCTCATCCCTGGCCGGAGTATCTCGCGCATCCTCGCCAACGTGCCGGCCACGATGCGTCCCGCCCGGGCCATGATCTCGACCTCACGGGCAGACTTCAGGGTGATCATGCTAGTGGTTGAGGGCACGGCGAACCCGGGCGGCAATCTCTTCGACCGAGCCGATAGCGGGGATACGGCGGAGCAGATTTCGCTTCTCATACCAGTCGAGCACCGGCGAGGTTTGCTTCCGGTAGGCGCTGAGCCGGGTGGCGATAGCGGCCGGATCGTCGTCGGCGCGCTGCTCCAGCGAGCGCCGCTTGGCCAGGCGGTTCAGGATCTCTTGGTCGGTCACATCGAAGAACAGCACCGCGTCCATCCGCCGACCTCGCTCCGCAAGGAGGCGCTCGACCCCTTCCGCCTGGGGAATGGTTCGCACCACTCCGTCGAAGATCACTCCCTTGGCGGCCTCCGGCTTGGCTAGCTCCTCTCCCACGATGCCCATGATGATGTCATCACTCACCAGGTGCCCAGCCTCCATCACAGCCTTGGCCTTGGTCCCCAGTGGCGTTCCCCGCCTGACCGCGTCCCGGAGCAGATCGCCGGTGGCGAACTTCGGCAGCCCGCGCGCCTCGGCCAGCAAGGCGCCCTGGGTTCCCTTCCCCGCGCCGGGCGGGCCCATGAGTAGAATGTCCATGTGCTCCAAAAGGAAAGAAGGAAGAGGTGAGAGGCAAGAGGTGAGAGGGCCGCCGCCACCCGATTCCCTCTCACCTCTCACCTCTCACCTCTCACCTCTCACTGCTACATGTATCGTTGCTGGCGTCCGCGGAACTTCACCCGCCCCGTCTTCATGAAGCCGTCGTATTTGCGCAGCGTCCGATGCTGCTCCACCTGCGCGATGGTATCGAGGAGCACGCCGACCACGATCAGGACGGAGGTGCCGCCGAACTGCGACTGGACGCCCACCCATTTCGAGACCAGGATCGGAATCAGCGCGATAAAGGCCAGGAAGAGACCACCCGGCAAGGTGACTCGCGCGAGGACGGAATCGATATAGTCGGCGGTGCTCGCGCCGGGCTTTACCCCGGGAATGAACGCGCCCTGCTTCTTCAGGTTCTCCGCCAGGTCGACCGAATTGAAGATGATCGAGGTGTAGAAATAGCTGAAGACCAGAATCAGCACCGCGAAGGTCAGATCGTAGGGCAGGTTGCCTGGATTGAAGAAGCTGGCGATCTCGGTGAGGATCGGATTCTTGGTGAAGCTCGCCAGTGTCCCCGGTACAATGATGATCGTTTGGGCAAAGATGATCGGCATGACCCCGGCGGTAATCAGCCGAATGGGAATGAAGGTCTTCTGCCCTTCCCTGATCCGGCCGCGGCCCATCACCTTGCGGGGTATCTGAATGGGAATTCGCCTGGCGGCGATCGTCATGGCCACGACGGCGGCGACGACACCCACCAGGATCGCCAGGAAGATCACCGCGCCGATCGGGGTCACCACGTTGCTGCGGATGAACTGGATCAGGTGCAGGGTACCCGGCCACAGCCGTTCCAGGATCGAGAACGTGATCAGCAGGCTCATTCCGTTGCCGATCCCACGCTCGGTGATCTGCTCGCCCAGCCACATGACGAAAATCGCGCCCGTGGTGAGCGTCACGACCATAATGAGACGGGACCAGAACCCCGGAGTGGGAATTGCGCCCGGTATGGACTCGGTGAAGAGCGCGAAGGTGTATGCCTGCGACAGCGAAATGAACACGGTGAGATACCGGGTCCATTGGGTGATCTTCTTCTTGCCCTCCTCGTCCTTCTGCATCTTGCCGATGGAGGGAGCCACGCCGCCGGCCAGCTGGAAAATGATCGAGGCCGAGATGTACGGCATGATGCCGAGCGCGAACACCGTGGCCCGGGAGAGGCCGCCGCCCAGGGCGTCGTAGAGCCCGAAGAATCCGGCGGCCGCAGAGTTTCGGATGAAGTCGGCCAGCGCGGTGACGTTCACTCCCGGAGCGGCGATGTGGGCACCGATCCGGTAGATGACGAGCGCGAGCAGGGTGAAGAGGAGCTTTCGCTTCAGCTCCTCGTCCATGGCGAGATTAGGAACGCGCGGAGCGGACACTTACCCCTCGATCTTACCGCCGGCCGCCTCGATTTTCGCGCGCGCCGGCGCGGATAGGGCCACGCCTCGAACAGTATAGGCCCGGTCGGCGTCACCGGAGCCCAGCAGCTTGACCGGCGAGCCGGGCTTCCCGATCAGGCCCGCCGAATACAGCGTCTCGGGACTGACCTCGGGCACGCTCACCTTCTTGAGCTCGGACAGGTTCACTACCTGATTCTCTTCCCGGAAGGGATTGGTGAAACCACGTTTGGGCAGGCGACGGTACATCGGCATCTGACCGCCCTCGAAGCCCGGATTGGTGGCTCCCCCCGTGCGTGCCTTGTGCCCTTTGTTACCCTTGCCGGACGTCTTGCCCAGGCCCGAACCGGGCCCCCGGCCAACCCGCTTCCGCGCCTGGCTGCTGCCTCGGGCGGGGACCAGGCTCGAGAGGGTCAAGACTACCTCAGCCCGAGCCGGTTGCTGGGGACCGCGCTTTGCCCGGGACGCGCTCTTGGCTCCTCGCGAAGCGGCCTTCCGGGGTCTTGCGGACTTTGCGCGCTTCTCTGCCATTACTTCTCCTCTGCCGGCGACACCTCGACGAGGTGGCGCACCTTGACCAGCATGCCTCGAATGGAGGACGTGTTGGGCACCCGCACCACCTGCTGGTGATGCCGGAGACCCAGAGCCCTGAGCGTGCGGCGCATGGTCTCCGCGTGGCCGATCTCCGAACGGATCTGCTTCACCGCGAGCGAGCTCGCCGCATCTTCACTGGGAATGGTAGCCGCGTGATGCGCGGGCCCTTGCCGTCCAACTGCCGGATTGCGCCCCATCTCAGCCCTCCTGCCTGGGCTTGTACGCGATCTGGTCTACGTCGACCCCGCGCTCGCGCGCGATCTGTCGGGCGGAAACCAGGGCGCCCAAGCCATTCATCGTGGCGCGCACCATGTTGTGGGGGTTGGTCGAGCCCAGGCTCTTGGTGAGGATGTCGGTGATCCCGGCACACTCCAGAACCGCGCGCACCGGACCACCGGCGATCACCCCGGTTCCGGTGGCGGCAGGCTTCAGCAGGACCCGACCGGCGCCGTGCTCGCCTATCACCTCGTGGGGAATGGTCGACCCGGTCCTCGGCAACTCGATCATCGATCGCTTGGCGGCATCCACGGCCTTCCGGACCGCCTCAGAGACCTCATTGGCCTTCCCGGTGGCGATGCCCACCTTCCCCTTGCCGTCGCCTACTGCCACCAGCGCGTTGAAGGAGAAGCGCCGGCCTCCCTTGACCACCTTGGCCACGCGATTGATGGCAATGACGTTTTCGACGTAATCACTGGGGCGATCCCGGTCCCCGCGGTCACGTCGCGGGCCGCCGCGACCACCGCGGTCACCCCGCTCGCCACCGCGCCCCCGGCCCCGGGGGCGCTCGCTGCCGGCTGGCCGCTCCGCCGCGGGACGCTCGGGCTCCGGTGGAGCCTCAGCCACGGCTGCTGCTTCGCTCTGGTTTGTGCCCGCCACCTTCTCGTCTGCCATCTAGAACTCCAATCCGCCTTCGCGGGCGCCGTCGGCGACGGCCTGCACGCGACCATGGTAACGATAACCTGCCCGATCGAAGACTACCTTGCCGATCCCCGCGGACTTGGCCTTCTCCGCCAGCAACTTTCCGGTGCCCTTGGCCCGGCCCACCTTGCCTGCCCCGTCAACCTGGAGCCCTTCACTCGCGTCGCTCACACCCAGAATCGTCACGCCCGACTCGTCATTGACCAGCTGCGCGTAGATGTGTTTGAGCGACCGATAGACCACGAGACGAGGCCGCTCGGCGGTGCCATTCACCTTGCGCCGCACCCGGAGGTGGCGGCGGTAGCGCAGCTGAGCTCGGGTCTTGGGTCCGTGAATAGTGCGCATGGTTACTTGGCTCCCGTCTTGCCGGCCTTGCGGCGGACCTGCTCACCCACGTAGCGAATCCCTTTGCCCTTGTAGGGCTCGGGTGGCCGCACCTGGCGGAGCTCCGCGGCCACCTGGCCGACCAGCTCCTTGTCCGCGCCTTCTATCTTGATCATCACGTTGTTGTCCACCGAGATCTTGATCCCCTTGGGCGCCTGGTACTTGACCGGATGGGAGAATCCCACGATCAGGTTGACGCCGTAGGGCTTGGCTTCCGCTTTGTAGCCGACGCCCTGGATCTCCAGACTCTTGCTGAACCCCTTGGACACCCCCTCGACCATATTCTGGACCAGGGTGCGCGTCAGTCCGTGGAGAGCCTTGTGTCGCTTCTCCTCTGAGGGCCGGGCCACGGTGAACTGGTTGTCCTTCAGCGCGATCTCCATGTCCGGATGGAGCGAGCGGCGCAGCTCCCCGCGAGGGCCCTTGACTGCCACCGTATTTCCCTCGACCTGGAGGGTTACCCCTTTGGGAACCGCTACGGGTTTTCTGCCGATACGCGACATGACGCCTCCTACCAGACCACGGCGAGCAGCTCGCCGCCCAGGTTGGCGGTGCGAGCCTCGCGGTCGGTCATCAATCCTCTCGGGGTAGACACGATCGCCATGCCGAGTCCGTTCTTGACTCGAGGCAGCTCGCGGCACTTGACATACCGGCGGAGCCCGGGCGTCGATACCCTCCGAAGTTCGCGGATGACCGGGGCCTCGTTGTGGTACTTGAGATACAGCCGCAAGACACCATGGGCGCCGTCATCGAGAATCTTGAAGTCGGCGATGTAGTGATTATCGCGCAGCAGCCGGGCGACCTCGCTCTTGAGCTTGGACACCGGCATGTCCACACGCCGGTGGCCCGCCGAGCAGGCGTTCCGAATCCGGGTCAACATATCCGCGACGGGATCTGTCAGGTTCATACTTGCTCGTTCCCCTTACCAGCTGGCCTTGCGCACGCCCGGGATTTCCCCCTTCAAGGCGAGCTCACGGAAACAGATACGGCAGAGGCCGAACTTCCGCAGGACTGCGCGGGAACGACCGCACCGCTGGCAGCGGCGCACCCCGCGCACCTTGAACTTCGGCGTGCGCTTTGCTCTTTCGATCCAGGCAGTCTTTGCCATTAGGCAACCCTCTGAGGTGTTTCGCCCCGGAACGGCCATCCCAGTTCACGAAGAAGTCCCATAGCCAGATCGTCCCGATCGGCCGAGGTGACCAGGGTGATGTCCATCCCGTGAATCTTCTCCACCCGATCGTAATCGATCTCGGGGAAGATCATCTGCTCCTTGATGCCGAAGGTGTAGTTCCCCCGGCCATCGAAGCTGCGGCTGGGCAGTCCGCGAAAATCGCGGATCCGCGGCACCGCGAGATTGATGAACCGGTCGAGGAACTCGTACATCCGGGCTCCCCGGAGCGTCACCGCGGCCCCGACCGGCATGCCGGCCCGGAGCCCGAAATTCGCGATGGCCTTCTTAGCCCGGGTGACCTGGGCCTTCTGCCCGGTGATCAGTCCCAGCTCCTCGACCGCGGCGTCGAGCTGCTTCGGGTTCTTGCCCGCGTCCCCCATGCCCACGTTGAGCACGATCTTCACCAGACGCGGAACCTGGTTCGGATTGCCGAGCCCGAACTCCTTGGCCAGCTTGGGCCGGATCGTCTTTTCGTAATACTCCTGTAACCGGGGCGTGCCTTCCATCGCCTTCGGAGTATGATCGACCGCGGCAGCCTGTCCCTTGTCTTTGCTCTTACCGGAGCCTTGGCCGCCGCCGCCCCCCTTCGGGGCCGTGGCAGTCCCGCCGCCCTTTCCGGCCTTTCCAGCTTTCCCGCCCCCGCGCTCTTCCCGGGGCTGGCTCTCTCCGCCTTCTTTGATCTCTTCGGCCATGACTAGCGGCTCCTCGGGATCGGCTGATCTGATTTCAGGGCGATCCGCTCCACAGTTCCATCGGCGTCCCGGCGGCGCCGTACCCGGGTGGGCTCCCCGCTCTTGGGATCGATGAGCATGGCCTTGGAGTGGTGAATCGGCGCGGCGAACTCCACGATCCCGCCCTCCGCGGTCTGGGTGGCGCGACGGTGCCGCTTGACCACGTTCACGCCCTCGATGGTGATCCGGCCGGTCTTGAGATGCACTCTGAGCACCCGACCCCGTTTGCCCTTGTCCTCGCCCGAGATGACCTGCACCGTGTCACCCTTGGTGATGTGCAGCCGCACCCGAACCGGTGCCTGATGGCGTATCCGCTTGGCCTTCTTGAACACGAGCGGCTTCATGCTACAGCACCTCCGGCGCCAGTGAGACGATTTTCATGTAGCGCTTCTCCCGGAGCTCGCGGGCCACGGGACCGAAGATGCGGGTGGCGCGCGGCTCGCCGGCATCGTTGATCAGCACCGCCGCATTCTCGTCGAAGCGAATGTAGGAGCCGTCCTTCCTCCGGGTCTCCTTGGCCGTGCGGACGATCACCGCCTTGGCCACGTCGCCTTTCTTGACCTGGCCGGTCGGGATGGCGTCCTTGATCGCGACTACCACCGTATCGCCCAGACCCGCGTACCGGCGCTTGCTGCCACCCAGCACGCGGATGACCAGCGCGCGCCGGGCACCCGAGTTGTCCGCGATGCGGAGGATGCTCTCTTGCTGAACCATGTTACTTCGCCCTCTCCACGATCTCGGTAACCCGCCAGTTCACCGTCTTGGCCAGGGGCCTCGTTTCCATGATGCGCACCGTGTCACCCGCCTTGGCGCCATGATCGTTCCGCGCCTTCACCTTCTTGGTGCGCGTCACCTGCTTGCCGTAGACCGGGTGGGCGTAGCGGCGCACCAGCGAGACGGTGACGGTCTTCTGCATCCTGTCGCTCGTGACCACACCCATGCGGACTTTACGCCGGGTGCGGAGGGTCGTCGTCTGTTCGGCCATGTTATTTCTTCTCTTTCAAGATCGTCTTGATCCGCGCAATATCCCGCCGGATGGCCCGGAACCGCATCGGGTTCTCGATCGACTCCGTCGCCGAGCGGAACCGGAGCCGGAACCGTTCCTCCGTCAGCTCGTTCAGCCTGGACTCGAGGTCCTCCAGAGACATTTCCCGCAGCTCGTTCGGCGTCACGGACTAGATCTCCTCGCGCTTCACGAAGCGCGTCCTGACCGGCAGCTTGGCGGAGGCGAGCGCCAGCGCCTTCTTGGCCAGGTCCTGAGTAATGCCTTCGATCTCGAACAACACCCGGCCCGGCTTGACCACGGCGACCCATCCCTCCGGATTGCCCTTGCCCTTCCCCATTCGGGTCTCGGCGGGCTTCTTGGTGATCGGTTTGTCCGGGAAGATCCGGATCCACACCTTGCCGCCCCGCTTCATTTCGCGGGTCATCGCGACCCGGGAGGCCTCGATCTGCCGGTTGGTAATCCAGCCCGGCTCCAGGCTCATCAGCCCGAACTCCCCAAAGGCCACCGTGTTGCCCCGGGCCGCGATCCCTTTGGTCCGGCCCTTGAACTGCTTACGGAACTTGATCCGCTTCGGCGCCAGCATGGGCCTACGCCCCCGTGCTGTAGGTGCGGCCGGCCATGTCCTCGATCACCTCGCCCTTGAAGATCCACACTTTGATGCCGATGGTCCCGTAGGTGGTCTTCGCGGTGCTGGTGGCGTAATCGATATCCGCCCGAAGCGTGTGCAGCGGCACCCGACCCTCGTGGTACCCCTCGGTCCGGGCGATCTCGGCGCCGCCCAAGCGACCCGCCGCGCGCACCTTGATCCCCTGGGCTCCCATCCGCATGGCGCTCTGCACCGCGCGCTTCATGGCCCGGCGGAAGGAAATCCGCTGGGTGAGCTGATGGGCGATGTTGTCGCCGACCAGCTGGGCCGACAGCTCCGGCCGCTTGATCTCTTCGACGTTGATCGCCGCTTCCTTGCCGGTGAGCTGCGCCAGCTCGTCCCGGAGCTTGTCCACCTCGGCTCCCCGCTTACCGATCACCACTCCCGGCCTGCCGGTGTGCACGGTGATCGTCACCTTGCCCGGGCGCCGTTCGATGTGGACCTCGGAGATGGCCGCGTGGCCCAGCCGCTGCTTCAGGTATTTCCGGATCAGCTCGTCTTCCTTGAGCAGCGCCGGCATCTCCTTGGTGGCAAACCACCGCGACGAGGACTGCCGAACGATGCCGAGCCGTAGCCCGATCGGGTTCGCCTTCTGGCCCATTACTCAGTCTCCTTGCTGTCCACGTAGATCTCCACGTGGCTGGTGCGCTTCCGAATCGGGGTGGCGCGTCCCTGCGCCGCCGCTGAGAAGCGCTTGAGCGGCTGCCCGCCGTTCACGATGGCCTTCTTTACAAACAGCGCGTCGGGATCGAAGCTCTCGTTTTCCTTGAGCGCCTTCTGCTCGGCGTTTGCCACCGCCGACTTCAAAGTCTTGGCGATCTGCTTGGCCGCCAGCTTCTTATTGAACTTCAGAATGGCGTACGCCTCGTTCACATCCTTGCCGCGGATGAGATCGATGACGAGCCGCATCTTTCGGGGCGACTGGCGCACCAGTCGCTGGATCGCATGGCCGCTCATGGTCACTCCGGCTTGGCCTTCTTGTCGGTCGTGATCTTGCCGCTGTGCCCCCGGAAGAGCCGGGTCGGGGCAAACTCACCCAGCTTGTGACCCACCATGTTCTCGGTGACGTAGACCGGGACGAACTTGTTCCCGTTGTGCACCGCGAAGGTGTGGCCCACGAACTCGGGCAGGATCGTGCTCGCCCGGCTCCAGGTCTTCACCACCCGCTTCTCGTTCTTGCTGTTGAGGACCTGAACCTTGGTCATCAACGACTCTTGAACGAAGGGGCCCTTCTTTACGCTTCTCGCCATTAGGTCGTCGCCCTTCCACGCTTGCGTCCGCGGACGATCATCTTGTTCGACGGCTTCTTGCGATGCCGAGTCTTCTTGCCTTCGACCTTGCCCCACGGTGACGTCGGGGGCCGGCCACCGGAGCTCTTGCCCTCACCACCGCCCAGCGGGTGATCCACCGGATTCATGGCCACGCCGCGGACCTTGGGTCGCTTGCCCAGCCAGCGGCTCTTGCCCGCCTTGCCGACGGAGAGGAGCTCGTGCTCCGCGTTGCCCACCTCGCCGACCGTAGCGAGACACCGCCCGTGCACCAGGCGCATCTCGGACGATCGCAGCCGGAGGGTTACGTACTCGCCCTCCTTGGCCACCACCTGCGCGCTGGAGCCGGCGGTGCGGGCCAGCTGCCCACCCTTGCCGATCCTGAGCTCGACGTTGTGCACGTTGGTGCCCAAGGGAATCTCGCCCAGCGGCACAGCGTTGCCCGTCCGGGTATCCGAGCCCGGCCCCGAGACCACCGTATCACCCTGGGCCAGGCCCTTGGGGTGCAGGATGTAGCGCTTCTCGCCGTCGGCATACACGATCAGGGCGATTCGGGCGCTCCGGTTGGGGTCGTACTCGATCTCGGCGACTTTGCCCGGAATCCCGAACTTGTTCCGCTTGAAGTCGACCTTGCGGTACTGCCGCTTGTGCCCTCCGCCGCGGTGCCGGGAAGTCAGATGGCCCTGATTGTTGCGGCCACCAGTGCCCTTCCTGGGCTCCAACAGCGATTTCTCCGGCGTGGTCCGGGTGATCTCGTCAAACCCCGAGACCGAACGGAAGCGGGTGGCCGGCGTCATCGGACGAAACTGCTTGATGCTCATATCAGCCCTCGAACACGGCGATGGAGTCCCCGTCCTTGAGCGTCACGATCGCCTTCTTCCAGCGCGCCGTGGTGCCCCGGCTACGGCCCCGGGTGACTTCGTGTCGCCGCATCTGCATGGTGCGCACGTCGGTCACGGTCACGTTGAAGAGCTTCTGCAGCGCGTCCCGGATCTGGTGCTTGTTGGCCTCGGGATGCACCTCGAAGGTGTATTCTTTTCTGGTCTGGTAGGCGGCCGAGCTCTTCTCGGTTACCACCGGCCGAACGACGACCTGATGTAGCGTCGGCATTTACTTGGACCCCTTCTTCTTTGGCGCAGCCTTCTTCGCCGGCTTGGACCCACTCTTTTTCGCCGTAGTCTTCCCCTCGCTCTTGCTCGGGGCATGCTTGGCCGGCTTGGCCTTAGCCACGGGCTTCTTCTCAGCTTTGGGCTTCTTGGCCTTTACAGCCGGCTTGGCGGCAACGGGGCGACGTTTCTTTTCCGCCCGCTCCGCCCGCTCCGCCTCAGTCTCCTCCGCCAGCGGCTCCGGCATCACCCCAGTGAGCGCACCTTCCTCTACCACGACCGCTTCCGACCACAGGATGTCGTAGGCCGAGGCCTCGGGATACGCCATCACTTCGACGGTCGGCAGGTTCCGGCCGCTGAGGTACGCGTTCAGGTTGTGCCCCGCGGTCAGGACCAGGGCCTTGCGCCCGTTCAAGCCGAGGCTTCCGAGCAGACCGGCGAGCTGCGCCGTCTTGGGGGCGCGGAACGCCAGGCGCTCCACCACGTGCACGGCGCCTTCCCGGGCCCGGGCATTGAGCGCGCTCTTCCGGGCGAGCTGGCGCACCTTGCGCGGGATCTCCGTGCGGTAGTCTCGCGGAGTCGGTCCGAAGACGATGCCGCCACCTCGCCAGTGCGGAGCGCGGATCGAGCCCTGCCGGGCCCGGCCGGTGCCCTTCTGCTTCCACGGCTTCTGATTGCCTCCGGAGACGAAGCTCCGACTCTTGGTCTGATGGGTGCCCTGACGCTGATTGTTCAGGTACACCTTCACCGCCTGGTGCAGCACCGGCTCGTTCACGGTGCCGTCGAAATAGTCCTCGGGCAGGGAGAAATTCGTTCCCCGCTTGGCGCCCTCGGCGGAATAGTGCGGAGCCTCAATCATGGCGGCTCGGCCCTCCCTGTTTTGCGACCGTCACGATGCCGTTCTTCGATCCCGGGATGGCCCCCCGCACGAACAAGAGATTGCGCTCGGCATCCACCCGCACCACCCGGAGGCCGACCTCGGTGTGCCGCTCGGCACCCATGTGGCCGGGCATCCGCTTGCCTTTGATGACGCGCGACGGGTCGGTGCCTGGGCTGATCGAGCCCGGCTTCCGGTGCCGGGTGTTGCCGTGGGTGGCCGGACCGCCGCCGAAATGGTAGCGGTGCACCACACCCTGGAAGCCGCGACCCTTAGTGGTGCCGGTGACCTTCACCAGCTCGCCGGGGGCGAAGATGTCGACCTTCACCTCGGCGCCCGGAGCGGGAGCTTCACCGTTCACGGTGAAGCTGCGTAGCACCTGGGGCGCGGTCTCGAGACCCGCCTTCTTCGCATGACCCAGCTCGGCCTTGCTGGTGCGCTGCTTGCGACGAGCTCCAAACCCGAGCTGGACGCCGCTATCGCGCACCTGCACGACCCGGCAGGGACCCGCCTCGATCACCGTCACCGGCACCGCGGTCCCATCCTCTTCGAATACCCGGGTCATCCCGAGCTTCCGGCCGATCAGTCCCATGCCCATCGCTATTCGACCTTGATCTCGACGTCCACGCCGGCCGGCAGATCGAGCTTCGTCAGCGCGTCCATCGTCTGCGGACGGGAGTCGTTGATATCCATCAGCCTCTTGTGGGTGCGCAGCTCGAACTGCTCCCGGCTCTTCTTATCCACGTGGGGGCTGCGCAGCACGGTCCAGCGCTCAGTCTTTACCGGGAGCGGAATCGGACCGGACACCTGGGCACCGGTCTTCTCGGCGGTGCGCACGATGTCCGCGGCAGCCTGGTCCAAGACAACGTGATCGAAGGCCTTTAATCGGATCCTGATTCTCTGTGCCATAGTTTGCTCGCTCTTCTACTTGAGGATCTTGGTGACGACCCCGGCACCCACGGTCCGGCCGCCCTCGCGGATGGCGAAACGGAGCCCCTCGTCCATCGCGATCGGGGTGATCAGCTCGATCGTCATCTGCACGTTGTCCCCCGGCATCACCATCTCCACCCCACCC
>JBGQLP010000006.1:0-96057 GCA_041500125.1 Gemmatimonadota bacterium
ACGCCCCCCAGCCGGCCGACCGGATGGTGGGGGACCGTCTGTTTGCCCGGATGTGCCGCTCGAATGAGCGGCACTGCGAGCACGTGGCAACGTTGGCCCTCCAGATCTTCGATGCCATCAAGGCTCGGCACCGACTGCCGGCGTCAGGCCGGGATGTCTTGCAGGCCGCCGCCCTTCTGCACGACATCGGTTACCTCATCAGTCATTCCAAACACCACAAGCACGCCTATCACCTGGTCATGCATGGCGACCTGCCGACCTTCGCCCCGCACGAGGTCGAGATGATAGCGAACGTTGCCCGGTACCACCGGCGTGCGTTTCCCAAGAAGTCTCACCCCAACCTCGCGGGGATGTCGCGGGAGGACCGGCAGCTGATCGCACAGCTGAGCGGCATCCTGCGGATCGCGGACGGTCTGGACCGCACCCATTCCAGCTCGGTGACCGCGATCAAGAGCAGGGTGGTCGGGAATCGTCTGCGGCTGGAGATCGAAGCGGCGACGGACCCGGACGTGGATCGGGCCGACGCCGAGAGAAAGTCGGACCTTTTCAAGAAGGCATTCGACACGGAGCTGGACCTGATATGGCGTCACCCCCTGAAACGTGGTCGCCTGACCAGCGCACCGCGGAGTCCGAGACTGCACGTAGTGGCGGCCGGCTAAGCCGCAAGCCTCGGCCGAAAAATCTGACGCAGTTCACGGCGGAGCATTACCTCAACCGCGAGCTCAGCTGGCTCGAGTTCAACGCGCGCGTGCTGGAGGAGGCTGCCGACCCCACCAATCCCTGGCTGGAGCGGGTGAAGTTCCTCTCCATCGTCAGCTCCAACCTGGACGAATTTTTCGAGGTCCGCGTAGCCGGCCTGCAGCAGCAGCTCTACGCCGGGCTGGAGCCGCAGGACTTTGCCGCCGATGGCTTGGCCCCTGCCGTTCAGCTGACTCAGATCTCCGACCGAGTCCACCGACTGGTGGGTGAGCAATACCGGCTGCTGCACCAGGAGTTAATCGGGGGCCTCAAGGAAAACGGGATCGAGTGGGTCCGCCTGGAGGAGCTCTCCCGCGCGGAACGGGCCTACGTCGATTCATTGTTCGCCCACAACATCTACCCGGTGCTCACCCCGTTAGCGATCGACCCGGGCCACCCCTTCCCGCACGTCCACAACAAGAGTCTCAACATCGCCCTGCTGATCGAGGGCGAGCACGCCAACCAGCTCCAGGAGCTTTTCGCCGTGGTGCAGGTGCCGGCCGTGCTCGACCGAGTGGTCCGCCTTCCCGGCCCGGCCGAACCGGTCCGATTCGTCCTGCTCGAAGACGTGATCGCCGCCCACCTCGGCACTCTGTTCGGCGGGTTCCGGGTCCTGCGGCACACCGTCTTCCGGGTGACCCGGAACACCGACCTCACGATTGACGAGGATGACGCCGAGGACCTGCTCCAAACCATCGAGGAGACGCTGCGCCAGCGGATGCGGGGCGACGCGGTCCGGCTGGAGATCGCCGAGGCGGCCGATGAGCAGTTCGTGCAGCTATTGGTCAACGCCCTCGATCTCGACTCGAGAGACGTGTATCGGGTCGCTGGCCCAGTGGACCTCACCGTCTGCGCGGCGCTGCATCGGCTGGAGGGCTTCAGCGCCCTGAAAGACGAGCCATTGGTGCCCCGAGTGCCGCCCGCGTTCAGCTCGGCAGACGACGTGTTCGATCTCATCCGGGGTCAGGATGTCCTGGTGCATCATCCGTATGAGTCGTTCGGATGCGTGGTGGATTTCATCGAGCGGGCGGCGGATGATCCCCAGGTCCTGGCCATCAAGCAGACGCTGTACCGCACCAGCGGCGCCAGCCCGATCATCCGAGCGTTAGAGCGAGCCGCCCATAATGGCAAGCAGGTGACGGCGCTGGTCGAGCTCAGGGCCCGGTTCGACGAGCAGAACAACATCGTCTGGGCCCGGTCGCTGGAGCGGGCCGGCGTGCACGTGGTCTACGGCGTGGTGGGACTCAAGACCCACTGCAAGGCATCGTTGGTGGTGCGGCGGGAAGCCGATGGCATTCGGCGCTACGTTCACCTTTCCACCGGGAACTACAACCCCACTACCGCCAGGATCTACACCGACCTCGGTCTCTTCACGGCCAACCCGGATTTCGGGGAAGACGTGAGCGAGCTGTTCAATCTCCTCACCGGATATTCGCAGGGCCGTCGTTGGCGTAAGCTCATGGTCGCGCCGCTCGGCTTGCGGGAGCAGGTGGTGGAGCTGATCGACCGGGAAGGACGGAATGCGCAAGAAGGCCGGCCTTCGCGGATCATCGTCAAGATGAACGCATTGGTCGAGCCCACCGTCATCGATGCCCTCTACCGCGCTTCTAGTGCTGGAGTAAGCATCGAGCTCGTCATCCGGGGAACCTGCTGCCTTCGGCCCGGTATATCTGGACTGTCGGAGACGATTCGGGTAACCAGCGTGGTAGACAAGTTCCTGGAGCACAGCCGGGTCTTCTACTTCGAGAACGGAGGCGACCCGGAAGTCCTGCTCGGAAGCGCGGACTGGATGCCCCGAAATTTCTTCCGCCGGATCGAGGTCATGTTCCCGGTCGAAGACTCCCGGCTCAAGAGCCGGCTCACTGGCGAAATCTTCCAGGTCGTGTTGAACGACAACGTCAAGGCGCGGCAGCTCAATTCCGACGGGACCTATAGCCGCCTCGTGCCGGCCGAGGGTGAGATTGGCGTCCGGTCCCAGACCATCTTTCAGAGTCTGGCGCGGGAGTCTGCTCGCGAAGCCGGTGAGTCCGCGTTCCGCTTGGTGCCTATTCTAGGCCCATTGGATGCCGTCAGCGTCGAAGGCGACTCGAGCAATGGCAACGA
Organism: Gemmatimonadota bacterium; assembly: GCA_041500125.1. Taxonomy (GTDB): domain Bacteria; phylum Gemmatimonadota; class Gemmatimonadetes; order Gemmatimonadales; family GWC2-71-9; genus CAVVWJ01. The sequence continues at coordinate 2,842 of JBGQLP010000006.1, forward strand.
CTCGGCGAAGCCCTCGAAACCCCCGCGAGTGCGGTCCCGTAACCGCAAGACGCCGTCGCCGGCATGAAGCTGGTGATCATCCGGCATGGGCCGGCCGGAGATCGCGCCGAGTGGGAAGCTGAGGGACGCGACGACCGCCTGCGGCCGCTCACCTCGGAAGGCAAGAAGGAGATGCGGCGGGTGGCCAAGGGGTTGGCGACGCTGCTGTCCCGGATTGACATGCTGGCCACCAGCCCGCTGGTTCGAGCGGTCCAGACCGCGGAGATCGTTGCGTCCCGGTATGAGTGCGAGACGGTGACGGTGGAGGCTCTCGCTCCGGGGCATGATCCCGAACAGGTGGTGAAATGGCTCCGCAGCCAGCGGGGTGACACCATTGCCATCGTCGGCCACGAGCCCGACCTGAGCACATTGGGGTGCTATCTGCTGGCCGGGGAGCCGTCGTCGTTTCTGACCTTAAAGAAGAGTGGCGCGTGTCTGCTCGAGCTGAACGAGCCACCGGTTCCCGGCAACGCCACGTTGGAGTGGCTGCTGATCCCTCGCGTGCTGAAGCGACTGGCGGAGTAGCATGAGCGTGCGACTCCCCTCCGATCTGCTGCGGCGGTCGGCCGAAGAAGGCTCCCGGCTCGTGGCCTTGACGTACCTCGATGAGATCGGTTTGGCCGACCGGCGTCTGGCCGATCCCCAGGATTCGGAGGCTCTGCACGATTTCCGAGTGGGTCTCCGCCGGCTGCGCAGCTGCACCCGTGCCTATCGCTCCCAGCTCAAGGGCAGCGTGACCAAGAAGCTGCGGCGTCGGCTGCGAGATCTGACGCTTGCCACCAATCCGGGCCGTGATATCGAGGTGCAGTTGGAGTGGTTGCACCGGCAGGTCACGCGGCTTGGGCCGGGTGAAACCGAGGGCATGGCCTGGTTGATTGGACGGCTGGAAGGCCGGAGATACGAGAGCATCGACCAGGTAACCGCTGAAATCGGCCGGCGATTCCTCAAGACGGCCGGCAAGCTCCGACCCCGACTGGGGACATTTCAGATGGAGGTGAGGACCGGCAGGGAACCAAAGCCGGCATCCTTCGGCGAGGTGACCGGTCAGCTGGTCCAGGGCATTGCCGGAGAGCTGTCTGAGTGCTTGGAGGCGGTGGGAAGTCCGGAGCAGGTCTCCGAAGCCCACTCGGCTCGGATTCGGGCCAAACGGCTACGCTATCTGCTGGAGCCGCTGTCCCGGCGGGTGGCCGGAGCCAAGACGCTCGTGGGACGGCTGAAGCAGCTTCAGGACCTGCTGGGTCAGGTTCACGACATGCAGGTCATCATCCAGGAAATCGAATCGTCGCTGACCGCGCTCTCCAGAGGCGCTCCTGACCGGCCGCTTGCAGCTAAGCCCGGGCTGGAGGCACTCCGCCATCTGGCAAGTGAGGAAGCTGGAGTTTCGTTCGCCAGATTCCAGGCCGATTGGAGCCACGATCGGGCAGCCCGGTTTCTGTCCCGAACTGATGAATTGGGCCGGACATTGGCTGGAAGCATGCCGGCCGAGGGCGAGTCCAGCCCGACGAGGACGGTAATGCGGGAGGGAAACGGAAAACCCGTGTCGAACGGACAGAGTTCAAGCCACGGGTCACCGGCATATTCGCAGAGCGTCGCTGCGAGATGATGCTTATCTCTCGGCTTCGCCTTCCCCGACGGCAGCGGCAGCTTCGTTGATGCCCGACTCACCCAGCTCGGTGAGCTTTCTGTCGGCCGCTTCCTCTTCTTCGAGAGTCTGCTGTAACAGCTGCTCGGCCTGGGAGTAGCCCAGGAGCTGGGCGTAGGTACGGAGACAGCCATAGGCGGCAATCTCGTAGTGCTCCACCCGCTGAGCGGAGGCGATCAGCGCGGCGTCGATCACGGCCGGCTCACCATCCTCCTCCAGCACCTCTTTACCTTCCTCCAGCAGCCCTTCCATGCCTTTGCACTTCTTGCCCCTGGCGGCCTGACCCAGCTCCCGGAAAATTCTCTCCAGCCGCTGGACCTGCCCCTCGGTCTCCTTCAAGTGCTTGGTAAAGGCCTGCTTAAGTTCGGGCGACTCTGCCGTCTTGGCCATCTTGGGCAGCGCCCGCAGAATCTGCTTCTCAGCGTTATAGACGTCCTTGAGCTCTTCGAGAAAGAGCTTCTCCAGTGAATCAAGACTCATGTCGCACTCCTGGGATCATTGCCCGACCTCTTGGCCGCATCCTTCGCCTCGTTCTTCACCCGCCGGGCCGACTCTTTCACCTGCTGCTTGACCGTCTGTCCGGCCTGCTGCACCGCTTCCTTCATTTCGGGCGTGTGCTGCTCGATCTCAGCCTTCACCGTCTCCTTGACCTCGCGTCCAGCTTCGACCGCGGCATCCTTCACCCGGTCGGCAGTCTGCTCCGCCCGGTCCACCAGCTTGTCGCGCGCCGGGCCCATGAGGTCGTCTTCCCGCTGGGTGCCGGGCAGCAGTAGTCCGAGTGCCAGTCCCACCACTGCGGCCCCGATGGCGACGGCAAGGGGATTTTCCTCGGCCTGATGCTGCAGGTTGGTCTTGATCCGCCGGGTCTGGACCCGCGCCTGGCCACCGAGCTCGCCGATCTTTTCTCCCGCCCGATCCTTGAGCTCGCCGGCCCGGTCAGCAACGCCGCTGGCTGCTTCGCTCACACTGTCCTTCGCTTCGCTGACGGCACTGCCGACCCGTCCTCTGATCCCCGTGCCACTCTGCCGGCCCTCACCCTGACGCCGCTCGGGCCCGGTGTAGGCGTAGCGAGCCATCCGGTCTCCGGAGAATTCGCTGCGCGAGCGCTGAGTCAGCAGCCAGGTGACCCCAGCCCCGACGGCGATTACCGGCAAGGGGTTCTCCCGAATGACCTCCACCAGGCGGGACCCGGTACGCCGAGCCTGCTCGCCGACGTTGGAGACCGCGCCGTGAGCCGCGTCCTTGATGGCGGTCTTGGCCTCTTCCTTCAGGTTTTGTGGACTGAGCCGGTTGCCCAGCTCGTCGATCTCCCGGCTCAAACGGGTGCGAGTCTGCTCGATCTCCCGCTCGATCTGTTCGGGACTCTTGTCACCCCGGGCGCCTACCTCGGAACCAACTTCCTGGGCCGACGGCTCATAGGCGAGCCCGCGATTCTGCTGTTCGTACTCACTCATGACCGTTGCTCCTTTGCCCATTGAACGTCCTCTTTGATGGACTGGACGTCGTCTTTGATGTTTTCGACGGTTCGGCGGGGGGCGATATCCACCCGCTTCAGCTCATTCAATCCGCGCTTGAGCATGAGGTAGCCGGCAACGGCCAGCACGACCCCAACGATCAGCGCGGAAACCGCGAGCGAGATATTCGCCAGGTCGTGCAGTGCCAGGATCAGCGCCGCTACCAGGGCCAGCCCTCCCACATAGGCCACGAACCCTCCCGCCGCTACCGAGATCAGGTTGGCAGTGAAGCGGGAAAGTTTTTCGCTGATCTCGCTCCGGGCCAGCTGGATCTCCTGGCGAACCAGGAGGGTCACATCCTGGCTGAGCTGGCCAAACAGCTCGCCGATGCTGCGCTCCTGCCTAAGCTCCGGCATAACCGCCTCCCCGGGATCCCTGGCCCGAGAACGGCTGGTCGTAGCCGGTATAGCCGAACCGGCGTTCACTGTCCCGACCCTGACCGATACGCCGAGCGCCCTGACCCCGCCCTGAGCTCTTGAGGAAGCGGGCGCCGATCAGACCAAGCACAAGGGCGCCACCGAGCATGAGCGCCGGCTGTCGGCGAGCCAGGTTTTCCAGATCCTGCTTCATGGCCCGAGCGTCCTTCGTCCGCAGGTAGTTCGCCAGCTGGTCCACCTGGCGGGCTACGGTCGCGGTCAGTCCCGCGATCCGTTGCTGGTCCTCGGAGCGGAGATGCTCGGTAGTACGGCGCAGCGCGTCCGCCACGGTGCCGAACTGGTCGGCGATCTGACTCTTGCTCTCCCCCAGGCTGGAGGAGGCTCGGTCCCGGGCTTGCTGGAACGTCTTCTTGGTCTGGTCCACCACCTGATCCTTCACCTCCCGGATCTGTTCCCGGGCGCTGGATTGGGCATTTGCCATCGTCATCGTTCACTCCTTTGATCTGACCGTTCGCTACTATCCCTCCAGCCGCCGTGTTCCGGCGGACCTGAGCGATCATGATATTGCCGGTCTGGTCGAAACCGGCGAAATCGGCATGAGCCGCTTGAACGCACCCACAAGAAGCGATGGGATCACGTGTGATGCGGTGTCACAGATCACGATTTGCTCGCTTTGCTCGGTCGCGACTACAAAAGAACTGGGGCCCAAGGTCACAATCGACCTTGGGCCCCAGACCTGACTTGGTCCGGAGTTGCCGGACCATACTCACCAGCTAGCGAGGACGACCGCGCGGTGACATTCTGTCCACTTCGAATTCACTCATCCGATCGGCGTCGACATCGTGCTGACCGGTAATGCGGTGCCAGGCGTCGCGGACGGCACTCTTCATGCTTTCCCAGGTGCTGCCGGCGCCACGTCTTCCCTCGAACTTTTCCCATCCGGACTTCAGGTCGGACTCTACCTCATCCCACTCGCGACCCATGTGATGCTGACCCGACTCGAACCCGTACTGATAGGCCGGACGAAAGTCATCGTAGTTGCGGCCGGTGGCGTAAGGCCTCGAGCTGAAATTGTTGCGCCACCAATTGTCCTCATCGTTCCAGGTTCTATTCTGCGTCATTCTTTCCTCCTTGGGATCGGTGTCTACTTCCAAGGACCCGTAGAGTAGCAATGACGGTTTGAGAAGGTCGTGATCCTCGTCACGTCACGAAGGGTCAGCGAGGATCTGTTTCAGCTCTTGCGCCGCTGCTGGCCCGGTCGGACTCCCCTCCTCGTGCTTGAGGAAGACGTAAGCCTCGCTCCATGGCTGGCCCCGAATCCGCTTGCCCCATTGCTCCAGCGTGGAAACGTCATAGGACGACCGGCGCAGCCGGAGATAACCCCACGATGCCGTGGGCACGAGCGGCGACCCGGCTCCCTCGGCGTCATCCTCGTCAACGGCTACGAGGGCGACGTCCCGGCCCCGGAGCAGCTGATACACCTCGTCATCGAACCAGGTAGGGTGGCGAAACTCCATCGCAGCCGGCCAGCGGCGGGGGAGCCGTCCCAGAAACTTCTGCAGCCGATTCAGGTCCTTCTTGAGTGTCGGAGGCAACTGAAAGAGGGTTGGACCCAGGCGCTCTCCCAGAGGATTCACCGCTCGAAGGAAGTAATCCAGCGAGCCGTCCTCGTCAGCCAGACGAGCGTTGTGAGTGATCCGCCTGGAGGCCTTGAGTACGAACCGGAACTGGTCCGGTACCTGCTCTGCCCAGCTCGTCAAGACCCGCTCGTTCGGAATCCGATAGAACGAGTTGTTGACTTCCACGGTGGGGAACCGGGCGGCGTAGAAACGAAGCATCTCCTCCGCCGGAAACTTCTCTGGGTAGAAGCTTCCTTTCCATTCTTTGTACGACCAGCCGCTGGTGCCGACGAGGATTCTCAGACTTCCCTACTCAACTGCTGATAGGACCTGAGATGGCGAAGGGCCGCCGACCGTCGGCCCATCTGCTCGTAGAGCCGAGCCAGGTTGAAATGCGCGTCGGCAAACTCGGGGTCGTCTCGGAGAACCCGGCGGTAGGCCTCGATGGCAGCGCCCCACTCACCCAGCTCCTCGAGCGCGGTGCCCAGATTGAAGGCCGCGGTGGGATCCATCCTGCCGGCCTCCAGCGAGCGGCGATAGTGATCGGCGGCCTCTGCGGTTCGTCCGGCCAGCTGAAGCAAGCGGCCCAGATTGACGTGGGCTTCGGTGAGTTCGGGCTCAAGAGCCAACGCCTTCGCGTAAGCGCTGCAGGCCTCCTCCGGAGCAGCGGCCTCGAGGTCGACGCCGAGATCGAACCATTCGGAGGCGGTCAACGCCGCAGTGGCCTGGCGAGCCGACCGGACAATCCTGCGCGCCACGGGACCGGCGCGCCGGGTGAGCTCGCGGACGGGGAAGTCGATCTGGAGCTGTCCGGATTCAGGGTTCCACGCTGTCCCCTCATCTCGCACCATCACTCGATGCCCCTCGGCAGTGATCCGGAGCTCACTGAGTGAGTGGCCTATCGGCAACAGTCGGGCGAGCCCCTGGAGTGCACTCCGGATCCGGCGGGGCGGTACCCGGGCCTGTGCCAGCTCGCGCGCAGTACGGAGGAGAACGAGATCCTGGAAGGAGAAGCGGTAGCCGTTGTGGGGCCCGCGGTCCGGGGTGAGGAATCCGGCCCGTGCCTGGGAGCGGACCTGGGGCTCGGACAGACCCAGCAGTCTGGCGACGTCGCGGGTCGAGTACGACTTCATGAACTAAACAATGTACTACGGTGGGCGGGATGTCACCGCCTTCTACCCTCGTCCGCCGGCCTTCCGTTTCTTGGGGGCGGCGTCGGCTTCGTCCGCCTTGGCTCCGACCCGCTTGGCCGGCTTCTTCTCTTCAGTGCTGGTGCCCCGCTTGGCCAGGCTCGCTTTGAGCGCGTCCATCAGGTCGATGATCTTGGTTTCCGTTGGAGCGGCTTCGGATGTGATCTCCTGGCCTTCCACTTTGTTCTGGATGGCTTCGAGCACCCGGTCCCGAACCGTGTCGTGGTAGTTCTCCGGCCGGAACTCGTCGGTCGCGGTTTGCTCGATCAGCTGCCGTGCCAGGGCCAGCTCGGCCTCCTTGACCGGCGTCTCCGGATGAGGCACCTCCGCCGCCGGCCGCAGCTCGGCAGCGTAGTGCAGCTGCTCCATGACCAGCACCCCGTCCAGCGGGCGCACCAAGACCAGATGCTGTTTGCCTCGGGCAGAGTACTGGCCCAGCGCGGCACGGCCGGTGTCCTTCAACGCCTCGCCCAGTAACCGGTAGGCCCGATCGCCCCCCTTGTCGGGGCCGAGGTAATACACTTTCTCCAGATAGATCCGGTCGACCGCCGCGAGCGGCACGAATTCCACGATATCGATCGAGTTGGTGGCCTTCTCGTCGAGGGCCTTGATCTCTTCCGGCGTGAACAGCACGAACTGGCCTTTGGCGAATTCGTATCCCTTGGCAATGTCGTCCTTTTCGACCACCCCGCCTTCTTTGGGGCAGATGTATTGCTGCTTCAGCCGGGTGCCGCAGGCCTTATGCACCATGTTGAAACTGACCGTGGCGGACGATTCGCTGGCGGAGTAGAGAGACACCGGGACTGAGACCAGCCCGAACGAGATGGTTGCGGTTCCAATTGGACGTGGCGGCATATGGTCCCATATATCCCGCAAATTGGAAGCCCGCAAGGACGGAGCCGTCCTCTGAGCACGGAACCATTTGCATGCCATTTGGTTGCTGGTTTGAGCCGGGACGGACCTGTCGCGCCGGCGCCTCACGCATCGCGCGGCTGGTCTTTCATTTCGTATAGTTTCATCGGGAGACCGACGTCCTCTTTTCTCCGGCCGGATTCAGCGGCACTTTCCAGTCATGCCTCCCCACAAGCCGGATCCTCTCGCCGAGTACCGGACGAAGCGCGCGCTCGAGCGCACCCCCGAGCCTGCAGGCGCTGTGGCCAACGAGAGCGCGGCGGCCGGCGGGCTGTTTGTGGTACACAAGCACGCGGCCCGGCGGCTCCATTTCGATCTCCGGCTGGAAATGGACGGCGTGCTCCGTTCCTGGGCGGTACCCAAAGGGCCTTCGTACGACACTGCGGATAAGCGCCTCGCGGTCCAGGTGGAGGATCATCCCTTGGAGTACGGCGACTTCGAGGGCCTGATTCCGGAGGGGAACTACGGTGCCGGCGCCGTGATCGTATGGGATCGGGGCCGTTGGGTGCCGCTGGAAGATCCGGTCGAGGGACTTGCCAAGGGCAAGCTTCTGTTCGAGCTCCACGGGCTCAAGCTTCATGGTCGGTGGACTCTGGTAAAGCTCAAGAAAAGCGAGAAGGAATGGCTGTTCATCAAGGAGCGCGACGCCTACGCCACCTCCTCCGGCGCCATGCCGCCGGAGGAATCGGTGCTGTCCGGCCTGACGGTGGAGGATCTGAAAGCCGGCCGGACTCCGGTCGAGGGCATCCGGACCGAGCTGGCCAGCCTGGGTGCACCGAGGAAGGAAGTGAAGCCGGACACCGTGCAGCTCATGCTGGCCGAGCCGAGAGACCGTGCCTTCTCCGGGGCGGGGTGGCTATTCGAGCTCAAGCTCGATGGGTACCGGGTCTTGGCAGCGCGGGACGGCGCTCCCCGTCTCCTTTCTCGCAACGGCAATGACTTGTCCGCCACCTTCCCGGAGATAATCCGAGCGATCCGGGCGCTGCCGCTGGAGCGGTTGCTCCTCGATGGTGAGGTGGTGGCGCTCGACGAAAGTGGACGGCCCAGCTTCCAGCGGCTTCAGCAGCGGGGCCAGCTCCGCCGCCCGCTCGATATTCGCCACGCGGCGGTACAATATCCGGTGACCTTCTTTGCCTTCGACCTTCTCGCCTTCGAGGATTTCGACCTGCGCCATCTCCCCCTTTCCACTCGGAAGGCGTTGCTCAAGCGGCTGCTTCCTTCGGCGGGGCTGATCCGCTATCTCGATCACTTCGAACAGGACGGGGAGGTGCTCTACGAGCAGATCCAGAAGCTCGGCTTGGAGGGGATCGTGGCCAAACGGGCCGATTCGCCTTATCGGGCTGGCCGGTCAGCGGTCTGGCTCAAGATCCGCACCCGGCAGACGGATGATTTCGTGGTGGTTGGGTTCAGCGCCCCCAAGGGCAGTCGAAGCGGCTTCGGGGCGTTGTATCTGGGACAGTACGTGGACGGGGCGCTGACTTACACCGGCCGGGCCGGGAGCGGCTTCAGCGATGGCCAACTGACCCAGGTCCGGGCAATGCTCGAAGATTTGCGCCGATCCGATGCACCGTGCGCTGGACCCCTTCCCAAGGACAAGGAGACCAGTTGGGTAGAGCCGAGCCTCGTGTGCGAAGTGGAATACACCGAGTGGACTGAGGAGGGGTTGCTCCGCCAGCCGGTATTTCTCCGGTTTCGCGAGGACAAGAGACCGGAGGAGTGCGTGGGGGAATTGGCGCGGAGGGTAAGCGGGGAGGCGGGGAAACAGGGAAGCGCGAAAGCCAGCGAGTCGTCAGAGCAGTCGGACGATGGAGTCAAAGCACCTGGGCCGAAGCCCCGGGCCATTCCCCAGTCGATCGCTTATACCAATCTTCAGAAAGTATTCTGGCCCGACGATGGCTACACCAAGGGCGACCTAATCGAATACTACCGGACCATTGCGCCTTGGATCCTCCCTTACCTAGCCGATCGTCCCGTGGTGCTCACTCGCTACCCCGACGGGATCGCTGGAAAGTCGTTCTTCCAGAAGGACGCACCCGGCTTCGTTCCTGACTGGATCCGCACCGAGCGGATGTGGAGCGAACAGGCCGAACGGGAGATCGATTACTTCGTGTGCGACGACGAGGCCTCGCTGCTCTACCTAATCAATATGGGTACCATCCCGCTTCATGTCTGGGCCAGTCGCACCTCGAGCCTGGACCATCCCGATTGGTGCGTGCTCGATATCGATCCCAAGGAGGCGCCGTTCAGCGACGTGGTCCGGGTCGCCCAGGCCGCCCACCAGCTCTGCGAAGAGATCGGGCTTCCCAACATGGTGAAGAGCAGCGGCTCGTCCGGGCTTCATGTTCTGATCCCGCTCGGCGGCCAATGCCGCTATGCGGAGGCTCGCAGCCTGGGGGAGCTGCTGGCCCGCGTGATTTCCACTGAGCTGCCCGACCTCTCGACGCTGACCCGGCAGGTGTCTCGCCGTGGCGGCAAGGTGTATATCGACTATCTCCAAATAGGGGCAGGGCGCCTCATCGTTGCTCCCTTCAGCGTGCGACCGCTCCCCGGCGCACCGGTCTCCACCCCGCTCCGGTGGAGCGAGGTGAATGAGAAACTCGACATTCGGAGCTTCACCATCCGCAACATGGCGGCCCGCATGCAGAAGCTGAAACGAGATCCGCTCCGGGACGTGCTGAAGCTGAGCCCCGACCTGGGCGGAGCCTTGGAGCGTTTGAGCGCAAGGCTATGACTAGCGCCACCGATCTTCAGCTGCATATGAGTGACGGCATCGGGCAAGTGTCAGCCTTGCTGCTTCTGCCTCCCGACTCGTGGCTGCTCTACATCCTGGCACATGGAGCCGGTGCCGGGATGCGCCACCGATTCCTGGAGTCGGCCTCGGCGGCGCTGGCGGAACGGGGCATTGCCACTCTTCGCTACCAGTTTCCCTATATGGAGGCAGGCAGACGCCACCCGGATCCGCCCCACGTCTCGCAGGCCACAGTCCGCACGGCGGCTGAGAAGACTGCTGAAGTGGCCCCAGGCTTGCCCCTGGTCGCCGGCGGCAAGTCCTTCGGTGGACGCATGACCTCGGCGGCGGCGGCGGCCAGCCCATTGCCCGGGGTCAGAGGGTTGGTCTTCCTGGGATTCCCGCTGCACCCCCCGGGACAGCCGGGCACCAGCCGAGCCGACCACCTCGATCGAGTGGATATCCCGATGCTCTTTCTCCAGGGTACTCGTGACGAGTTCGCCCGAGTCGATCTCATCACGGATGTGTGTGAAGGATTGGAGCCCAACGCCACTTTGCACCTGGTGGACGACGGAGACCATTCCTTCGGCGTGCCCAAGCGCTCGGGCCGCACGCCGGGGGAGGTGCTCACCGAGCTTACCGACACGATAGAGCAGTGGTCCCGCGCCCTGGTGGCCCGGCCGGTTCGGGCATGAGCTTCGAGCTCACCCCGCAACAGCTCAGGGCCATCGAAGCGCCGCTCGGCCCGGTTCTGGTCATCGCCGGACCGGGTGCCGGCAAGACCCATTGTCTCATCTGTCGGATCCAACACCTGATCGATCGGCACGACATTGCTCCCCGGCGCATTCTGGCGGTCACCTTCACCAACAAGGCCGCGGAGGAGATCGCCACCCGGTTGCACGAGGCCCGCGGCCCAGCCGCGGTGGAGGTCACGCGGGGGACGCTTCACGCCATCTGCCTCGCAGTCTTGCGCGATTACGCCGAGCGCTGCGGACTTCGACCTGGCTTCGGGGTCGCGGACGAGGATTACCAACGGGCGGTGCTCAAGCGCCTTCGTATCCCGGAGAGGCGACGAACCCAGGTTCTGGGGCACTTCGCTCTGCACCGGTTGCAGGGCCGTCCCCTGGGCGAGCGCGGGAGCGAGCTCTTTGCCCGATACCAGGAACGGCTGCGGGCCCGGAACCTGGCCGACTTCGACGATCTCGTCGCGCTGACGGAACGGTTGATTCGCACCGACCCGGCGGCAGCGGCGGAGCTCCGGTCCCGCTGGGATTACATCCTGGTCGATGAGTTCCAGGACTTGAGTCCGGTCCAGTACGGTATCGTCCGCCGGCTGGCGGAGGGGCACCGGAATCTCTTCGGCGTGGGAGATGATGAGCAGTCCATTTTCTCCTGGGCCGGCTCGGATCCGCAGATCATCCACAAATTCCAGGACGACTTCGGACTGGCCGAGCCCATCGTGCTCGATCGGAACTGCCGGTGTTCGATCCAGATCTTTGAGACCGCAAAGCGGCTGATCGCCCGAAACCCCAGGCTGTTCGAGAAGCGCATCGATGCTACCCGGGAGTCGGCATTTGACGTCACCGTGCATGCTTTCACGAGTGAGGAAGATGAGGCCGATTGGCTCATCGCAGACCTCATGGCCGATCGGACCTCCTCAGGGTTCGATTGGGGAGATTGCGCCATTCTGTACCGATCCCACCGAGTGGGGCGGAAACTCGAGGAGCGGCTGGTCTGCGCCGGGATTCCTTGCCGGCTGGCTCAGGGGCACTCGCTGGGGGATGACAAGATCGTTGGCTGGGTGATCGCGTCGCTCCAAGTGATTCGCGATCCCAGCGATGCCGTCTTGGTGGAAGCGTTGGCGGAGCGGGCCCTGCCCCCGGTGTTGCGACAGGAAGTGCGGAAGGTCTCCTCCCGGGACAAGGACCTGCTCGCCAACCTCCGTGCCTTTGCCGCTGTCCGCCAGCGGGGTGATGCCGAAGGCAGGCGGGTGTGGCGACTCATCTATCACCTCGAAAACCTGAGAGGAATGGCGCGCTCGCACCAATCGCTCTCGGGCCTGGTGGACGAGCTTCTCGCCCGGCCCATTGGCGCCGGACGCAATCCGCTGGAGGAGCACCACGATGATTTGAGCGAGCCCTCTGCCTATCCCGGAGCGGCCGCGCTGGCCCGACGCCTGGTTCAGGCTGTGGCCTCGGGCGCTCGGGTGTGGATCGAGCCACGGAGTGGCGCCGAAATTCCGCTCGTGGCAATGCTCCGCGGTGCCGGAGTATCCAACGCCCAGCGACTCGGCGGGGATGACTCGCCTGCCGCGGACGATGTGGTGCTGCGGGCAGGGGATGGCCCCAATGGTGGGCGGCCGATCCGCGTTTTCAAGGCGCTGCAACTGACGCAGACCGGGAACTTGAAGAACGACTTCGACGATTTCGTCGCCTTCGATCTGGAGACCAGCGATTTCGACAGCAGCTCATGCGAGATCGTGGAGATCGCCGCGGTACGGGTGCGAGATAAGGTCGTGGTGGCTGGTTTTCAGAGCCTGGTTGCGTGCACACGCCCGATTTCGGCGGCCGCCACCGCCGTGCACGGCTACACCGACGACGATGTGGCCGCGGCGCCCTCAATGTCAGAGGTGTGGGCCCGCTTCCGCGAGTTTGTCGGGACTGACATCCTGGTGGCCCATAACGGCCAGGAGTTCGATGTGCCGGTCCTCCGGCGAGTGTGCGCCGGCTTTGAGGGGTTGGAGGAGCTGGTCTTTTACGACACGCTTCCGCTGGCCCGGTCACTGGTTGATGGAAGCGTGAAGCTCGAGACGCTGGCTCAGAAGTTCAATGTGGAAGTCGGCAGGGCCCATCACGCTTATGATGACGCCTTCATGCTTGCGGGAGTGGTGCCCGCGCTGAGCGAGCTGAGGATCCGCAGGGCGCGCAAGATTGCGCTGGTGCATCTGCTCGACTATCTCGGCCTGGCCTTGGCTCTGGACCAGACCGCGACGCCGGAAAACGAGGAAGTGCTGCTTCGGGAGATCACTCGGCCTTACACCCTGGGAAGGTACAGCGATTGTCTCGAGCACTATGCCGCAGAGGCAGCAGGGGGAGACCCCGATCTCGAAGAGGTAATCGCCCGCTTGGGCGGACGGCCGCTCATGGATCGTTTGCGAGCTGAACGCTCCGTGGCGGAGCGCTATCCGGCGGCGGTAGAACGGCTCCGGATGCTGATCCAGGCGAGCGGGGGAGAGACAGTGGCGCAGCAGATCGACGATATGCTATGCCGGGTGGCTCTTTCCACCAGCGCGGGTGTAGAGACCGATCCCCACCGGGTCAACTTGCTCACGCTCCACTCCACCAAGGGATTGGAGTTCTCCCGGGTGTACATCGCAGGGGTCGAAAACCAGCAGTTGCCTGGGTGGAAGGCCCTTGAGGAAGATGTTGAGGATGAGATACAAGAGGCGAGGCGTCTGCTCTACGTGGGGATGACCCGGGCCAGGGACAGACTGGTGCTCACGAGGGCCGAGCGCCGGTTCGGCTTCCCCTCTGGGGGGAGCCTGTTCCTGACCGAGATCGGCCTCGTGGCTCGGGTTGCTGGCACACCTCCTGCACAGGAGGCCCAGGTCGTCTCCAAGTAGGTGACCAATGAAGCTCGTCGTGTGCGCCCTGTCACTTCTCGCCGGCCTCCCGAGCCTGATGTCTGCGCAGATCAGCTTCGCTTTTCCGCGACTCCAAGGCCAGACGGTTCGCGCCACTCTCGGCCCAATCGCCGTGGTTGCCACCTTGAGTGGACACCGCGTGAGCGTTGGCCCTGCCCGCGCTCCTCGCCGCACAGCGACTGGGCGGGCCCGCCTCGGCTCCGCCGCGAGTGCCAGGGCGGCCCGGGTGCTCGCCACCGCTAATCGCTACGTAGGGACCGGCTATCGCTATGGCGGTGGCAGCCCGGTTGCCGGGTTCGATTGCTCGGGGTTTGTGCAGTACGTCTTCGAGCGGAATGGCGTCCACCTACCTCGCACCTCCCGACTCCAGGCCTCGGCGGGCAGCCCTGGGCCGCTCGACATCGCGTCTCTAGCGCCCGGGGACCTGCTCCTGTTTGCGAGCCGGGGTACCCAGATCAACCACGTGGCTATCTACGTCGGCGGCAATCGCATCCTCCATTCGACGGCCGGCGCCGGTGGAGTGGTCTACGACGACCTGTCCACCCCTCGCGGGAAGTGGTACCTGGCCCGGCACGTCGTCTCTCGGCGTGTCCTTTGAGAGGGTCACCCCCCGCGCTTCTTCTCCCCTCCACGGTATCCCCATAGATTGACTCGGTCGCCGCACCCATCCCACGGAGCCTTCCAGCATGTCCCGCATCGCGCCCCTCGACACCGAAGCCGCGCCCGCAGATGCGCGAGCCGCAGCCGAGACTCACGTCCGGACTCACGCCCGGATGACCAACATGAAGCGGACGTTGCTCCACTCACTTCCGGCGTTCAACGCATTGATGGAATGGTATCCACTCCGGGACACCGTGCAGCCGTTCCTGGGCGAGCGGCTTACCACCCTCTTCTCTCACGCCATCTCGGCGGAGACCGACTGTCTGATCTGCTCCACCTTCTTCCGCCGGATGCTGATTCAGACCGGCGAAAACCCCGAGCGCCTCAGATTGGATGATCGGGAGGCCGCGGTCCTGGAGTTCGGGCGCGCGCTCGCGGTGTCGCCCTTCAAGGTGTCCGACGAGGTGTACCAAAAGCTCGAGCGACACTTCGACCCGACCCAAATCGTGGCGCTGACTGCGTTCGGTGCCCTGATGGTGGCCACCAACGTGGTCAACAACGCGCTCGAGGTGGACTTGGACGAGTACCTCCAGCCGTACCGGAAGGGAGTACGGGAGAGCGCGACTGCCGGAGGCAACCGGACCTGATGGCTGAGTTCGCCGGCAAGGTTGCCTTCATCACGGGTGCGGCCCACGGGCAGGGCAGGGCGACCGCACTAGCGTTCGCGCGCGAGGGGGCGCGGATAGTGGGGTTCGATCTGGCCCGCCCGCTGAGCTACCCCGGGTACGAGATGGGTTCCCCGGATGAGCTGGAGTCGCTCGCGGCCGCTTGCCGCGCGCTGGGGACGGAGTGCCTCACCTTCACCGGCGATGTGCGTGACGACGCGGCGGTCACCCGGGCGGTGGACGCCTCGGTCTCCCGGTTCGGACGGATCGACATCCTGTTCAATAACGCCGGCATCTGCGCCTACGGCCTGGCTCACGAGCTCACCGAGGAAGCCTGGGATGCGATGCTGGACATCAATCTGAAGGGAGCCTGGCTGGTCGCCCGGCGGGTGATTCCGGTCATGATGAGGCAGCGATCGGGCGTCATCATCAACAACTCCTCGATTGCGGGGCTTCGCGGCATGGGGCGCCTCAGCCACTACGCCGCGTCCAAGTGGGGGCTCACCGGACTGACCAAGTCATGGGCCATCGAGCTGGCGCCCTACGGCATCCGGGTCAACTCCGTCCATCCCACTGGGGTGAACACACCGATGAACGACGGGCTCGCCGCACTGGAAGGTCTTACTCCGCGAGAAGTCGCCGAGCGCTCGGCCGGGAACCTGCTGCCAGTGCCCTGGATTGAGCCGGAGGATGTGGCCAATGCCGTGCTATACCTTGCCTCTGACCGGGCCCGCTTTGTAACGGGGGCGCCGCTGGTGATCGATGCCGGGCTACTCAGCCGGTGAGTGGCGCTATGCCGGACATGATCCGCTCAATTGCGAGGAGGTGTCACCATGTCAGCTGACAGCAATAAGGCTATGATCCGCCGCTATATCGAGTCGTTTAGCGGAAAGCCGAAGGACGAGGACGCGCTTCGCCGGTTCGTCGCCGACGCCAAGCTTCGGGAGCACATCGGGATGTTCGAGGCCGCGTTCCCCCGGTACGAGCTATCCGCCGACGACCTGATCGCCGAAGGCGACAAAGTAGTGCTTCGCGCCACCTTCCACGGCACGCATCGGGGTGATCTCATGGGGGTTGCTCCGACGGGAAAATCGGTCACCCTGCCGTTGATCATCGTCTATCGGATTGCCGACGGCAAGATCGCGGACCACTGGCTCGCAGTGGACCGGATGGAGTTGATGCGGCAGCTCGGCGTGCTTCCGGCTCCGACCGCGGGGGCCCACTAGGGCCCGGTTTCTCGCGACCCGCCGACCGGCAGGTTAAGTTGCCCAGGCTGTCTGTTCGCCGATGATGCCGTATTAGCGGTGATGCCGTACCCGCGCCGGAGAGTGCGGGGCTTGAGGAAACAATGTTCGTCACGATACGCAGGTACAGCCCGAAGAACGGAGCCATCACCAAGGCCTCTATGGAGCTCCTACGCCGACAGATACACGACGAGTTCATCCCCGTCGTTCAGCGGGTTCAGGGGTTTCGCGGCTACTACGTCTTGAACGTAGACACCCGGGAGCTTTTGACGTTGAGCTTCTGCGATACGCTCGACGGCTCGGCGGAGACCGCTCGCTGTGCCGCAGAGTACACCCTTCGGAACCCCCTGATTTACGAGCTGGGACGCCCGGAAACCATCGAAGGCGAGGTGCTCACGGCGGCCGAAGTGGGAAGCAGTACGGGTCCCAGCCAGGGGAACGGCGGAAACGCCGCGGCGGCGGCCCTCGCCTTGTGGTTCGAGGAGTCACGGACTATGCTTCTCACTGCGTCGGAGCGGTGATGCGTCCGATATCCGAGCGATCATGGGGGCTGGCACTGGCGCCGGCCCCCTGTGCTTTCATCTCGCCATGAGGGCTCCAGGATGACCGAGGTCAAGCTGAATGATGAAGACAGCTTGGAACGCGCACTTAAACTTTTCAAGCGAAAGCTTCAGAAATCCGGACTCTTCGGTGAGCTGCGCAGACGGCGGCACTACGTCAAGCCGAGTGAGGCCCGTGCCATCAAGACGGCAGCGGCACTCCGGCGGAAACGGAAGAAGAAGGTGACTACCGACACCTGGTGATCGGCAGGGCGCTTATCGCCAGCTACCTCACTAGGCAGCAAAAAAAGATCCGGAGCCTTACCAGGCTCCGGATCTCTTGCGTTATGGATCCGCGCTACGCGGCGCGGCGGGCGCTCCGTCCCATGGTGCCGGCCAGCAGCTCGGACACATAACCGAACACGGCCCCGGCGACCAGCGCGATGATGGTCTTGATCCAAGGATGGGGGAAGGCGGCGCCGGCTCCCACCACCACACTGACTGCGGTTGCTGCTCCCAGGAAGGCTCCAGGAATGAATGAGAGCGCCGGGATCTTGGCCTGCAGCACCATGAACAGCGCGGCCACCCCTACGCAGACCGAAAGGATAGGCACGCTCCCGCCCAGACTCTTTGCCGCGTACAGCGCCAGAAATGCCCAGACTACACCGGACAGGTTGGAAGCGATGGTCTTACTGAGCCCCGCGGTCTTCCCGCCTGCGGCGAAAAAGCAGCCCCATGCCACAATACCCGCCCAGACCGGAAGTGCAGCTACCGCGAGGGCGATGTAGGTCCACACCGCGATCAGGATGCCGATACTAATAGCCAACGCGACGAGCACGTCCATGTGCCACCTCCGGCGGAAGAAGACTGCAACACCTTTCCGCGCCACCGAAAGGGCGCCGCGGAAAGACAAAGGAGGTCAAGTCACAAGGAGAGACGGCAAGAGCGCCGAAGTCGCTAGGCTACAGCTTCTTCCCCAACCCGTCAAGGCCTCGCGCCCGCGGTCTAGCGCTTCTCCACGTCGGCGCGGAGCCGCAGCAACGCGTCTTCGGTCGCGATCAGCTCCCCGCGCGCCTCGTTGAGCTGCTGCTGTTGGCTCTGCACGAAGCGACGGTAGGGCGCGATTGCTTCGTTGATCCGAACGGTGGATTGCTCCAGCTCGAGATGCACCTGACGGGTGAGCGCATCCTTCAGCCGGGCTCGGAGCTGGGCGATCCGGCGCTGGAGGTCGCGCTGGGCTTGCCGCCGTTTCCGGGGGAGAATGTAGAAGCCGCCGACCGCGAGCGCGGTGGCGAGGAGAATCCCGGTCAGGTCGGCGGCGGCCCCCGTGACTACGGTCACCACGATTGTCCCCAGGCCGATCGCCCCGGCCTCGGCCAGCGCCGTCGTCGCGAAGGCCCCCTGAATCTCGTTCGCGATGGTGCGCGACTCGGCTTCCCGATTGTAGCTGCCGACCACTTCACGGGATATTCGGCCGATCGAATCCAGCAGTGCCTGACGGTTGTAGCTGAAGCTCGGACCGACATCGCCGATCATCCCTTCCCGGTGCCGGGTGAGCTGGCGGCGCTCGATGTAGCCGCTGATGTCCTGCCAGAGCTTGAGGTTCCGCTCCACGATCCAGTCGATGACCCGGGCAACCTCCTCCTCCATCTGTCGGGTCGTATCCCCGATCACCTCCCGCTCGAATGCCCGCTTCACTCCCTCGCTGTCCATAAGACTCTTGATCCGGCCGATGCGAATGGTCTCCTCGAAGAAACGCTGCCCTCGTCCCTCCATATCGCTCAGCAACACATCCAGCCGAGCCAACCGGGGCTCGAACTCCCGCAGCATATCCTGCTGGAAGAGTGCTAGCTGCTGGTCGATGTTTTGTAGCGCCTCGATGTCCTGCGCCAGCAGTTTCAGTCGCTCGAAGGTGGCGTCCTTGTACTTGGATGCCAGGCGGAGCCCGACGTTGAGGGGATTGAGCAGCTTGAGCCGTACCCGCTCCTCCTGGTCCAAGGTGTTGAGCAGATAATCCTCGACCTCGCCGAAGCCACTTCGTTCCCACCGGTCTACTTCTCCGTTCGTTCCGCTCTTTCCACCCTTCTCCCGCGCGGCGATGGCCTCCCGCGCCGACACGGCGAAGACCCGGGGGCTTTCCGTCAGCAGTCCGGCCGCGTTTTCCTCGACGTAGCGGAGCACCTCATCCCGCTCTGCCGGCCGCGTCAAAATGTCGATCTTGTTGACGATGAAGACGATCTTCTTGCCCCACTCGCGGATCTGCTCGAGGAATGCCCGCTCGCTCTCGGTGAAAGGCCGGTCAGCGGAGGTGACGAACAACACCAGATCTGACCGGGGGATGAAGTCGCGGGTCAGCTCCTCATGGCGGCGGATAATGGCATTGGTACCCGGCGTGTCCACGATGTTGATCTCTCGCAGGACCTCTGCGGGATGGGTTCGCTCCAAGAGGTAGGCCTCCCGCAGCTGTTCGGTCACTCCGGCTCCATGGCGCAGAATGTTGATGCGGTCGGTGGTCGGGGTGACCCCTTCGGGCAAGACTCGCTCGCCGAGGAGGGCATTGATGAAGCTGGACTTTCCCGAATTGAACTCACCCGCGATCACCAGCAAGAAGAGACCGGTGAGCTGCTCCCGAGCCTCCTGGAACCGGCGCAGGTCGTCGGTGGCTACGTCGGATCCGAATCGCTCCAACGCTGTCGCGAGCCGCTCCAGCAGCTCCTGCTCCCGGGCGCGCAGCTCCTGCTCCCCCTTGGACAGGATTCCCTTCCGGGCCAGTAGCTTGCCGATGACGGTCACGGCACCTCCCCCAGCAGTTTTCCGGCGGCTATCTCCGGCACTATGGTGCAGCCGGAAGAGGCGTCGGGTAAGCCCCCTGGCATCAGGCGGATGGGTGAGCCCGGCGGGCCTCACGGGCGGTGGATTCTGACTGCGCAGGATGAAGCTTCAGGTACCGGGCTACGGCCCTGAGATCGGAGAAGAACTGACGCCTCGCTTCATCCCGAGAGTCGGCTGGAGCTCGCAGTACCGCCGATGGATGCATCGTTGCGAAGAGTGCTTGGGCCAAATCCGACGGGATCGGCTTTCCCCGATGCTGGGTCACCCTGAATTCTTTGCCCAGCAGCGCCTGGGCCGCGGTGGCGCCCAGCGCGACGATCGCCTTCGGCTTGACCAAACGAATTTCCTCCATCAGCCAGGGCTTGCAGGCACGCACCTGAGCGGGACTCGGCTTCTTGTGCAGCCTGCGGCCCCGCTCGATGAGAACGAATTTGAAGTGCTTGACGGCATTGGTGAGGTAGACTCGCCTGCGATCGATGCCGGCCTGCTCCAAGCCCGCGTCGAGTAGCTTGCCCGCAGGGCCCACGAAGGGGTGGCCCAGCCGGTCCTCCTGATCGCCAGGCTGCTCGCCCACCAACATTGCTTCTGCATTGGCGGGCCCTTCCCCGAAGACCGTCTGGGTGGCGTTGATCCACAGGTCGCACCCCCGACACCGGGCGGCGGCCTCACGTAGCTTGGGCAGCGATGGGTACGGCGGAAGGAAGTCGGCGGCTGATCCGGACGACCTAGTGCCCGCCTTAGTGACTCTTTCGTTACTTAGGTGCAATGGTTTAGCTGGCATCTTGATATGCATGCTGTAACAGTATCGGTTTCGCGAGGTCGCCTCATATGTAATCATGGTAGGTAGCAGGACCCGCGGATGAAGTGGCGCGGGTCACTAGCGGACCGGAATTTGGAAGCGTATGATAGGGTGCGCCGGATGATTCCCAGTCCGTCATTCCAGCACACAATCGAGCCGCATCCCCGGGGTATGCTCCTTGCGAAACCTCAAGGGGCACCGCGCAACATCATGCGCGAACGTCCGCGGGTTGCCAACGAATCGAGCCTTTGTGCTCCGGCAGGAAGGCTCTGTACGATCCAGTGTACCGGCGGGACCAATGAACTATCCTATCCATAGCGTTCCCCGCGCCATCGCCACCCTGGGGTGCGTGGCGCTGAGCCTCCAGGGTTGTGGCGTCCCCACGTCGACGGTCGACCTCACTCCCGGACCCGATCCGATCGAGTTCACGGTAACCCCCAACCCGATGCAATCGGGCGGCTGGGCCGACGTCCGGGTGGTCAGCGCCTCCGCCGACAGCATTGCCATCGAGTCGGACAACGGGCTGGACCGCTATTGGAACACCGGGCCGAAGCTCTCCGTCAGAATCGACAGCGACTTTGGTGATAGTGTGCCCCAGATCCAGTATGCCGTGCGGGAACACGGCCGGCTGCTGGACGTGCTCAAGAAGCCGGTAAAGATCGTGGTGTGCCGACAGAACAGCTGTCGGGAGTATCACCGCGACCTCGCCGTGCAGCTCCCTGAGCGGAACGAGCGCTCCGTCGCCATCACCGGCGGCTGGAGCACTGAGTTCACCAAGCGGGCGGTGACCAGCAGCAGCAAGGCCGTTTTGCTGAAGGAAGCTCTGAACCATACGGTCTGGAATGTCCAGGCCGAGCTGGCCACGGGCAGGCTGAGCGCACGGCTGGGAGGATTCTACGGCGCTGATGAGCGGGGTGGGTCACTCGACGTCTCCCGGGAGATCAAGCGCATTGGCGACGGGCTCAGCTACGGAATCGCAATGCATGTGGCGGCCACCCACGCGGAGTGGCTCCCTACGAACCGAAGCGCAGTCTTGACCAAGGGGACCGCGTACCGAGCCAGCATTGGCCCCAGCATCATGGTGCGGGGCCTCACTGCCAGCTCTCAGTTAGGGATCTATACCGACGGGAAGGAGACCCTGCAGGAGGTGAGCACCTTCATCTCCCTGAATGGCGGTCTCACGGAGGTCCGTAACCCGGTCACCGTCACTCTGGAGAAGACCTTCGCGTTTGGGGGGGAGCCGATGATCCCGCGCCGCCGCGATCAGCTGGAGCGGCTGACGGTCGGCATCGATCTGGTCCGAAATTTTGCCCTGCGGATGGGCATGAGCACCCATCGGAGTGCCTGGCCTACCGAGGGGACGTCCGATCTCCGGGCGAGTGAGATCTTTTACACCCTGGGAGGGCAGTACACATTGAGCTGGTAGGGGACCAGGAGCGGGCGGTCACAGCGTTCGGGCAGGTCTTGTGGGGCTAGGGGGTCGGAAGCTCGAACCGGGCTTTCGGCCCCCGCTGCGTTGGTGCAGCCTGCGACCCGGCGAACGTCTCAGGCAGTATAAGGGCGTGATCCCAACCACCCGGACGCACACCCGGGAACCAGTCGGGTGGCCTGTATGTTAGCAGTAGCGGGTGAATTAGCTCAATCGGGCTCGGTCACGGGTACACATCGGACGGGGGCAGCAAGTGGCAGGTACCAAGAAGACAAGGCGGCGCTCAGCCCGCCCAGCGGCCCTGGCTCGGGCGGTTGACGAGGGCCGGGAAAGCCTGGATTTCTACCTCAAGGAGATCAGCCGAATTCCCCTCCTGAAGGTGGAGGAGGAGACAGCTCTGGCCCGGCGCGCCTTTAAGGGTGACGTCGAGGCTCAGGAGAAGCTCGCTCGGCACAACGTGCGGTTCGTCGTTTCCGTGGCCAAGAAGTTCCAGAATCGCGGGGTGCCGCTCATGGATCTGATTGGCGAGGGGAATGTCGGGCTCATGACCGCCGCGCGGAAGTTCGATCCGGATCGGGGGGTCAAGTTCATCTCCTACGCCGTATGGTGGATTCGTCAGGCGATCCAGGCTGCCATCGCACGTCATGGCCGGCCGGTGCGCCTGCCACTCAACCGCACCGCAGACCTGACCCGGCTCGGACGAGTGACGACGCTCCTTACCGAGCGGCTGGGCAGGTTACCCACTACCGAAGAGCTGGTGACGGCCACCGGCCTTACGCCGGAGGCCGTGCGCTCCCTCGGCGCGCTCCACATTGAGGCCCTGCGGCTGGACCAGCCCATCAGGGAAGGGGAGGACCGGGGGCGCCTGGAGCGGTTCGTGCCGCTGACCCAGGAAGGCACCGACGCTTCCACCCTGGCCAGCAGCCGGACCAGCGATCTGGAGAACGCTCTCGCGGCACTCCCACCCCGGGACGCCAAGGTGCTGCGGCTCTACTTCGGACTGGACGATGGGAACAGCCGGACGCTCGAGGAGATCGGCAGGATGTTGGGAGTGACCCGGGAACGGATCCGGCAGCTCCGGGATCGCGCCCTGCGCCAACTCAAGGAAGAGCATGGAGATAAGCTGAGGGAGCTGGCGGCGTAGTCGGGGAAAAAGTCTGCGAACAGCAGTCAAGTCAAAGGCGTCAAAGGGTCTAGGCTCTTTGACGCCGTTTCTTCGACCTCATCCCGAGATCGACGCCATCACCTGCTCCAACTGCTGCCTGCTTGCCACTGTCCCCTGGGCCAACCTGGCAGAGCCACCTCCGCGGCCACCGACCGACGTCAGAAGCCCCTTCAGCACCGCTGCCGCGTCTACCCCCGAATCCGGGGAAGTGGCCAGCACCAAGCCCGGCGGTCTCGCTGCGGCGCCCACAAAGATCACCCTAGGCATCGAGGTGAAGGCCTGGGCGACTCCCCGAAGTCCCTCCAACGATCCCTGCTCCTCTAGCAGCACCACTCTACGGATGCCGGTAGCGTCGGGTG
Organism: Gemmatimonadota bacterium; assembly: GCA_041500125.1. GTDB lineage: Bacteria > Gemmatimonadota > Gemmatimonadetes > Gemmatimonadales > GWC2-71-9 > CAVVWJ01. The sequence continues at coordinate 26,138 of JBGQLP010000006.1, forward strand.
GGGCGCCGAGATAGAGTTCCCGCGCCCGGTAGGCGTCCAGCTTGCTTTCCAGGTCGCGGCGGGCGGCACTCGCTTCCTTGATCTCGCCCCGCAGACTGTTGATCAATCCCGGAAGCTCCTCCGGCGAGGCAGAAAAGTCGCCGGCAAGACGGGTGAGCAGCGCATGCTCGGCGCGCGCCCGGCGAATGGATCGTGCTCCGCAGAGAAATTCGACTCGGGTACCCTTGCGCACCCGTTCGACTTTTCCCATCAGAACAGGCCCGACCTCACCGGTTGCCCGTACGTGCGTTCCACCGCATGCGCTTCGGTCGAGGTTTCGGATGGTGACCACCCTGAGGGTACCGGTGCGCTCGGACGGTCTGCGCAGACCGGTGACCGCTCCAGCGTCCTCGAAGCTCACCTCAACCGGCCGATTTTCCACCACGATTTGATTGGACCGCTCTTCCGCTTTTCCTACCTGGTCAGGGGTCAGGGTGGGGCCGTCCAGATCAATCGTCGAGCTCTCCTCCCCAAAGTGGACGCCCACGGTTGCGTAACCGTAAAGGTCGCTCACAACCGCAGAGAGAAGATGTTGTCCGGTATGTTGTTGCATGTGGTCGAACCGGCGGGGCCAGTCTACCTGCCCCACGGCCTCGCTGCCGGTGACCGGCTGGGCCAGCAGATGCGCAATGCGTTCGCCCTCATCCACCACATCGGTGACCTCGATACCGTTCAGCCTTCCGGTATCGTGTGGCTGTCCCCCCGAGGTTGGATAGAAGGCAGTTCGATCCAGGTAGGCCCGGCGGCCATTATCGGCCTGCTCGACAATGGCGGCCTTGAAGTCGCGCAGGTAAGAATCGGCATGGTAGAGTCGTTCGGTCACCCTTCCCCCTCTCGACAGTTCGATCCCCGCACCGGATGGCAAGGTTCGCCAAGCGGCCGGAAGAAGGAAGCAGCACCCTTCTTAAGTAATGCGAATGGGGGTCGGGATCGGTATGGTGAGCCGGGTCAGGACCTGGCGCTGCATCTCGGTTGCGAGGTCCAGCACGGCCGACAGCTGGGTGACCAGATCGTGCAACTCGGAAGGGTCGAGGGCCGGATCGCCCCCGAGCGCCCTTGCCTGCTCCTCCAGCATGACGAAGCCCGCGTGGGCAAAGGCCATCCGTTCCCAGAGCGGGAGGATCTGCTCGAGTTGGGCGGTCGATAAGGCGGCCGTCGTATTCTCGAAGTCCCGTTCCAATGGCGCGATCAGATGGGCCAGTTGCTGTGCCAGCACCCGGGCCCGTTCCGAGTCGACCGACGGCAGAGTGTCAGTTGTTGCAGCGATTGCGGCAGCCCACTGCTGGAGATCACCGTACTCCTGGCCCAGGGTTGCCAGCGCGGCGCGGCTGGAATCTTCGCGGAGAGGCACCGCTCCGGTGCCGAAGCTGACCAGGTTGAGAATCAGGCTCGTGAGCCCGGCCACGATCAAGGTGCGCCGCACAAGAAGCTCTCCTTAAAACGGATCCGCCGCAATGAAAGACCGCGGCCTCTTCCGATAATGTGCCTCCAATTTGGGTGAGGGGATAGAGCCCGTCTGTGATGTCCGCTACCGGCTGCGCTCATCCAAGGAAAGGGAGAATCAGGCGGAGTTGCTGCCCCAGCCGCGGAGCGCCCGCACGTAGTCATGCAGCACCAAGAATTTCTCGAACAGGATGACCCCTTTGCGCTTGCGTCCGAACTCACCGAAGAGGTCGCGCAGCCGCCCCCGGCGAGTGACGTAGAACCGAAAGGTCTCGGCAAAATCTTCCTGGGGGTGCTTGGCGGCGTACGCGCTGACGAAATTGGAAGGTGCGATGGCGATTCGGCGGCGCTGGAAGTAGACCCAGGTGTTGTCCATCCCCCGATAGGCCTTGTCCACCTCACCGAAGGCGCGGCGGAATTGCCGGCTGCGGGTCCACTCCCAATGATGGTAGAGAAAGCTGTGTCCCAGCTCATGGGTGATGAGTCCGACCAGCATGGTCCAGGGAATCTCATCCCGCCGGCGCTTCCCCACCACATAGCGCTGCTCGATCTCGACCATGTCGGGGTACTTGGGATCGACTCCTGACACGCCGGGGCGCAGGAGAATGCGATAGTCCCAATCCTTGATCCGGGAGACGAGAAGCAGGCGGCGGACCCGGGTGAGGGCCCGAGGAATGAGATCGCGCCCGGTGGAGTCCCCACCACACCAGGGGCAGAAATTCATCAGGTCGTCCACTCCCCGAGCGCAGTGGGGGCACTCCCCCTCGAAGAATCTGTCCTCGTTCCAACTCTGGGTCCGGCTGCACCAGGGGCAGTGCCGCATCGGATACTGCACTCCACCGCCACAGCCCCAGTCACAGCGCGCATCCATCCGAAACCCCCTCGGCGCCTTCAGAGGTTCATCGCTGGAATAGCCTTCCTCGTGAATGTTTGCTCCACACCAGGGGCAGCAGGCAAATTTGTCGGACACCGCCCAGCCGCACTTGTAGCACTCCGCACCGGTAAGCCCGCCGAAGTCGCGCCACCGGTGCGCTCGTCCACAGTCGGAGCAGTATCCACGGTAGCGCTGCACCCATTCCCCGCAGACGCACCGCGCCCTTCGGGGCCAGGCCCGGACCCGTCGCCTACGCGCGCTCATACCGGGCCACCGCCGCGTCGACGATGCGCTGGATAAAATCCGTGTACTCCATGCCGGCTTTGGCGGCCGAGTTGGCCATGTCGTGCCCATAGCTTATGAAGGGGTTCGCGTTTGCTTCCAGGACCCACACCTGGCCGTCGGCAGCGAGCCGGAGGTCCAGTCTGCCATAGTCCCGCAGCCACAGAGCTCGATACGCCGTGCGGCAGGTTTCCACGATGCGCTCTCGCACCGCCTTGGCTATGGGTCGCGCCAAGACGTTTCGGATCCCTCTTCTCTCCCGGTACGACTCGTCCCACTTGGCGAATTGCGTAGCGATGCGCTCCTCGGGCTTGGACCTGCGCTTATCGAACACCATCTCCGTAATCGGGAGTACCTGGAGGGCGTCGTCATTCCCGATGATGCTGACATAGAGCTCCCGGCCGTCAACGAACTCCTCGGCAATGGCGCCTTGGCCAAATCGCTGATGAATGAAGGAGACCCGATCGGCCAGGGCGTCGACGTCCTGTACCACCGAGGCCTGGGATATTCCCGCGGAAGCATCGGCTTGCAGCGGCTTGACTATGAGTGGAAAGGCGAGGGCAGGTGGGCTGGTGACCTCCTCGTGCAATCGGTAGCTGACGAATCCCGGCACCGGAACCCCAAAGTAGGCCAAGATTTTCTTGCTGATGGCCTTGTTGCGGGTCACCTGGAGTCCCAGCGGCGGCGCGCCAGTGTAGCGGTGCCCCTCCGCCTCCAGCAGGCCCGGCAGCAGATACTCCAACGACTCGTCGCCGCTGAACGCCTCCGCGCCATTGAAGACGAGGTCCGGACGCCATTCACTCAGATGGCGTACCAGGTACTCGAGGTCGTCCCTCACACCGAGGAGCCGTACCTCGTGTCCCCGTTCGCGCAGGGCATGGGCAATCTGGTATTCCATCTCGGGCTCGTTCGCCTTCCAGGCGGCAACCTCCAACTCCATTTGCCGCTCGTGGTCGGGATGATCCCAACCCGAGTATGGAGTGTCAAAAACGACGGCGACGCGCATAATCTGTATCAAAATCCCGGGTGCAGACACGTAATGCCAGGTCGCTGCTCATCTTGCGGCCCCAAAAAGGGCATCGCGAAATGCCCGGAAGATATCCCGGGTCAAAAGCTGCAAGTAGTTGTAATGCAACCGCATGGCCCATGGCTTACCGATTGCTCCTGTTTTCCAGCGTCTGGGCCCCCGTTTCCTGCTGGTAAACCCGCTGACTGGAATCGAGCCGCCGAATGCGTCGACGTCTGTACCGGACGCTGGTACTCACCTCTCTGAGCGGCTTCATCCCCGCAAGCCACGCTGCTGCCCAGGAACTGACCTCCCATGAACTGGCAGGGGTGGATGATTGGTACCGGCGGACCCTGGGACGCACTGGAGACGGTGAGTGGGGCGTGGCCATCGGCACCATGGATGGCCGAGTCTTGTGGAGCCTGAACCCCGAGCTGGAACTCATTCCGGCATCGACCGCCAAACTGTTCACGGTCGGGTTCAGTCGCGCGCGCGCCGGTGGGGGAGCCAGAATCTCCACCCGGGTGATCGGCAGAGGCAGTCTCGATTCGGCGACTGGACGTTGGCAGGGGGGCTGGCAGCTCGAGCTTGGAGGCGATCCTACGCTGGATCGCCCCGGCCGCGCCGGACCCACGCTTCGAGAGCTGGCCCGCCAGCTTCGTGACCGGGGCGTGCGCACTCTCGAGGGTCCCCTGACGCTCACCAGCCGGACCGGACCGGCCGCCTCACGCTACCCAGCGGTATGGTCGGCGGAGTTTGCGGGACAGCTCTACGCGCCGCCGGTGGGGCCGGTCACACTGCATGAGAATACCATCTCCCTCACGTACCGCCCTGGTGCGGACGTCGGCTCGCCGCTCACCCTGGTCTCAGCCTATCCCGCTGGAGTCGAACGCCTGGTCCGGATGAGCGCCACCACGGTGGGCGGAAGCCGCCGGCGGCTGACCCTGACTCCTGAATCGGACGGCGGCTGGACTCTCGCCGGAAGCCTCGGCATCTCCTCCCGGGCCGTGGGGATCTCGGCCGTGGCCCATGAGCCCGTGAGCGTCCTCGCGTATGCCTGGGCGGCGGCGCTGGACCGCGCGGGCATTAAATGGATCAACCGAAATGCCCCGCCGCCGGCGTGGCCGGGGCTCCCGGCGGTCCTGGCCAAGGTGGAGTCCGCCCCCTTCGACAGCGTCGCGGTCGAGATCAACCGGCGGAGCCTGAATATCGGCGCCGAGTTGGTGCTCCAATGGGCCGCGGCGAGCCAGACAGCGGGTCCGGCGATGCTCACACAGCACGTTCGGGAGGTCGTCGGTCCACGAGCCCAGGTGCGCCTGGTTGACGGCAGCGGACTGAGCGAGCTCGATCGGGTCAGCCCGCTGACCCAGATGCTCTACCTCGCCCGCTATCCCCAGAGGCGCGGTGCCGAGCGCTTCCCGCTGTTGCTCCCGGCAAACGGAATTGGCACCCTGCGCAGTCTGCGGGGCGGCATGGCTAAGGGCGTGGTACATGCCAAGACCGGTACTCTCGACCACGTCGCCACTTTGGCCGGTTACCTGGGCCGTCCCGACGGAGTCCTGGTGCTCTCGCTGATGTACAACGGCCGGCGGATCCACGCAGCGCGAGCGGCCCAATGGGAGCTCTTCCGTTTGCTCGGCGCCGAAGGGGTCAATCTGAGCGGCGCGCTCGATACCCACATGGGTGGTAGCACCGACCTGGATGAGGAAGCGGCGGACTCAGCCACCGTCGATCGCTAGCTCTCGCAGCCTCTGGAGCAGGCGCACCATAGCCCAGGTGTCCTGCTTGCAGTAGGCGAGCAGTGACTCCCGGATGACGCTTCGCTCCTGTGGGTCCATCGGCTCCCCGAATAGCAACTGCACCAGCTCCCTGCTCGCCGCCCGACCTTCCGCCACCTCCATCCCGCTGTACCCCATCGCAGGCACCAGAGCAGGCAACACCTGCTTCAAGCTGAAGCCTCCATCAAAGGACGGATGGTACACATGGTCTCTCACGACGGGGAGCAGATCGACCAGCCGGCGCTCGACGTCGGTCAACTCCGGCGCAAGCTGCGGCAAGGCCTCGGCGAGACGCCGAAGACAGTCGGCTTCAAAGCCGGCGTTATAGCTGACGATGGTGCGGGCACCAGCGCAGGCCTCGACCAGGAAACGGGTGAATTCCAAGCGAGGATCACCAGGTCCTTCTGCGAGCCACTCGATGTGACGATGACCGATACCATCTTCCAGGTGGCAGCTGAGCTGAACCGGAACCGGGCAGTAGGGACCGCAGCCGGCCCAACGCGGAATCGCTGGCGACACCGTCTCGAAGTCCAGAAACGCGAGCGGGCCAACGAAGGCGGCAAGGGCTGAGGCCAGGTCGGCTTCAACCTGCATCCGCCCGGTCCGAACTGCAGCCACCTGCCGGGTGGCGACCGTGTTCAAGGGCAGATCCTCGGGCAGGTCCATGATGGAGCGCCATCCCTTCGCTGCCCATTCCTTCAGCTTCGCTCCTGCCCGGTACATGGTGCTGAGGTCGTAGGGAGGCGATGGGGTCCAGCAGCGATCCCAGAAGGGGCATCGTTCGGGGGACGAGCAGTGGTCGCCGGTGCTCTTCTCGGGCAGTGGTCCATGAAGCATGGAGAGCTGCGCCCTGGCCTCGGCGGCAATCCCGTGCTCCAGCGCCACCACCCGCTCGGTGACATTCTCCCGCAGGAACAGATTGGAAAGGTCCGGAAACCGGCACTCACGATTCAGGTGCATGATCTCAACCCGCCGGAGACCCACCCCACTGCGGCGAAGCACGTGTGCCTGGATGGCCGCATCGAACAGTTGTTTCTCCTTTACATCCAGGCTCGAAATGACATCGATCAGGGTCCACCCGTCGCTGCCGCGCTCCAGGATGTCTACCTGGACGACGATGCCGTCGCGCGCAAAGGTGCCGTCGTAAAGGACGGCCACCCCGCTCGCCATCGCTGCGCCGGTCGCGTCGACTCGCCCAGCCGTGGCCTGGTGCCGGAAACTGATCAGCTGTCCCCCGGGCACGTAATCCCGAGCCAGGATCCCAACCTGCCGGCCCCCCTGCATGACGGCGCGGACATTCTGGTCGGGTATCAGCTCTCCGGCCTCCGGATCATGAACCCGCCACCACAGCTGCTTGTGACACTGCACGCCGGCGAGAAACTCGCGCTTGGTGAGAGAACGCGGCCCGGGTGTTGCTGTAGGATGCGCCACGATCTACGACCCCTGGTGCAGTGGTCTTGAAGCCCCCATTATCTCTGGCCTCCTGCGGTGTGGGCTCAGCATATACTCGGAGTAAGTATGGATTCGACGGCCCGCCAGGCCCGATTGAAGCCGGAATTCGCTGAGCTTTATCCCCCCCTGACCCCCGACGTCTGGGAGCCGGCTGCCGAAATCGGCGCCCGCGTGTTGCTCTGGCAGCTGCAGCAGCAGGGAACCGCGGCCTTGGGGAGCCGGCTCCTGGACACGCGGCACTTCGAGTTTCGAGGCGGCTGGAGCCGTGGGGTGGAAACCGACTTGCGGACCCGGGTCAGCGATCCGGCCTTCAACGGGCCGGTGTGAAGGCAGCAGCGAATAGCCTTCTTCAATACTGCTCGATCAAGGCCTTGGCGCAGCTCTCCAGCCCGCGCTGAAAGATCGAGCGTTTTCGCCATTCTTCCAGCTGGATCTCCCGTGAACGCGCGAGATCCGCAATGACTCCTTCCTCGATCGATCGGGCAAAGTCCGGGTCTCCAATCCCCAGGACATTCTCCTCGTTCAGCTCCATGCTCCGCTCGTCCAGATTGGCCGACCCGACAATCGACCAGACCCCGTCTATGACGGCGGTCTTGGCGTGCATCATGGAGGGCTGGTATTCGAAGATCCGTACGCCGGCCGCCAACAGCTCCTCATAATAGCTTCGACCCGCCGCCTGGACCGGCACGGCATCGGTATGGTTTCCGGGAACCAGGACTCTCACGTCGACCCCAGCTCGGGCCCGATCGACCACCGCATCGCGGAGCCGTTGATCGGGTATGAAATAGGAATTGCAGATCCAGAGACGGCGGCGGGCGTTGATGAAGCTGACCCAGAAGAGAAGCCGGATAGGTTGTAAGGCGTCCGAGGGAGAGCTGACCACGGACAGGGCACAAGGCCCCGACCCCCGTTCAACCGGGGGAAAGAATCGGGGGCCGGCGATGACCTCGCCGGTGCAGTAGACCCAGTTGGTGGCGAACGCAGACTGGATTCCGGCGACCATGGGACCGGTCACCCGGGTCATGCTGTCGCGCCACTCGTGGGGGTTGGTGACGTTGCCTTTCCATTTCTTCGAGACGGCGGCACCGCCGGTGAAGCCGACCTTGCCGTCGATGACGATGGCTCGCCGGTGCGACCGCCGGTAGAACCGCACCAGATTGCGCAGGCTCGGGGGGCGAAACCGGCTGACGGTCACCCCAGCCTGACGCAGTTCCTCCCGATAGCGCTTCTTCAACTTCGCGGCGCCAAAGCCGTCCAGCAGCAAACGGACTTCCACTCCCGCGCGAGCCCGCTCCTTGAAGGCATCGATGAACTGGCGGCCGATTTCGTCCGGCTCGAAGATGTAGACGTCGAAATTGACCGAATCCTCCGCTTCTCGGATTGCCTTCAGCATTGCGGAATAGAAGGCCTCGCCGTTCTGAAGCAGGGTGACCTTGCCACCCTGGAAGATCGGACTGTTCAGGAAGGACGAGGTCCACTCGACGAACTCAGTCGACCCCGGATCGGCTTTGAAGCCGACGGAGAAATCGTCGCTGGGCCAGTCGGGCAGGAAGAGAGCTCCGATAACCGACACGATGGCGATCACGCCGGTTACCATGAGGGTCCAGCCCCACCAGGGCAGATCGGTCCCGAAGCCCAGCAATTCGCTCACTGAGTGTCTCCATCGAGGGGAGATAGTTCGATCCGAGCGAGCAGCGGGTGATGGTCGGAGCCAAAGACCCGCGGCCCCCGATCCCGGGGATGCTCGTCCAGCCGGTGGACCCGGGCCTTGCCAATGACGCGCGTGCGGTCGCGGACGAGAAGATAGTCGAGCACCAGACGAGGCAAGGCGTGAAAGGTGTGCCGCCAGGCCGGTGCGGACGGCGGCACCCCGAGGGTGAAGCCGGCTTGGCCCAGAAGCTTCCAGGCCCGTTCGTACCGGCCGCGTCCCAGGTTCAGGTCTGCGCCGAGGATCACAGTGTCATCGGGTATGGAGGTAAGAAGATGCCGGGTCTGAAGGGCGCGACCGGTCGCACCCAGCCAGCGGTGCCCGGGCGGACCTCGCGGGTCCAGATGAGCGCTCACCAAGCGGACCTTCCGGCCCCCCAGCGTAATGACTGCCGAGACGGCGACTCGGCGCTGGAGTACCAGCGGCAGCTCGGTGGCATGGGCCTCCTCCAGCGGCAAGGTCGAGAGGATGGCGTTCCCCCGGTCGCTTTGCAGTGCACCGTTTCTCATGGATGGGGCGTACCGGAGGGCGAGACCCAGCCCCTGGGCTGTCTCGACTACATCTTCCTGGGCCTTCAGCTGCGCCACCAGCACCCGGCCGGCCCGACCCGCTGAAATCGGAGGGACCGTGGAGTCGCTGCGGTAGGCCTCTTGAATGAGGACGACGAGGGGTGACTCGGGATCGGCGCCCTGCTCGGCAAAGTCACCTTCTCGGATACGGGAGATGACTTCCCGCAGCCTTCCCCGGCCGATCCAGACGTTCCAGCTCAAGACCACCAGGCTGCGGTGAGGCGCACGCTCTGATGCCGCAGTCGGCCGGACCAGATCGAGGGCGACGGGGGTGCCGACGTTACGCCGCCACCGCTCGAGCCGGAGCCGCTCATCATCGTGGTGAGGAGTGAGTCGGAAGTCGGCTGGACTGGCCAATCGCTACCGCGCCACCTTGATCTGGTTGTAGACCTCGCGCACGCCGGAGACTGAAGTAACCAGGTCCTCAGTCAGCCAGCGGGCGTCCCGACTCTCGACCGTCCCGCTGAGCGTGACCTCGCCACCCTCGACGTGCACCTCCACTTCACTGGCGTCCAGATCCGCATTGTTGCTGAGCAGATCCCAGATCTCTTCCCGGATCTTGTCATCGGACCGCCGCTGAAAGCGAGGGCCGGTGCCTGGCTGAGAGCTTCCCGGCGTGCGCCGCTCGAGCCTGCCCGGGCCTTCACCCCAGCCTTTGCCGCCCGCAGGCTCCAGCCCGCCTTGCCCACTCGCCCCCGATGGGCCACCAGGGCCTTTCCTCCGCATCACCACCGCGGTTCCTCACCTTCTCCTGGAGAGAAGCTGCGCCGTGCTGCTACCAGGCCGGTCTCCCGCGAAGGTAGAGGCTGCGGCCGAGCAGCAGATGTGACTCGGGTCACCCCACCCCGAGCGGGTCTTGGGCCCTGGTGTATTTTCCTGCTTTGCCGGCGCGAATCAAGCCCGGCTTCCTATCCGCCAGCTACCCGGAGCTCCGACCCAATGAAGGCAACCGACATCCGCCGCGGCCACGTGATCTTCTTCGAGGGCCAGCCCTGCCGGGTCATGGAGTTCACCCACCGGACTCCCGGCAACCTCCGCGCCTTCGTCCAGGCACGAATGCGCAATCTGAACAGCGGATCAACCTTCGAGCACCGATTCAGCGCGACGGAGTTCGTGGAGGAGGCCCGTCTCGACACCAAGCAACTTCAGGTGCTTTATCGCGACGCCAACGGGGTCCATGTTATGGATGGAGAAACCTACGATCAGTATACCCTCGATTCCGAGATCGTCGGAGACCAGGGACAATGGCTGGAGCCGGGAATGAACTTCCAGACCGAGTGGCTCAATGGCCGGCCCATCGCCATCGAGTTGCCCGCCGTGGCGGAGCTGGAGGTCGTGGAGACCGCGCCCGTCATGAAGACCGCTACCAAGACGGCCAGCACCAAGCCGGCAAAGCTGAGCAACGGGGTGATGATCCAGGTCCCTGAGTTCATCAGCGAAGGCGAGCGGGTGCGGGTGAACCCCCGCGATGGCGTATACCTCGAGCGAGCCAAATAGCGTCTCCACTCTCCGGATCGCGGATACCAAAGGGGCCAGGTTTCCTCCGGCTGGCCATGGCCGGCGAAGCCGGACTTCTCCTCCTGGCCTGGGCCCTGGCCCGTTGGGCGGGCATCTCGCCGCTGGAGGAAATCCGGCCCAGCATACACGCGTTCCTCTGGGGCGTGGCAGCCTCCCTGCCACTCGGCCTCGGCCTCGCCTGGATGCTCACCACCGGCTGGTCCCCCATTCGCCGTCTGGTTGCGCTGGTCACCGAGCAGATCGGCCCTGCAACGGCGGGGTGTTCGGTGGCCGAGTTGGCGCTTCTGGCGCTGGCTGCTGGAGTGAGCGAAGAGATCCTCTTTCGCGGTGTGGTGCAGACAGGACTGGCTCGTGCGGTTCCCGTCTGGCTGGCGCTCATGGCTGCAAGCGCGGCGTTCGGCCTGGTCCACTTTGCCAGTCGGGCCTACGCAGCCGTGGCCGGAATTATGGGCGTCTATCTGGGAACTCTGTTCCTCGTCCAGGGGAGCTTGCTGGCTCCCATCGTCACCCACACCTTGTACGACTTCGTGGCCCTGGTGTACCTCGCCCGCCGGCCCGGCGGCATGAACCTCTCGTTGTCGATCGCAACCCATCTCCCCTCGCGGGACTAGATTCGCTCTATGGATGCCATCACCGCCATTACCCAGCGAACCTCGGTGCGACGGTTTCGTCCCGACCCCGTCCCCCGCGAGATCGTGCAGCGGCTGCTTGATTGTGCGGTACGCGCCCCCAATCACAAGCTGACCGAACCCTGGCGTTTCAGCGTGATGACCGGCGGAGCCAGAGACCGGTTCGCGGACATCCGCGCTGGGCACCGGCTCAAGCGCTTTGCCGATCCTTCCAGCGCCGAGGCCCTGGCCGCCGCGGACAAGGTGCGGCAGGAGTCGCGGGCAACGCCGGCCTATGTTGCTGTGATGGGAGCGCAGAACCCGGATGAGATCACCCGGGAGGAGGACTACGCCGCGACCATGATGGCGATCGCCAACTTCATGATCGCGGCTCAGTCGCTCGGTCTGGGAACCTATCTCAAGACCGGCGGAGTGATGCGCGATCCAGGTCTGCTGAAGCTGGCCCGGGTTCCCGAGAACTTCCGGGTAGTCGGGATCATCTCGTTGGGCTACCCGGCCGAGGACGAGCCACCGCGGCGGCGGAAATCGGCGGCAGACCTCACTCAGTGGGTCGAGTAGCCCTCAGCGCTGGATTGCCAGCAACTCCCGAAGAGTCATCGCATCCCGAAGAGCAAACCCTTCCCAGTCGTTGTTGAAATAGATGTATTCGTCTTTCCCGACGCTGCTCAGGGCCCGCACCCGCGCTGCCCAGGTCTTTAGCTCCTCGGTCGTGAATCCGCCCCGGGGCTCACTGCCCCGATGCATGCGGAGGTAGGTGAAGGCCGCCGTAGTGATCCGGTCAGGGTGGAGACCACCGCCTACCGGTATGCAGAGGGCTACCTCGTGTTCTGCCAGGAGCCGGTAAACCTCGTTGGTCTGCCAGCTAGGATGTCGGAACTCCAGCACCCAGTGCTGCCCGGACGAGAGCAAGGGGAGGAATTCCGCGAGACGAGGGATGTCGAGCTGCTGGCTGGGCGGAAGTTGGAACAGGATGGGACCCAGCTTGGGGCCCAGATGACCGGCGCGATCCATGAACGAGGCAACTTCATCGGCGACATTGCGGAGTCGTTTGACATGCGTGATGTACCGGCTGGCCTTTACCGCGAACTGGAAATCGTCGGGGGTGGTCTCCCGCCACCGGCTGAACATCTCGGCGGTGGGCAGGCGGTAGAAGGGGTTGTTCAGCTCGACGGTCGCAAATCGGCTGGCGTAAAACGCCAGCTCCTCGCGGACCGGGAGCCTGGGCGGGTAGAACACGCCTTTGCGCCAGTGCCGGTACACGTAGCCCGACGTGCCGATCCAAATCTTGCCCGTCCCGGCCATGCGGCAATATACCGTTGCAGCCGCAGGAGTTCGGGAGTAAACTTGCGAGCCTCTCCAGCGGCCGGTCGAGCCAGGTGAGACAAATCACCGCACCAGGACCCGGAGGGTGACAGGGTAGGGGGCTCGACGCCATGGGCGTTGCCTGGACGGAAGCTCAAGCGGCCGAAGCGAAGACGGATATTTACATCTTTTCGGAGGGGTCAATGAGGACAGCACTCACAGCATTGGCGCTGTTCGCCGTTGCCGCATGCAGCGATCGCGGCAGGGAAACGGGCCGGGTCAGCGGGTCGGCCGATACGAGCGTCACCACCAGGACGGCGCAGGACACCACCATCGTCACCAGCGACACCACGGTGCGGGTGGACACGACCAAGAAGGAAGGGGACGTCAAGCGGGATTCGGCAAAGTAGTAGTCACCTTCCCGGGCGGGTTGCTCACTCGGTGATCCGCCCGCCGGCGCCGGCAAGACCGGCGCCGGGCAGGTTGTCTCGCAAGACTCCTCACGAAAGGCAGACCGTCCCCATCGTGCCCTCACAGCGCACCGCGCAGCTCCTGCTCTTCGGCCGCAACTTTATCAAGCATCCCAAGATGCTCGGGAGTCTTATCCCCAGCTCCCGCTTCCTGGTGAACCATGTACTGGCGGAAGTGGATTGGGCCAGCGCGCGGGTGTTTCTCGAGTACGGGCCCGGCGTGGGTACCTTTACCACCGAAATTCTCCGCCGGATGCGGCCGGACGCGTTGCTGATCGCTATGGAGACCAACGCCGATTTCGTGCGGTTTCTCCGGCGGCGAGTGCACGACGATCGGCTCCATGTGATCCACGGATCGGCGGCCGATGCGGACGCCGCGCTGCGCCAGCTGGCCCTGACCCACGCCGACTACGTCATCTCCGGCATTCCCTACACCACGATGCCCCCGGAACTGCGCGACGTCATTCTCCGGAAGACCCATTCGGTCCTGGATCCCAACGGCGCGTTCCTGGTCTATCAGTTCACCCGCACGGTGCTACCCTACCTCCAGCAGGTGTTCGCTTCGGTCTATCAGGATTTCGAGCCGCTCAACGTGATGCCGGCCCGGCTGTTCTACTGCCGGCACCACGTCGGGAGCGCAACGGCGGATGGCAACGGAGCGGGCGCTAACGGTTCTGGGCGACGGAAGTTTCTGCAGCCCGCGGCGCCTGGGCCGACTGGGAATGCCAAGTCTCCTCGATCGTCCGGCTGATCTCGGGCAGGACATCCTCGCGGACCAGCAAGCCATCCTCCCGCAAGAAGCGGATCACCGCGCCAGGTATGACGTTATGGAGCAGGGTGACAGTCTGCGCGTAATCGGCAAAGTGCTGCCGTGCCAGGTCGGCCACCTCCCGATCTTCCAACGTAGCTGCCGTGGTGTAGAGCATGACGTAGCCAATGGTGGCCAGGCTGAAGGCGGTATAGTCGTCCCGCAGATTCTTGGGCAGTCCCTCGTTGCGCACCAGATCGATCGCCGCCGCCCCAAGGCCGAGCAAGGCGGATCCCGCGCGCTTGATGGCATCGGTCGGGCCCCGGGCATTCCGCCGCTCGCTCAAGCTCCGGAGGTCGGAGATGTGGTGCTCGACCTTGCGAAGCACCTGCTTCAGGTCGCGGGTGACTTCTGGGTAGTCCTCCAGGTCTTCCAACTGGCCCCGCAAGGACTTCTCCATGTGCTCCTCCAGCGACAGCATGTCGGTGACATAGCTGTTGATCGCTTCTTCCCGATTGCGTCCCACGTTAACCTCCAAGCAATGAATGTCGGCCGACCAGGCGGTCGGTCTCGCGGTGTGATCGCCGGCTTTGTACTGGTCGCATAGGATTAAACCCATGACCCGCCGGGGTCTGTGCCGACGGTCACCGCGGTCTCGCTCAGGAGAGTCTCGTTGGCTCGGTTTCTTGGCGCCCACACGGTGGCGAACGGCGGCATCAGCATGGCCGCGATGCGAGCGGGGAACGCCGGTATGACCGCGCTGCAGATCTTCACCGCGCCGCCGCAGTACTACGGCGATAAAGCCACCATGCGGCCCGATCGGGTACAGCGGTTTCGCTCGGCCCTGGAACGCGCGAACATCAGGCCCGATCACGTCGTGGTGCACGCAGCCTACGTCCTGAACACCGCGACCGAGGACGAGATCAAATCCGCCCGGGCGCGAGCCGGTCTCCGAAAAGAGCTGGAACGGTCGACGGCACTGGGCGTCGGCAGCGTCTGCTTTCATCCCGGCGCGGCGACCAGCGGCAATCGCGAGGCCGCAGCCGAGCGGGTTGCCCGAGCCATCACCGAGGCGCTGGAGGCCGTGGAAGGCAGCACCCGGCTGCTGGTGGAGAACACGGCGGGGGCCGGCACGACACTGGGTCGCACCGCTCAGGAGGTGGGAGCAATCCTCCAAGCTGTCCCCCAACGGCTGCGCCATCGCACCGGGTACGGCCTGGACACCTGCCATCTGTTTTCGTCCGGGCACGACATCAGCAAGTCCGCCGATCAGCTCACCCGGATCCTGGATGAATTCCAAGCCGCTGCCGGGAGTCCGCCCTCCTTCTTTCACCTGAATGACAGCGAGGGAGGACTGGGCTCCAACAAGGACCGGCACGTACTCATCGGAGAAGGCCGGGTGGGGAGCGAAGCATTCGGCTGGCTGCTTCAGGACCAGCGAGCGGAGGACATCCCGCTCATCCTGGAGACCCCCCAGCAGAACTATGATATCGCAGACGACGATCCCTCTCCCGATCTCTATGACTTGGCCATGATGAAGTTGCTTGGCTCGATGATGTAGCCCGCCCCCCTTCTCGCAGATCCGCACCGGCCGCCTTCAGCGCCGAGGCGTCCCCACGCCGAACTACCCGTATCGATACCATACGCTTCGAAGGCAACTCGTTTCAGGGCAGTGCCTGAGCGGCTAGTCAATTTTCTATACAGATGGTGTGCCCGGTTCTTGCGTACCTCAGCGCTCGCGATCCCCCAGGTATCTCGGGAAAGGAGCCGGTCATTCCCGCTTCGGTCAGAGCCGTACTGCTACAGCCGTTCTCCCGGCCCAGCCGGCCGTTCCTGACCTCGTTGGCCGCGGCCGGGATGGTGGGTGCACTGCTGCTGACTCCCGCCGGACACCTGGAGACTCCGCCGTTGAGCACCATAGCGGCCGGGCGGCCGGCCGGTTTGCCCGGCGGTCAACCGATGGCCGCGCCGGTAGACAGCACCACCCTTGAGAAAGAGGTCGTAGCGCGCTACGACCATCTGCCACTCGCCCAGATTCTTCGCCGCACCGCGAACGCCGAGATCGCCAACCGCGTCGCCCGGGCGTTAGTCAAGGAAGCCCGGGAGCTCCAGCTCTCGCCCAGTCTGCTCGCCGGCGTGCTCCTGACCGAGAACTCGCGGTTGGAACCGGAGACGGTGAGCAATCGTGGCGCGGTGGGATTGATGCAAGTGATGCGGTTTCACGCCGGCGTATTCGACTGCGATTCCGACGACCTGCTTCAGGTCGAAGCCAACATCTGCCATGGCGCCCGGGTCTTCGCGGGGTACCTGAAGCGAACCAAGGACGTGCGCTCCGCCCTGCTGCGGTACAACGGCTGTGTCAGGAGCAGAAGCACGCAAACCTGCAGGCGGTATCCGGCGAAAGTGCTGCAGCAGGCCGACCGAATCCGGCATCAGCTGCTTCTGTATCTTCCTCCGGAGAAGCTCAAGGCTGCTCTCGCCAGCTCGTCCCAGACCGAAAGCTGACGTTTCCGAAACCTCACCGGCTGGGGATTGGAACGTGCTGCCACGAAAACGGCCCCCGACGGGGGGCCGTTTTTATTGCTCCTGAAAAAACCCGGCTGAGTCAGCTTGCCTGTGGGGCCTCGTCCGCCGACGCTGAGCCTGCCCGGGTCTCGGAGCGGGCCTCGCGGGTGCCCGAACGGCCGGCACCGGTGCCGCCGCGCTGGAATCGATCCCACTGGTCGGTGGCCCTGCGCTTGACGTCGGACGCCGCCTCCTGAACCCGGGAACGCACGGGTGCGGCGCGATCGCTAGTCAGGAAATAGGTGGCTGCCAGGCCCGCGGCAATTGCCAGGATGGGGCCGACCGGGCTCGAGTGATCCTTTTCTCTGAAATCGAGATCGCGGAGCCGACCCTTGGCCTTTTCCCAGCGCTCTTCCACATCCTCCCACTCGTCCTCGGCATTCTCTCGCAGCTTGGCCAGCCGCTCCTTGGCGCGTTTCCGCGCCTTGCCGCTGACCTTCTCGACATCTTCCAAACCTTCACCCACCTCCTCACCCAACGCGGCGAGCCGTTTCAAGAGGACCCTGCGGGTCTTGCTCCCCGGCTGAGGGGCGGTAAGCAGACCGATGCCGACGCCGAGTAGGGTGGCTAGAAGAAGAGAGCCGCTGCCGGCGCCTTCCCGGCCACTCCGAGCCGTGGACCAGGAGTCGATCTGATCGTCGACCCCGCGCTGCTGTGTGATCATGAAACCTCCAATCGCCGCCGGGCAGAGGGGCGAACTTCGATTGAGTTGGGCACTGCCGGGGTTCCGGACCTGCCAGCCCGGAACGGGACCTTTGGCAACTCTAATCAAAAGATCAGAGGAAGGAAACATCTTGCATTACACAATCTGCGGTCGAAAAACGCACCTCACACTTTTGACAGCAGGGACGGTCGGAGCGGCTCGAACCGCCGAGGCGGGCGAGAGCGGCAGCCGGCCGGATGAGCCCAACGTGCTTTGTCACATGCGCTTAGGGAAGAAGTCCAAGCCCCCTGCAGCCTTTCAGGCGGGAGACCTGGCGGCTCAGCACGGAACTGGCACCCGTACGACCACCCCGCGCTTACCAGAGCTCCCGGCTACCGGCCAGGGCTCGAGACACTGCCGAGTGTGTTGGATGTATCTCGTCGAGTTGAGACCTGGGAAGGAAGAGCTCTACCGGTCGAGCGATGAACTCGCCCTGGCCATTCGTAGCGGCGACGTCGACGCGCGCTCCCGGGTTTACCACCGGGCAACCGCCAAGTGGATCTCGATCACGCTCCACCCCCAGTACAAGGCGATCATGGCAGCGGCGAAGGAAGACCCGGCCCGCCAGGCGCGACGGGGCTGGGGCATCCTCGGCGGCGCCACCGCAGCTGAACCTCCCTCTTCCGATGGCTCGGTCTCCAACGGGAACCTGCTGCACCGCTGGCGTCGACCGCTGGCGCTCGGGCTCTCCGGGGTGCTGCTCATGTCGGGGGTCAAGCTCGCCTTCTCGGGACCGCGGCCACCGTGGGCCGGCCAGGCCCGAACGGCGGCTATGAGTGTAAGGTCGGAGCGGACGGTGAGGCCGGCCAGGACGGAAGAGGTGGGGCGGACGGTGCAGGTGTCGCTGGCCAGCACGAATGCAGCAGACCCAGAGCAGCCGGCGACTGTCCGGGAGATCGCCCGGGTGCTGCCGAGAGCCCCGAGGCTGCGCTCGGTCGCTTTGGGTGATGCGCTGACATCGGGCTCAGCCGGGGCTCGCGTCGATGCCAACTCGCTCGAGGGACTATCTGCCCGTTACGGCGCGGCCCACGATGCAGCGTGGACTCGCCTGGAAACCGGAATGCGGGTGGCGCGGCTGGGACAGCTCTTTGCAGCCTCCCGGCTGAATCCTCATGGCGGGGTTACCGATACCCGACTGAGCCTGGCGGGAGCAGCCAACTTCATTCGCGTCTTCCGGGAGCAGCAGGCCACGATCGAGACGGCTTACCAGGATTCGGTCACCGTGCTCGCCAAACAGTATGGGTGGGCGCCGGCCAAAGTGAGGCAGTGGTATTCCCGGACGCCTCGGAAGGAGGCGCCCACGCTGGAGCTACTCAGCGGATCGTTGCTGGCCAGCATCGACAGCATTCTCGGTGTTCTGGATGCCCAGGCGGGTGCTTACAAGATCAGAGGGACGGCCATCGCATTCGAGGATCCCAGCGCGGGGCAAGCGTACGGCCTATTGCGGCGCCGGATCAAGGAGCAGATCGATGCCGCAGTGAGTGCCGGTGCTGCCACGTCACCCGGCGCGACCCGTCTCTTGCTTCAGGCCATCGGGACCTCGACCCTACCGCGGGAGACCTGAGGCGACGAGATCGTCTCGCAGGATTCGTCCCGGGATGTCAGCCATCGCCCGCTCGGCCAGCGCCAGCTCGCCTCGGGCGATGAGCGTATCCAGGGCTTCACGGGGTGAGACTCCCGACCGACGGGGGCCGTGGTGATCGGTGGCCAGAACGTCCACCAGGCCCGAGCCGATCATTTCCCAGGCGAGACGCTCCGATCGTGGGCTGGACCCGCGATAGTGCCCCGTGAGGCTTCCCACGTTCACCTGCAATAGCGCGCCAAGCTCCTGCCAGGTGCGCATGACCTCGATGGCATCGTGGCCGGGGAGGTAGTGGTAGCGCTCCGCATGCGCGATCACGACCTGGCGGCCGGCATCGAGAACCGAGCGGATGACATCGTTGTGATTGCCCTGGAGCTCGAACCCGAACTCGACCAGCAGAAACCTGCCGGGCAATCCGACATCGGCGCGGCGCGCCACCCGATTGGCGCTACCGGCGTCCGGCGCCAGGATTTCCTGCCCCAGCCATAACGAGGGGAGATCGGTTCGGTCCCTGCAGGCCGCCACCAGCCCGTCAAAGGCGCGGCGGTGGAGATCGAGCTCCCGTTGGATGGCCGCGTCGCTGTCGAGATAGGGAACGAGGAGGTGGGGAGTGGTGACCACAGCACGCACGCCCTCACGGTACAGGCCCGAGAGCGCCTGGATGGATTCGGCCACGGTTCTGGTGCCATCGTCCACCCCGGGAACCAGATGGCTATGCAGATCTACTATGGCGATAGCCGGATCGGTGACATCGGTCATGACCTGAGTCTAAGGCAACGATCGGGCCATTCGTAGCCGCCCCGCCCTTCCGCTCGGCCCCGATCCTCCCGGCTGGCCAAGGCGAGGGGCCGGAACTTCATTTAGTGTTCACTCGCCAGTCGCCCACACCACCCCCAGCGGAGCCGCCGTGAATACCGCCCGCCGTACCCATGGTTTTCGGGAGTCGGTCATTCGGGGAATGACCCGCCTCGCCCGGGAGTATGGCTCGATTAACCTGGCACAGGGCTTCCCCAACTTTCCCGCGCCCGAGCTGCTGAAGGATGCGGCGGCCCGAGCGATTCACGACGATATCAATCAGTACGCCATCACCTGGGGAGCCCAGCGGCTGCGCGACGCGATCGCGGCGAAGTACCACGAGTGGTACCAGCTGGAGATGGATCCGGAGCGGGAGATCACCGTCACCTGCGGGGCAACGGAGGCGATGATCTCGACCCTCCTGGCCATCGTCAATCCGGGCGACGAGGTGATCGTCTTCGAGCCGTTTTACGAGAATTACGGACCCGATACCATTCTGGCCGACGCCAGGCCGGTGTACGTACCCCTGGAGCCGGGGACGCCGCTGGACCTGGACCGGCTCGCCTCGGCATTCACCTCCCGGACCCGGGCCATCATCGTCAACACCCCCAGCAATCCCGCGGGCCGGGTGCTCACTCGGACCGAGCTGGGGGCCATCCGCGACCTTTGCATCCGGCACGACGCGCTGGCGGTGACAGACGAGATCTACGAGCACATCCGATTTCAGGGAGACCATGTCCCCATCGCGACGTTGCCCGACATGCGGAACCGAACCATCACCATCAGCGGGGCCTCGAAGACTTTCAGCGTCACCGGGTGGCGAATCGGCTGGATCCTGGCGCCGGCGGAGCTCACCGACGCCATCCGCAAGGTTCATGATTTCCTCACGGTAGGAGCTCCCGCCCCGCTACAGGAAGGGGTTGCGGTAGCGCTGAGGGAATTGCGCCCGTCGTTTTACCACGACCTCGCGGAAGGGTACAAGGCGCGACGGGACCTGCTGTATTCCGCGTTGATAGACGCGGGGTTCAGCTGCACGCCGCCCGAGGGAGCCTACTACATCCTCTCCGACTTCTCCCGGCTGGTCCTCCCGGGCGCGGGAGCGCCGATGTCGGATACCGAATTCGCGGTGTGGCTTTCCCGGGAGGTCGGGGTGACGCCGGTTCCGGGATCGAGCTTCTTTCGCGACGGGGGTGGCGGGCGCGGATTGGTTCGCTTCGTCTTCTGTAAGACCGACGACATTCTCTTGGAAGCGGCCCGGCGACTACGGACGCTGTCGTCGGGCTCCTCCGCGTCTGAGGCCACCAAGCGCGGCCGGGAGGCGTCGGCGCGCAGCGGTCTCCAGCGATGAGTACGGAAGGATCCCGCGCCCCAGTTGAGGGGACCCGCCCGCTGGCCGTGGTGACCGGCGCTTCCGCGGGGATCGGCAAGGAATTCTGCGAGCGGCTCGCGGCTCGAGGATACGATCTCATCGTGATAGCCCGAGATGGAAATCGGCTGGAGGCTTTGAGGCAGGACCTCGAGCAGCGACACGGTATCGCGGTGGAGGTTTTCCCCGCTGATCTCACAATCGATACGGACGTGAGTCTGGTGGCCGAACGACTCACCCGGTCACCGCAGCTCGCCTTGCTGGTGAATAACGCCGGCTTCGGGACCCGGGGAACCCTGGCCGATGCCAGTCCCGCGCTCCAGGAGGCGATGCTGCGGCTGCACACGGTCGCCCCACTGCGTCTCTCTCAAGCCGCCCTCCCCGTGCTGCTGAAAAATGGCAAGGGAGCCATCGTCAATGTCTCTTCCGTGGCCTCCTTCCTCTACTCCCCAGGCAACGTGAACTACTGCGCCACCAAGGCCTATCTCACCACCTTCAGTGAGGGGTTGGCGGCGGAGCTCACCGGCACGGGTATCAAGGTCCAGGCGCTTTGTCCCGGCTTTACTCGCTCGGAATTTCATCAGCGGATGGAAGCCGACATGCGCGAGTTGCCCCGGGGAATGTGGCTCTCCGCCGCTCGGGTGGTCGAGACCTCGCTCCGGAGCCTTGAACGCGGAGGCCCGGTGATCTGCATACCGGGTCTGCGCTACAAAGTGATGGTGTTCTTGCTTCGCCACCTGCCTCGCCGGCTCCTCCGCTTGCAGTCCGCCCTCCGGCCCTCCCGGATGTGAGCCAGGTCCTTTCCCGACCCAAATTATGGAGGTAACGTCATCTTAGTTGTTGCGCTTAAAGGAGCAATCTCTACCAGCAGGATCGGTCCTATGCGCATCTTCTCTCCTCCCCAACTGCTTTGCCTCATCCTGACCGCCACGGCGGCCGGCTGCGGGGCCGGCGACCTGACGCTGCCGGCCGACGGATCGCCGGCCAATCTGAAAGCGGTGTCCGGAAGCGGCCAGCAAGGCACCGTCGGGACTCGACTGCCCGATCCCCTGGTCGTTCGCCTGACCGACGGGGCTGGCCGGCAGGTGCCTAGGGTCCCCGTCGAATTCCGGTTCCAGAGCGATGTACCCGGAGCCCAGTTCGAGCCCTCGGTAGTGGCCACCGACGACACTGGGTTCGCCTCGGTCCAGGTGGTTCTCGGCACCACTGCCGGGTCTCAAACGATCGAGGCGGCCGTGGGCGCCAGCCCATCGCCGGGCCTGCTCGCCACCTTCGGAGTCACTGCCGTGGCACCGCAGAAGGGCCGCGGCCATGGCCACGGCAATTAGAACGACTGAGTGCAACGATTTGCACGGCTGCCAATCCCAAGGCCGTTAGGTTAACGTAGAATCTCGCTGGCGAATCCGAACTCACTGCCGATGTTTTCCCGCCCTCCGGCCGATACTTCTCCGGAGGGCTAATGCCGAGCGCGGCCCCCCGCGGTGCGACAGCTTGTGTCTGCGTCGCCGCGGGTCGCCGGCCGGCTGCAAGTGAGTCACCATCTGTTCGAGCGGAGGATCGCATGCGGTACGCGGGGCTGATAGTGATGCTGGCGGTTCTCACCGGCGGCTGCGACCGGAGTCGGGGGGAGCTGACGAAAGCGCTGGCCGAGTCCAGGGCAGCCGAGGCGCAGAAGGACAGCCTGCTGACGGAAGTGCTCGAGACCACTCAATTCGTGAGCGATCTCAACAGCGAATTGGCCAAGGCGAAGGCCGTATCGGTGGCCTCGGATGGTTCCGACCCCGGGCTCCCGGGAGCCAAGCAGGACCGGGTGGAGCGCCAGGCAACCCTGGAACGTATCCAGTCGGTCATTGCCCGCCTCAATGAAAGCGAGACCCGGCTGATCGCGACCGAGAACCGGGCCAAGAATGCCAAGATCCGGAATGCACGGTTGCTGGCGCAGATCTCCACCTACAAGCAGACCATCGAGGATCTGAAGACCGCCGCCGAACAGCAGCGGGCCGAGAACGAGGCGATCATCGCGGACCAGAGAAACCAGATCGCGACGCTGTCTGGCGAGGTCGACAATCTCAACGTGACGGCAGCGTCACTCCGGGACACCGTCGTCCACCTGACGGCCTACAAGAACCGGGTCTACTACGCGGTGGGAACCAAGGACGAGCTGATCAAGAACGGGGTGGTAATCAGGGAGGGCTCGAAGTTCCTGTTCTTCGGCGGGACTCGGTTGGAGCCGGCGCGGAAGCCCAACCTCGATGCGTTCACCATGATCGACAAGACCCAGACGCTTTCCATTTCGCTGCCGCGCACGGACAAGAAATACAAGATCGTATCGCGGCAAAGCCCGGAATACCTGATGGGTGAGGTGACGGAAAAGGGGGAGGTGAAGGGCGTGGTGGAGATTGCCTCGCCGGAGGAGTTCTGGTCGGCCTCGAAGTTTCTGATTTTGGTGCAGAACTAGGCGGGTAAGCGGGTAGGCGGGGAAGCGGGACAAGGAAAACCGTAAGAACAGAGACCTTCCGTCTGCAACGGAGGGTCTCTGTGTTATGAGCAACCCCGCCTTTTCGCTTCCCCTGACGCCATTTTATGCACCTATGTGACGGGCATCACGTTGCAGGCAAGGGGTTTACGAACAAATTTGTCAACATCCTCTACATTTGTTGGAGATTCGGGAGATGCTGACCCGCGCGTGGAGTGATCCGCAACACAGGCTGAGACTGGACCAGGGGAGATATTCATGCCACAGATTCTTAACTCATACAGATTCCTCAAGGAGGGTCATGTGCGGAAGGTCACGCTGGCCGTAGCAATCGCTGCGCTTTGGACGTTGAGCGCATGCAAGAAGACCGGAGAAGGGCAGTACGAAGTGCAGAAGCCGGTGATCGGAACCGAGACGGACACGGTTCATACGCCGACGATAGAGACTGGGACCGTCAAGGACACGATTAACGTCCCGACCGTCAAGACGGAAAAGAAGGAAGTCACGCTGCCGAAGGTCGAAGTCAAGAAGGCGAAGCCGTAGTTCGCTGACTTAGAAGTCCCGCGATATATTTGCGCCTGCCCGCGGGGTTCATTCCTTCCCGCGGGGCTCTACTCTCACACGCTCATACGTTTCGGAGTTCTTATGACGCGGCTGACCTCGCGGCTTGCCGTGACGGCGTTCGCGGCTGTGTTCTTCGCGCAGGCAGTTACCGCCCAAGCAGTGACGGTCATCCGTGCGGGGCGCCTGGTCGATGTCGAGCGGGGCCAGGTCCGCCGGGATCAGCTCCTGCTGGTAAAGGGTGAGCGGATAGAAGCTATCCGTCCGGGTTCAGACAAAGTGCCGGCTGACGCCCGGGTGATCGATCTCTCTCGCTACACCGTGCTTCCCGGTCTGATCGACTGCCACACCCATCTCATCGGCGACGCCACGGCTGCCGACGTGCTTCAACCCCTGGAGCGGTCCGAGGCTCAGGAGGCCTTCAGCGGGGTGAGCAATGCTCGGGCAACTTTGCTGGCCGGATTCACCACCGTGCGGGATGTGGGCACCTACCGGGCGTTCGTGGATGTGGCGTTACGTGATGCCATCAACAGTGGCACCGTCATCGGACCACGTATGAAGGTGGCCGGTGCGTACGTCACCGTCGCCACCGGCGGAGGCGAGCTGGTCGGCGCCGCCCCCGACGTGACGCTCCCGGCTGCTTTTCGATTCGGGGTGGCCAACTCGGCCGATCAGGTTCGCGAGCGGGTTCGGGCGATACTCAACGGCGGAGCCGACTTCATCAAGGTCATCGCCACCGGCGCGGTCTTCACCCGGGGGACCAAGCCGGGCGTCTCCGAATTCACCGAGGAGCAGATCCGGGCAGCGGTGGAGCAGGCCGCCGAGTATGGGACGTTCGTCGCCGCCCACGCGCATGGGGCGGAGGGGATCAAGCGGGCGGTGCGGGCCGGGGTGCGCTCCATCGAGCACGGATCACTGATGGACGACGAAGCCATCGCCCTTATGAAGCAACGGGGGACCTGGCTGGTGGCAGATATCTGGAATGGCGACTACACCGACAGCGTGGGCCGGGAGCAGAAGTGGCCCGCGGATATCCTGCAGAAGAACACCGAGACCACCGAGCTCCAGCGGGCCGGCTTTCGCAAGGCGGTGGCCCAAGGCGTCAAGATCGCCTATGGGACTGACAGCGGGATCTATCCCCACGGGCTCAACGCGATGCAGCTGCCCTACATGGTCAAGTACGGCATGACGCCGATGCAGGCCATCCAGGCGGCCACGATATCGGCTGCCGATCTGATGCAGTGGAAGGATAGCGTGGGCTCGCTCTCGCCAGGGAAATACGCCGTCATTATCGCGGTCGAAGGCGACGCGCTGGCCGATCTCAAAAGCTTCATGAAAGTGGGATTCGTGATGAAGGGCGGGACAGTGTACAAGAGTCCGTCATGGAGGTAAGTAGATGTGATCCGTAACCGTGTCTACTTGGGGCTAGTTCTGATCGGGCTGTCGGCCGGAACAGCCGTGGGGCAGAGTGGTTCCCGAAAGATCACCCTCGACGATCTCTACCGCCTCCGCGAGGTCAGTAGCCCGGAGATCTCTCCCGAAGGCGAATGGGTGGCGTACACGGTCTCGGTGCCCGACACCTCCAAGGACAAGTCGGACAGCGATGTCTGGATGACCAGCTGGGATGGTCGGCGCAGCGTGCGGCTCACGACGAGCACGACCAGCGAGCACACGCCGCGATGGAGCCCCGACGGCCGATACCTCGCTTTTCTCTCCAGCCGGGAGGATGCCCGCGAGGTCGATCAAGTCTGGTTGCTGAACCGGACCGGCGGGGAGGCCGAAAAGGTCACTGATCTTCCGGGCGGTGTCTCGGACTACGCCTGGTCCCCAGACAGCAAGCGCTTGGCGCTCATCGCCCCCGATCCCGATCCGGACTCGGCCACCGTCACTCCCGACACCAGCCAGCGAACCCACCCTCCGATCGTCATCGACCGCTTCCAGTTCAAAGCCGATGAGACGGGATATCTCGGCAGGCGGCGGGACCATCTCTACCTCTTCGACTTGGCCGCCCGGAAGGCGCTACTGCTGACGCCGGGGGAATACAACGAGGAGGCGCCGGCCTGGTCGCCTGATGGCAAGAGCATCGCCTTTGTCAGCAAGCGTCGTCCGGAGTTCGACCGAACCGCCAATTGGGACCTATACGTCGTGGAGACGATTCCGGGCGCCACTCCCCGGCAGCTCACCACCTTCGAGGGGCCGGACAATGACCCCGATTGGGGAGGGCGGCCCCCCTCCTGGAGCCCGGACGGCAAGTCCATCGCCTACGTCCAAGGCGGACCGCTCAAGCTGCTCTACTACGCTGGACAGAAGGTCGCCGTGGTCCCCTCAGGCGGTGGTCCGGCCCGCGTGCTCACGGCGGCGCTGGACCGGAACCCGCTCTCGCCCACGCTCTCGAGTGACGGGGCATCGGTACTGTTCCTGCTCGAGGACGATCGGGTGACTCACCTTGCCCGGGTGCCGGTCTCCGGCGGACCGGTGGAGCGGTTGGTGGAGGGAAGGCGGGTCATCAGCGATTTCTCGGCCGGTCCGCGGGGCAAGATCGCGGTGCTCGCGAGCGCGCCTGCGCAACCGGCGGAGATCTTCGCGGTGGAGGGGAACCGGCTACGCCAGATCACCGGGCAGAACGACAAATGGCTCTCGGAGGTCCGCCTCGCACCGGTGGAAGAGATCGGCTTCAAGAGCAAGGATGGGACCGATATCCACGGCTTCATGGTCAAGCCCATCGACTACCGTCCGGGTCAGCGGTATCCCACGATCCTCCGGATCCATGGGGGTCCGGTCTGGCAGTTCTATAACGACTTTGCCAACTTCGACTGGCAGCTCCTGGCCGCCAACGGCTATGTGGTCGTGGCAGCGAATCCTCGTGGCAGCTCTGGGCGGGGCGAGAAGTTCTCGACGGCCATCTGGGCCGACTGGGGGAACAAGGACGGGCAAGACGTGCTCGCCGCGGTGGATTTTGCGGTCGCGCAGGGGATAGCGGATCCCAATCGGTTGGGAGTCGGGGGCTGGAGCTACGGCGGTATCCTCACCGACCAAGTCATAACGCGCGATCAGCGCTTCAAGGCGGCCATCAGCGGCGCGGGCCTCGCCAATGCTCTGGCCGGGTACGGTACCGATCAGTATGTCCGCGAATACGAGGCCGAGCTGGGCACCCCCTGGCAGAACACCGCGGCCTACCTGAGGGTCTCGTATCCCTTCCTCCATGCCGACCGGATCGTGACTCCGACGCTGTTCCTCTGCGGGGAGAAGGACTTCAACGTCCCCCTGCTCAACTCCGAGCAGATGTACCAGGCGCTGAGGAGTCTCGGACGGGAGACCCAGCTGGTCATCTATCCGGGGGAGTACCATGACATCCGAAAGCCGAGCTATCGGCGCGACCGGCTGCAGCGATACGTCGACTGGTATGACCGCCACCTCAAGACTCAGCCGGGCGACGCGGCGACTCATTGACGCCCCGCGGAGATCAGCCCTTACCGCTCTCCTGGTCCTATGCTCGGTCAGCTGTGCCGGACATTCGGGGAAATCGAGTGCCCCTCCACCCGAAGCACCTAGCGAGATCGTGCTGGTGGTGGAGAACCATCACTGGAACGACGTGGTGGTGTCGGTACTGCATGACGGGGTGGTGGACCGGGTGGGACTCGCAACCGCGGTGACGACATCGACCTTTGTTCTTCCCAGCCGCCGACTCGGGACGTCAGGCATCATCCGGCTCCGGGGGCACGCAGTCGGAGCTCCGGACGACCACACCACCGACGCCATTCCGGTTCAGCCGGGACAAGAAATCCAGTGGACGCTGGAGAGCGATCTGGCGCGCTCCAGCGTCGCGGTTCACTGAATCACGGACAGGGGTTGGGGTCGTTCCAGTTCTGCAGCGGCCCGCCATCGGGAATGCTGGGGTTCGCATTGCGCTCGCTCAGCGGATAGGCCAAGCGCGCCGGGATGGACGTCGATCCGGATGCCGGGGTCAGGGCCGGAAGACAAGTTCTCCGGTAATCGCTCCAGACCTCGGGGTTCTGGAACAGTCGGATGTACTTCTCGGTCATGATGGCCTGGAGCAAGGCGGCACCGCCGACTCCGCCGCCGATCGGACCCAGGCCGGCATCGGCACGAACCGCATTCAGGCTGGTGCGGGCGGTGCCATCGTCGCCCGTCCGGTTGGCAGCTTCCGCCATGATGAGCTGGTTCTCGGCCCAAGTTGCCAGGGGCTGGCGGAAGCTAGGGTCGAGATGGATTGAGCTCAGTGATGAGGGGGAAGCCCCGACATCGACATCATCACCCGGGTTGGCGCCGACGAAATTGCCGGCGCCATTGGGCCCGAAGTACTCGCTCAGCCGAGGATCGGCGGTGCTTTGCAGAAGATCCACCAAAGCTTTCCCGGCGGACAGATAATCCGGCCATGAGGTAGTAAACTGGGCGTAGAGGTTGGTCTCGGTGGAGGCGCTACTATGGTAGGCCAGATAATCGCCCGACGGGTCCGCAATGCCGTTTGCGGCCGCCGCCAGTGCCGCTGCATACGCCGGAACTCCGAGGAGTTCGGCAGTATGCAGGTAGTATCGAGCCTTGAGGGTGTTGGCTAACGCCGTCCATTTTGCCAGATCTCCGCCATAGACCAGATCCTCACCGCCGGGTGGATGAGCACCTGGACTACTCGCGTTCAGCGACGCGATCGCCTCATCGAGCTTGGACTCCAATGCGGCGTAGACCTGCTGCTGCGGATCCAGGACAGGCGCCGCCACCGTGGAGTCGGCCGCCTGGGAATAGGGTACATCGCCCCAGACATCAGCCGCGGTTCCGACCAGCCAGGCCTCGAGTACCTTGGCCACGCCGGCATAGGCGGAATCGTTGGTAGCGAGCGCCTGACGCTGGAGGAGACGGAGATCGACCAGACCGCCGTTATCGTAGACGTTGTACCAGGAGAAGATATAGTCGTCGTCGCCGACGATGTATTTCCCGAGGCTATTGTACTGCAGCCGGGTGCCGGCGCACTGCTGCATCCAGATGCAGATGGTACGCCCCAAATGGCCTTCGAGGAAAAACGCCAGGTCGGTCTGGGACGCGACCAGCAGATTAGCGTTGGTGGCGGTGACCGGACGATTCGGGTTGTCGGAGAGCTTGGGGCCGGTGAGAAAATCCCCACAGCCGCAGAGTCCCAGGCCGGCCCCGAGAGTGAGCAGCGCCGTCGTGAAACGGTTGCGCATGGCAGAAACCTCGAGTGATCGGGTGGGCATCAGCGGTTCATGGTGACGGAGAATACGAACGACCGCGTCTGGGGATTGTTGAACCAGTCGATTCCCCGGGCACCGGTATCGGCGCCGGACAGGCTAGTCTCCGGGTCGGCGCCGGTATAAGGTGTCCAGACCGCCAGATTGCGGCCGGCAACCCGGAGGTCCATGCTGCTGAGCCCCAGCGCCCGACTCACGAAGCCACCCGTCAGGGTATAGCCCACCGAGACCTCGCGCAGCTTCACAAAGCTGGCGCTCTCGTAAAATGGCTGGCCCAGAAAGGTGAAGGTGCTGTAGTAATTCTGGAACCAGTTCTGGTCCAGCACCGCACTGGTTCCCACCCCGGGTCCCGCCACCGCGCCCTTCAAGAAGTCCTGACCGAAGACGACTGACTTGCCACGGAGGTCGCCCGATTCCTTCGACGTGCCGATAGCGTTGAGCGCACCCCGGGTGCCGTTGTAGACCAGGCCGCCGTGGCGGATGTCGAGCAGACCGGACACCGAGATTTTGCCGAACCGGAGGCCGCTGCGGATCGACCCGGTCCACTTGGGGTTGGGATCGCCGATGATGCGGCTGTTCGGATCGAGCAGGGGATAGCCGGCACCGGCGCCGGCATCGAGGCCGGTATTGGAGTAATTGCCATCGTTGATGAACAGGGCCTGCTTGCTGTTTGCGTCGGCCCCGCAGAGGGCGTCCACGCTTACCTCATTGGAGGCCGGGTCCAGAACGGTGATGCCTCGACCGCAGCGTATGTAGTCGTAGTCCCTGAAAGCCCCCACCGGCTGGCCTACTTCGGCCACCGAGATGGCAAACCCGCCTACGCCCCCATAGTTCACGAACTGAGCGCCGGCCAGACTGACCACCCGATTCCGATTGGTGGAGAACAGGAAGCCGAGATCCCAGGAGAAGTCGCGCTTGGTGATCGGGCGGAGGTTGAGCGACCACTCGGTGCCGGCATTGCGAATTTCGGCGCCATTGCTCGCGGCGTTGATGAATCCGGTGGTCGCGGGCACCGGCAGGGTCAGGATCACATCCTTTGAGGTGCGCCGGTACCAGGTGAAGCTCAGGTCGGCCACGTCATTGAAGAGCCCGAGGTCGGTGCCCAGCTCCAGCTCACGGGTCCGTTCCGGCTTGAGCTGAGTGGCGCGAGTCGTATCGCTGAAGAGCCCGCCGAATCCGTTCTGGGAAGCGGTCAACGTTGCCCCCCACCCGTCCTGGAACGTTCCACCGCTCAGGAAGCTGAACACGGTCAGGTACGGATTGGGCTGCGTCCCCACCTCCCCATATGCCGCGCGGAGTTTACCGTAGGTGAGCTTACCACCCAGGTCTCCGGTTTGCCGGGTGAATTCCCAGGCGACACTTCCACTGGGATACCAGCTGCGGAGCTTGTCCTGGGCGAAGGTCGAGGCGCCGTCATAGCGCACGCCGGCCTTGAGGAAGAGCTGGTCGGAGATGTCGAGCGTGGCCTGTCCGAAGTAGCCTTCGATCCGGACCTTGGTCTCGTTGTCGATCGGGGGAAGCTGACTTGCGGTGTTAGTGAGGGTGAAAGGCTCAGGGGCGAGCAGGGCGTTGCCCACCCCGCCGATCTCACGCAGGCTGCGGGTATTGAGATTCTGACCCAGGGTGATCGATCCAGCCAGACTCTGGCCCAGCTTGTACGTGGCGGTACCGGTCAGATTGTGATCCACCTGCTGGTTCACGATGTTGACCTTGACTACCTGGCCCAGGATGCTCGGAGTATTGGATGAGGTTTGAGGTTGTCCCTGCAGCCGGTCATCGCCCGAATAGTCGATGCCCAAGGTGTAGTTGAAGCGGAGCCATCCGACCGGCACATAATCGAGGCTCACGTTGCCAAATACCCGGTCGGCAATGGCGGTGCTGACCGGCACGTTGGCACTGAAAAACGGGTTGTCATAGCCGCGGGTACTGTCGGAGGACGAGGCCGACGGATTGGGGAACCGGTACGAGCGGTGCATCCCGGTCGCCGGGTCGAGATAGATCCGATTGTCAAATTCGGGCGGGGTACGCCAAGACCCCAGCGTCAGAGCGCTGAAGTTGCTTCCCTTCTGGACAAACCGGCCATCGCTGTTGGAGTAGGCAACATTACCCCCAATGGTGAAGTTGTCTCTCACCCGCTGAGAGCCCTTCAAGCGAAAGGAGTAGCGTTTATAGGCGTTTTGCGGCCCCACAAATGTGCCGTCTTGGTTGGTGTAGGAACCGGACAGGTAGAACAGGGTGCGATCATTTCCGCCGGCAATGGTGAGAGTGTTGTCGGTCGCAACGCCGGTGGTGAACATCTCTCGTGCGTGGTCGAACGTCGCAGTGCCAGCAGCGAGTGCCGGTCCCCAACTATCGCCGGTGCCGCCACAATCGGTCGCCCCGCCGAGCACACAGGTCTCGGCAGTAGGGACACCAAGGGTGTCCGCGTCGCCCTGGCCGTAGATCCGCTGGAGGGCGGGAAACCGGTGGACATCATTCACCGACAGCGAGGAGCTGAGCGAGTAGGTGGTGGGTCCCGCGTGCCCCCGCTTCGTGGTAATGAGGATGACGCCCTGCCCGGCACGCGCACCGTAGAGGGAGCCGGCCGCCGCGCCCTTGAGGATCTCGACCGACTCGATGTCGGCTGGATTGAGGTCCGAGGCGCGGTTGGACGAGGCGGTGCCCTGTTGACCGCCGAAGCCGGTGCCGTCAAACGTCGTCGTGGTTACGGTGGAGTTGTCGATGGGGACTCCATCCACCACAAACAGCGGTTCGCCGGTACTCCCCAGTGTGTTGGCTCCCCGAATCCGTATCGACGTCGAGGCTCCAGGGTCGCCCGAGGTGGAGGTCACCTCCACATTCGGCGCCTTGGCGGACAGCGCAGTCACAATGTTGGTCTCGTTGCTCCGGTTGATGAGCGATGAGTCGACACTGTTCCGCACACTGCCGAGCTTCTCCACCTCGGAGACGGTGCCCGCGCCGGTGACCACGATTTCTCCCAACTGGAGCGGATTGGCGGCAAGACCGAAGTCCTGGACCACTCCACCGGGGGAAATCGTGATCTCGGCGGTCTGCGGCTTGAACCCGATCGCTCTTACCATGAGCGTCGCCGGCTGCCCCTCCTGATCGGCCGGCACCAGCAGCCCATAACTGCCGTCGGGCCGCGAGGTGGTGCTGACGCGCAGGGAAGGGATGGAAACGGTGGCTCCGGCAAGCGGTGCGCCCTCTTCGCTCTTCACATGTCCGGTGACGGTGACGGGCTGTTGGGCCACGCCGGAGCTTGCCAGTCCGACGAGAGCGATGACGGCAATCAGAATCTGACGACGGTTGAGCACGATTCGTTCTCCATACCTGGCTGGGAACGTGCTAGGTCCTTCGGGGCGGTAACCGATGGATGTTTCGAATTGTCACAAGGGATGCGGCGCGACCGTACTCCTTCATGGGCCGCGGTCTCGCAGATTGTACGGCGTCTACCTGGAGGCGTCAATAGAGTGAGCACGTGCCTATTTGAGCGGGCGGCCCGGCAGGTATCTTGTCTACAGGCGCTTTCGAGGTAAGCCTATGCGCGCCCTTCGCCTCGCGCTCGCTTTCGTGCTCATAGCCACCTGCCCTGGCTGCGGTCTCCTCTCGTCCCGCCATACTGATCGTTCAGACCCGGCAGCACGGGGTCTGGTCATGGTTTCGGTCGAGAGTCACAACTGGAATGACATCACGGTCTATCTCATGGCCGGCGGCCTTCCGCAGCGGCTAGGGATGGTCACCGCGTTGAGTAGCGCCACTTTTGACTTTCCGTCTCATCGGCTCAACACCAGCGGTGGTGTGCGGCTGCGAGCTCTTCCCGTCGCCGGGCGACCGTTCACCAGCGAGACGATTCTGGTGATGCCGGGTCAGGTCATCACCTGGACGCTGGAGAATGACCTGAATACCTCCAGCTTCTCAGTGTACTGACGTCCTGACAGCGCTTTCCCGCTATTGACACCTTTCCTCTTTCCGCGCACGTTTGCCGGGGCTGCCTCCGGCGCCCCTGTTTCCTTCCTCTCTCTATAATCCGCACACCGGTACGCCCGAGCTGGCGTACCCTGGTCTCGCACCGGGTGACGGTTGGCCGCTCGCATCGAGGTTTACATGCATCTGACTCGTTTGCTTCGCGTTGGCGTCATTATCGCCGCTAATCTCGTCGCCACAGCAGTGGTTGCGCAGGAAAGCCAGCTCAGCGGTCGGGTGACCGACGAGCGCACTGGCGACGGGATCGCTGGCACGCGAGTGCTGTTGACGGGCACGCTCGGCATTCTGAACGCCTTACGAGCCGGCGCTGGGCTCGCGGACACGACCGACCCGGGGACCCCGGCAGGGCGAGTCGATCTGCTGTTTCGGGAGCGGGCGTTCTGGTTGTTCGCCACCGGGCACCGATTGGGTGACCTGCGCCGGCTGGTACGTCAGTATGGCCGTGCGGCGGACGCGGTGTTTCCCAGCGGGCTCTACTTCAAGGGCGGGCTGACGTACGGCCCCGGGGTGAACCTGCCCCTCCCTGCCACCGAGACGAACAACCCCAAGGTGACCGGGTGCCTCGACCGAAACGCGTGAAGTCCACTCCAAAGGAGGTCCTATGATACGACCCGTCGTCCGGATGATCCTGGGCCTCCTGCTGCTGCTCCCGGCAACACTCGCGGCTCAGACCGGCACTCTACGCGGGAGCGTCGCGGACAGCAGCCGCACCCCGCTTGCTAACGTCTCTGTCATCGTCGAGGGGACCGGGCTCAGGGCCACGTCCGGCGCCGGGGGAGAGTACGTAATCCGGGGGGTGCCGGCAGGAACCCGCATGGTGCGTGCCCGTCTCATCGGCTTCCAGGCTGCCAGTGCGTCCGTCACGGTGGTGGCGGGAGACGTGGTGCGTCAGGATTTCACCCTCGGTCGCAGCGCCGTGGAGTTGGCTCCCATCGACGTGGTCGTAGGTAGCCGCGCCCGGCACACTGCAGCCGAGGAACTTGCGGTCCCGGTAGACGTCTACACCTCTCAGGACATCCAGGAGCAGGGCACCACCGAAACCAGCCAGGTCCTCGCGACGCTCTCGCCGTCGGTGAACTTTCCCCACCAGACGGTGACCGACGCGAACGATATCGTGCGCCCGTTCACGATGCGTGGCCTCTCTCCCGACCACACGCTGGTGCTGGTGAATGGCTGGCGCCGCCATCAGACGGCACTGCTCAATACCTTCCCGCTCGGGTCCCCGGCGGGGTCCAGTGGTGTCGATCTCAACGCCATCCCCGGAAGTGCCATCGAGCGAATCGAAGTGCTACGGGATGGCGCCTCCTCTCAGTACGGCTCCGACGCAATCGCGGGTGTGGTCAACATCGTGATGAAGGAGGGGCAGTTCTCGCCCTTCGTGAATACCAGTGCCGGACGATACTTTACCGGCAAGTACCCGGACGACGGCACCACGGCGGACGTGAACGGTGGGGTGGGCATCAAGCTGGGGCGGGGCTCTCTGGGACTCTTCGGCGAGTTCCAGAACCGCGAGCCTACCAACCGTGCATTTCCGGACGGCACTCTGCAGGATCTGAACGGCATCACCGACGTCGTCGACACGGTCACCGGCCGAATCATCCAGAAGCGCAACGGAGTCCCTCAACCGGTCAATCACCTCGGCGATGGCCTCGAGCGGGATTTACTGTCGTTCGCTAACCTTCGGATGCCGCTGACCGCGAGCGGAGCCACCGAGTTTTACGCCTTCGGCGGCTTCAGCAACCGAGTCGGCACCGGCAATGGTTACTACCGCAAGCCCCTCAACAACCGTAACTGGCCGACGATCTACCCCAATGGGTTCCTGCCGGAATTCCGTCCCAATGTGAACGACTTCTCGGGTGCGGTTGGAATCCGCAGCAACCTTTCAGGATGGTCCGCTGACCTTGGGGCTATCTACGGCAAAAACACCTTCGATTACCGGTTGCGCAACACCCTCAACCCGTCGCTGGGCCCCTGCCTGGTTACCGCCTGTGCACCGGGTGCGGACGGCGTCCTCGGCACTGCCGACGACCCGGGTATTCCTAACCAGACCAGCTTCGACGCCGGCGGCCTGAGACGCGGGGAGTTCCTCGTAGGCCTCAACCTGGCCAAGCCGATCAGCCTCGGCCTGCCGAACCCCGTCAGCGTAGCCTTTGGCGGAGTATATCGTCGGGAGACGTACAAGATCGTTGCGGGCGAGACGGCCTCCTGGATCAACGGTGGTCACTTATCCCAGGACAGCGTGGCCACTCCCGGAGATCTTGCGCCCGCGGGCTCATCGGTCTTCTCCGGCTTCTCCCCTTCCGACGCCAGCGACAACTCACGGAACAACGTGGGTGCCTATCTCGACCTCGAGTCGAACCTCACCCAACAAGTGCTCTTGAACATCGCCGGCCGCTACGAGCACTACAGCGACTTTGGCTCACGGGTTACCGGCAAGGCGGCGGTCCGGGTTCAGCCGAGCAAGCAGCTGGTCATCCGCGGCGCGGCCAGCACCGGCTTCCGTGCTCCTGGGCTGGCGCAGAGCTGGTTCAGCCACGTCACTACGAACTTCATTGCAGGCAGCCTGGTCGAGGTGGGCAATTTCCCGGTGACCAACCGGGCATCGCGGATCTTCGGAGCCCAGCCCCTGAGAGACGAGACATCGGTAAACCTCAGTGGCGGCGTGGTGTTTTCCCCAATGGACAACTTCACGCTCGCGGTGGACGTCTTCCACATCAAGATCAACCATCGCATTCTGCTCGGCGCCACCTACGACGCGGGCGACAGCGTGGTCGCTCGGATCCTGGCCGATTCCGGGTTGACCGCGATCGGTGCTGTGCAGTTCCCTACCAACGCACTGGACACCAAGACCAACGGTATCGACCTGACCGGGGATCTCCGACTTCCCGTGGGGAATGGCACGCTGGACCTCAATGCCGGTGTCAACTACACCAAGAATACGATCGCTCGTGTGGGAGGCCTCCCGCCGATCCTGCAGGGCACCGGGACAAGCTTCACCGGCGCTCTCGACCTGCTGACGACGCTGGCCATCACCAGGGAGCGTCCAGACTGGCGGGGTACCCTAACGGCAAACTGGTCTCTCGGTCGCTTCCACGCGCTGGGACGCGGGAACTACTATGGCTCGGGAAGGTCAGCCGAATTCGGCGGTGTTGTTGGAGAGACGTTTGTCGGCAAGACTCTGTTCGATGCCGAGGTGGGATACCGCTTTAACCAGGTCAATCTCTCGATCGGGGCCAAGAACCTGTTCGACACATATCCGTCCAGGATGCTCGATCTCGACAACAACAACAATTGGACTTTCCCCTGGGCGGTGACCTCGCCCTTCGGCTACAACGGCCGGTATCTCTACGTCAGATCGGAGATGCAGCTGGGTCAATAGCCCAATTCCTGCCTAGCGCCGTCGCTCCGGGCGGCGCTAAGATACGCCTTCTTCTATCAGGCGATCATGTCGGCGTCCTACGATCTCATCGTTATCGGCGGCGGTCACAACGGTCTCGTGACCGCCGCCTATGCCGCCCGTGCCGGCGTCAAAGTGCTGGTGCTGGAGCGGCGGGAGGTGCTCGGGGGGGCCTGCGTCACCGAGGAGCTCTGGCCCGGATTCAAGGTCTCGACCGCCGCGTACGTCAACAGCCTGCTGCGACCCGAAATCATCCGCGACCTAGAGCTCAAGCGGCACGGGTTCAAGATGCTGCCGCGCAACCCATCCTCGTTCACGCCCTTCCCCGACGGTCGCTCGCTGCTGTTGGGACCCAACAAGGCGCAGACCCACAAGGAGGTCGCCAAATTCTCGGCCAAAGATGCCGACGCGTTGCCCAAGTACGAGCGCATGCTGGAGCGCGTTGCCGCGTTCATCGAGCCGACGCTGACCCAGACCCCGCCCAACCCGTGGTCCTTCCGTCCAGGCAACCTGATGAAACTCGCAAGGCTCGGCCTGAGTTTCGCGCGGCTCGGGACCGATGGCCAGAAGGCGGTTGAGATCCTGACCGGTGCGGCGACCCCGATCCTCGACCGCTGGTTCGAGTCGGAGCAGCTCAAGGTCACCCTGGCAACGGATGCGATCATCGGCGCGATGGCCTCGCCCTCGATGCCCGGTACCGCCTACGTGCTGTTCCATCATGTGATGGGCGAGTGCCACGGGATCCGTGGTGTGTGGGGCTACGTGCGTGGGGGGATGGGTGGCATCAGCAATGCAATTGCTTCAGCCGCGCAGGAAAGCGGCGCCGAGATCCGCACCGGCGCGGAGGTCAGTCGGATTCTGGTCAAAGGGGGCGAGGCAGCGGGCGTGGCGCTCAAGGACGGCACCGAGATTCGAGCCCGCCGGGTGGCATCGGGAGCCGACGCCCACGTGACCTTCCTCAAACTGCTGAATGCCGCCGACCTCCCGCCCGAGTTCGTCGAGGCAGTGAGGAACATCGATTACAGCAGCGCCAGTCTCAAGATCAACATCTCGCTGAGTGAGCTCCCGGATTTCAAGGCTCTTCCGGGGACCGAGCCCGGGCCCCAACATCGCGGCACCATTCATATCTCTCCCACCATGGAGTACATCGAGCGGGCGTACGACAATGCCAAGTACGGCTGCCCCTCGGAGTATCCCATCATCGAGGCGACCATACCCTCAGTGCTGGATGATTCGCTGGCACCTCCCGGCAAACATGTCATGTCGATGTTCACCCAGTATTTCCCCTACAAGCTGGCACCGGGGCTCTCGCTTCAGGAGGAGAAGGAGAAGTACGCGGAGCGCTGCTTCGACCTCATGAACGAGTATGCCCCGAACTTCAGGCGATCGGTGCTTGGACGGCAGGTGCTTTCCCCGGTCGATCTGGAGCGGCGGTTCGGGCTTACCGGGGGGAACATCATGCAAGGCGCTATGTCATTGAGCAGCCTCTCGTTCATGCGCCCGGTGCCGGGGTATGCCAACTATCGTACCCCGATCCGGGGCCTGTATTTGTGCGGGGCCGCCACTCATCCTGGTGGCGGGGTGATGGGCGCCTGCGGCTACAACGCCTCTCGTGAAATTCTTCGGGACATGCGCCGCAAAGCCTCCCACTGATGCCCCGGCACCAGCTCACGGTCAGCAATGGCATGGCCCGGCTGCCCGGCCCGGAAGGCGAACGGTTCGTCGAGTTGTTCCGGCACGGGACTCTGAGTGTCGAGCTGTATGCGCCGCGGGGCCGCGACCCCCAATCGCCGCACACCCGAGATGAGGTGTATGCCGTGGTCCAGGGCAGGGGCCAGTTTCGGAACGGCCCGGAACGACATCGCTTCGGACCGGGTGACGTTCTCTTCGTTGCGGCGGGAGTCGAGCATCGGTTCGAGGAATTCACCGATGACCTGGTAGTCTGGGTGTTCTTCTACGGGCCGGAGGGCGGGGAGTAAGGCGATGATGGAACGGACCCTCCACCGGGACTTTTACTTCTCGGACGAGATTTTCCGCCGGGAGGCCGAGAGCATCTTCTTCCGGGAGTGGTTCTGCGCCGGCCGAGAAGAGGATTGGCCCAATTCCGGGGATTACCACGCGCTCGATATTCTGGGTGAGAGCGTGCTGGTGGTGCGTACCCGGGAGGGAAGACTCGCCGCGCACTACAACGTGTGTCGCCACCGGGGCTCCCGGCTGGTGCCGGAGGGCGCGCGAGGCAGCTTCACCGGTGCCATTCGCTGCCCGTACCACTCCTGGACCTATGCGCTGGACGGCAGCCTCCGGGCCGCCCCCTTTCTCGACGAGGAATCCGGTTTCAGCCGGGCGGACCTCGGTCTCTACCCGGTGGGCCTCGAGAGCTGGGGCGGGTTCGTTTTCCTGAATCTCACCCCGGCCGAGACGTCCGCACCGGGCCACAGCCTCTTCGCCCAGCTCGGTCCGGTGCCGGAGCGGCTCCAACGTTACCCCCTCGCTGAGTTACGCTCGGCTCGGCGAATCGGCTATGAGGTGGACGCCAACTGGAAGGTCATGCTGGAGAACTACAACGAGTGTTATCACTGCGGGCCGGTGCACCCGGAGCTGTGCCGCCTGGTGCCGGCCTTCAAACAGGGCGGGGGATCGGAGCTCGACTGGGATCGCGGGATTCCCCATCGCGACGGGGCCTGGACCTTCACCGAGACCGGCACCAGCAACCGTCGCCCCTTCAATGGGCTCAACGAGGACGAGCGGGTCCGCCACAAGGGCGAGCTGATCTACCCCAACCTCATGATCAGTCTCTCCGCCGATCACGTCACCGCATACACTGTCTGGCCTCGCGATCCGGGACACACCCGGATCGTGTGCGATTTTCTTTTCCATCCCTCCGAGCTGGATCGCGCCGACTTCGACGCCGCAGATGCGGTGGATTTCTGGGACCGGGTGAATCGCCAGGACTGGGCCATCTGCGAGAACGTTCAGCGGGGGATGCGGTCCCGGGTTTTCCAGTACGGCTATTACGCACCGATGGAGAGCGCGAGTCTGGATATCCGGCGATACGTGGCGGAAAGGCTCGAGGGTGAGAAGTGAGAGGTAAGATGTGAGAGGGAACTGCCGCTTCTCACCTCTCACCTCTCACCTCTCACTTTTCCTATGAAGCGGGACTACGAGTACATCGTGCTCGGTCTCGGCGGCTTCGGGAGCGCGGCGGCCTACTGGTTGGCCCGTCGGGCCGGGGACGAGGTACTCGGTCTGGAGCAGTTCGAGCTCGGCCACGTGCGCGGGGAATCGCAGGATCACTCCCGTATCATCCGGCTTTCCTATCACACCCCCGGATACGTCGAGCTCGCCAAGCAGGCCTACCAGGCCTGGGGCGAAGTGGAGCGAGACTCGGGCGAGCAGCTCATCCTCCGCACTGGTGGTCTCGACTTCGGTCCTCGGATCAGTGCAATTCCGCTGACGAACTACTCGGAGAGCATGGCCGCTGCCGGGGTCGCCTATGAATCGCTCGACGCCCCGGAGATCATGCGCCGGTGGCCCCAGTTCCGGCTGAGCGACGACATCCACGGGTTGTATCAGAGCCAGAGCGGTATTGCGATGGCGGCGCGAGCCAACGCGGCGCACCAGCGGATGGCCCGGGAGCATGGCGCCACGCTTCGGGACCGGGTATCGGTGGGCGAGATACGGCCGCTCGCCGGCGAGATCGAGATCGAGGTGGATGGCGCTCCCTACCGGTGCAGCCGGCTGGTCATCACGGCCGGCGCTTGGTCGAACCAGGCTCTGGCTCCGTTCGGAGTGCGCCTGCCACTCGCGATAACCCAGGAGCAGGTGACCTACTTCGCCACCTCACGACCGGCGGACTTCCAGCCTGATCGCTTTCCTATCTGGATCTGGATGGACGATCCCTGCTTCTACGGCTTTCCGGTGTTCGGCGAAGCCGGCCCGAAGGCGGGCCAGGACGCCGGTGGCAGGGAAGTCACCACCGAGACCCGGACCTTCGATCCGGACATGGCGGCCCTTCAACGAGTCCAGGCCTTTCTGGCGAAATACATCCCGACCGCTCTGGGGCCGATCATCTACAGCAAGACTTGTCTGTATTCGCTCACGCCCGACCGCGACTTCGTGATCGACGCAGTGCCCGAACATCCGACCGCACTCGTCGCCATCGGTGGCGGCCACGGCTTCAAGTTTGCTTCCCTCATCGGGCGCATTCTCGCGGAGCTGGCGATCGACGGTCGCACCGGGCACGATCTCGAGCCCTTCCGGATCGACCGTCCCATTCTGCGGCTGGAGAACCCGGTTCGGAATTACATGGTGTGACTGCTTCCGCGACCGGCGTGGTCCCGGCCCAGGATGCCCCGGTGCGGCTCCAGCGGGCCATGGGCTTCCGCGATCTCCTCCTGTTTTATCTGGTCACCGGCTTCACCGTACGGTGGATCGGCACCGCGGCGGCGGCCGGCCCGAGCGCGGTCGTCATCTGGCTAACCGCCTGTCTGGCCTTCTATATCCCGCTGATGTTCACCGTTCTCGAGCTCTCCTCCCGCTATCCGAACGAGGGCGGGTGCTACGTCTGGAGCAAGCGCGCGTTCGGTGACTTCGCGGGATTCATCACCGGCTGGACCTACTGGTGTTGCAATCTCCCCTACTTTCCCGGACTCTTCTATTTCACGGCCGCCACTGCGCTGTTCATCGGTGCGCCCGAGTGGCGAACCCTGGCTAACAACCCACTCTACTTTATCGTCTTCTCTCTT
Organism: Gemmatimonadota bacterium; assembly: GCA_041500125.1. Lineage (GTDB taxonomy): Bacteria > Gemmatimonadota > Gemmatimonadetes > Gemmatimonadales > GWC2-71-9 > CAVVWJ01. Next base: position 67,352 of record JBGQLP010000006.1, read on the forward strand.
CTCGCCCTGACACTTGCTGCCGGGCTCAATGTACGAGGGCTCGCGGTGGGCAAGTGGCTCCACAACCTGGGTGCGATCGGCCTCTGGGTTCCCGGTTTGTTTCTCATGGCGCTCGGTCTGGCGGCTTGGCTCCGCTTCGGCTCGGCGACGCCGTTTACCGGGGAAAGCTTGATACCGAGCACCCGGCTCAAAGACATCGTCTTCTGGTCTACCATCGCATTCTCCCTGAGTGGCCTGGAAAGCGCTTCGATGATGAGCGAGGAGATCCGGGATCCCAGGCGCAACATTCCCCGAGCACTTCTCATTGCGGGTGTGCTGATCACTGCCCTCTACATCCTGGGCACGGTCGCGATGCTGGTCGCCTTGCCCCAGGGTCAGATCCTCAGCCTGCAAGGCTTCATGACGGCAATCGAGACGGCGAGTGGGCGGATGGGCCTCGGAAGTCTGGTTCCGGTAGTGGCGGCGCTCGTCGTGCTGGGAGGCTTGGGCCAGGGGGGAGCCTGGTTCGCGGCGGGCGGGCGGCTGCCCTTTGTCGCCGGAATCGACCGTTTCCTTCCCGCCGCATTCGGCCGGCTGCATCCGCGTTACGGATCGCCCTACGTCAGCCTGATGACCCAGGCGGGAGTGGCCGCACTCTTCATACTCCTCGGCCAGGCAGGCACGACCGTCAAAGGCGCTTACGACGTGCTGGTGAGCATGTCGATCATCTCCTACTTCATCCCCTATCTCTTCATGTTTGCTGCACTGATCCGACTGCAGCGGGAATCGGCGGGGCCCGATGTAATCCGCGTCCCGGGGGGCCGCGCGGTGGCCTTTGTTCTGGCCGGAACCGGGTTTGCCACGACGGTAGTCTCGATCGGTCTGGCCCTTATTCCGGCCGCCGACGAGCCGAACAAGATTCTCGCGGTCACTAAGGTGGCCGGGCTCACCTTCCTGCTGGTGGCGGCCGGAGCTCTGGTCTACTACCACGGAAAACGGAGACAGGCATGATCCGCATTCGCATCCGCTGCGCGGCCCTCACCGCCGGATTCTCCGGCCTCCTCTGCCTGACCGTTGCTCAGGCACAGAGCCTGGATTACGACCGCCTGAGGGAGGAGACGGCGCAGCTGCTTTCCCAATATCTGCGGATCAATACCAGCAATCCGCCGGGGAACGAGCTGGCCACTGCTCAGTGGCTCAAGGACATTCTGGCAAAGGAGGGAATCGAAGGGCAAATCCTCGATACGGCGGAGCTGGGCCACGGTCGGGCAAACTTCTACGCCCGGCTCAAGGGAACGGGTCAGGGTAAAGCCATTGCCCTGGTCCATCACATGGACGTGGTACCGGTATCGCGCCAGTATTGGTCGGTAGACCCATTTGCCGGGCTGATCAAGGACGGCTACCTCTGGGGACGCGGTGCCTTGGACATGAAAGGCCAGGGCATCATGCAGCTGATGACCCTCATCGCCCTCAAGCGATCGGGCGTTCCGCTCAAGCGGGACATCGTCTTCATCGGCAATGCCGACGAGGAATCCGATGGGCTGGGCTCCCGCATCTTTGTCCAGCGCCACCGGGACCTGCTGGCCGACGTGGAGTACGTCCTCACGGAGGGCGGTGGGACCCGGATGGAGCAGGGCAAGGTCCGCTGGTTTGGTTTGGGGGTAGGTGAGAAACAGGTCTACTGGCAGAAGCTGGTGGTGAAAGGCAGGTCCTCCCATGGCTCGGTGCCGACCCCGGACAACCCGGTGCCTCACCTCGCGCGGTTGGTGGCCCGAATTGCTGCTTGGGAGACACCGATCAGACTTACACCTGCGGTCGATGGCTACTTCAAGGCTCAGGCCAAGGCCGAAACTGGGCAGCATCGGCGCTGGCTGGCGGATGCCGCGGCCGCTCTCAAATCGCCTCGGGGCCGGGCCTGGCTTCTCAGCGAGCCCGAGCGCAACGCGCTGCTTCGAAACACCATCTCTCCTACCGTACTGGTGGGATCCAATAAGACCAACACCATTCCAGCCGAGGCATCGGCCGAGCTCGATATCCGCCTCCTGCCGGATGAGGACACTCTCGCCTTCCGGCGCGAGCTTCTCCGGGTGATCGCCGATACCAGCGTCACCCTCTCACTTATCGGCGACATACCCCGCCGCTTCTCGGCTCCGCTGAACACCGATCTCTCCCGGGCGATCGGACGCACCGCAAATCGACTGCTACCGGGCGTCCCGCTCGTCACCACGGTGGATGCGGGCGCGTCCGACCGGCCGTACTACGCCGAAGCGGGTGTCGTCTGCTACGGAATTGATCCCTACCTGGTAGAGCTCGACGAAACTCGGCGAGAGATACACGGAAATGACGAAAGAATTTCTCTGGAGAACCTAAGCTTCGGCCTGCGACTGCACTTGGGGATACTGGAGGAGATGGAAAAATAGTCGCGGAGTCACGACTCGCGACTCCCTAACGCCTTCAGCACCTCTCGATCGAACTGCACCGAGAGAGCTTCCCGCTTGGAGTAGGGACCCGGCTGATAAGCCCGAGACTGGACGCCCAGCTGACTCTGCTCGCAGATGTGCCAGTCCTGCCGGTTGGTCATATCCCAGAACTCGATCCCGTCTTCGGGGTTGTGCTCCGGGCTATTGAGGGTACCCGGGTGGAACAACCAGGAGCAGAAGATGCGGGTACGGTCGGGTACCTCCGGCCAGAGGGTGTGGAACATCACGTAGTCCGGATGCAGGCTCAGCAGCAGGTTGGGAAAGATGGCGTAGTAGTACACCCGATTGAGATCTTCTGCCGGCAGGTCGCCGACCATGAGCCCGCAGGATCGTCCGCTCATGGTGAGGCTCTGATGGCCCTCGTTCATCACCATGAAGCCCCCGGTGAAAGGACCGTCGATCAGATCGTTCTCGCCGCTGGTGGGCGGCGTGATCTTGGCGAGCGGTGGGTGCACCGGCCCGCAGTGGTAGCACTCGGAGTAGTTCTGGAACAGCAGCTTCCAATTGGCATGAACGTCGTATTCGATGGTCCGGGCCACAGCCAGGTTGGGCAGGTTGAAGCGGGAGAACCGGCCGATCAGCCGCTGGTATGCCTGGGCAAAGGGCTCCGGCTCCGGCGCCAGGTTGATGAAGAGGAATCCCTCCCAGCTCTCGACTGCCACCTGGTGCAGCGGATAATCGCTCTTATTAAATCCCTCGATGTCGCCGGACGATGGGGCTCCGATCAGCCGACCGTCGAGCGCGTAGGTCCACGCGTGATAGGGACACTGGATGGTCTCGGAGAACCGCCCGCTGGACTCCTCACAAAGCCGGGTGCCTCGGTGCCGGCAGACGTTATAGTAGGCCCGGATAGTGCCGGCCCGGTCCCGGAGGACGATGATGCTTTCCTGTCCTAACGGCTGGAGGAAATAGTCCCCTGGTTTCGGGATCCGATCCTCCCGGCCCACGCAGAGCCAGCGCCGGGCAAAGATCCGCTCCGACTCCTGGGCAAAGATCTCCGGGGCCACATAGTAGCGCCGGGGCAGGGTTCTGGCGCCGTCAATCGCGATCTGGGTGGTCTTGAGAAATTGCGTCACTGGAGCCTCGGTCGCATGCGTGGAATGCTCTGAATAATGGAGGCCGGCAGAGCGGGAAGGAAGGTGGAAATGACGGAGATTACGCCACCATGGTGATGCAGGTTGTGGACGGCGGAGGCACCGGGGCGTAAGATGAGTCGCTCTCTCGCGCCGCACCGCTGTTTCCACTGGAAGACGAGGGTAACCTTATGGTGAATAAGTTGATGGCGCCGGCCAAGTGGGCTCTGGCACTGGCATTAGTTCTCCCTAACACCGGATGTCTCGCGGCAGCCGCGGCCGCCGGGGCGGGCGCCGGTATCTACCTGACCACCCGCGGGGCGGAGTCCATGGTGGCGAGCTCGGTCGACCAGGTTGCCACCCGCGCCCGGCAGGTGATGAATGAGGAAGGGATCGTGCCGGACGCTTCGAGCATGGAGAAGGGCGGCGATAAGCGCGAGCTCAAGGGAAAGAAAGGCGACCTCGATATTACGATCGATATGGAGCGGAAAGACCCCAAGACGACTCGGGTCGAGGTGACCGCGCGCAAGAATCTGGCTGAGTGGGACAAGGACTACGCCCAGCACCTGCTGGAGAAGATCGTCGCGAAGAGCTGACGTTTCTCCTGGCTTGAGGAGCGCTCGAGATTGCTGATTTCAAGCGGTCTCGAGCGCTCTCGCAATTTAAGGGGGTCGGCCAACCAGATCGGGTCAGGCGGAAACGATCACCCCCCGGCACTCGCCAAAACCGATCCGGGCCGCCCCCTGCCGCTCGCAGTAGCCGCGCATGATTACCTCGTCTCCATCCTCCAGGAACTTTCGGGTCTCCCCGGTTGGTAGCTCGATCGGCGCACTGCCCCGAGAGGTGAGCTCGAGCAGACAGCCTCTGGATCCCTTCGTCGGTCCCGAGATGGTTCCGCTCCCGAACAGATCGCCCGGGCGCAGGTTGCAGCCGTTGCTGGTGTGGTGCGCCAGCATCTGTCCCACCGTCCAGTAGAGGTCAGCCATGCTACCCTGACTGAGCCGGTAAGGTGGCACCCGCGCATCTCGCATTCGTGAAGTCAGAAGGTAGACCTCCACCGTCACGTCAACGCCGCCGCGGGAACGGTCGGACGCGGTGTCGAGATAGGGCAGCGGTCCCGGGTCGCCCGGCGGGCGCTTGAATGCCGGCACCCTGTAGGGCTCGAGCGCATCGAACGTGACCACCCAGGGCGAAACCGTGGTCGCAAAGCTCTTGGCCAGGAAGGGACCGAGCGGCTGGTACTCCCAGGTCTGGATGTCCCGCGCGGACCAATCGTTGACCAGGCTCATCCCGAAGAGGTGTTCCTCCGACCTTCCCAGGGGTACCGCCTGGCCCAATGGATTGCCCGGTCCGACGAAGCACCCGACCTCCATCTCATAATCGAGCGCCCGGCTGGGGGCGAAGACCGGCGGCTCGTCCCCGGGACCCTTGAGCTGCCCATGAGGTCGCCGGACCGGGGTGCCGCTCACCACTATGGACGAGGCCCGACCATGGTAGCCGATCGGTATCCATTTGTAGTTCGGGAGCAGTGGGCTATCGGGCCGGAACATGCTGCCGACGTTGGTCGCATGGTGAATCGACGCGTAGAAGTCGGAGTAGTCCCCCACGGCAACCGGGAGCAACAGCTCGGCCCGAGCCATGGGAACGAGGATGCGCTCGCCGAGCCGGCTGTCCTTTCGAAAGGCCGGCGAATCGGAGGCGAGCAAGGCACTGATCTCCTGCCTCAAGGCTGACCAGTGCTCTCTTCCCAGAGTCATCAGCTGATTCAACGATGGTGCATTGCAGGCTTCCGCCGCCCGCCTGGCCGCCCCCGTCAAGCGGAGCGCCTCCAGCACGGCATGCAGGTCGAGGATTTGATCGCCGATGGCTACTCCGACCGAGCCTGGACCGCTTGTTCCGGCCGGGCGGAACACCCCGAAAGGCAAATTCTGGATGGGGAACTCGGAGTGACCCTGCGCCGATGCGACCCAGGAGGTGAGCCTGGGATCCTGGGTCTGGTTCACGCCTGCGGAATGCTCGGTTCGAGCATGTTCAAGGCCTGAAGCTCCTGGATGGGCTCGGTGAAGGAGCAGGAACCGAAGGAGACGATCACATCTTTCCGGGCTCCACCCAAGGCATCCTGGCCGATGCGGTGGTCCCGCCAGCTGACTCCGCGCCGGTCGAACTCGAAGGCCAAGGGCGATGTCTCTTCCAGAAGCTGCGCCGCCTCCAGCTCCTCCATGCCGGCGGCGACAAACGCAGCAGCCAGGAAGAGGTTCAGAAACCCGAACATCGTACCGGCTGGGCTGTCCGGCTCGTAGGTGAGGCGATATTCGGCCCGTAGGGGGTGATGCAGCCCTGCGGTCGCCTTGAATGGCACTCGGGCTCTGATGCAGCTTTGGAGAAACCGAAGCAGACTTGCGGTCGGGGGAAAGGCATCCCTGGTCACTCCACCGGTACGCACCTTGGCCCGCCCGCCCAACCGGCCAATAGTGGCAACCAGGCTGCTGGGATCAGGATCGATCGGGATCTCGAAGTAGGCTTGCAGATCCCTCGGCATCAGGTGCATCGTGTCCCGAACGGCGTCAGCCGAGCTAGCTTTTGCCTCGATCGTATCGATTCTGGCGGCGCCGCGGCCGGCGTGGCGCCGGTTGAACTCGGCCACCTGTTCCAGCTCGGCCCCCAGGTCGGGGCCGGCCAGCACGCCGAGCAGCCAGGGCTGACCGGCCGCGCTCTGCGAGAGACGCTCCGCGGCTGCCCGTTCAAATTGGGCCAGCCGGCTGGCCGGAAGGATAAAGCGGCCCAGGGCCCAGGCCGCTTCGCCGGCACGGTAGTGGTGGTAGTTGTCCACCGCCGCATCCATAGCGAGCCCAGCCGGCGGGAAGAGTCCCGCATAGTCGATACTGTTCCGCAGCAGAATGCGGATGGCACTCATGCGCGCGCCTTGAGGTTTCTCCGGCTAGGATAATAGGCTTGATCTTGCAGTCTCGCACGCTGTCTGCTGCCTACGAAAGGCGCACCGAGCCATGACCATCGCCAGTATCAATCCCGCAACGGGCCAGACCGTCCGGACCTTCACCCCGCTTTCCGAACCGGAGCTGGATGCCCGCCTCCAGTGTGCCGCCGACACCTTCCGCCGCTACCGCAAGACTCCGCTCGCGGAGCGCACCCGCATGCTACTGCGGGCGGGCGAGATTCTCGAATCGGAGAAAGAGAAGTTTGGGCGGCTCATGGTGATGGAAATGGGGAAGACCCTGAAAGCCGCGGTGGAGGAGGCCGGCAAGTGTGCTTGGGGCTGCCGCTACTACGCCGAGCAGGCGGAGCGGTTCCTGGCCGACGAGGTGGTCGAGACCAGTGCCACCCGCAGCTTCGTCGCTTACCAGCCGATCGGCCCAGTGCTCGCGATCATGCCGTGGAACTTCCCGTTCTGGCAGGTCTTCCGCTTTGCGGCTCCGGCGCTGGCCGCGGGGAATGTGGCCCTGCTCAAGCATGCGTCCAACGTGCCCCAGTGCGCGCTGGCTATCCAGGACATCTTCCGGCGAGCCGGCTTCCCCGAGGGGTGTTTCCAGACCCTCCTCATCGAAACCGATCGGGTGCGGCGGGTGATCGAAGATCCCCGGGTCGTTGCGGCCACCCTGACGGGGAGCACGGGAGCGGGGAGTCATGTCGCCAGCGCGGCGGGGAAGCAGCTCAAGAAGACGGTTCTCGAGCTGGGCGGCAGCGACCCGTTTATCGTCATGCCGAGCGCGGATCTGGAGACCGCTGCGCGGACCGCCGTGAAAGCGCGGACGATCAACAACGGGCAATCCTGCATTGCGGCCAAGCGATTCATCGTGGCGGAATCGATCGCCGACGAGTTCGAGCGCCGCCTGGTGGCGGGGATGGAGGCGCTGGTCGTGGGCGATCCTATGGATCCCGCTACCGACGTGGGCCCTCTGGCCAACGAGGCCCAGGTGAAAACCCTCGCCGACCAGGTCGCGCGGTCGGTCGCGGCCGGCGCCCGCCTGCTCACCGGCGGCTACCCCCTCAAGCGGCCGGGATATTACTTCGCGCCCGGGGTGCTGACCGGAATAGCGGAAGGCACCCCCGCCTACACGGAGGAGATCTTCGGCCCGATTGCGCTCCTGTTCCGCGCCCAGGACATCGAGGACGCTCTCCGGATCGCCAACGATTCGGACTTCGGTTTAGGGGCAAGTGCCTGGACCCAGAACCAGCGGGAGCGGGACCGCTTCATCCTGGAGCTGGAGGCGGGCATGGTGTTCATCAACGCCATGGTCGCGTCCGATCCCCGGGTTCCGTTCGGTGGGGTCAAGCAATCCGGGTACGGGCGCGAGCTCAGTCATTACGGGATCCGCGAGTTCGTCAACATCAAAACGGTGTGGGCTCAGGAAGGAGAGGGACTGACCCAGAACAAACTGAGTGATTCGGAGTAATCACTCGGTCGCAAGCCGCACAGATAGTTGATACTACTTGAGTCCCAGCGCAACGATTCCGTTTCGGGTGGTCACTGCGATGCGCTGTTGCCCATCTACCTCGAACGAAATCAACGGTCCGGTGTAGCCTTTCACTACTCGATAACGCCACAGAGGTTCTCCGCTCGTTGCGTCCACAGCATTGAGGTAACCGCTGGGCTCGCCGTAGAACACCAATCCCCCAGCCGTGGCCAGCGCCCCACCGTACATGAAATGGGAGGGGGTCTTTCGTTGCCACCTGATCTTACCGGTGGAGACGTCTACGGCAGAGACGGTACCCCATTTGAGCTCGGTGGGGAGCTGCTCGAACTCGCCGACGATGCCTTTCCTGCCGCTTTCTGACTTGTCGACAAAAGTCATGGGAAGGTAGCTCGCCAGCACGTACAGCAGCCCCGTCTCCGACGAATAGGCGGGAGGGGGCCAGTTGGCTCCTCCCCTATGGCTGGGTGAGGTGCGTCGACCGCTGCTGCTGGGCGCGGGAAAGATGTTCTCTAACGGCATCAGCGGTTCCGAGCGCAGCAAAGGTTTGCCGGTTCGGCGGTCGACGATGTATACCCAGCCCGTCTTCCCCGCGTGCGCGACCGCGGGGATAGTCGTGCCTCCGCGGGTCACGTCGAAGAGCACCACTGGGCTGGCTGCGTCGTAGTCCCATATGTTGTGGGGCACCATCTGGTAAAACCAGCGCAGCTTGCCGGTCGAGATGTCCACGGCAACCAGTGATGTGGTGTAGAGGTTGTCTCCCGGAGGAGGAACGCCGTCGACTGATGAGGGATTGCCGGTCCCAAAGACAACAAGACCGAGCTTCGGATCGTACGCCGGGGTTGAATAGATCCCGCCACCGCCACGTTGCCACGCGTCGGCAAACCGGGCGCTATCACGTTTCTCCTGCGTGATGTCGCGGGGCAGACGCTCGCCGTGAGGAGTCGTGGCAGTCCAACGTCCCCACCACCCGCCCTCCGCTGGGGAGGGTATGGTCCAGAAACGCCAGATTCGACGACCCGTTTGGGGGTCGTAGGCATCCAGGAATCCGCGGATGCCGAACTCTCCGCCGCTGGCTCCGATGAGGATCTTCCCATCAGCCGCGAGCGGCGCCATGGTGAACGAGTAGCCGAGAGATGGCTGGGCGATCTCCCGCTCCCACACTACTGCTCCAGTGCGGCGATCCAGCGCGACGAGTTTAGCGTCCAGGGTGCCGAAGAACACTTTGTCGTCGTAGACCGCCACGCCGCGATTCACCAGGCCACAGCAGAGCGCGACCGAGGCGGCCTTGTGCGGGTAGCGCCACAGTTCGCGGCCGTTCCGCGCATCTATAGCCAGCACCAGATTCTGGGCGTCGGTATAGATCAGCGTACCGTCGACCGCTATAGGAGTCGTTTCGGGACGCTCCTTGGGCACGATCAGACGCCAGGAATCGTGCTTCCAGATGGGCAGCAGACGACTCACGGTCTCCCGATTGATCTGCGAGAGTCTTGAATAGCGCTGATTCGAGTAGTCCCCCCCATAGAGCAGCCACTGGCCCGGTGTCGACGAGGCCGCCAGCAGCGCCCCATCGGTCACGGGCTTGGTGGGATGGGCAGCCGTCCGGCCGGGGTTCGAGACCAGAGCAATGGCGCCCCCCAACACCAGAAGAAGGACCAGAACACTGATCAGGAGTGATCTTCGCATGGTTGAACCGATGAGCTTGTGAGGGGGGATGGCCGACTGCGATTCTAGTTGCAGCCCAGCCCCGACGCAATGCCGCAAGATCGGTATTCGGCGCGTGCTATCTTGTACCAACGATATTGAGCCGAGGGAGTATGTCCTCAGGGAAATCAGGGGCTCGACCGCAGGGCAGGAAGTCGGCGATGACGGCGGGAGTCCTGGGTGACATCTTCCGACGTGCTCTGGCCGGCTGGTGGAACGACAACGTTCCCCGAATGGGGGCGGCCCTCGCGTACTACACCCTCTTCGCCCTGGCTCCCATCCTCATCGTTGCAATCGCGATCGCCGGCGTGGCCTTCGGCCCCGAGGCTGTGCGAGGTGAGATCGTGGGGCAGATCCAGGGGCTGGTCGGTCGCGAAGGCGCCCTCGCGGTCCAAGCCATGCTGGAGGGAGCCGCTAAGCCATCGTCCAGCGTTCCCGCCACCATCATCGGCATCATCACCTTCTTCCTCGGTGCCACCGGCGCGTTCCTGGAGCTGCAGGCCGACCTTGACACCATCTGGCGGGTCAAGCCTAGGTCGCGAGGAAACTTTTTGGGGGACCTGGTGATGCAGCGGCTCATTTCATTTGGCCTGGTGCTGGGGTTTGGATTTCTGCTGCTCACCTCGCTGGTGGTGAGCGCGGCCCTGGCGGCCCTGGACACTTACATGGGGAACGCGTTTCCGGGTGTGTCGGTCCTATGGGAGGCGCTGAACGTGATCGTCTCGCTCATCGTGATCACACTCCTCTTTGCCATGATCTACAAGGTGCTTCCCGATGTGAAGCTTGCCTGGAGCGATGTCTGGGTTGGAGCACTGGTGACCGCCGGCCTGTTTACGATCGGGAAGTTCCTGATCGGGCTCTACATCGGCACCAGCGCCGTGGCCTCGACGTACGGTGCGGCCGGATCGGTGATCGTCGTGCTGGTGTGGGTCTACTACTCCTCGCAGATTGTCCTGCTCGGCGCCGAGTTTACCCGGGCGTACGTGGAGCGACTCGGACCCCGGCCACCGCCGGAGGATTTCGCGACTAAGGATCCGAGACCGAAGCCCGCGTCATCCTGATGAAGCGAAGTCCCCTACCGGTTCGTCCGCCTCATCAGCTTCTCGCCTTCCGGAGGACTATAGGCGCGCAGCCGCTCCAGTAACCGGGCTGGGTCTGATTCCAGGATGATGGCATCGCGGTGCGGCTCGGTCAGAAACCCTTCCTTCACCGCGTGATCGAGGAATCGGCTCAGGTCATGGAAGTAACCCGCGACGTTGAGAATACCTGAGGGCTTGGCGTGAATGCCGAGCTGCCCCCAGGTCAAAATCTCGAAAAAGCCTTCCAGCGTTCCGATGCCTCCCGGCAGCGCGATGAACCCGTCCGACATATCCGCCATCTGCGACTTGCGTTGGTGCATGGACGCGACCACGATCAAGTTGGGAATCCCGGTGTGGGCGGCCTCCTTCTCCATCAGCTGCTGGGGGATGATTCCGGTGACGTGCCCGCCGTGCTCCTGGACCGAGTCCGCGAGCTCGCCCATGATGCCCACGCTTGCCCCGCCGTAGACCAGCTCGATGTTCTCCTCGGCCAACAGTCGGCCCAACTCCCGGGCGGCCGCGCCGTACTCGGGGCGGGAGCCGGTGTTCGTGCCGCAGAACACGCAGATCCGATTTATCTGCCGATCGGTGGCCATGACGTTGCCTCTGGGCGGTGGACGGGTAATTCCTTAAACGCTAGATCTCGGCTCCAACCACCAACAAGTCGGCGCCGACCATTGAAGTATACGGAGATGCGCAATGGAAAGTCGTACTCTTGGACGCCAAGGGCTGACCGTGTCGGCCCTCGGCTTGGGCTGCATGGGCATGTCGGAGTTCTATGCCGGACGGGATGATTCGGAATCGATTGCCACAGTTCACCGAGCCCTGGAGCTGGGGATCGATTTTCTCGATACCGCCGATATGTACGGTCCGTTCACCAACGAACGCCTGGTGGGCCGGGCGATTCGGGGGTGCCGGGAGCGGATTATCCTCGCCACAAAGTTCGGGAACCAGCGGGGTGAGGACGGCAGCTTTCTCGGAGTGAACGGACGCCCGGACTACGTTCGTAAGTCCTGTGAGGGCTCGCTCCAGCGACTGGGCGTCGATCACATCGACCTCTATTACCAGCACCGGGTGGATCGCACCGTCCCGATCGAAGAAACCGTGGGTGCCATGGCCGAGCTGGTGCGAGAGGGGAAGGTCCGGTTCCTGGGTCTTTCCGAGGCGGCGCCTGCGACGATCCGCCGGGCCAATCAGGAATACCCCATCACGGCCCTGCAGACCGAGTACTCTCTCTGGACCCGGGATCCGGAGGACGACGTGCTGCCGGTCTGCCGGGAGCTTGGCATCGGATTCGTGGCCTACAGCCCGCTGGGCCGCGGCTTCCTCACCGGTCGGTTCCGCGCCTTTGAGGACCTGCCGGCAGACGACTACCGGCGGAACTCTCCCCGCTTCCAGGGGGAGAACTTCCAGCGCAATCTCGACCTGGTCGAACGAGTCGAGGAGATCGCGCGGCGGAAGAAGTGCACCCCGGCCCAGCTTGCACTCGCGTGGCTACTGGCCCAGGGCAGGGACATCGTGCCTATCCCGGGAACCAAACAGCGCCGCTATCTCGAAGAGAACGTCCGCGCCTTGGAGGTCCAGCTGGATCCGTCGGACCTCGAGCAGATCGAGGAGGTGGCTCCGAAGGGAGTAGCCGCGGGCGAGCGGTACAACGAAGCAGCCATGCGAACAATCGACGTTTGAGGTGGTTAGTCCGCCTGGCTGAACCTCGGGTCGAGGTCGCTTCGCGGCTCGGAAATGGCCTCGACCACCCGGCCGACCTCCTGATCGCTGGCCGCGCCTTCCTCCAGCGCGAGGTCGGCCTGCGCCACGATGCCGACCACGGCTCCGTTATCGTCCACCACGGGCACCCGTCGAACCTGCTGCGCCACCATGACCTCTCGGACGATCTCCACCTCGTCCTCGGGCCCGCTGGTAATCGGGGCTTCGGTCATGAGCTCGCGCACGGGAGTGTTCGGTCCCTTGCCTGCTGCGAGCCCCCGGATCGCCAGGTCTCGATCGGTGACCGTCCCCACCAGCCGGTTGGCTTCTCGGTTCGCCACCACCGGAAGCGAGCCGCAATCGTTATCCCTCATCAGCGTCGCCGCCTCACGGGCCGTGCTGTCCGGCGTGCAGCAGGCCGGATTCGGCGTCATGATGTCGCCCACTCTCACCGGACCTCCAGGTTGTCGGCACTCCCAATCTGGGCTCTCTCCCCAACGCTGCCGTGATCTGCGTACCTTTCCATCGCCATCATACATTCAGCGACATCTTTCGTACGGTTCCGGCCACAGCCAGCGAGACGCCGTGAGGCTTCCCGGTTCGATTCTTCAGGGGATTCTGGCTCGTGCCGCGCTGGTGCTCCTGCGAATCTATCTGGGAGTGATCTTCCTGTTGGCTGCGTGGCCCAAGCTGACCGGAGACTTCGCTCTCGCCAATAGCTCGCCGGGGGCGGCGCTGATACCCTGGGGCGAGCTGCTCGTCGGGTTGACCCTCGTTCTCGGCCTATTCACCCGGTTGTCCGCCGCCGTGGTGCTGCTCCTGGTGGCAGACCGCATGTATACGGCCGGGGTCTGGTCCCAGGATCCTTCCAGCAACGACGCAGCCTTTGCCGTCATAGCCGTGGCACTGCTCATTGGTGCGGCGGGACGGACCTTCGGGCTGGATGGGTTGTTGGCCAAGCGTTGGCCGAGGTCGCCGTTATGGTAGCACATCGAGCATGAAGGCGTACTTGAACGCCACCTCCCGCAAGAAGTCGTAGCGACCCGAAGCCCCACCGTGCCCCGCTCCCATGTTAGTCCGGAGCAGCAGCCGGTTACGGTCGGTCTTCTTGGCTCGAAGCTTGGCGGTCCACTTGGCCGGCTCCCAGTAGGCGACCCGGGGGTCGTTGAGGCCTCCGGTCACCAGCATGTGGGGGTAGTCTTTGGATTCGATGTTGTCGTACGGCGAATAGGAGCGGATGTAGCAGTAGGCGGCTGGATCGTTGGGGTTACCCCACTCATCGTACTCAATAACTGTGAGGGGAAGCGTCGCGTCGAGCATAGTGTTGACTACGTCGACGAACGGCACCTCGGCCAACACCACGCGGAACAGCTCGGGCCGGAGATTCGTCACCGCTCCCATCAATAGCCCGCCGGCGCTGCCCCCATTGATCACCAGGCGGTCGGGGCTGGTAAATCCCTCCGCCACCAGGTACTCGGCCGCGGCGATGAAGTCCGTGAAGCTACTGCGCTTCTGCAGCAGCCGGCCGCCATCGTACCAGGCCCGCCCCATCTCGTCGCCGCCCCGTACGTGGGCCACCGCCACCACAAAGCCCCGATCGAGGAGGCTCAGGCTGTTGGACGAGAACACCGGGTCATAGCTCAGGCCATAGGCCCCGTAGCCGCTCAGATGTAGTGGCTGGCGGCCATCGAACTCCAGCGGGACCCGATACACCAGAGAGACCGGCACCTGGGTGCCGTCGGGAGCGGTGGCAAATCGGCGCTCGCTGCGGTAGAGCGACGGATCGTACCCCCGCACCTCGGTCTGCTTCCGCACGGTCCAACTGCGGAGAGCAAGATCGTATTCCACCACCGAGCTCGGTGTCACCAGCGACGTGTAGGTAAACCGTAGCAACGTCGTGTCGAACTCGGGATTCGCGTGAGCTCGGACAGTGTAGACCGGCTCGGGAAAGGGAATCAGGTGGTCGGCTCCGGATTCCAAGTCGAGCACCCGGATTTGCCTGAGCCCAGCTTCCCGCTCGTAGATCACCAGGTGCTGCCGGAAAGCGTCGGTGGAGTCGAGCTTGACCTGGGGGCGGTAGGGCAGGACCGGTGTCCAATACTCCCGAGAGGGGCTCGCCACCGGAGCCTGCACCAGGCGGAAGTTCGGCGCGGCGTCGTTGGTGGTGATGAAAAACCGATCGTCGTGGTGGGTGACGCTGTATTCCACCCCGGCACGGCGCGGCTGCACCAGCCGGAACGGCTCCTCGGGATGGTCGGCGCTTACGAAGCGGACTTCGGAAGTGGAATGGCTGGAGAGATCGAGCAGCAGGTACCTTCGGCTGCGGGTGCGGCTGACATCGAGAAAGAACGACGCGTCCGGCTCGAAGTAGACCATCGGGTCTTGCGATGGGTCGCTCCCCACCACATGCCGGTAAAGGCTGCATGGGCGTCGCGCCTGGTCCAGGACGGTATAGAAGAGCGTCCTGCTGTCGTTGGCCCAGGCCCCCCCATGGGAGGTCCTCTCGATCCGCTCAGGCAGGAGCTCACCGGTGGTGAGATCCTTGATATGCAGCGTGAATTCCTCCGCCCCCGAGGTGTCCACCGAGTACGCCAGTAGTCGGTGATCAGGGCTTACCTCACTTGCTCCCAGGCGAAAATACGGGTGGTCCGCGGCAAGCGGGTTTTGATCCAGGAGGATCTCTTCCGGACCCTCGAGCGAGCTTTGCCGGCGGCAGAGGATCGGGTACTGCCCTCCGATTTCCGTGCGGCTGTAGTAGAAGTAGTCGTCGATGCGCTCGGGGACGGAGAGATCGGTTTCCTTGATCCGCCCGCGCATTTCCTGAAAGAGTAGCTCCTGCAGCTCTTCCGTGTGCTGCATGACCGCCCGCGTGTGGCGGTTTTCGGCGTTGAGGTAGTCGAGAACTTCCGGGTTACTCCGATCCCGCAACCAGAAATAATCGTCGATGCGGGTTTCGCCGTGCACGGTCTCCACCCGGGGTACCACCCGAGCAACCGGCGGAAGGTGCGGCTCCACCGGTGGGGGCGAGAGTGTTTCAATCTCGGGGGAATGCAGTGAGCCGGCGGGAGGAGCAGATGCCAAGGTACGGCTTGGGTTGGACGACATCGAGATCTGTATACGATCTCCGGCCACTCGGGCAGTGGCCGGACGGCGTTCATGTCGGACCACCTGAGTTGGGTCCTGCGCCAGAATAACGACCGGGCTGCCCGGCAAGTCAAGTGATGATTAACTCATTGACAGCATGCGACTTATCATTATCGCGACGAACTCATTGTGAACCGTGATTCGGAGCCGGTTGACGGGATCCCTGCATCTTGGGATCCCGTCACCACATAGCCCTCTCCTAGCGGCAGGCCCTCGTCTCCTTGCGCTCTAGAAAGCTCCAGCTCTTTAGCGCAACTGCCGGAACCACAACGACATCGACCGGTTGAGTGGGGGAGGAGCTGGTGGTGCAGTTGGGACTCGGACTGGTTTCGAGGACCTGTACCGTGAGCTCCCCGTCCACCTGCCCGACTCGGTCAACGGCGATTTCGTACCCGCCGGAGGGGCGCTGTCCGGCCGCCACCGCCACCACAATGGCCTTGGTGAAGTCCACATTCGGCCGGTCGCCGGTCCCCAGCTCGGCCCAGAATTCGGCCCAGGCATTCGCGTCTCGGATCACGAGCCGGCGACTCTCGCCGATACCGGTGCGCGACCACTTACCTATGCGCTTGAGCTCCAGGGTGCCGTTATCGCCATACCCGGCATACCCCTGCTCGCTCGGCTCCGCCGCCACGGCGGTGCTGTCGCGGGCGGGCTCGGCGGCGGGCGCTGGAGCTGCCGCGACCGATGGCGCAGGCTCGCTGTCAGGAGTAGGCGCCAACGACACGGGACCGCTGTTGGTCGACGAACCGTCGTCAGCCACCCGGATCGTACCCCCGCCGCACGCGGCCAGCGCAGCGAAGGGAATCAAGAGTGCGTACCGTGGGAGTATCATGGTCGGTCGCTCCGTTCTTCCTGCGTCGTGAGAGAACTGGAATCTGCTGCCAAGCTAAGCTGCGGTGCAACTGCGCGCGGATGGGCAAGTCTCGGCGCCATTGTGATGTAGATCACACCGCTGGTGAGCAAGGTCACAGCCGCAGCCGGTGTTCGCCGCTACGTTGAGCCCCGTTTCAGTTTCTACTACAGCACGATGCTCGTTCTCAGAGCTTACGTGAACCCTACAGGTGAGGTGTGCCATGAAAACGTCGAGAGGATTCTACGCGGGCATGCTTGCCGGCGGAGTGATGCTGCTGGCTGGCGGCTGCAAGAACAACCGCGACACCGGCGCGGTCACCACGAAGACTGAGCAGGGGACCTCCAATGCTCCCTCCTCCGAGACCCTGGAGAACAAGGAGCTCGCGCTGGTTCGAGTGGTAAATGCCATTCCGGGAGAGCCGGCCCTGGTGATCTTTGCGGGGGACAGCACCGCCTTTTCGGGAGTGGGCTACAAGAAGGCGACAGGCTTCCAGGAGATTCCGGACGACCGGTTCAACTTCAAGCTCGGATCTCGGGATAACCCTCTGGCGGAGAATCGGGAGAACCTCAGCGGAGGCGGTCACTACACTATCGTCGCTGTGCCCGACCAGGGCGGCGCCGACAAGCGTAATCTGCGGGTGCTCGACGATGAGTTGAAGCCGGTTTCACCCGACAAGGCGAGAGTCCGGGTGATCAACGCCATTCCGGGCGACGCAGAGATCAGCGTCTTCGTTCGGGGCCGGGCCGACCCCTTGTTCGACGGCATCAATTTCAAGAGTGAGGCCGGCTGGAACGAGTTCGACCCGATTGTCGGCACGCTGGAAGTCCGTCCTCAGGGCAAGAAGAACGTCCTGGCGCGCGAGCCCAACGTCAAGCTCGAAGGCGGCAAGAGCTACACCTTTGTGGTAGCTGGAACTCCGGCGAAGGTGGACATCATCAGGATCGAGGATGACGTCGCGAAGAATGTGAGTGGTAACTAAGGCGGGAAGGTCGGGAAAAACGGGAAAGTCGGGAAGGGCGGGAGGTCAAAAAGGCCTGCCGCCCTTTTCGTTTCCACGCACCGTGTGTTACGGTGTCCGCCCTAGCCTTCCTCCATTTCCCGCCACACTATATGTCTCGTTCCCCAGAGCCTGTTCAGCCCGTCCGATCTCAAGGAGAACGCGATGAACCTCGTCGAGCGCGTCAGGCAGCTTCTGCTGTCTCCCCGAGCCGAGTGGGAGGTGATCGACGCCGAGCCGACGACGCTGGCCGCGCTCTATACCGGCTACATCCTGCCGCTCGCCGCGATCGGCCCCATTGCCCAGATCATTGGCTACTCGGTCTTCGGTATCACCATACCGTTCATGGGCACCTACCGGGTGCCGATCGGATCCGCGATCACCAGCGCCGTGGTGGCGTACATCCTGACTTTGGTGGGGACGTATGTGCTGGCCCTGATCATCGATGCGCTGGCCCCCACCTTCAACGGGCAGCGCAATCCGATCCAGGCGCTCAAGGTGGCCGCCTACTCCAGCACCGCGGCCTGGGTGGCCGGGATCTTTGCCCTCATTCCCGGCCTCCGGTTGCTCGGCATCCTGGGCGTCTACAGCCTGTACCTGCTCTATCTGGGGCTGCCGGTGCTGATGAAGTCGCCCAAGGAAAAAGCGCTGGGCTACACCCTGGTGGTGGTCCTCGCGGCGATCGTGCTCTTCATGGTCATCGGCCTGATCGCCGGGCGGTTCATGGCGCTGCCGACCGCGGGTATGACGGTGCCTTGAAGCCGGGAGGCGCGTAGTCTCTGCCGCGTTCGCGCGATCCCGCGGCAAGGTGTACATTGGTCTTGAAATCCCACTAAGCCAACCGCGTCTCGACCCGGGAGCCGCCCAGTGTCACTGCGGCTGTCTGTCATCATCGCCGCCTTCAACGAGGAGCGGACCCTCGCCTCCATCGTGGAGCGGGTGCGTGCCGTTCCCCTGAATATCCAGGTCGTGGTGGTCAACGACGGCTCCCGTGACCGGACCGGGGCCGTCCTCGACCGGCTGGCGGCCGAAGGGGCAGTGGACGTGGCGGTGCACCATCCCGGGAACCGGGGCAAAGGCGCCGCCATTCGAACCGGGATTGCCCATGCCACCGGGGAGGTCATCGTGGTCCAGGATGCCGATCTGGAGTACGACCCGGCGGAGCTGCCCCGGCTGCTGGAGCCGATCGAGCGGGGCAAGGCCGATGCGGTGTTCGGCTCCCGCTTCCTGGGGGGCGACCATCGGGTGCTCTATTTCTGGCATTCGGTGGGCAACCGGCTCCTGACCCTCCTGTCCAACATGTTCACCGACCTGAACCTCACGGACATGGAGACCTGCTACAAGATGGTGCGGGCGCCCCTGATGAAGTCGCTGGTGCTGACCAGCGACCGGTTCGGATTCGAGCCCGAGCTCACCGCGCGCCTGGCCCAGGCCGGCGCCCGCATCTGGGAGGTGGCCATCTCCTACTCCGGCCGGACCTATGCCGAGGGTAAGAAGATCTCCTGGCGGGACGGGTTGGCGGCGCTGGCCCACATCCTGAGGTTCAACCTCTTTCCTCCATCTGTCCGGAGCGTTCCCGCGGTGAGTCCCCGCGTGGTGCCCGGGGAGCAGGCCGCCTCTACTCCGGGCCGGTAGGTAACCGCAGTGCGTCTGTCCGCGGTCGACTTCCTCATACGGCGAAGTGCGCCGTCCCTCACCATGATGTTGGATGCCCCTTCCTCGGCGTCGACGGAGCCGGAGACGCATGGGCGTTTGCGGAGCATTCTCAGCCTGGACCTGAGATCGCTGGCGCTCTTCCGCATAGCGATCGGCACTTGCCTGGTGTGCGACCTGATTTCTCGTCTGCCGGATATCGATGCTTTCTACACCGACGCGGGGATCCTTCCGCGCGAGGCCGTTGTCGGACCTCTGGGGAGTCCCTGGACTCTCAGCATTCACCTAATGAGCGGCCAATGGGCCGTACAGTTCGCGCTGATGCTCGTGGCTATCATTTTCGCGCTGGGCATGACGGTAGGCTACCGCACCCGCCTGTGCACCGTCGTATCCTGGTTTCTTCTGACGTCCATGCAGGCACGCAATCCGATCATTGGCCACGGCGGCGATACTCTGCTCCGAGTACTTCTGTTCTGGTCGATGTTCGTGCCGCTCAATGGACGGTATTCTCTGGATCAGGCATTGAATCCTTCCGGCCCCAGGCTCCCCGTCACCCACATGTCGTGGGGAAGCCAGGCGCTCATGCTCCAGCTGTGCTTTGTCTATTGGTTCACCGCCGCGGCCAAGTTGCATCCGGTCTGGCTGGGCGAGGGATCAGCCATTTACTACGCCCTGAATCTCGACCAGTTCACCAGACCATTCGGCTACTTCCTGCTCGGCTTTCCCGGTCTGCTGCGCCAGATGACCCATGGGACGATGCTCCTCGAGGCATTTGGACCCCTGCTGGTGTTCTCCCCCATCTGGACTGGCCCCTTACGGCTGCTCATGGTCCTGGCTTTCATCGGCCTTCATGCCGGGATCGGGTTGTCCATGTATCTGGGAAATTTCTCCTGGGTGTGTGCGGCAGCATGGCTGATGTTTCTGCCGCCGCTGGTGTGGGATCGCCTTGGGCGATGGGCGGGGGCACGTTCACGAGGGATGACGATCTACTTCGATGCGGACTGCGGTTTCTGCCGCAGGGCGGTTGGGGTACTTCGGGAGCTGATGCTGCTCACTCAGGCCGAAGTGCGCGAGGCGCAGAGTGAGCCGGCCATCGAAGCGCTGATGCGGGCGCGAAACTCCTGGATCGTGCGCGATCCCGAGGGCGGCGTGCATTCTGGGTTCGACGCCTTCGTGGCGCTCTCCCGTCACTCCGTGCTGACCACGTGGCTCGCTGGCCCATTGGGCTCGGCCCCGGCGCGCTGGGTAGGCGAACGGATGTATCGCTGGGTGGCAACGCACCGCTCGCAGATGTCCCGGCTTCTGACTTCGTTGACCCCGCCCCCACCAAGAGAGCGTGTCGGCGTGATCTCGAACGCGATCGTGCTGATCTGCCTGCCGCTCGTGTTCGCCTGGAACATGGCGAACTTCCCAGCCAACGCGATCACGATCCCCGCCCTCGGGAGGCAGATCGTGTCGCTCGCGGGATTACGCCAATCCTGGAGCATGTTCGCGCCGTATCCCGACACCGAGGATGGCTGGTACCTGATCGAAGGCGTGCAGGGGAACGGCAGCAGAGTCGATCTCTGGAGGGGACACGGGGTGCCGACGGAGGCCAAGCCCAGGGACGTGGCCACAACGTACCGCGATGCTCGGTGGCGCAAGTATCTCACCAACATCTGGCTGGCGAAAAACCATGACTATCGCCAGTACTTCGGCCGGTATCTGTGTCGCACCTGGAACGAGAAACACCGCGGACCGGATCGGGTCCGTCAGGTCTACGTCAGTTACATGCTCGAGACCACGCCACCTCCCGGGAATAGCGTGTCCCCGCCGCAGAAGGTGCAGCTCTGGTGGGGGCAGTGCATGGAGAGCGCTTCAGGTCCGTAAGAAGCCCCGCGTTGTTCAAGGGGACTCAGCCGGCTGAGGCTGTATCCGCGCTCCCCGGCGGAGGACGAGTATGAGCGGTGGAACCAGCCCTCCCCAGAGCACCAGCATCCCCGTTTTCCAGGTCACCTCGCGGTAGTCGTGTGCAATGAAGAACCCCGCACAGAGTCCCGCTATCTGGGTGCAGAGCCCGAGGGCGGCTGCCTGGAGACGGGTGCGCGCAACGACGCAGGCCGGCAGCGCGTCGTAGAAGAAACCCGTCTGGGGAACCAGCGCCAGCGTAAGGAGCAGCCGGGCGTCAGGGTCCCGCCAGCGGAGCAGGGCCAGAAGCATGACGATGCCGCCGGGCCTGAACACGAGAGGCCTGAAGTGCTCCGCGGTCTTCAACGTATTAAGCCATTCCCCAGGCCACGCGGGCCGTACGGCCAGGCTGAGCGCCAGCAGAGCCAGCCCGCCACCGAGGAGAATCAGCACCGCCCGGCGCGATCGGCATGCGGCCAGAACCACGAGACCCATGTTGGGCTTGGCGGCCGCCACCACACCCAGCCCGGGGAGGAGAATGGCAGCCGTGAGCAGCGGCGACCACTGGGCATTCCGCGCGGCCAGGAGAAACGGCATCCCGAAGAAGGTCGGCCAAGCCCACGGCCGATGGCGGCCGAGAGCGTATCCCAAGACACCGCCGCCAAGGGCCGCAAAGGCGAGCCGTGCCATCTGGTATGGGATGAAAGCGAATGGGATGGCTACGAGTGGAGCGGTGAGGGGATAGAACAACGGAAAACGGAACGACCCTGGCCCGCCAGGGCCGATGACGCGATAGGGGTCCTCACCCCGAAGCAGAGCGCGAGCCCCCTCCCAGATCTGGTCGAAATCGCAGATGCCGAACGGTGAGTGCAGGTGGAACGTGATCATGCCAACACCGGCCATCAGGGCGCCCCCCAAGGCCATCAGCCAGGGGGACCAGCGAGCCCCGTGGCTCGGTGAGTCAGGCATTACCGCCGACCTCTGCGGCAGGGCGACGGAGGACGAGCACGAGCGGCGGGATGAGTGCGGTCCAGAATACGAGGGTGCCGGTCTCCCAGGTCGCAATCGCCCAATCACTCGAGCCGCTTCCCCAGTACGGTATGGCCAAGGCCCCAACCACCGTGCAAAGGGCCAATACTGTCGTCTGCAGGCGTGTCCGAGCTGCCAGCATGGCCGGGAGCGCGTCGTAATAGAGGCTGTTCTGCGGCACGAGGGTGAGGGCGAGCAACAGACGGGCATCGGGATCGCGCCACCGGAGCAGGGCCAGCAGCATGATCACGCCACCCGTTCGCAGGATAAGCGGGCGGAAATGGTGCGCCGTCTCGACTGTGGCCACCCACTCCAGGGGCCACCGGGGCATGATAGCCAGGCTTGCCAGGGTGAGAGCCAGCCCGCCAGTCAACAACAGTACCGCGGCGGTGCGGGTGCGAGCCCCGGCGAGAATGGCGAGGCCAACGTTGGGTTTCGCCGCGGCGATCCAGCCCCAGGGCGGAAGGAGGCGGGCCGCCGTGAGGTAGGGCGACCACTGCGTGTCCGTCACCGCATACAAGAACGGGGCGCTCAGAAGAATGGGCCAGGCCCAGGGTCTATACCGGCCGAGCGCATAGCCCAACACAGCGCCTCCGCCCATCGCGAAGACCAGGCGGGCGACCTGAAACGGCAGGAAGGAGAACGGAAATGCCACCAGGACGGCGGTGAGGGGGTAGTAGAGTGGATAGCTGGAGGGGAAGGCCGAATCGCGGCCCACCACGGCGTAAGGATCGAGCCCCTGACGTAGGGCTCGGGCCCCTTCCCACACTTGGTCGAAATCGCCGTGCCCCAGCGGCGTCCACATGTTCCGCTCCAGGAGCGGAAGCGCAGCGACGGCCGCACCCACCAGGGTGAGCAAGAGCACTGGCGACGGTTGCCAACCAGGTTTCATTCAGGCTGCCGCCGTCGGCGCAGCACCATGACCAGCGCCGGCAGATAACAACCCGCCAGCATGAGCATTCCCACCGTCCGCGTATAGCCTGCCCAATCCGCCGGCATGTCGGTCAGGGCGGTGGAGGCGTAGGCCAGCTGTGAAGTAACGGCGAGCACAATTCCCTCGGCTCGGGTGCGGGGCACCAGAGACAGCGGCAGCGCCTCGTACCACATGGCCGTTTGCGGCGTCAGTGCAAGCGCCAGGAGAAGGCGCCCCTCAGGCTCCCGCCACCGGAGCGCGGAGCCCAGCAGCACAATGCCGCCGGGTCGAAGAATTGGCGGAGTGAACCGCGGTCCCTGGCGCATTGTCGCGAGCCACTCTCCGGGCCAATGAGGCCGCAGTGCGAGGGCGATCAGGACCAGCGCCGCGCTTCCAAGGATGGCGATCTCCGCTTGTCTCCGGGTGCGTGCCTGAGCGAGCAGTGCGACTCCCAGAGTCGGCTTGCCGGCCGCGAGCCATCCGAGCCAGGGGATAACCATCGCCGCGGTCAGGATGATGGACCACTGGGCATTCCAGAACGCGTTGACGAAGGGGGCCCCTACCAGGACGGGAAGCAGCGGACGGTCCCGGCAGGCCAGGGCGAGGAGGCCTACTGAGAGCCCGACGAAGAATGTCCGTGCAAGCGCGGCCGGCAGGAGCGCCAGGGGCAGGACGCTCACGACCGTGGTGAGCGGGTAAACAAACGGCCAGGGCCAATCGAATGCCCGCCCCGGACCGATGGCGCCGTACGGCGAACTGCCCGACACCAACTCGCGAGCAGCGAACCATACCTGCTCGAAGTCACTCGCTCGCTCGGGATGCAGGTAGGCGTCCGCTCCTGTTAGTGCGGCTGCAATCACCCCGCACAAAAGGGGACGCCAGACCCGGGGGGAGGACAGTGCAGGGTGCTCGGCGGTACTGGAGAGCCGCAGACCGACCCTCAGGGCTGGAAGGCCACCTTCACTGGTGCGGCCGAGCCCACCGAGGTTCCGTCTCCCAGTTGGCTGAACTCGTTATCGCCCCAGCAATAGGCCACGCCGGTGGTGGTGA
Source organism: Gemmatimonadota bacterium (assembly GCA_041500125.1). Taxonomy (GTDB): domain Bacteria; phylum Gemmatimonadota; class Gemmatimonadetes; order Gemmatimonadales; family GWC2-71-9; genus CAVVWJ01. The sequence goes on from JBGQLP010000006.1 coordinate 91,327, forward strand.
CTCCGCAGGTAGAGAGGTCGCCCGCCTTGAGGTAGGCGAAGTTGAGGCCGCCGATGACGGCAGTGGCCGTCGTCCGCGTGGTCGTGGTGCCGTCGCCCAGTTGGCCGAAGGTGTTGTCGCCCCAGCAGTACGCCAAGCTGGCCGCGGTCAGTCCACAGGTATGGCGCAGGCCCGCTGTCACCGCCACGAGCGCGGGGGCGACGATCGGCCCTGGGATCGTGCGGCTGGTGCGGGTGCCGTCGCCCAGCTGGCCGTCCTCGTTGAGTCCCCAGCAGTAGGTGTTGGCATCCGTCGCGATCGCGCAGGTGTGCTGGTACCCGGAGGCCAGAAATGGCCCGGGTGGGAGTGGGAAGTCGGGATCGGGCGAGGGGAACACCACGGCCGGATCGGTCCGGAAGGTGAGGCCACCCGACACGGCGCTCGGCGTGCCTGAGGTAATCGTGGTTCCGTTCCCCAGTTGACCTGAGGCATTGTATCCCCAGCATAGCCCGCCGCCGGCCACGCTGATGGCGCAGGTGTGCAGCCCACCGGGGCTGATCGACTTGATAGCGGCACCGGTCTGAGCCACGAGGGCGACCGCTGAATGGGAGCCGGGAGCCGCCGTGCCCTGGCCCAGCTCACCCTCACCGTTGTAGCCCCAGCACCAGGCAGTCTGGGAGAGATCGATGGCGCAGCTGTGGACCCGTCCGGCCTGGATCGACTGGTATGTGATGCTGACCGAGCTGTCGATCACCACGGGGGTCGGGGTAGGCGAGCCAGGATCGGTTCCCCCGTTTCCCAGCCTGCCCTCCCCGTTGTTACCCCAGCAGTAGGCATTTCCTGCCAGGGTGAGCCCGCAGCTGTGGTAGCGTCCCCCGCTCACCAGGCGGTATCGCAGATCGCCGGGAACCGGCGTCGGGAAGGCCTGGGGCGCGGTGCCCGAGACTCCGAGCTGCCCATCGGCCCCGTAGCCCCAGCAGAGCAGCATCTCGCCCGTGGTGAGGCCGCAGGTGTGGTAGCTCCCCGCGTCGATGTAGCGGAAGACCACCGTGCCGGGATTGTTGGAGACGTCGAGCGGGGTGGCGTGCTCGGTGCAGGCCGCAGCCGCGAGGATGGCAAGGATGGCAAGGCGGCGGCTCATTGGCTGCACCCCGTCACTTCACCGTTCGGCGCGGTGGTGGTCTGGTCACCGTCGACCTCGGAGCCGAGCCCGAACCAAGTCTTGTCGTCGCTGAAGACGCGGAGGAGGCCGAGGGAGGTCGTCTTGTTGATCTTCCAGCAGATCAGGCCGTAGGTGCCGCCCAGATCGTACGCGGCGTTGCCCCGGCCGGCGATGTCACCGAACTGCTCGATGTTGCCGACCCATGTGGTGTTGGATTCGATGTGGAGGGTCTTGCCACTACACCCGGCCAGAAGAACGACCCCTAGCCAGAGGAGCGGATGCTTCATGGGAGAAAACCTTCCCACCGCAGTGGGAGCGTATCGGAGTGGAAGTGGGGATTACTTGGGAGAATGTATCCCAAAAACGGAAGTGCGCAAATTGTCAGACTGGACCTTCACTCCCCTCGCCCACACTTCGACAGCAGGTCTTCCGCGGAATCCGGGTTGCCCGGCGACGCGGCTCGAGTGGTATCCCGCTGCAGCAGCACCGCGGTCGAGTCGCAGTGCCAGATCCGCCAGGTGGGGTCCCTCGCCAGCTCATGTGCGAGCACCGACGTGCTCGGTATCAGAACCAGTCCGACGTCCCAACGGCGAAGCAGCTTCCGCCATCCCGGCGAAAGGCTTGCGATCCGGATGTGGGTTCGGGTGAGCTCCTCGCCGTAAAAGTCGGTCTGCCCGTCGATGAAGACCTTCTGCTCCGGCCACGCCTGCATCAGGTACCCGCCCCAGATGAAATCGTTGAAGATCCGGCCGGTCAGACCCGCGGCCCGCGCCTTCGCGGTGGCGGCGACGGGGAAGACCTTGGGATCGAACTCAGCGCGAATGAGCCGAAGTCGCGAGAGCGGGCTGGCGGAGACGGTGAGCAGCAGGAGCACGACGGCGACCGTCACCGACCACGGCCCGCTGCGCCGGCCGGGGCTTTCCCGGGCAAAGGTCTCCCTGATCCGGCTGATCGCCGTCAGCTCGCGCCACTCCGGGTCGAGGTGCAGCGCCAGGGCCGGCAGCGCGGTGAGGGCCAGCAGGGGGATGTTGCGCTGATAGACCAGCGCCGAGCCGATACCGGCGAGGATGAGGAAGAGCCGCGGGCAGGTGGGGCGGCGCCGGCTCAGAGCCAGTCCACCCACGATGATGAGCAACATGACCAGCACGAACTTTCCGGTCATCGAGTGGAAGTCGGGGCTCAGATACTCGTTCGTGTGATCGATCACGAAGCTCATGCCGAACCACTCCAGCACGTGACGCGGAAGGGCGAGGCCGTAGGGGTTCAGCAGGGGACCGAGCGACGCGAGGCCGAGCGCCGCGCCGTCGCGCCGGGCCCGGCGAAACCAGAATGCCCTCTCCCCGGAGACCAGGGCCTCCGCGATGTCTCCAACGACGTAGATCGCGATGACCACGAGTCCGAAGAGAAAACCGCCGTGGAGATTGGCCCACACGGCGAAGAGCGGAAAGAAGCCCCAGGGTGAGGCCCCTTCTTCGCTCCGCTCGAGACGCCCCATCAGGATCGACACACCCAGCAGGGTGAAGAGATGAGGACGTGCCAGCCAGTGTACCGAGCCCAGCACCGCCGCGGCGATGCCGGTCAGGTAGGCGAGCAGGGGATCTACTCCGCGCCGCAACAGCCAGTGCGTCAACCAGGCGTAGGTGAGCGCGATGAGCAGGGCGCAGAATACCAACACCGCCGGCAGCCCGCCCAACCGGAACACCCCGGCGTAAATCACCTCGCTCAGCCACTCGTAGCCAACGAACGGCTGGCCCAGCTTGGTAAACGAGAAGATGTCGTGGTAGAGGAGTCCGTGGGTCAGGATGTACTCGCCGACGCGAAGGTGACGGCCGAGATCGCCGTCACTGCTGAGGAGCTGACCCGCCATGCCAAGCGGAATCAGCAGGGCGAGGACGACGAAGATGAGAGCGGGAAGCGCCGGGTGGAGAAGAGCGAGTCGTCGAGGCAAGCGTTATCTCGAGTCACTGTAGAGACACTAGCCGCACCTGGGGCAACGCGTGAGCTCCACAAACTGCGGCCCAATCCCTGCTTTAGCCAGTTTGAAGCGCGGCAGGCTATTGTCTCCTAGGAACTTGGAGGGTCTTGCAGACTTCGGTTCCGCGCTATATATCAAGCCCAAGGGGCCACACCTCACACTCCTGTGTGAGTCCCGACCACACTTCCATCCACCAAGTTCAGGGATATCCCGGAGGCTGTCATGAGCGCGGCACTAAGGAAATTGTGGAATGACGAGCAGGGACAGGGACTCACCGAATATGCGCTGCTCATCGCGCTCGTGTCGCTCGGGCTCATCCTGCTGCTGGGCGCCTACCGGAACGCGCTAGGCAACGTTTTCCGCAATGCGTCGAACACGCTGAACAACAACAGCACGGTCCTTCAAGCAGCTCCGTGAAGCATCCCGGACGCGGTGGATGATCTTGTTGCTCGGAGGTAAGCGAAAGAGAGCGGGGGCACCATGTGGAGCAGGCTTTGGAGTGACGATTCGGGACAGGGGCTCACTGAGTATGCGCTTCTCATCGCGCTGATATCTCTCGGGCTTGTTCTCGCCTTGGGGAGATACCGTAACACGCTGGGGAATGTCTTTCGGAACGCCGCGAACACGCTGAACAACAACAGCACTATTCCCCAGGCTCCGACTCAGTAGGCGCGGCGTTAGCAGGCGGGTGGGTGGTTCGGCAACGAGTGAACGAGGACGCCAGGAGCAGGCAGCAGGAACTAATGGCGGGTGCGATGGCCTGCGGTATCCGAGACCAGCGTGAGGCTCGCCAAAGACGGGGGGACCCATGTGGAAGAGGACGGGTGGAGCCATGTGGAAGAAGCTGAAAAGCCTCAGGTTCCGGAACCGGCGAGGGCAAGGACTCACTGAGTATGCGCTTCTTATCGCGCTCATTTCGCTGGGTCTCATACTGGCCCTGGGACGGTTCAGGAACACGGTGGGCAACGTGTTCCGGAACTCGGCCAATACCCTGAGGAACAACGCGGCCGTTATCCAGGCGCCAGTGGCAGGCGGTGGCGGGAATAATAACGGCGGGAATAATAACGGTGGCGGGAATAATAACGGCGGGAATAATAACGGCGGGAATAATAACGGCGGGAATAATAACGGCGGGAATAATTTCGGCAACAACAACAACGAAGGCTAAGCCGTACTGCCGAGCCTCGGCCCGCAGCAATGGTTGATGATGTAGAGAAGAGGTAACCGGTGGGCGCCCTGACTGCGGAGCAACCGCTGGTCACTACGGTAGCGTTCGCAGCCATTATGGGACTCGCCGCGCTGCTGGATCTCACGTCGAGACGAATTCCTAACGCTCTGACGGTCACCGCCGTCGCTCTGGGACTGCTCTTGCGGGTCCCGCTCGGCCTTCATGCGGTGATCGCTGGTATCCTCGGTATCGGACTGGCCCTCGTGCTGACAACTCCGTTGTTTCTGGTTGGCGCCCTGGGCGGCGGCGACGCGAAGCTCCTCGCCGCCGTTGGCGCCTTCATGGGCCCGGGCCGACTCATCGGTGCCTGCCTCTTGATCGCGTTACTGGGCGGAGTCGTCGCCGTACTTGACGCCGTCCGCCGGGGTGCCCTCCTCCGGGTCCTCC
>JBGQLP010000007.1:0-88363 GCA_041500125.1 Gemmatimonadota bacterium
GTCTGATGGGCCTCCAGATCTGCCGTGAGCCACTGGGCTTGGGGGCTGCCGGCGCGGGCCGGGAGGTTGCTGTTGAGCGTCACGACGTGCCACGACCCGACCTCGTAACTGTAGTAGCCCTTATCAGGGTCGCCCGCCGCTGCGCCGAAGTACCCAAAGTATCCCGCCGCAGCGGGAGTCTCGTACTCGTGATTGCCGGCCACGGGGCGGGTACGGGCCTTATGCCGGCCCCAGGTCGGCCCGTAGCAGTTCGCGAACTCCGCCGCCGTGCCGCTGTTGTAGACGTTGTCCCCCGCCGCGAAGACCGTTCCCGGAATCCGGTCGAGCAGCTTGGCCGTCGCCTCATCGCCGTCTCCGATGCAGGTCCCGATGTCGCCGGCGCCTACCAGGACGGCGCCGTCACCGTTGTCGCTGGGATCGTCGGACACCTGTATCGTGGTCCGCCCCTCCACGGCCTCACTCCGGGCGACGATCGTGGCTGTCCCCTGGGCTCGAGCGATGACCCGGCCCGAGCTGCTGACGCTGGCCACGTCCGATCGATCGCTCGACCACACGACCTCCCGGCCGGTGAGCACCTGGCCGGTGCTGCTGCGGAGCGTGGCCACCAGATCGACCTTCTCACCCACGCTGAGGTCATCCACTTCGGGTGACAGCGTCACCCTCGCAACCCGGTCCTGCACGGTGAGCGTCGCGCTCCCGGCTACTCCTTCGGAGGTGGCGGTGATCGAAGCCGTGCCCCGCGCTACCGCGGTCACCATACCCGAGCGCGAGACCTTGGCTACCGAGGCATTGTTCGAGGTCCAGACCAGCTCGCGGCCGTCCAACGTTCGGCCCCCCGCATCCTGGGGTGTTCCCACCATCTGTAGGCTGTCGCCCGGTTGTAACGTGTTCTGGTCCGGCCGCACGCTGATTCGGCGGATCGAAGCCTGCACCTGCAGGCTTACGCTGTCTCGCTGGCCGTCGGCGTCTGCAATGACAAACCCGGTGCCGATCCCGGTAGCTGTCAGCAAGCCGGAAGATGAGATTCGTGCAACCAGCGGGTCGCTCGTGGACCAGACTACCGGCTGGCTTCCCAGCGAGTTTCCTTGCCGGTCAAAGGAAGTGGCGTCCAGGCGCAGGGTATCGCCGGGGTGCAGCTGAAGGTTGGTTGGCGCGATACGAAGACCGGCCACTGGAGCCTGCACGGTGATGGTCGCAGTCGCCTTCTTGCCGCCGAAGGCTGCACTGACGATGGCACTGCCCGGAGCCACTGCGGTCACCAGCCCTGCCGGCGTCACCGTCGCCACGGCACTGGCGTTGCTTTCCCAGGCTATCGAGCCACCACTGACTTGGCGGCCATCGCCGTCCTCGGCCCGCGCAACTAATCGAATGGTTTTCCCCGCTGTGATGGTCGAAGCGGCCGGGGTTACGCTCAGGCGCGCAACCGGGGCCACCACCGAAACCAGCGCCTCGCCGCTCACTTCACCGGCCGTGGCCACGATCCGGACCGAGCCGGGTCCGTGCGCCGTCACCATACCCGAGCCATCCACGGTGGCCACTGAGACGTCTTCCGAGCGCCAGACAAAGCTGATCCCCGAGATCGGCGATCCCCCGGCATCGGCGGCGACCGCAGTGAGAGGGTATGAGTCACCCGGCGCCAGCTGGAGCGCGGCATCGGCCACGATTCGTACGGTTGCCACCTCTGAGGGCGACAGGGAATCCGCCCCACTGCACGCGATTCCCCATAACGCCGTGCCGCCGAGCACAAGCACTACGCCCAGTTGCCGGCACCGCTCGCCCTCCATTGTGTCCCTCCCATTCGGCCGAGGTGGATTCGTCCTCTGCTGCAGGGATAGACTCGCACTGGGAGGTCAAGCCGGCGTCAAGCCGAGCCATTTGGGGGTCAAGCTCTCAACCAAAGCGCCCCAGCGACCATGAGTCGCTGGGGCGTTTCATCGATGAACAGCAAGGGTTTCATGTACCACCGGAGGTTCCGGTCGCCGTGGCCTGAGCGCTCTGTACGCTAGCTAAAAACCGCGGTGGCGCTGTTGGAGCACACGGAGGTCCCTGCCTCGCATACTCTGTAGGCATAAGTGATCGACCCCGTAAAGCTGCGACTATTGACATAGTGTCCGTCGTTCGACGTGGTCGTCAGGAAGACTCCGTTGCGGTAGACGTCGACCGTGGTCCCCCCCGCGCCGGACCAATCGAGAGTCATGTACTGCGTGGTGGCGTCCCTCCGTCCTGTGACCGTCAGCAAGATAGGCGCTACACTCGCTCCGATCGCCGCAACCGTGATCTGCTTCGAGGTTGTTCGCATGACCCCATTATTGTCGCGCCCCGTCAGGCGCACGGTGTAGGTCCCGGCCCTCGCATAGGTCCGGCTTGGATTCCGCCCCACCGATGTCTCCCCGTCCCCGAAGTTCCAGCCCCACTCCTCGACCTTACCGTCCGGGTCGGTGCTCGTATCCGAGAAGTTGCATACCAGGCCGGTGCAGCTCTGGGTGAAGGAGATAGTGGGTGCCAGATTGCCCGCTGGCTCGGGGCTGCCATGGCAGATCCCAGCACCCCGATCGGTGAAGGTCTTTCCGGCGATGGGCAGGAACTCCCAGGTGTACCGGCCGTCGTCCAGGGTGAGCTTGATGACGCCTCGGGTCTGGCCATTCACCACTTCTGCATTCCGCCGCAGTACAGTGATCGTCCCACCGCTCGCGCCCCCGGTGCCTACCGTGAGCTGGCGGAGTCCTTTGGTCATGTCCAGGCTACCGGTTGGCGTCTGAGGGGCATACCGCTCGTAGACATGCATGTGGCCGTTGACCACCAGGTCGGCCCCGGCGGCATAGAGGTCCTTCCAGAAATCGAGATGATAGCCCGCCGGCGCGGGGAGCGGGCTGCTCGTCCCGGAGAAGAATCGAGCGTGGTGCCAGATGGCCAGAACGCACGGCCGAGAGGTGGCCGCCAGATCGGCCTTGAGCCAGACTTCCTGGGGTGATCCCGCGCTGGTGCCCACGAAGGCGCTATTCACGTTGAGGACAACGATGTGCCACTTACCGATGTCGTAGCTGTAGTAACCCTGCCCCCGCTTGCCGGCCGGTCCGTCATCGGTCCCGGTCCCGTTGAAGTAATCGAAGGTCGGGTCGGCGCTGCCGGTGCTGTACTCGTGGTTCCCGATGGCGGGCCTCGTCTTGGACTTGAACTGCCCCCAGGTCGGACCGTAGCAGTTCTGATAGTCGGCTGCGGAGCCGTTGGGGTAGGCATTGTCGCCCGCGGTGAAGACGGTGACGCTCGGAGAGGACGCGAGGACTCCTTTGACCAGCGCGGCCGTCTGCTGGCCTCCCGGGTTATTGCAGGTGGCGATGTCGCCGGCGCCCACCAGCGTGACCGCCGCCGGACTCGCACCAAGGAACGCTGCCCCCCCCGGCTCGGGCGCCATCAAGTCCCCAGCATCACAGGAGAGTCCCGCGATTGCCGCAGCCAACATGAGAGCCATCCAGACGCCTCGCTGCGTCGCCAACCCGCGTATTCGCTTGCCCATACTGCCGCCTCGTGTGTTCCAGGGTTCGGTTCACCATCGTCCTGGCACACAGTCTTGCCACCCTGGGTCAAGCTTGGGTCAAGGTCGGGTCATGCTGGATCAAGGGTGAGTCAAGCGGGCTCGATGCGTAGGGCGGCAAAAAGCCCCGGCGACATCGTCGCCGGGGCGTCTCTCGATTGAGCGTGAGCGCTTCGCTCAGGTCGTGAGGACCACCTTCTCGCAGTTGTCTTCCTGGTTGAGAAACATGTCGTAGCCCCGGGGTGCCGCATCCAGCGGAAGCCGGTGGGTGATCACAAGCTGAGCAGCCTCACGGACAGAAGCGATTTTTTGGAGTGAATCAGCTCGAAGTGCGTGCGCTCAGGAGACCACGTACGACGGTAACCAGCCCATCGAGGGGAAATGGCTTTTGCAGAAAGGGAGCGGAGTCCCGGGGTGAGCCCCGGCGGAAGATATCGTTGACGTCGTACGCTGAAATGTAGAGGATGGGAAGATCGGGCCACCGTTGAGCCAGGCGCCGGCCCAGCTCCCGGCCATCCATGCCCGGCATTACCACGTCGGTCACGACGAGATCAACCGGGGTGGAAGCGCTTTCTATCAACGCCAAGGCCTCGGCCCCGTGGCCCGCCTCCAGCGTACTAAACCCCTCGGCCCGCAGGGTCCGGCAGACCAGATCTCTCAGGCCTTGCTCATCGTCCACTACGAGAACCCGCTGGGTGGCCTCGCGGCTCCGGGACTGGGGGAAGTTACTGACCACGGCCTCTACGGACATGGCATCCTGTGGTAGATGCAAGCATATCCACAACTTAGCACGGCGGTCGGCGTACGCCAGTGCCTAAGCAGGAAGTGGCTGAGGAATAAGCGGAGGGGCCGTGACGGCACGGCCCCTTAGGCTGACGATCTTGCTAGACTGTGCGCCGGCCCGAGATAAAGTTGATCAGGAAAACGATCACCGCGATCACGAGCAGGAGGTGAATGAGGCCGCCAGCCACATGGAAGACTCCCCATCCCAGCAACCAGGCGACCAGCAGGATTACCGCAAGCCAGACGAGCATGGAAACTCCTCCAGTGAAAGTGCCCTCCAAACCAGACACCGCAGGATAGAGCAGAACTCTTTCCCTGTCTGTGATCGCACCCACAGGATCAGTGTAGGGCATGCCAACTTCTTGCCGGAGTTGGGTATCCACGTCACAGCCAGGCTGACCCTCCCCCGCCAGCTTAGCTCCGTGCCAAAATCACGTGAACCGCGGCGCAAGCGCCGTGAGCCCGAACGGGCGGGTCAGGAGTTCCAGGTGGAGCAGTACCGGCTGCTTTTCGAGGCGACGGTGGACTATGCCGTTTTCCACCTGAGCCTCAGCGGCATCATCCAGACCTGGAATCCGGGCGCGGCCCGGATCTTCGGGTACGAGGCATCCGAGATCATTGGCCGACCAGGTGCCACGCTCTTCACTCCGGAAGACAATCTTCAGGGAGTGCCGGACCAGGAAGTCAGGTTCGCCGCCGAGAGTGGCCGGGCGGAGGATTCGCGATGGCATCTGCGGAAAGACGGCTCCCGATTCTGGGCTAATGGAGTCATGATCGGGCTTAGGGATGACTCGGGGTTGGTAGTGGGGCTGGGCAAGATCATCCGGGACGATACCGACCGGAAGCGCGCGGACGAGCTCCTGCAGTATCAACTCAACGTGGCCGACGCCATCGCCACCAATGCGGCCGAAGCACTGTTTCTCATCGATAGCGAGGGGCGGATCACCTTCGCCAATCCGATCGCCCAGGCCATGTTCGGTTGGCCTCAGGACGACCTTCTGGGGCAATTCCTGCATGAAAAGCTGAACTGCCGGCGATCCGTTGCGGTGCCCGATCCGATCCTGGACTGTCCCCACATGCGGGTGCTCGCCTCGGGCCAGACCATCCGGAGCGAGGACGACTTCTTCGTTCATAAGGAAGGCAGCCTGGTCCCAATCAGCTCCTCAGCCGCTCCCATCATGTCCGACAACGCCGTCGTCGGAGCCGTGATGGTGGTTTCGGACCTGACCGAGCAAAAGCAGGCTGAGGCAATGCAGCGGGAGAACGAGGAGGCGCTGCAGCAGGCGCAGAAGCTCGAGAGTATCGGGGTCCTCGCCGGCGGCATCGCCCACGACTTCAACAATCTGCTTACCGGGAACACTTCACCGAGCGGCGCGAGCGGCCCCGGACCGAGGGGTTCCCCATCGTGGCAGGCGAGTACGTTCGAATCGATGTGACCGACACCGGCGCCGGCATGGATGCCGAGACCCGGGCGCGCATCTTCGAGCCCTTCTTCACCACCAAGTTCCTGGGCCGGGGGTTGGGGCTGTCCGCGGCCCGGGGAATCGTGCGGGGCCATCGCGGCGCCATCGGCGTGCGCAGCGAGCCAGGGGAGGGAACCACCTTCACGGTTCTCTTGCCGACCCCCTGGGAGGCTCGGCATGTCGACCGGCTGAGCGGCCACTTCGGGGTGGAGCACGGCCTTCAAGGGGTGGGAACGATTCTGGTTGCCGACGACGAAGAAGGCGTCCGGTCATTGGTCGCCACCATACTTCAGGATGCCGGATACACCGTGGAGCTGGCGGTCGACGGAGCCGAAGCAGTCGAGCGGCTTCGCGAGCTGGGGGATCGGGTTCGTCTCATCCTGCTCGATCTGACCATGCCGATCCTGGGAGGAGCCGAAGCGGCGGCAGAGCTCCGACGGATCAGGCCGGGGATTCCCATTGTGGCGATGAGCGGATATGGCGACATCGAGGTCATGCAGCGTTTTAGCGATGTCGGGGTCGACGATTTCGTTCCCAAGCCATTTACCCCCGATCAGCTGGCTGCCAAGGTGCGGGACACCTTGGCCCCGCTGGTGGATCAACCCCGACCAGGTTCGTCCCACGGGCGCTGGAGCAGATCCCGGCTGTAGACCAGATCACAAGCGGACACAGCCGAGCGGGGCGGAACCGGGAGAACCCCCGGACCGCCCCGCTGAACGATCAAGGAGTTGAATCGGCTAGAACAGGTAGCGAGCTCCGACCTGGAACTGGCGCGGCTCACCTAGCCCGCTGCGGATGGTTCCGTCGAAGTTGCGGTACGTGCCGCCCGACGACGGATCCTTGAAGTTGTCGTGATTGGTGACGTTGAAGGCCTCGAAGATGGCTTCCACAGTTCCGGGACCAATGTTGAATGGCTTGGAGAGACGGATGTCCCAGGAGAAATAGGCGTTATCCCGCCGGATGGTGTTCCGCTGGAGCACGTGCCCATCGGGACAGATGCGCTGCGATGGCAGGCTCGCCCGCTGACCCGTACCAGTGTTCGTGGGCCCGCACACTTCTGAGGCCGGCTGAGCCGAATAGGCGCTCACCCGGTTGTTGAGATAAAGATCACCCGGAAGGACGGCCAGCACCCACGCGTTGAACCGATGCCGCTGGTCCCGGTCGCTCCAGTTGTACTCCTTGCCAAGGGAGTCGGCCCGGGCATAGCGGAGGGTGAAGGGATCTCGCTCATTATCATCGTCCGACTTGTCGTAGGACAGAGTGTAGTTGAGCTGGAACTGCAGCCGGGATCCTACCGCCCTTCTCAGCTCGGCGGTTACCCCGTTGTAGCGGGACTTGGCGGTGCTCTGTACCACGGTCAGGCTACCAATGCCATTGCCGCCGGCCAGCCCGGTGGACCAGGGCCCTTGATCAACCCCGTTGCCGAACACTGGATCGTTGGCGTTGAAGAAGCGGGTCAGATGGTCGGTGCGCGCGTGGGTGTAGCTGAGCCCGGCCGCCACGCCGGCACCGATCTCCCGCTCGTAGCCCACGGTCGCGGTGAAGGTCCGGGGGTTCTCGAAGTCCTTATCGAAGACGAACACCCCTGGCTGGAAGGGCCCGCCTGCAGGGCTGGGAAGCAGGTCGCCGTAGTTGGGTGGCGCGCCGAGGATGCCGGTGAGGGCGCTGTTCCGGAACAGGGTCTGGCCCCGAGAGCCGTCGGTGCTGCGACTGCTGGCCAGATTGAGGCCCGGAATGCGCGCGTAGTAGAGGCCCGCGTTGGCGCGCACGACCGACTTGCCGTCGCCCTTCACGTCGTAGGCAAAGCCGAGCCGCGGCTGAAACATTTTGTAGTCGCTCGGGATCGTACCATCACCAGGGAAGGTAAAGGTGCCAACCGCGTTGGTAACCGTCTGGCCGATGAACGGCTGATAGAACAGTTGGTTGATGGGCGTGATCAGGCTGGGCTCGATCTGCGCTTCCCAGCGCAACCCGTAATTCACCGTGAGGTTGGAACGCGGCTTCCAGCTGTCTTGAAGGAACACCGCCAGCTCGTGCTGAACGATCACCTGGGTTCCGGCGTCCGCCACGCTGAGCCCTCCCACGCCGGCCTGCTGGAGATAGAGATCCACCGGGCCACTGATGTGGGTGCCGACCGGACAGGTCGCGGTGTTACTGGTGGTGACCAGAGTCTGAGTGATGTCATCGGAGCACTCGACGTACTGATTGCCGTTGGCCACGTAGCCGAGGAACCCTGCCACCGAGGTGAACGCCATCCGCCCGTTGCCGAACCCGAGGAATGTCTGATTCACGCCGGTCCGGTTCCACTCTGCGCCGAACTTGAATAGGTGGTTGCCCCGGAGGAGTGAAATGTTGTCCAGCACCTGAAACCGGTAGTCGTAGGCGGTCTGCAGCGGGATAAAGAACGGCATGCCTATCCGGTACCCGGCGAATCCATCCGGGCCTACGAAGCGAACGTCGGTGTCTGGAAACGGCCTGCCGCTTGCCGGGTTGATGGGGCCGGTGTACGGCCGCGGCCGATCCTCCCGAGCCACCTGAAACCGGAACTCGTTTGAGAGCGCTGAGCTGAACAGTGATGTCAGGCTCCCGTTCACCGCGTGCGAGTGATCCTGCTCCAGCGCGTTAGCGCTCCGGCCCCATGTGTCCACATCGAAGGTGCCGTTTTCCTGGCTGGAACGGGTGTAGTTGTATTTGAGGCTGGCGGTGTGCTTCTGGCTCAACCGGAAATCGAGCTTGCCCAGGAACGCGTTGGCGTCATTGGTGCGGCTGATGGGACCAAAGTCGCCGGCCAGCACCCCACCGAATGCGGTGTTGGTAAAGCTCACCAATGCAGGATCAATCAGGCTCAACCGTGTGGTCTGCTTGGTGTCGTTGTACTCCTGCTGGTCATACGCCATGAAGAAGAAGGCCTTGTCCCGCACCAGAGGGCCGCCGAATGTTGCGCCGAATTGGTGCTGGCGAAAATCCGGAGAGAAGCCGGTCGACCCTCCCCCCGGTAAACTATGACTATAGTCGGCCGAGAGGGCATCGTACTTCCCGAAATAATGAGCCGAGCCGTGGAAATTATTGGTACCCGACTTGGTGATGATGTTGACGAACCCGCCGCCCGATCGGCCGAACTCGGCGTTGGCGCCGTCGGCGACCACCACGAAGTCCTGCACCGCGTCGAGGTTGAAGGTAAAGGCCGGGCGCTGGCCGCCGCGCTGCTCGCCGAAGAACGGATTGTTGAAGTCGGCCCCATCGACCGAGACGTTGTTGTGGATGCCGCGCTGGCCGCCGATGCTGAGCTCGTCACCGTCGGGACCCTGTACCGTGGCGACGTTTGGGGTCAGCGTGGTGTAGTTGAAGATATTGCGGCCGTTGTTGGGCAGGCCCTCCACCGCCGCAGCGCTGAGCCGGGTGGCCGACTCCGAGCTGGTCACGTCCACTGGGGGCTCGGGCGCCGCGACGGTCAGCTCTTCGAGTTGTACCACCTGCGGAGCCAGGGCAAAACTGCGCTCCACTGTCTCGCCCAGTCGAACTTGCACACTGTCCCGGCGCGCCTCCCGAAAACCCAGCGCGCGCGCTTTCAGGTCGTAGGTACCCACGCGGAGCAGGGTCGCGACGTATACCCCGCTGGCGTTGGTCGTCAGGGTGCGCTCGGCGTTTGTCTCCCGGTTTCGGAGGGTCACCGTAGCATCGTTGAGTGGACGCCCGGTGGAATCGCTCACGGTGCCCCGGATGACGCCGGTCGTGGCTTGGGCTTGGGCCTGAAGGATGGCCGGAATTGTCAGGAGCAGCGAGCTAAGTAGAAGAGTCCGACTGCGGCGAGGCCAACGAGACAGATCCATGGAACAAGATCCTTTCGATACGGAAGGTCTCGGGAGGTTGCACTCAGCTGGAGGGGACGGCGGATAGCTTACCGCGCGATCGGCGGAGTCGCAAGGAGGATAAAAAAAGGGCGCTCCGCAGGGCTTGCGGAGCACCCTGGGTGCAGAACGGCGGATCAGATTCGGTCCCTGACTCCTTCGACGACCTGGGCGGTAGTGGACTTGAGAGTCTCCCAGGTTCTCTCCCCAGCCTGTCGCACGGTGTCGAGGCCTCCTTTTGCGGCCTTCACGACTTTCGACGTCGTGCCCCTTCTCGACGCAGCCTTCCGGGCCGACCGCTTCTTGGACGACAACCGCTTCTTAGACGACCGCTTCTTAGAGGAGGCACGTGTCGCTGAGCTGCGCTTCTTACCGGCAGTTCGCTTGGTGGATTTCCTGGTGGCGGCCATATGGTCCCTCGATAAACGGTTGACCGGCGTACAGAGCCATCCAGCCGGCTGGACCCCTAAAGTCGGGGTTAGCGGCTGATCCCGCCGTAGCCCAGATCACCCGTTGTGGGGTGGGTCACAGACATAAGGGTCCAATAGATTTGAGTTTAGACCCATTCCGTGGCGGCACCGACCGCTCAGCGGAGACCTCCGGGAGCAGTTCTGATGACTGAAAGCGGGGCAACGCACCGCGTTAGCGGGTCGGGAATCCTCGCCTGGGTAACCGCGCGGGTCCGATTCAAGGAGGATTGGACTCGCATAGGGCTCAGCGTGCGCGGGCCCCTGCTGACGCTTGCCACCGCCATCGTATTCGATGTGATGGAGCGGCACGACCTTCCGGTCGCCCATCCCTTTACCTTCCTCCTGTTCACCGTAGTCTACTCCACGTACAGCGGTGGAGTGCGCCCCGGGCTGGTCAGCGGAGTGCTCACGGTCTTGTACGCGCTCCATTTTCTCTCCCAGCCGGGAGCGCTGCTCCACTATGCCCCGGGCAACGCCTACACGCTGCTGGGGCTCACCCTGGTTGTCATGGGCACCGTCGTACTGACGGCGCGCCTCAGGGAGGCGGCGGAACGCGCCCGCGGGATCGAGCTCTCGCGGGCAGAGGCCGAGCGGCTGGACCGCCGGCTGGCCTTTTTCGCCGAAGCCAATGTCCTCCTGGCCTCCTCGCTCGACTACCACGTGACGTTGAGGAATCTGGCCCGCCTGATCGTACCCACCCTGGCCGACTGGTGTGCCATCCACGTTACCAGCGAGCAGGGGGCGCTTCAGTTCATCGCCGGCGCCCACCGCGATCCCAGCAAAGATCTGCTGGTGCGCGCGCTGTGCGAGTACCGCTCGAGACAGCCGCCGTTCGGAGCCGCCCTGCGCCACGCCGACCTGGGCGAGGTCACGGAAACGATGTTGCGCACCCGGGCCGAGGACGCCGAGCAGCTCAAGCTCTATCGCGCCCTGGCATCCAGCTCCTTCCTGCGAATCCCAATGCTGGCGCGCGGCCAAGCCGTCGGCACCATAACCCTCGTGGTGGGCCCGGAGTCGGGGCGCAGCTACGGCGCGGACGACCTCGCTTTTGCCGAGGAGCTGGCCAGCCGGGCAGCACTCTCGGTGGACAGCGCCCGCCTGTACCGCGCTGCGCGCGACGCCGATGAGCGCTACGGCATGCTGTTTGGCAGCAATCCCTTGCCCATGTGGGTGTTCGACGTCGAGACCCTCGCGTTTCTCGAGGTCAACGAGGCGGCGGTTCGTCACTACGGGTACAGTCGGAACGAGTTCCTGTCCATGACCATCATGGACATTCTTCCCCCGGAGGACGCACCCGGGCTGCACCATGGACTGGAGGGCACCGGTACCAACCGCGGTGATGTCGCCTTGGCCCAGCACCAGCGAAAGGACGGGTCCATTATCGATATGGAGCTGGTCTCGCGCGAAATGGAGTTGGGTGGGCGACGCGCGCGACTGGTGCTGGCCACCGACATCAGCGAGCGCACCAGAACCCGAGCGGCGCTGCACCAGAGCGAGGAGCAGCTGCGGCAAGCCCAGCGGATGGATGCGGCCGGCCGGCTCGCGGGTGGCGTGGCCCATGACTTCAACAATCTGCTCACGACCATTCGAGGTTTCAGCGACTTGCTCCTGCGCGACCTGCCCGAGCACGATACCAAGCGCAAGGATATCGAGCAGATCCGGAAGGCCGCCGACCGGGGTGCCCTGCTGACCCGACAGCTGCTGAGCTTCGGACGGCAGCAGTCGGTGGAGCCCCGGTCGATCGAGCTGAACGCCACGGTCAAGAACATGGAAGGTCTGATCCAACGGCTCGTTGGGGCCGACATCAAGCTGGTGACCCAGCTTCGGCCGGGCCTGGGCGAGGTCAGGATCGATCCGGGACAGGTCGAGCAGGTCCTGGTGAACCTGGTGCTCAATGCGCGGGACGCTATGTTCGCCGGCGGCACGCTCACCATCGAGACCGGCGAGCGGCAGATCAGCCTCTCGACCCGGGGCCGTTCGGTGAGACCCGGCCGCTACGTCGTGCTGGCAGTCAGTGACACCGGCAGCGGGATTGATAGCGACACGCTGTCCCACGTTTTCGAGCCGTTCTTCACCTCCCAGGCCCCGGGCAACCGGGCCGGGCTCGGGCTCTCGATCGTCTACGGAATCGTGAAGCAGAACGGCGGAGTGGTAAGGGTCTCCAGCGAGCCAGGGCTTGGCACCACCGTCAAGGTCTTCCTCCCTCGAGAGGAGGCTGAGGAACCGCTGCCGGTCGAGGCACCGCCCTCCGTCCGCGGCGACGAGACGGTGCTGGTGGTGGAGGATGAGGATGGCGTGCGGGAATTGTTATGGAAAATTCTGACTCAACACGGTCATACCGTGCTGGAGGCTCGCCACGGGCGAGATGCGCTCACGGTAGCGGGGGAGTACACTCACCCCATTCAGCTGCTGGTGACCGACGTCGTGATGCCCGAGATGGGCGCGGGAGAATTGGCCGAGCAGCTGCTGACCCAACGTCCCGAGATGAAAGTGCTCTTCATTTCAGGCTACACCAACGACGAAGTCGTACGCCGTGGGATCAAGCAAAAGGAGGCGGCGTTCATTCAGAAGCCGTTTACGCCGGAAGATCTGATGAGGAAGGTCCGGGAGGTGCTGGATTAGACGGAAAAAAGCGTGAGCGGGGAAGGACAAGCGTAAAGCGGTAAGCGGGAACTCACCAACGAGAGACCCTCCTGTTTCAGCACATGAGAGTCTTTTGATGGGGGAGCTATCCGCTCACCGCTTACGTTTTTGACTTTCCCGCTCACGCTTTTGTGCTACCGCACCCGCGCCTGTAGGCTCCGCAACACGTCCGGACTCGGTTCCCCCCGCAAATACAGCATGACATCACCGGTTACCCACCGCAGGTTGCCCGCAGCCGCCCCGGGGGTCTGGCCGGCACGGGTCCGCTGCTGATCGAGCAGGATCATTCGGCCCCGCGAATCGAGGTATACCACCCGCACGACTGGGCGCGCGGGATCGGCACCGGCAACCAGCTGGCCCCGAGTAAGACCGATGAACTGGGGCGTCATGCCTTCGATCACGTGCACCGGTCCACCGAGCTGCTTGGCCGCCTCGTCCAGTCCCACCCGCAGGTAGATCTGGGCCCGTTGTTCCAGAGTGCGCGGCGGCGCCACCGCGTCCGACTCGGCGGGCTGCACCGGCCGGGCCGGCGGAAGGGCGGCCGTCGCCGCATTGGCGCGCGCGAGCCGCCGCTCCCGATCCAGCTCCGCCAGCGCAGCCGCGGCCGCTCCGCGGACCGCGAGCTCGTCTTTTGGCTTGGACTCTCGAGCGATGCTGTCCTGTCTGGCCTTCTGCTCGTCGGCCGAGTCGACCGTGCCTGCCGCCTCAGCCGCTGGCTCGCTGACGGTATCAGCCGACTCCCCCGCCGCGAGGAGCTGAGAGTCGGGGGCAATGGCAGCGGCTGTGGTGTCTTCAGCGGCTGGGGCTGCCGCATCGGCCAGACTCTGCGCGCCCTCGGTCGCGGGCTGCTTAGCCAAGGCCCGGGTCTTTGCGGCGGCGCTCGGGGACGGCGTCCGGCTCTGAGCGAGGGGACGACTGGGCTTGGCCCGAGGCGTTTCTGCGGGTGAATCCGCTCTCCGGCTCTCTGCAGCGCTGACGACCGCAGGCGGAACCGTGGGCGACGCGGATGTCAAATCGCGCTCCGGCAGCATGGGATGACTGGTCCCCAGGGCGCCGTTGATGATCTTCCCGGCACCCACGACCACGACGACCGCGGCGGCCCACTTCAGGGCGCGCATCCAGCGCTTGCGCCGGGCCTCAGCGTCGATGGGATCGGGAACCAGCAGAACCGGCGCCTCGTTCCACGGCTCATTTTCACGGATCGATGGGCGGGGAGACGAGGTTCTGGCGGGCTCGGGCTGCGGACGGGGAGATCCAGCTGGGACCTCCAGAGCGCCGACCAGCCGGTCTGCTTCGGCCAGCACCTGTTTGACCTCCTGGAGGCGGGAGCCGCAGGCCACACAGGTGCCGAGGTGCATCTGGATCTCGCTTACCTCCGAGAGTTCCAGCTCACCGTCGAGCAGTGCGTGAAGCGTGCCTTCGTCAAGATGCGACATTCTTCCCCCGTCCTTCCGACCGATACGCCTCGACTAACCTTCTTCGCGCGCGGGCCAGTGTGGTGCCGATGGCACCCTTGGAGAGGCCCAGCGTCGATGCGATCTCATCGTAGTTAAATCCTTCGGCCTTGAGCAGCAGCGCTTCGCGGTCTCGCTCACTCAAAGTGGCCAACGCGGTCCGAACCGCTGCACTCCGCTCGTTCCGATCGAAGTCCTCGTCCGGTCCCTGGGGGGGCGGATCGTCGGCCCGCAGCAACTCCAGGCGTCGACCCTGACGCAAAGCCCGCCTCCCGTCTTCCCGCACCAGGTTGAGCGCGACCGCGAACAGCCAGGGACGCGGATTGTTGGGCGGAGCCGCGACCGCCCGGGCGAACGTCTCCTGGGCCAGATCCTCGGCCCGGTCCCGGTCTCCCGTACGGCGGTAGAGCATCCGTACGAGAGAGCCGTAGTATTGCTCGAACAGTTCGGTAAGGTCCGCCGTCATGTGCCTCTGAAGTTCCGGACCACCTCCGCCAGCTGGCCGGACTGCCACACCTCGACGCCCGAACCGCCGACTCGGACGCTCGCCCGCCGTCCCGCAATCAGGACCTCATCTCCCACCGACAGGTACGGCGCCACCTCCGGCAACTGTCGTACCAACTCGAAATATGCCTTGCTATAGGCCACCACTGCGGTGACGGTGATCCTATCGGCGTGGGCCACGTCCGTCCAGACCTGATCCCTCCTGATGAAGAGCCGTCCTGCTACCAACCGGGTTGCGGGGGCCGCGGACCCATCTTTTGCGAGGCTCTCCAGCCGGCTGGAAGCGACCTCCTCCGCGGCCGCCAACGTCTTGGAATCAGCTAACTTGGCGCTAGCTCGGGCCCGGTCGAATGCCTGGACACCGGTCTGGGCGGCCGAGTTTCGAGCCCCACCCATTTGATCCTCTCGCAGCGGTACCGGGGCGCCTGGAGTGACGACGTCCGAAGGCTCTTGGACCAGGTACGAGGTGTATTCGGTCAGGATTCCGTAACGCAGCCCCAGCTCACGGACCTGGGCTACCAGGCTGGGTGAGGCGCCCTCCAGCCGGATCTGACGCGTCAGCTCGCCAATTTGACGCGCAGCCCAGAGCCGGGGGATGAAGTCGTTGCCTGACTCGCTCGCGGCAAATGTGGCGGGAACCACGATCCGCTCGCGGTGTCCGTTCCGTTCCCCGGTAATGACCACGCTGCCGGTCCCCTGGCCGTGATAACGTCCGAACAGCACCAGCTCCTCGCCGTAGAAGAGGTCGGGCAGCTGGGCGGGATAGGTCTGCGAGAGGCTGACCGGGGTGTCGCCGATCCGGAGGTTCACCAACGCAGGATAGCGGAGCTTGGCCATCAAGCTACCCATCGCAGTCTCCACGCTGGCGCCGGGTGGTACGTATTCGGCGCTGCCTCGGCCCCGCGAGGCCATCCGGTCCAGCAGGTAAGTGTTCACGTCCGGGCCGATGCCCACGGTGAATATCCGGCTTCTCCCGATCCGGCCGGCGGCCTGTTCGGCGATCCGGTCCGGCGCCTGCTCGCCCACCGACGGAAGTCCATCGGTCACAAAGAGGACAATCGGGAGACGCTCAGGGTCGCTGTCGGAGCCCAGCGCCGCCTCCAGCGCTCCGGCAATGTTGGTCCCACCCTCGGCGCCGAGCCCGTCCACGAACTCGCGGGCGGCGGTGAGGTTGTCCCGGTTCGCGGCAACGAAGTCCTCGCGAAAGCGACGCACCGCCGAGGAGAACGCGATGAGGCGGAAGCGATCGCCCGGGCGAAGGGTTCCGAGCGCCTGCTCCAGCGCCGCCTTGGCCTGTTCCAGCTTGGTTCCGGACATTGAGCCCGACACGTCCACCACCAGGGTGAGATCGCGCGGCACAGTGGTGCCCGATTCCGCCTGAGGTGGGGCCAGCAGCAACATGAAGTAGCCATCTTCCCCCCCAGGAGCGTGGGTCACTACGGTGGCACCGACCAGGCCTTTCCGCAGCGGGAGAAACAGCTCGACTTCCCCGCTGGCTCCAGCGGCAAGCGAAATCTCGAATCGATCACCGGCTCGGCGCGTCTCGATCGCGTGGGTAGGGGAATAGGGTGTTCCATAGGACGCCGCGTTCGGCACGGTGACAAGCAAGCTGGTCTCGCCGGTCTGTCCCCGGTTACCGAGTGAATAACGGAGCCGCACCGCGTCGCCACTGCGGGAGAGCAGCTGGGTGAAGCGCAGCGCCACCTTCCGAGTCTCCCCGGGCTGGATGGGGAAGACCTGGGCTCGCACCAGCCCGTGCCCCGCGAAGGTGAGCAGAGCGGGGTCCTTCTTGCGCCTGACGATCTCCTCGTAGATGGCCCGGGCCTGTTCGGCGTTCATGGTCTCGCCCCGCACCTCCTGGTCACCCATCCAGAGAGAGAAGTTGGTGAACACCGCTTCCCCCGGCATAGGGTAGAGGTAGCTCCCCTCGGCCAGCCTGCTGCCCGCGTTGAGAAAACGTTCCTCCACCTCGAACCTGGCCACCCTGCCATCCACGGCGATCCGGACCTGCGAGGCGGTCCGCTGCACCTCTCCGACGGGCAGGCCGGGATTGATCGGGCGCTCGATCTCGATCCAGCCCTGGGCGTGGGCCGGGAGGACGAAAACGACGGAGATGGCGGATAGGACGGAGAGCAGGGTGCCGAGCTTTGCAGTCTGAGCGGACGAGCGGGCCACGCGATCCTCCATAGTTGTGGGCCGGAGGAGATGCGCGGGCGGGAAGAAGTTGCACGGCCCTACATGGCCTTACGCGTCTCCGCCGCTTCCTCTCGCGGCACGAATCGATCCTGCGGCGCTCCGCGGGAGCTTTTCCGCGATAGCCGCCGCTTGAGGTCGGCCGGGACAAAGCTCGCGCGCGAGCACCCGGGCCTGGGTCTCGGCATGCAGATACATCAGCGTGTTCCGGCAGGTCAGCAGATCGATGCGCGAGATCGGCGCATCATTGATCAGGTCGTGCCGGCCGAAGATGACTTGCCGGCGGAGATCCTTGCGGACGCAGTACAGGCCGGCAAGATGCTCGAAGTACCTGGCCAACAGCTCCGGCGGAACTCCCTCCAGCTGCCGTTCCTGGTACGCGGCCTGGCGGGCGGTATAGAGCGCATCTTCATCCACGTCGGTTGCGTAAATCTTGACTCGCTCGCGGAACTGGTCGGGCCCGAGCGTCTCAGCCAGGAGCATCGCTATGGTATAGGCCTCCGCGCCGCTGGCGCTACCACTAGGTCCCGCCCACCTTTGGGTCTCCTCCTGCCGGAGAGCCAACCTACCTCATTTACTGAGGCTGGCAGCGCGCTGGCCCGGGCCGTAAGCAGGGTCACCGCCGCCGGACCGCGATCCGGCTAGAATAACCTTGAATTCAACAACTATCAGGAGCGAGGACGGGATCTCTTGGGCCGACATTGGGAAGCGCAGTTCGACGATCAACGAATGCAGCTGCTGGAAGGGGTCACCCGGGCACTGAATGCACCAGGTGATGTCGCCAGTACGATGCGCCTCGGGGCCGGGAGTGTGGTGCCGCAGCTGGCAGAGTCAGCCGTCCTGGTTGTGCGGAAAGGGGTTGAGGATCACTTGGAGGTAGTGCACGCCGATCCGGTTCAGGAAACCCGGCTGGCCGCCCGTCTGAGACCGCTTCTCCCCACCCTCCGGAACGCCGCCACCCGGGACCGCCAGAGTAGCCGTGAGTTCCGCTGGATCCCCTCGGTAAACGAGGCCTCCACCCGGTTCCTCCAGCGGGAACCGGAGCTCCTCCGGCTGCTACGTGACTGCGATGTGGCCTCGCTGATGGTGCTGCCACTGCGGTCGGGCGGCCGGATCTGGGGAGCGATGGCGTTCGTCCGGCATGACCGTACCGCCCCCTTTCTCGCGGCCGATCTTGCGGTGGCTCAAGTCATTTCCCGGCGGGTGGCCGTCGCCATCGAGTCGGCTCATCTACACGAGCGATCGTTCGACCAGGAGAGCCAGCGAGGCAGACTGGAGGACGCGCTCCAGAAGTGGATTCAGGTCTTCGATCTGGCGGGCTGGGGCGCAGCGGTCGTGGACGGCACCGACCGGCGCATCGAAGCGGTCAACCCGGCGTTCGCACGACTTCACGGATACTCTGAAGCCGACAATCTGACCGGACGTCTGTTCGCCGAACTGCTGCCGTCCGGCCGGATGACCGAGCTCGATGACTGGGGAGAGTCGGTGGCGAATCAATCCGGCCCCTACGAGTCGGTTCATCTCCGGGTCGATGGGTCGACCTTTCCGGCACTCACCAATGTCACCGCGCTCGAGTTGGGTCCCAAGGCGGTTTCCTACGTGGTCACCGTCCAGGACCTGACCGAGCTCAAACGGGCGGAGGAGCGCACCCGGTGGGCTCAGCGGATGGAGGCCGTCGGGCGCCTGGCCGGAGGCGTGGCCCACGAAGTCAACAACATGATGACCATCATTATCGGTTTCGGTGATCTGCTGTCGGCGGCGGGAAACCTGCCCCCGGATCGGCACCGGGACGTGGAGGAGATACGGAAGGCCGCCTTGCGGGCTGCAAAGATCACGCAGCAGCTGCTGGCCTTCAGCCGGCAGCAGGTTTTGCAGCCCGCCGATCTGGAGTTGAACGATATCGTCACTGACATCGTTCCAGTGCTGCGGCTCCTGCTGCCCGCCAACGTCAAGGTCGAGGCGGCTCTGGCTCCCCTGCCGGGGCCGGTCCATGCCGATCGGGCCCAGCTCGATCAGGTGCTCATCAACCTGGCCTTCAATGCCCGCGACGCGATGCCCGCCGGCGGAACCATCCGCCTGGCGACCGGCTCCCGCGAGTTCGCCGTCGCGGACGGCGATCGTCTCATCGGTGTCCCGATCCCTCCGGGGCACTACGCCCTCCTTTCGGTCAGCGACACGGGACACGGCATGGATCCGGACACGCTGGCTCACGTGTTCGAGCCCTTCTTCACCACCAAGCCGGCGGGCTCGGGAACCGGGCTGGGTCTCGCCACTGTCTACGGCATCGTCAAGCAAAGCGGTGGGTTCGTCTGGGTGGAGAGCCATCCCGGCGAAGGCACCACGTTCACCGTCTCGCTGCCCCGGCTCGATCGTCCGATTCCGGCGGCAGAAATGGCTGAGCCGGACGAGCCCCGCGCGGAGCCACGATTGGGAGGAACCGTGTTGATCGTAGAGGGCGAGGAGGGCGTGCGAGAGCTGACCCGGCGGGTCCTGGAGCTGGAAGGACATCGAGTAGTGGAGGCCCGAAACGGTGAGGAGGCTGCCACCGCCCTCGAGCGATTCGCGCCGGAGATCAATCTGGTGATCTCGGACGTAATCCTGCCCGACATGGCCGCAGCCGAGCTGGAACGGAAAGTGGGTGAGAGCCGGCTGGACCTCCCAATCCTGTACATGTCGGGGTATTCGCGGGACGAGGTCCTGGAGCGCGGGCTGGTACCGGCCGATCGGCCGTTCATTCAGAAGCCGTTCACGGCCACTGATCTGACCGGTGCGGTGTGGCGGGAAATGGAGACGAAATCGCGGCCGGTGGTGAGCCGTTAACCGCAGGATTATTTTCCGTTTAGGTGCGCGTACCGATTCGGCAGCGAAACGACGAAAAGTCAGGGGGCAGCATGCAGACCGGGACCGCTCGAGCGGCCGCCACGGCGACCGATACCTTCCCGATCAACGGTACCGACTACGTCGAGTTCTACGTAGGGAACGCCAAGCAGGCCAGCCACTACTATCGGACTGCATTTGGTTTCCAGCTGGGGGGCTACCGCGGGCCGGAGACCGGCACCCGGGATCGCGCCAGTTACCTGCTGCAACAGAACAAGGTCCGCCTGATCCTGACCTCTCCCCTCAGCCCGGATCATCCGGCCGCCGCGCACGTCGCGTTGCACGGTGATGGTGTGCGCGACATTGCGCTGTGGGTAGACAACGCGCGTGAAGCGTTCGAGGTGGCCATCGAGCGGGGGGCCAAGCCCGCCCAGCCGCCGACTGTGCTGAAGGACGAGTCCGGCGAAGTGGTGATCGCGGCGATCCACACCTACGGTGACACCATTCATAGCCTGGTCGAGCGCCGAAATTATCGGGGCGCTTTCCTCCCCGGCTTTCAGGCTGTCACTCCCCGATACATCCCCACTTCCGTCGGGCTCCAGTACGTTGACCACTGCGTCGGCAACGTCGAGCTCGGCGCGATGAACAAGTGGGTCAGTTTCTACCAGGACGTGATGGGATTCCGCAATCTCATTTCCTTCGACGACAAAGACATCTCCACCGAGTACTCGTCGCTCATGTCCAAAGTGGTGGCGAGCGGCAACGATCGGATCAAGTTCCCGATTAACGAGCCGGCCAAGGGCCGCAAGAAGTCCCAGATCGATGAGTACCTCGAGTTCTATCGCGGTCCCGGTGTGCAGCATCTCGCGATCGCGACGGATAACATCGTCCAGACCGTGACGGCGCTCAGAGACCGAGGAGTCGAGTTTCTCCAGGTGCCGAAGACCTACTACGACACGGTGCAGGAGCGGGTCGGCCGCATCGATGAGAAGTTGGCCCAACTGAAGGAGCTGGGGATTCTGGTGGATCGGGACGATGAGGGCTACTTGCTGCAGATCTTCAGCAAGCCGGTGCAGGACCGGCCGACGCTGTTTTACGAGATCATCCAGCGCAAGGGCGCCAAGAGTTTCGGCAAGGGGAACTTCAAGGCGCTGTTCGAGGCAATCGAGCGGGAGCAGGCGGCTCGGGGGAATTTGTAGAAGGCTATTGGCCGTGGGCCACGAGCCATAGCCCATAGCCATTGGAGAACAACGATGCCGATTTATCACACGATGGGCCAAATCCCACGCAAGCGGCACATTGCGTTTCGGAAGCCCGACGGCGGGCTCTACGCCGAGGAGCTGATGGGGCACGAGGGGTTCACCGGAACCTCGTCGCTGCTGTACCACACCTATCCTCCGACCACGGTGAAATCGGCTAAGCGCCTTCGGGAACAGAAATACGAGGCCGACCCGGACCAGACGCTTCGTCACCGGCATTTCCGCACCTCCCAGATACAGAAGGGCGGTAGCCCCACGCTCGATCGGGTTCCCCTCCTCTTCAACCAGGAAGTGGCGATGCTGTACGTCGAGCCGGATGAGAACGACGCCCACTTCTATCGCAACGCTCAGGCCGACGAGCTGGTATATGTGAGTAAGGGAACCGGAACCCTGGAGACGATGTACGGTGACCTCCCCTATAAGGAAGGCGACTACCTCGTCGTCCACCGCGGCATCATGCACCGCTACCGGCTGGACCTGAGCGGCGAGCAGACCAAGCTGCTGATCATGGAGAGCCGGGGCCATGTGCGCTGGCCCAAACGCTACCGCAACGAGTTCGGCCAGCTGATAGAAGGTGCGCCTTACAGCGAGCGGGACATTCGCCGGCCCACGCAGCTGCGCACCCACGACGAACGGGGAGATTTCCGGATCCTGGTGAAGCAGTATGACGGGCTCAATGAGATCATCCTGGACCACCATCCCTTCGACGTGGTCGGCTGGGACGGGTACTTCTATCCCTGGGCCTTCAATATCCACGACTTCGAGCCCATCGTGGGGCGGGTCCACCAGCCGCCTCCGGTCCACCAGACTTTCCAGGGCGACGGGTTCGTGGTGTGCAGCTTCTGTCCTCGGCCGTACGACTTTCATCCCGAAGCGGTCCCGGCGCCGTACAACCACAGCAACGTGGATTCGGACGAGGTTCTCTACTACGCCTCCAGTGAGTTCATGAGCCGGAAGGGTATCGAGTTTGGCAGCATCACCCATCATCCGGACGGCATTCCGCACGGCCCGCACCCGGGCCGGGCGGAAGCGAGCATCGGGGCCAAGTACACCGAGGAGCTGGCGGTCATGATGGACACGTTCCGCCCGCTCAAGGTGGCCAAATCAGCGCTGCCCATCGAAGATGTGAATTACCATAAGTCCTGGCTCGACGCGCAGCATGCACAGTTCAATCCGCCGACCTCGTGAAAAGCAAAAGCAATCACGAAAACACGAAATGAGGAAAACACGAACAAGAGAAAACAAAGGAACTCGTGCTTTTTTCGTGCTGTCGTGCTTTCGTCCTTGCGTGATCTGCAGACTACGGCTCTCAGGGATTTTAGAGTTTGAGGCCTATAGACTCGCCGGTGTGGACTCCTGACCCAGGCCGCGTAGCGCGCGCGAATCTCACCGCGTTCATCCAACACGTTCAAAGACGAAACCCGGCGGGCGCAGAGGATGTGACCGACTTCCCTTCGCTTTATCGCTGGTCGGTCGAGCGGCCGGACGCCTTCTGGCCGGAGGTGTGGCGTTTCTGTGGTGTCATCGCCGACGAGCGACCCGACCGTCTGCCGTGGGATGAAGTGGTGGTCGGTCTCGATCGAATGGCCCCGCCGGATCCGAAGCGCGGCCCCCGCTGGTTCCCCGGCTCGCGGCTCAACTTCGCGGAAAACCTGCTGCGTTACCGCGACGCTCAGCCGGCGCTGGCGTTCTGGAACGAGCACGGCCGGCAGCGCGAGCTGAGTTACGCCGAGTTGCATGGGGAGGTTGCGCTTGTTGCCGGCGCCCTCCGCAAGCATGGGATTGTCCCCGGCGATCGGGTGGCAGGATTCCTGCCCAACCTCCCGGAGACCGTCATCGCCATGCTCGCAACCACGAGCCTCGGCGCCGTCTGGTCCTCCTGCTCTCCCGACTTCGGCGCCAACGGCGTGCTCGACCGGTTCGGTCAGATCCGTCCCCGGGTGCTTTTCTGTGCCGATGGCCACCGCTATGCCGGGAAGGAGATCGACTCGCTCGGAAGAGCTCGCGAGGTCCGGGAGAAGATCCCCGGGATCGAGCGGGTGGTGGTGGTGCCGTATCTCAGCCCGCGCCCCGATGTGAGCCGGATCAGAGACGCGGTCGTTTGGGGTGAATGGGTCGGGCAGTCAGGCGGTGGACTGCCCCGCCGTCCCGCTGCCCCGTTGCCCCGCTTTCCGTTTGACCACCCCATCTACATCATGTATTCGTCGGGAACCACCGGGTTACCAAAGTGCATGGTGCACGGTGCCGGCGGCACGCTGCTCCAGCATTTGAAGGAGCTGGTGCTGCACACCGACCTCCGGCGGGAGGACCGCATCTTCTACTTCACTACCTGCGGTTGGATGATGTGGAACTGGCTGGTGTCGAGCCTTGCGGTCGGTGCCACCGTGGTTCTCTATGACGGCGCGCCGCTCTCACCTCCGCCACTGCTCTGGGACCTGGTAGAGCGCGAGCGGGTCACCGTATTTGGAACCAGTGCCAAGTACCTGGCGCTCTCCGAAAAGGAGGGACTCGAGCCGGGCCGCACTCGCGACCTGGGCCGGCTGCGAGCCATTCTCTCGACCGGGAGCCCACTGGCCGGCCACAGCTACGACTATGTGTATGACAAGGTCAAGCGCGATGTCCATCTGGCCAGCATCAGCGGTGGCACTGACATCGTGTCCTGTTTCGCCCTGGGGAATCCAACGGCGCCGGTTTGGCGCGGAGAGCTGCAGACCCGGGGGCTGGGGATGAGCGTGGAGGTATTCGATCCCGACGGGCGTCCAATCCGCGACGCCGAGGGGGAGCTGGTCTGCACTCGTCCCTTTCCCAGCATGCCGGTGGGGTTCTGGGACGATCCCACCGGCGCCAAATATCGGGCGGCCTACTTTGACCACTATCCCGGCGTGTGGCGGCATGGCGACTGGGCCAGGCTCACCCGGCATGACGGTCTCGTCATCCTGGGTCGCAGCGACGCAACTCTCAACCCCGGAGGGGTGAGGATCGGCACCGCAGAGATTTACCGCCAGGTCGAGCAGTTACCAGAAGTCCTTGAAAGCCTTGTGGTTGGTCAGGATTGGCAGGGTGACGTCAGGATTGTCTTGTTCGTCCGGCTCCGGGAGGGAGTCCTCCTGGATGAGGCGCTGGCGGGGCGGATCCGGAAGCGAATCAGGGAGCACGCCAGTCCCCATCACGTACCCCGCAAGATTTTGCACGTGTCCGACATTCCGCGGACAATCAGCGGCAAGATCACCGAGCTGGCGGTGCGAGAGGTCATCCACGGGCGCCCGGTGGCCAACCTTGACGCCCTGGCCAATCCCCAGGCCCTGGATCTCTTCCGCGACCGGGAGGAGCTGAGAACTTGAGCTCGCCCGGGGGAGCGGGGTGTGATCTATGACCTATCGGGAATTGAAAAGTCGGAGTACATTCTCGCGACGCGGCTGGTAACAGCGCGGCCGAACACCACGTTATGGCCCGCGGCACACGGACAACAGCGGCTGAGACCCTCAGGCGGGCGGGGTCCCTTGGCCCGAGGAGCACAACTAATGAGATACGTTTGGATGCTGGCTGCCGCGGCGTCGCTGGCGGCCTGCCACAACCGGGGCCAGGACGAAGTCGGAGCGGCCCCACAGAAGGGCGACACTACGGCAGTGACCGCGTCGGACACCACCAAGGCGGTCCCGACCGACAGCACCATGGGCGCACAGCCCGCGGTGAGCGACACCACGATGGTCAAAGCGTCTGACTCGACCTCCGCTGGTGTGACTGCGGACAGCGCCTACGCGCCGAGCCCTTCGGCTCCGAGCGACAGCGCCTCGGCTGGTGCCTGGGACAGCACGTCCGTCAGCCCGTCCGACACCACGAAGAAGCAGTAATCCGTCGGACAGTTCGTTCAGGGCGGCCTCGGATTTTCGAGGCCGCCTTTTTTTCCGTTTCTCATTAGGGAGTCACGCCCTGGGCACGACTCAAGTGACGCGAACGTATCTCGAGATGAGATCACCCGACGAGCTGATCCCGGTCCCGACGCCACGCGCGGAGCCGAGCATTCAGCGCCTGGGAGAGTGCCCGGTCCCCTTCTTCCGCTATCTCTATGAGGAAGTCGGCCGGGCCTACCATTGGACCGACCGCCTGAGCTGGAGCGACGAGACGATCCGCGCATACCTGGCGACGCCGGGAGTATCGGTCTGGCTGATGTCGTGGGAGGAAGCGCCGGCGGGATATTTCGAGCTACGGCAGCATGAGGATGGCTCGGTCGAGATAGCGTATTTCGGGCTGCTGCCGGACTTCATCGGCCGGGGATGGGGCAAGCACCTTCTCACCCGCGCGGTGCGGTCTGCCTGGCAGCTCGGCACGGACCGAGTCTGGCTCCACACCTGCACTCTCGACCATCCGGCTGCGCTGCCGAATTACTTGAAACGTGGCTTCCGTCCAGTGCGGAAAGAGGTGTATGAGATAGGCGGGGCGGTGGGGCAGCGGGGCGGTGGGGCAGCAAAAGAGTTGCCACCTTGAGTGCCTCAAGGAGGCTACTCTTGCTTGGTTTTCACGGCCCTGCCGCCCGGCGGCCCCGCGGCCCCGCCGCCTCGCTAACCTCGAAACAACACCGCGCCCGCTCTCCACTTCGATCACAGCATTCGCGGACTCGCCGGCCGACCAGCTCGGACAGAAGCGCCTCGATCGCAACGCAGGTCCGGGGGTTTTCTTGGACCAGGACCGCGAGGGGGCAACTGTGACCCCGTATCGTCAACTGCCCGTCGCGCTCTTCCACTTCGGTGATCCCACCGAGCTCGTTCAGGAGCGCGCTGGCCGCCCCCAGACGTGACCGCTCGTCGCCACCCGGCGGATGGAGCTCGCCCGCCCATTGCCGGCCCAGCTCGCGCAGGAGCTCGGTGAGTTGCTCCTCCGACATCCGCCCTGCGAGCTGGCGGAGCAGCCGAACCAGGAAGGGGATGTACGCTCGCGAAAGCGCCGGCTCAAAGTCCGGTGTCAGCGCATACGAGTAGGACGGCTTTCCGGCGCCCCGCCGGAGACCATGCTGCCGGACCAGACCATCCCGCTCCAGGGCAGCCAGCTGCGCCCGGACTGCATTGTCCGTGATGTCCAAGGCCCGGGCCATCTCATCGACTGTCAGGCTGCTGCGGCGGAGTAAGGCTACCAGCCTCCCCCTCGTGCTCTCGTTGAACCGGCGTTCCCAGGGCTTCAAGAGATTCCCTCGGCTAGGGGTGGAGCTTTAATCTAGGGCCCAATGGCCACTTAGCACAATAAGTCAACAAACACCTTGACTTTATGTGCAATCCTCCGTAACGTGGGAAGCGTACTCCAATGCCGGCCTTCCTGCCGGCCCCACCATGAGGAGGACTTGTGATGCGTTTTCTGCTCTTTCCTGCGCTTGCGCTCGGTGCGCTGACCTACCTCGCGCCCCATCCACAATCGGCTGCGCTGGACGATCCCACCATCGTCGCGATCTTTGATGCCGCGAATACCTACGATGTCGAAACCAGCGGGCTCGCCCTGCATCAGTCACATTCCAAGGCAGTCCGCGACCTGGCCCAGCAGTTCGTGAACGATCACAAAGCCGTCCGGGAACAGGGCCGGGATCTGGCAAAGAGGCTTGGCGTGACTCCGACCCCGCCGAAGGACTTCGACCTCGCCCTGGACCATGCGAAGGCAATGAAGGAGCTGCGGAGTAAGTCCGGAGCCGATTTCGACAAGGCCTATGTGGCGCACGAGGTGGCCTACCACCAGGCGGTGCTCGACGCGCTCAGCGGGACCTTGATTCCCGCGATCAAGAATCCCGAGCTCAAGGCTTTTGTGGAGAAGGTTGGCCCTGCTTTTCAGGGTCACCTCGAGGCGGCCAAGCAGCTCCAGAAGCGACTCACCGCCTGATCGGTTCGAACTTCGCCGTGAAGTGGCGTAAGACCGGGGCTTGCTCGATAAAGCGATAGCCGGAGACGGTCGCCCGCCGTTCCCAGATCTGGAGGATTGCCTCCACCACATAATCGATGTGGCTCTGGGTGTACACCCGTCGAGGGATCGCCAGGCGCACCAGCTCCATGGGAGCGGGCGTTTCTTGCCCGCTCTCAGCGTTTCGGCGGCCGAACATCACAGTGCCGATCTCCACCGCGCGGATCCCTGCCTCGCGGTAGAGCTCCACCACCAGCGCCTGGCCCGGCAGATCCAGCGCGGGGATGTGAGGGAGGAAGGCCGCGGCGTCAATGTAGATGGCATGTCCGCCGGGGGGCTGCACGATGGGGACACCGGCCTGGGCGATGTGGTCGCCCAGATAGGTGGTAGACCTGATGCGGTAAAGCAGATAGTCCTCGTCCAGCGCTTCTCTGAGGCCCACAGCGATGGCATCCAGGTCTCGTCCTGCCATTCCGCCGTAGGTGGGAAATCCCTCCGTCAGAATGAGAAGATTCCGCGCCTTGGAGGCGAGCCGCTCGTCGTTACTGGCGAGCATGCCGCCGATGTTGGCCATGCCATCCTTCTTGGCCGACATGGTGCATCCATCCGCGTAGGAAAAGAGCTCCCGGGCAATCGCCAGCGGCGTCTTGGCGGCGTAGCCCTCCTCTCGCAGTTTGATGAAATAGGCGTTCTCAGCGAAGCGGCAGGCATCGATATAGAGTGGAATGCCGTGCTCCCGGCAGATGGCGGACACCGCCCGCACGTTCGCCATCGACACCGGCTGGCCACCTCCCGAGTTGTTGGTGACGGTCAGCATGCAGAGCGGAATCCGTTCCCGGCCCACCTCCTGGATCAACCGGCGCAGTGCCTCGACGTCCATGTTCCCCTTGAAGGGGTGGCGCGTAGCAGGGACCCGGCCCTCAGCGATGACGAGATCGCGCGCTTCCGCGCCGGTTGCCTCGACATTGGCCCGAGTGGTGTCGAAGTGAGTGTTGTTGGGCACGATGTGGCCCGGCTGGCAGAGCACCGAGAAGAGAATTCGCTCGGCGGCCCGACCCTGATGAGTGGGCAGCACGTAGCGAAAACCAAAGATGTCGTGCACCGCCTCCTCGAACCGATACCAGGAGCGGCTCCCGGCGTACGACTCGTCTCCCCGCATCACCGCAGCCCACTGCTCCGAGCTCATGGCCGAGGTGCCGCTGTCGGTCAGCAGATCGATTAGGACATCCTCCGCCCGGAGGAGGAAGACGTTGAATCCGGCCGCCCGGAGCTTGGCATCGCGCTCGGCTGCCGTAGTCATGCGGATCGGCTCGACCGACTTGATCTTGAAGGGCTCGATGATGGTGCGCATGGGGCTAAATAGTGGCGGACTCGGGAGGATCTGTACAGCGTGCTGATGGGGAGAAATGTCCCAGGTGCTCTCGCCATCGCCGGATCGGTCGAGGCCTTCTATCTGGCGGCACGTGGTCTGGCGGCCTGGGGAACGATGCTGGGACAGTTCGTGATCCCGGCGGTACTGGGGACTGCGGGGGGCGCTGTTGGTGGCGCTACTCAATTACGGGCAGGTGGCGGCGGAGAGGGCGGAGAGGCGTTAGCCCCTCCGCCGCTTTCGCCTTTACTCCGGGATAATCAGATCCTGCCCAACCTCGATCAGGTCGGGATCGTCGATCACGTCTTTGTTCGCTTCGAAAATCTTGTGCCACTTATTGGCATCGCCGTACTCGCGCTTGGCGATCTTGGATAAGCTGTCTCCCTTGACCACGGTGTAGGTCAGCAAGCCTCCGACGTCGTCCAGCACCGAGCCGTCGCCCTCACGGTCGAGAAAACGGCCGAGCGCGCCCATGGCCAAGATGGGTGATCCCGGTGTCCGTGGGGGTGGCCTGGATCACGGCAGATCCCCACTCAACTCCGGGGCCGGTTTTCGGGGGCCTATCCCTGGTTCGTCGCCGGTCCCTTAGCTTCCCAACCATGACTTCACGAGCCACGGCACGCCTCCAGCTCCTCGGCGCGGCCGTCCTCTTCTCCACCGGTGGAGCCGCGATCAAGGCGGCCGATTTCACCGGCTGGCAGATTGCCAGCTTGCGCTCCGGGATCGCGGCCGTGGCCCTGCTGTTGATCACCCCGGCAGCACGGCGAGGCTGGACCTGGCGCGCAGCCCTGGTCGGCCTGGCATATGCCGGGTGTCTTACGCTCTTCGTTCTGGCCAACCGGCTCACGACCGCCGCCAACACCATCTTTCTCCAATCCACCGCGCCGCTCTACATCCTGTTTCTCGGCCCCTGGCTGCTGAAGGAGCCTCTCCGGAAGCAGGACCTCGGCTTCATGCTGGCAGTGGGCTTTGGGCTCGCATTGTTTTTCGTGGGAGTGGAGCAGCCCGCCGTCACGGCGCCCGATCCTGAGCGCGGCAATTTGTTGGCATTGGCCAGCGGATTCTGCTGGGCCCTGGCCGTCTGCGGGCTTCGCTGGCTCAGTGTGGACCCGAGGCGAGGATCGCCCACGGCCGCGGTGGTGGCGGGGAACCTCATCGCCTTTCTGCTCTCGCTTCCGATGGGCCTGCCGCTGGGATCCCACTCGATTGCCGACTGGACCATCGTGGGATATCTCGGCGTCTTCCAGATCGCGCTGGCGTACACCTTCGTCACCAGCGCGATCCATGTCATCCCTGCGCTGGAAGCGTCGATGATCCTGCTGCTCGAGCCGGTGCTGAATCCGGTCTGGGCCTGGATGGTGCAGCGGGAGACTCCAGGCATATGGGCGCTCGTGGGTGGCGCTGTCATCCTCGGCGCGACCACGTTCAAGAGCTGGTCGGAGAGCCGAGTGGCGACAACCTGAAATGACCCGCCACCATCCGCCGGCACTCATCGAGACCATCCGCGTTCGGCAGGGGGCGGCACCCCTCTGGTATCTCCATCTCCGTCGGCTGGCAGTGAGCTGCAAGGCGCTGGGGATTCCCTTGCCAGGCGAGCTGCCGCCTCCGGAGGGCGGGCCCGACCGGGTGCACCGGCTCGAGGTTGGCATGCGAGGAGTCCAGGTGAGCGAGCGCCTGGTCGGGTCGAGCGACCCGGTGAAGCTCATCGTGTCCCGGATAGCGCATCATTCTTATCCCTATAAGACCACCGACCGGGCTCAGTTCGAGCGGGCGCTCGACACGGCCCGGGGAGCCGAAGCGGACGATGCGCTGCTGCTCACTCCGGGCGGGTTCGTGGCGGAAACGGGGATCTACAGCGTGCTCTGGTGGGAGGGTGGCAAGCTGTGCGCGCCGGCGCTCGACCTGGGGATCCTGCCCGGCGTCGGGCGGGCGCGAGTGACCGAGCTGGTCGGGCAGCTGGAGGAGCGGCGCTCAGCGTGGCAGGAGATTCGAGGCCTTTCGGTCTTTCTGGTGAACTCGGTGCGGGGGATTGTGAAGGTGGCGGCGGTGCAGGGCGAGGCGGTGCCGCCATCGAAGGAGACGGACGCGTTGGCGGCACGGTTCTGGCCTTGACCCGAACTGCTCGCGAGCGATATTTTTCCGGGCTAGTTTAAGATTGTTCGTCCGCCCGCGGTGGTTGTAGCTCAATCGGTTAGAGCGCCGGACTGTGGCTCCGGAGGTTGCGGGTTCGATTCCCGTCAGCCACCCCTGGTAGGTCTCCGGTCGGCCGCGGACGGCAGGGCCGGTGCAGAGGTCCGTAGCTCAAGTGGTAGAGCACCGGTCTCCAAAACCGGGGGTTGCAGGTTCGAGTCCTGCCGGGCCTGTTGGGGCTCCCAGTCAAACGGCGCTATCGTCTAGGGGACTAGGACGGGGCCCTCTCAAGGCCCAAACACGGGTTCGAATCCCGTTAGCGCTATGCGGACCCTTGGCAGTTGGCCCCATCGTCTATCGGTTAGGACGGGACCCTTTCAAGGTCCAGAGAGGGGTTCGACTCCCCTTGGGGCTATCCGCGCCGCTAGCTCAATTGGCAGAGCAAGTGACTCTTAATCACTAGGTTGTAGGTTCGATTCCTACGCGGCGCATGGCAGTACACAAAACCAGTCCCATTGCAACGGCCTAGCACTCGCTAGGCCGTTTTCCTTTACGGGAGCCAGTGGTACCTCGGTAACGCCGCGAATCGAATGTGACGAGAGACACTGCAGGGGAATGCGATAAAGCACGTTGGCCGAGGAGAGTGACCAAAGACACTGCGGGCATAGTCGGGTGAGGTGAATCGATAGAGACCGGGCAGGGCCGCACATGCGCAGGCCCCGGTTCAGCCCATTCTCGATCGAGGTACCGGCGATGGTGGGTGCCCCTCAGTCGTTGAAGTCCGCGATTACGCTGTCGAGCATTGCGGCGGCGCTGATCTGCAGCGGCAGCTCCGAGCTACGCGCGCAGGAAGTACACCTCCGTCCTCAGGCCGGACTGTACCTGCCGACCAAGGTCTCCATCCAGAATGGGGTGCTCCACATCCGGCAGAAGGTCGGCGTGACCCTCGGCGCCCGTCTGACCCTCAATTTCACCGAACGCTTCGACGTGGTCACCGGCGTCACCTACCTTCCAGGCTATGCGATGTTTCACCGAGCCGGCGAAGAGTTCGAGCTCGGCACCGGCTCTCATGTGCTCACCGCCACCACTGGGGCACAATACTGGCTGCTGCCACCGGCGCGGGTGCTCTCGTGGGAGGTGCACTCAGGTGTCGGTTTGGTATTCGGTGGGCAACCCGCGTACGACGATTTGTTCGCGAGCTCAACCGTGACCGGGATCCTCGGTACTACGGTGCGCTACCGAATCGGCCAGATCGTGAGTTTCCACCTGCGAGTTCAGGACCGGGTCTATCGGATCCGCTCTGGCGGTGGGGATCCTGGCCGGCGGCCCAGGCCGCCACTACAGGTTTCCTTCGGGCTCGGTTTTCCGTTCCTGGAATCAATCCGCTGAAGGCTCCTCGCCGCGTTCCTCCGAACAGATCTGAACCAGCTCTGGTCGCGATGGTCGACTCGGCGGAAGCTCGAGCTCACGATACAGGCTGTAGCGAGGCCGCCGTAATCCTGGCTGTGAAATGGGCGTCGACGAACTCACAGAAGGAGTCGAGCCCCGACAGAACCGGCGCCACCACTTCGTGTACCTCCAGGGCGTCCTGGAGATAGGTTCGTACGACGCCTTCCTCCGGCGCGTAGAACGTGATGTCAATGGATCCGAAATTCGTCACGTAATCACCATACTCGTGCAGGGTCTGAAACCAGGCCAGCTGCTGGTCGATGTGCTCCCTCATTGCCGGATCCGGGCCGGTTTCGTCCGGGCAACCATCGCTCAAGTATTGCACGAATGCCGCGAAACTGGTGCACTGGCACGAGCTGGGACTATAGAGGAAGTGAGACAGCGTCGCGATGCTGTCCAGGGCTCCGCGAGTCACGAAGAGAATGTTTCCCAGCTCCGACTTCAACGCATAGACCTGGTCCACGACTCGGTAGGAAGGCTGCGCTGCCCTGAGCATGGGGTCACGGATCTCGTGATAATATCTCTGGATCCAACGCTCGAGCTCGCGGATGCGGCCCAGCCCCAGCTCCAGCGCGTAGCGTTTGTCGGCCACCGCACGGAAGACGAACCTGTAATACTCGGCCGCCGGTATGAGCCGCTCGATCCGCCCGTCTTCGCTCTCAATGTGATAGTAAATATCGGAGAATTGGGTCCGATGGGGTGAGTTCTCCAGGGCCCGGCTCAGCTTAGGGAAGGCGTTGGGCAACGAGGGCGTATCATAACGCAGCAGCGCGCCCCGAGACTGGATCATCTGAGCGTGTCGATCGGCGAGCGCGGTCTCAATGTTCGCGATTCTTACTGGGTCTCTCTCGATGGCGAAGCGCATAGTCACCGCCTCCTTACGCTACCGCTTCCTGGACCGTCCAACCATGTCAGTCCCCCTCCGGGCCTGGTCAGTTACGGGAGGGCAGCAGCGCGTCCACGGCTATAAGCAGTTGGTCTGCAGTAAATGACTCATCGAGCGTCGGCACATCGGCCGGCATCCCGTCCAGGACCGACTTACCAATATGAAGCACGGAGAGCTTAGGGTGCACACCCCGGATTGCTCGCACGAGACCGGGTGTATCGGTGCCGGTCCCGGTGGTGTTGAGAATCAGCAGCTCGATGTTCGGCAGCTCGCAGCACAGCTCCCGGGCCGCCCCGGCGTCGTAGGCCTGGAACACGCAATAGCCACTCATACGTAAGAGGCCGGTGACGGAGATTAACAATGCGTTGTAATCGCAGATGACGATACGGTGCCCGTAGAAGGGGGGGGGGGGCGCGCGGAAGACAACACTGTGGGTCTCTCGTCCGGCGGTGACAGCCGGCCTTGCCAGGAAGTGGCAAACTGCTGATCGGAAGCTACTCTTCCGCACCGTGAATAGATACCCATTTCAATGTCACCGTTCATTGGGTCCTACCGTCACAGCAGGGGCCATGGACTACGCTGAGGTACCCGAGCCTGCACGCTGACCGGCACGTGGTGACGGTGGTCATTCCAACCTTGGGCCGGGGATCGCTCCCCCGCACCCTCGACGCGCTCGCTCGCCAAAGCCGGCTACCCGACGAGATAATCCAGGTCCTCGATCACGATCGGCGGGGGGTGGCTTGGGGCCGAAACGAGGGAGTCCGCCGAGCCAAGGGAGACCTGATTGCGTTTACCGATGACGACTGCGTGCCCGGCCCTCAGTGGCTGGCCACTCTCATCGGCGCTATCGACCGGCACAACGCGGATGGAGCCGGCGGCAACCTGCAGGAATCCGATCCTCTCCTCCGGGCGGTCCAGCAAGGCCGGCGGGCTAAACCGGAAGCGGAACAAATCGATAGTGGTGGATTGGTAGGCACGGGTGGCAACATCATGTTCCGCCGCCGCTGCCTCGATGCCGCGGCTGCCGAGGACGGCTTCGTCTACCTGCGCACCGCCCGCCCCTGGTCCTACCTTCGTTGCCAATACGCCCGAGGGATGGGAATTGCGGCGCTCTATTTCGACCAGAAACGCCTGGGGACCCCGATCAGTCCCCACGAGAGTCTGCTTTGGGGCACGGGAGCCAGGCGATCGGGACCGCGCTGGGCTGCCATCCTCTGGAATAAGATCGTCGGCCCCTTCAACTGGAACGCCTTTGAGCACCGGCTGCAGTATGCCCTCTTCTGGCTGGGCCAGAAGGTGCAGGGTCTCGGCTTTCTTTGGGGCCTCGTTCGGGTCCGTCGAGCGCTGCGTTTCCGAGCCGCGCCAAACCATGCGATGGAACCCGCCAGGTGAACCGGAACTGGCGCTGGCTCCTCAAGGTCGCAGTCTCGGCGGGGCTGCTGTTTCTCATCTTCCGAAGCGTGCCGTTTTCGGCGATCTGGTCCAGCCTACGCCAGGCTCATCCCGGCGACGTGGCTGCCGGGCTGGTGCTCGCGGTACCGATGACCATCATTTCCGCCTGGCGGCTGCAGCTCCTGCTGGCCAGCATCGGGGTGCCTGTGCCGCTGGGAGAGGTGCTCCGCATCAATCTCACCTCGAGCTTCTACGGACTGGTCCTGCCTGGCTTCCTTTCCACTGGAGTCCTTCGGTGGTACCGGCTGAATCGTTCGGGCAGCTCCGGCGCCCACACTTTCGCCGTGCTGCTGCTCAATCGCCTGATCGAGACGACAACCGTAGTCTTCTCGGCGCTCATCTTCTGGCTCATCGACGGCATGCCGGGCGATCCACGGGTCATGGTGCCGCTATTCGGGGCGCTGCTCCTGGGGCTCGGCGCTATGTACCTGATCGGTTTCAATAGGGCGACGGCGGAATGGTTTCGCGGCTTCCTGTCGGGACGACGGGGTACGGTGGTGCCGACTGGGGTGAAGCAGCCTCTGCTATCACTGGTTGACGCCATTCGCGATCTTGGCCACCCACTGGGACGAAGCCGGGCCCAAGTGATCGGCCTGTCACTGACCAGCCACCTGTTCGGCATCCTGTTGTTTCTCTTCTTTGCCCGCGGTCTCGACATCTCCCTCTCGCTGCCCGCCGCGGGTTATACCCGGTCGATGCTGCTGCTGGCTGGAATGCTGCCGCTCTCGATCGGCGGTTTTGGAGTACGGGAGGGAGGAATGATTCTCCTGCTGCGTCCCTACGGGGTGACTGCCGAGCGAGCCGTCGCGCTCGCCTTCCTCCTCCTCGGCCGGGATCTGATCGGCATCTGTGCGGGTGGGTGGCTGGAGCTGCGACCTTGGCTTGCCCGGAAGCGGTGAGGAAGTTCCTAATCTGGCGGTCTCCCGAACACACGGTAGCTTATCGGCCGGACCAAGCGGTTCTGATGTCCTCACCTGGGAGGCTCACGATGCGTTCCTCCATCCCTCTCCGCTCTCTGCACCTGGCTTGTCTGCTTCTCGGTTCCACCACCTCACTGGCCGCTCAGCAGATGAAAGGACCGCCGCCCTACCTCCAGATCTTTCGGGAGGAGGTGAAGGCTGGGCGGACTGGACCCCATCCTGCTGCGGAGGCTGGATGGCCTCGTGCCTTTGCCAAGGCAAAAATTCCGAACCACTACATCGCCATGACTACGCTCTACGGGCCGGACGAAGCCTGG
Organism: Gemmatimonadota bacterium; assembly: GCA_041500125.1. Lineage (GTDB taxonomy): Bacteria > Gemmatimonadota > Gemmatimonadetes > Gemmatimonadales > GWC2-71-9 > CAVVWJ01. The sequence goes on from JBGQLP010000007.1 coordinate 35,367, forward strand.
TTTTGTGCCGGGGTGGGGTCCATCGCGGAGATCGAGCAGCAGAATCAGGCGATGGAAAAGGCTCCGGGCTTGATCCGGGAGCTGGACCGACTGTCGCAAGCGGATGCTGCCAACATCTCCGCTCACCGCTCCCTCCTGGGCCGTTATCATCCCGAGCTCAGTAATAATGGCGCGGAGATCAACCCGGCGGAGATGCGGTTCTGGGAAGCTCTCATCTTCAAGATCAAGCCTGGACATGAGGGGGACTTCGCCCAGGCCGCCAACCTCTATCGCAGCACGGTGGCGAGCGCCAAAGCCAATTGGCCTTGGGCGACGTACGAGATCATGGCCGGCATGCCGGGGCCCGTGTTCATCGTTTTCATCCCGCATAAGACGCTGGCGGAGATCGATCCGGCAACCGGCGCCATGGCAGCCATAGAGAAGGCGATGACTGAGGAGTCGATGAAGAAATTCGGGACCCTGTTTGAGGGGTTCAACTCGGTCGAGAACCTCATCTTCGCTGTGAGCCCCGAGATGAGCTATCCTGTCCCCGAATGGGTGCCCCAGGATCCCGAGTTTTGGGGTCGGAAGCCCACGGCTGCACGCGACGCCGCTCCGGCCAAGCCGGGGTCATGATTCGGGAACGGATGACGGGAAGACGGGAGGGCCACCGATGGGTGGCCGACGACCTCGGCTGGCGCGACACCGCCGTGTACAGGACTTACCGATGGTGTGCCCCAACAGCCCTTTGGCGAAAAGCGGGGTAATCGTGCCTAGCTACGCGGTTCCACAGGCTGCGTTCGAGCATTCCCTGGCCGCTCTCATTCTTGTGGCCAGGATAGGAGATATCGGCAGTACCTATCTGGCCAGCCCGCGTCTGGTATTGGAAGCGAATCCAATTGCCCGACGGCTGGGTTGGCCATTCGCTCTCCTCACGTTGCTCTTAGCTTTGACCCCCTACTACAACGCGGCGGCAGGTGTTGTCGTCCTGGTTCCATCGCTGCTCGTCGCCTCCCGCAACTTCGGCTCCATCTGGCTGGTGCGTGGCCTCGGCGAGGATCGCATGCTCGCGCTTCAGGTCGAGGCGGCTCGACGGCGCCGCTTCTCGGAAGCATTTCTTTGTGTGCTCGCGGAGTCGGGTTTCCTGGCGTTGGCGGCGGCTGTGTTGATGGCCCTCTCGGGACGATCTCGTGGGGCGTCCGTATTTGCGCTCGGCGTGCTGGTCTGGGCGGTTGCGCTGCTGGTCCATCGAACGGCCTTCCTGCGCCGAATCTTCCGTCTGGCGCGAGAGGCCGCCTGAACGAACCCCAGTTCCGACGTGGTCCGACACTTATTGCAACCTTCGAGAGGGTGGCGCGTAGGAAGAAGTATCCATGCTACGCGCACCACCTTGGAGGGATCAGCCATGCCGCATGCCTGCCGGGCTCCGGTTGGAGCGCTCGCTTCTATCCTGGCCGGCCTCTTGCCAATCTCTGTCGGTGTAGCCGGCTGTGAAGGCCAAGGGAAGGGCCCGCCCGACGACCCAGTAGCCCACTTCACAAAAGATGGCTCACTCACTCAGCCCAGGGATTGGGAGACCTGAGTGATGGTCGGCTCCTCCACGGACCCTCCTATGCGACGCCAGGCGCGGCACCGGCAGCGGGCGCTGCACCGGGCATGTTTCACAACGTCTACACGCAGCCTTGGGCCTATCGCGAATTCATTAGGAGCGGCGCCTTCCCGGAGGGCACCATGTTCGTGCTCTCGTTCTACGAGGCGTCCCGCAAGTCCGCTCCCGCGAAAGCCGGCTTTTATGAAGGAGACCGCGCGCCTAACATCGACATCCACCTCAAGTGGGCCGGAATCGACAAAACCGGCTGGGCATTGAGCGGCTTGCCAGCCGCTAGGCCTGGCCGCCCTTTCCAGCGTCGCCGCCTCCTCTTGACAAGTGTAAGACAGTTCGATAACCATTGAACTATGAAAAAGCCGACTCCTGCGCGACCGGGCCTCACCGACACACAGTTCGACCTTATCGCCAAGGCTCTGTCGGATCCCCGGCGGATGCAGGTGTTGGAGGTCATCGCCGGCGAGGATGAATGTCCTTGCCAGCGGCTGCGGGAGGAGTTTCCCGTCTCCAAGGCAACCATCTCGCATCATATAAAGGAGTTAGTCAGAGCCGGCCTGGTGGAAGCGCATCGGGACGGGCAGTTTCTCCACTGCGAAATCCGCCGCGAGGTCCTAGAGGCCTACGCGGCCGAGCTGCTGCGGCGCGCGGGTGGAACGAGTAAAGCTTCAGTCGCGTAAGGCGCGTCGGGCTGAACCCGCTGAACGGCGGGATCTTTTTTTGTGGTCAATGAGTTCAACGGTTATCTAACTGTCGTACCAGTTCTGTAACAGAGAGAGTTCGAGCCCGCCGGTCCGTCGAATCCGGCGCCGCTCAAGCGACGAAGTAGGGATAGGCGAACGACGTGAATTCCTTTGGAGGCAACATGCAAACCCGGCGACTCGCAGTAACTGGCACTCTCTCACTCGCTGCTCTCTCCCTCGCAGCCCTGACGGTGGGCCGCGGGAAGGAGCCACCGGCCGCGCCTCCGCTACAGGCGGTTACGGTAGCCGAGGTGCCCGAGCGTGAGATCACCGAATGGGACGAGTTCACCGGCCGGCTAGAGGCAGTGGACCAGGTGGAGATCCGGCCCCGGGTCTCCGGCTACATCAAGCGGGTCACCTTCGCCGAAGGGAAGGAGGTAAAGAAGGGGGAGGTCCTGTTTGAGATCGATCCTCGACCGTATGAGGCCGACTTGGCTCGCGCCGAGGCGCAGCTGGATCAGGCCCGCTCGGCTGCGTCGCTGGCCAAGAGTGAAGTACGCCGCGCCGGCAAGCTGGTGGATGTGCAAGCCATCTCCCGGGAAGAGTTCGATAGCCGGACCAGCGCCGAGGCCCAGGGCGGGGCACAGGTCCGTGCGGCCGAAGCCGCGGTGGAGACCGCACGTCTCAATCTGGAGTGGACCCGGGTCCGCTCTCCCATTGCCGGGCGGGTGAGTAACGCGCTGGTGACCGCCGGCAATCTGGTGCAGGCCGGGCCGCCGGCCGGCGCGGTGCTCACCACCGTGGTCTCGGTCGACTCCATGTATCTCTACTTCGACAGCGACGAGCAGACCTATCTGCGGTATGCTAGCCGCGCCAGGAGCTCGGGCGGGAGCAACTGGCGGACCGCGCGGCTGCCCGTCTACCTCGGGCTCGCAAACGAGTCCGGCTTTCCGCACGAGGGGCGTCTCGACTTCGTCGACAACCAGGTCGATCCCCGGACCGGGACGATTCGGACCCGCGCAGTCTTCTCCAACCGCTCCCGGGCCCTGACGCCCGGGCTCTTTGCCCGGGTCAAGCTGGTCGGCACCGAGAAGATGAACGCGACGCTCGTGCGCGACGCCGCCATCGGCACCGACCAGGACCGCAAGTTCGTCCTGGTGGTCGGACCGGGCGACACCCTGACCTATCGTCCAGTCGTACCGGGGCGGCTGACTGACGGCCTCCGCATCGTCACCTCGGGCCTCAAGCCGGGGGAACGCATCGTAGTGAACGGCCTGATGCGGGTGCGGCCAGGCATGAAGGTGGCCCCGACGCTGACCCCGATGGTGGCCGACTCCATCACGCCAGTCGCGGAGCGCTGACCAATGCGATTCTCCCGCTTCTTCATCGACCGGCCGATCTTCGCGGCCGTGTTGTCGATCGTCATTTTCATCGCCGGCCTGATCGCGATGTTCGGGTTGCCGGTGAGCGAGTATCCCGAAGTGGTGCCTCCGTCCGTCGTGGTGCGGGCGATCTATCCCGGCGCCAATCCACGGGTGATCTCCGAGGCCGTCGCGACGCCGCTCGAGGAGCAGATCAACGGCGTCGAGAACATGCTTTACATGTCGTCCCAGGCGACGTCGGACGGCGTACTCACGCTCACGGTGACCTTCCGGGTCGGCACCGACGTCGACCTGGCGCAGGTGCAAGTGCAGAACCGGGTGAGCCAGGCGTTGCCCCGCCTGCCGGAAGAGGTCCGTCAGCTCGGCGTTACCACGGTCAAGAGCTCGCCCAACTTCATCATGGTGGTGCACCTCCTTTCGCCGGACAACCGGTACGATGTCACGTATCTCCGGAACTACGGCCTGCTGCAGGTCAAGGACGTCCTCGCGCGGATCCCGGGCATCGGCCAGGTGCAGGTCTTCGGCGGCGGCGATTACTCCATGCGGGTGTGGCTCGACCCCGGGAAGATCGCCGCGCGCGGCCTCACTGCGACCGATGTGGTGAATGCCATCCGGGAGCAGAACGTGCAGGTCGCCGCGGGCGTGATCGGCGCGCCGCCGATGCCGGTTCCGGTGGACTACCAGCTCAGCATCAACGCACGAGGCCGCCTGACCAACGAGGAGGAGTTCGGCGATATCATCCTCAAGACGGGTGCGGATGGCGAGACCACCCGGCTCCGCGACGTCGCGCGACTCGAGTTGGCGGCGGGCGACTACGCGCTCCGCTCGATGCTGGATGGCAAGGAGGCCGTCGGCATCGGCATTTTCCAGGCGCCGGGGTCCAACGCGCTGCAGCTCTCGAGCACGGTCCGCGCCACGATGGAGGAGCTGAAGAAGAACTTCCCCCAAGGGGTCGAGTACCGGATCGTGTACGACCCCACGATCAACGTGCGGGACGGGATTCGTGAGGTCGTCAAGACGCTTTTCGAGGCGATCCTCCTGGTCGTCCTCGTGGTCGTGCTGTTTCTCCAGACCTGGCGAGCCTCGATCATTCCACTGGTGGCGGTGCCCATCTCGATCGTGGGCACGTTCGCCATCCTGCTGATGTTCGGGTTCTCGATCAACACGCTCTCGTTGTTCGGCCTGGTGCTGGCCATCGGCATCGTGGTGGACGACGCGATCGTGGTGGTGGAGAACGTGGAGCGCAACATCGAGGCCGGCCTTTCGCCGCGTGACGCCGCCCACAAGGCGATGGACGAGGTGAGCCGACCGATCATCGCGATCGGACTCGTGCTCTGCGCCGTGTTCGTGCCGGTGGCGTTTCTGAGCGGCCTGACCGGCGAGTTCTACCGGCAGTTCGCGCTGACGATCGCGTTCTCCACCGTCATCTCGGCGATCAACTCGCTCACCCTGTCGCCGGCGCTGAGCGCGATTCTCCTCAAGCCGCACGGCGCGCCGCCGGACGGCCTCACCCGCTTGTTGGATCGCGGGCTCGGCTGGCTCTTCCGGCCGTTCAATCGGGCCTTCAGCCGCGGCTCCACCAGCTACGGCGGCGCGGTACGCGGGGTGCTGCGGAAGAGCGGGATCGCGCTCGCAGTGTACGCCGGGCTCCTTGCGCTCACGCTGTTCGGGTTCAAGAAGGTGCCGCACGGCTTCGTGCCGACGCAGGACAAGCAGTACCTCGTCGCCTTCGCCCAGCTCCCCGATGCGGCCACCCTCGACCGGACCGAGAAGGTCATCCGCCAGATGGCGGAGATCGGCAGCAAGCAGCCGGGCGTCGAGAATGCTGTGCAGTTCCCCGGCCTTTCGATCAACGGCTTCGTCAATGCTCCGAACGCGGGCATCGTCTTCTTCACGCTCAAGCCGTTCGACGAGCGGCATGGGAAGGGCGAGTACGGCCTGAACATCGCGAACGCGCTCAACGCCAAGTTCGGGGGCATTCAGGACGCCTTTGTGGCCGTATTCCCGCCGCCGCCGGTGAACGGCCTCGGCACGGTGGGCGGCTTCAAGCTCCAGCTGGAAGACCGCGCGGGCCTGGGCGAGACGGCGCTCAACGACGCCACCCAGGCGATCCTAGGGCGCGCCTATCAGACCCCCCAGCTAGCGGGGATCTTCAGCGGCTACCGCATCAACGTGCCCCAGCTCGACGTCGAGGTGGATCGGGAGAAGGTGAAGCGCGAGGGGATCGTTCTCACTGACCTGTTCCAGACCATGCAGACCTATCTCGGGTCGGTGTACGTGAACGACTTCAACAAGTTCGGCCGCACCTACCAGGTGAAGGTGCAGGCCGACGCGCAGTTCCGCGCCACAGCCGACAACATCGCGCAGCTCAAGGTCCGCAACGCGCAGGGCGCGATGGTGCCCCTCGGGTCGGTGATCACGGTGAAGCAGTCGCACGGCCCCGATCAAGGCCTCCGGTACAACGGGTATCCCTCGGCCGACATCAACGGCGGACCGGCTCCCGGTTACAGCTCCGGTCAGGCGCAGGAGGCGATCGAAGGGATCATGCGCGACGTGCTGCCCAATGGGATCGGCTACGAGTGGACCGACCTGACGTATCAGCAGAAGCTGTCCGGCAATACGGCCGTGTTCATCTTCCCGCTGTGCGTGCTGCTCGTCTTCCTCGTGCTCGCGGCGCAGTACGAGAGCTGGTCGCTACCCCTCGCCGTCATTCTCATCGTGCCGATGTCGCTCTTGTGCGCCATTGGCGGCGTGTGGCTCACCAAGGGCGACAACAACATCTTCACCCAGATCGGCTTCCTGGTGCTCATCGGTCTGGCCTGTAAGAACGCGATCCTGATCGTCGAGTTCGCGCGTGAGCTTCACCTGGCGGGGCGGCCAGTGGTTGAGGCGGCGCTGGAGGCGTGCCGCATCCGGCTGCGTCCGATCCTGATGACCTCCTTTGCCTTCATCATGGGCGTCCTTCCGCTGGTGTTCTCCAGTGGCGCCGGCGCCGAGATGCGGCATGCCATGGGTGTAGCGGTATTCTCTGGTATGCTCGGCGTCACCTTCTTCGGGCTGGTGCTGACACCGGTGTTCTATGTGGGTATCCAGCGCCTGGTCGAGCGTAGGCCCCGGGCGGCGCGCCAATTTGCCTTGCAGCCGGCCCACGACGAGGAGTCGAGCCATGCATAGGATCTGGATCGTTCTCTCACTGGTGTCGGCCGCGTGCGCGGGAGCGCCCTCGTACCGGGCGTCCGAGATTCCGCTTCCCCAGACTTTTCGGGAAACGAAAGACACGATCATCGCGATGCCGGCTACCGGAACCGCGCTGGCCGATACCTCCTGGCGGAACGTGGGCGACTCCACCCTCACCCGACTCATCAATGAGGCAGCCCGGGCCAACCTCGACGTGCGCGCTGCCGAGGCCCGGGTCCGGGGCGCACGCTCGGCCCGCGCCGAAGCTACGCTGGACTTTGTCCCCACCGTGACTTTCGGGGCCGGCTACACCCGGCAGCGGCTCTCGAGCGCGTCGTTCCCCGTCGGCTCGGGCCCATTCCCGGACCAGGATGTCTGGGACGGGGGATTCGATGCGTCGTGGGAACTGGATCTGTTTGGCCGGGTGCGGCGCAACGTCCAGGCCCAGGGAGCGATCGTCGCGGTCAATCAGGAAGATCTGCGGGACGTCCGGGTCTCGCTCACCGCCGAGCTGGCCCGAGCCTACTTCGACCTGCGCGGCGCCCAGGAGCAGCTCTCCGTCGCCCGGCAGAATGCGGCCAACCAGCAGCGGACCCTCGAGGTGACGCGTCAGCGGCTCGATGCTGGGCGGGGGACCGCATTCGACACCGAGCGGGCCCAGGCACAGCTCAGCTTCACTCTGGCTTCAGTTCCGCCGTTGGAGGCGAGAGTGCGACAGGCGCAGTACCAGATCGGGGTCCTGGTGGGGCGACCTCCGGCCGTCGTGGCCAAGGAACTGGATGCGGTCGCGGTGTTGCCGCCCATGCCAGCCACGGTCACGGTGGACAGCCCGGACTCGGTCGTGCGCCGGAGACCGGACGTGGCCGCGGCGGAGCGCCAGCTAGCGGTGGAGCGGGCGCTGGTGGGAGCGGCCAAGGCGGACTACCTTCCGCGGATCACGGTGGGGGGCAGCGCCGGATACACCGCCTCTACGTTCGATGCCCTGGGTGATCGGGGAACCTTCCGCTACGCGGTGGGCCCCATTCTCTCCTGGCCGGCTCTCAACTTGGGCCGGGTGAAGGCGCGGGTGGATCTCTCCCGCGCTCGTGAGGCCGAGGCGCAGGCGCAGTACGACCAGACGGTGCTTCTTGCGTTGCAAGACGTGGAGTCCGCGCTGGTCCGCTATCGGACCTCCCGCTCCCGGGTGGAGCGGATTCAGGATGCAGCTTCCGCCAGCGAGCGCGCCGCCGAGCTGGCCCGGCTCCGATTCTCGGGCGGAGTGGCCGACTTCCTTCAGGTGCTCGACGCCGAGCGCACGCAGCTGGAGGCCCAGGATCAGTTGGCTCAGGGTCGCACCGACGCGGCGACGGCATATGCCGCGCTGTACAAGGCTTTGGGTGGGAGCTGGCCGACCGTGAGTGGGGTGGGAGATAAGCAGTAAGAGACAATTCACCACAGAGGCAGGGAGGCGGTTCCCTGCCTCTGTGGTGAATGAAGCTGAGTTAGTGGCTCGTCTGCATGTGAGACATGAACTCTTCCTGACCCTGCTGGATCTCCTCCGGGGTCAAATCCGCCACATGTTGGGAGAGCAACCAGCGGTGGCCGAACGGATCTTCCAAACAGCCGACGCGATCGCCCCAGAACATGTCCGCCAGCGGCATTGTGGGCTTGGCGCCGGCATCGACGGCTCGCTTCCAGGCTGCGTCTACGTCCTCGACGTAGACATAGAAGCTGACAGGCGATCCGCCAAAGGCCTCCGGGCTCTTGCTCCCCATCTCCGGCATCTCGTCGTTCAGCATCATGATGGAATCACCGATCCTGAATTCGGCATGCATGATCGTTCCGCCCGGGCCCGGCATCCGCGCCGTCTCCTTGGCGTTGAATGCCCTCCGGTAGAAGTCGAGTGCTTCCGCCGCCCCGCGGACAACAAGACTCGGGGTGACGGTGTGATAACTCTCGGGTATGGGATTTACTTTTGGCGCCATACTGCCCTCCCGTGCCGTTTAGAAACGTCTGAATCGACCTGCGACTCTTGGACGTTGGTTCGGCGTCAGGCATCTGTCAATTAGAGCCTTCAATCATCTAGAGCCGTCAATCATCATCATCTCGATCTCCAGGTCTGAGCTCTGATGGGCGAGGCGGCTCAGATTGGATGGCGGAGGGTTGTCACCCACCAAGAACGAAGGGGCGGCGTCGTCGCCGCCCCCCGGTTCTTGCTGGTCGATCTATTTGCCTAGTTGGTTCGGTTGAGCTCGACCCGTCTGTTCTTGGCCCGATCCGCAGCGGTGGTATTCGGTGCGATCGGCACGTCGGGTCCGAAGCCCTTGGCTGTCACCTGCGTGGGTGGTACCCCATTGGCCTCGAGGAAAGTCTCGACCGTCCGAGCCCGTGCCAGGGAGAGGCGCAGATTCTTGGCCCGCGTACCCCGGTTATCGGTGTGACCCGAGATCTGAACCCGATACTGTGGGTTATCCACCAGCTGGTCGGCGATGTCCTTGAGCACCATCCTGGCTTCCGGCGTCAAGGTAGCTCTCCCCGTCTGGAAGGTGACGCCGCGCAGGATGACACTGCGGGCCCCCTTCTGGAACAGAATCGGGCAACCATTTGCGTCGACCGCTTGCCCGGCAGGGGTACTGCCGCACTGATCTCGTACGTCCGGAACGCCGTCCCGGTCGGTATCCTTCTCGCCGGAGCAGCCACGCAGATTTACCGCCTCGCCCGCCGGGGTATTGGGACACTGGTCGGAGGCATCGGAGACGCCGTCCTTATCGCTATCCCGCTGCGCGCCGGAACAACCTGCGGCGTCGACCTGGTCGCCCGAGCGGGTGCTGGGGCAGTGGTCGGCGTTGTTCAACACCCCGTCTGCGTCGTCGTCCCTCTGGCTATCGGAGCAGCCGTCGGAGTTGACCTGTTCTCCTGCCGGCGTCCTCGGGCAGCGGTCGGCGGTATCGCCGATGCCATCGTGGTCGGCGTCCAGCTGGCTCGGTGAGCAGCCATCGGCGTCGACTGTTTCTCCTGCCGGGGTATTGGGACAGCGGTCGAGCTCCTCGTTGACTCGGTCGTGGTCTCCGTCCAGCTGGCTGGGAGCGCAACCGGACGAATCCACCGCCTTGCCGCTCGGCGTGCCAGGACAACGATCAACGTTATCGAGGACTCCGTCCTTGTCCTTATCCCGGTTGGAGCTGGAGTTCCCGAAAACGAGGCTGAGTCCGGTCTGCCCGCCCCAGTTCACGTATTTGGCCCGGCCCCCATCGGGGCTCCGGAAGTAATCGGCGGTTCCATCCATCCGGAGCCCCAGCGTGGGCGTGAGGCCCAGCCTGACTCCGAAGATGCCGGTGAAACCATCGTCATCGAAACTCATGCTCTTCCGGTACAGGTTCCGGACATAGCCGGCGCCGAGTCGTATAGAAGAGGCGTGGCCGCCTAGTGGGATGTGATAGCTCAGTCGGCCGCGGAGCGGGATATTGGTCACCGAATTGGCCAATACGTCGTTGGTGGGCGTGTAGGCCCCCTCCGCCTCTAGCGCGAGGTTGCTCAGCAGGAAGAAGCCCAGTGAGCCTCCGCCGCCGAACTTGTTCTCGGGACTGAGGGCAAGGGCATTGTCGAACCGGCTATACCGGCCGAACCCGTTGATCTCGTAGCTTCCTGCAGTTTGGGCGCTGGCTGCCGTCGCGGCGGCGAGCAGCAGCGCCATGGTGAGTCCACGAACTCGCATGTGGCCGCTCGGGGTTCAAGTTGTCGGGGGGTGGCGCAACTCAGGATAGGCGTCCAGCCCGCCACCGGCCGGAGTCATGCGTGGGCCAGGTCGTGCCTACGCGGTCTTATTGTCGGTCGGCGTCCCAAGATCCTGAAGGGCGGGAGGCTAAGCCGGGGTAGGACGGGGGTCACTCGCCCGGATACCCCGCCTTGGATGATGGCGGAAGGAGCCGGCGGACCGTCTCGGTGAGGTCATCAATCGAGGTGGGGTGCTGGATGACATCCCGCCAGGGACCCAGGAGTGACGGCTGGAAAGCGCCGCGCAGAAGCACTGTGTCCGCCCCTGGGTGTCTCTCCAGCAGGTCGACCAGACGTTGGTCGTCCTGGCCCTGCACTGCCTGTTGATCGAGCAGGATGAGACGCACGGTTCCCCGTCCCGCCTCATCCACTGGATAGGTCAGCGCCTCATCCAGGTCGCTGGCCCCTAATGCGTCATAGCCGGCTTCCCGCAGGGCTGCCCGGATGAGGGCCCGGGGCCACTGAGCAGCCATAACAATGAGAACTCTCACGCCGTCCCCCGCAATCTCCTAAGCTGCGAAGGCGAATCCGGGCGGGCAAGCGAGATCAGGATGTCACTCAGGCTTACGCGCCGTCCCGACCGCCCCCATCTTCTCCCCATCAGCCCCTCGGTCAGTCCGATCACCTCACCCTGAATTGGACGGCATGCAAGAGCACGTCACTCTGCTACCCCCGGACCGAGCGTCTCCTGATAGTCGGGGAGTATCCTCTTCATAGTCGGGGAGTATCCTCTTCGCTGCCCCCGGATCTCCTGGAGCAGGTCCGCGCTCGGATCAGCGTCCTCGCCCTCATCATCCTGATCGCGTTCTCCTTCGATCCGTTGCTCTACGTTCTCGTATGGGTGCTGGCCAAGCTGCTTGGCTATTTCGGCTGGTCGACCTGTGCGCCGTCGCGGCCTCGGCAGGACTTCTCCTGGTCGCCCGCAATCGCAAAGTGTCCGCCCACCGGCTCCACACCCTGGGCCTGGCCTACGAGATCCTGATCTGCTTTGTCATCGCCTTGGTCACCTACTGGCAGTATTACAACGACAAGAAGGTTCTCCCCAACCTGACCTGGGTCCCCGCCGTCGTCATTCTGTTCCCCTTGGTCTTGCCCGGCCCGCCACGACGCATGCTCGCTGCCGCCATCGCCGCTGCGGCTACGTCGCCGCTCGCCCTGCTGGTGCTGAACCTGTCGGGAAAGATCCCCGTTGATGGAGGCGCCTACTTCGAGGCGATCGTCAGCTCCTCCTTTGCCGTGGGCTTTGCGTACATGGGGGCCCGCGTGGTTTACCGGTTGGGGCGAGAGGTCGCCGCAGCGCGTGAGCTGGGCAGCTACCGGCTGGAGGAGCGATTGGGACAGGGAGGGATGGGCGAGGTGTGGCGGGCACGCCATCGCATGCTGGCCCGTCCGGCGGCGATCAAACTCATCCGCCCGTCGCTCGGGGGCAACGGACGAGGTGGGGTCCCAGACAACGTGGTGCGCCGGTTCGAGCGCGAGGCCCAGGTGATTGCCAGCCTGCGCTCCCCCCACACGGTGGACCTGTGCGACTTCGGCGTCGCCGATAATGGGTCCTTTTATTATGTAATGGAGCTGCTCGAGGGGCTCGATGCCGACACCCTGGTGCGGAAGTTCGGGCCGGTGCCGGCGGAGCGAGCCATCTATTCACGCTCGGCGGCATATACGTCTGCTTTGGCACTCACGAATCCTCCGATGCTGGATTGGCCCACGCGGGTGTAACGCCGCATCGCGGAATCCAGTTCCACCGGAAGCCGCCGACCTCAATGGCGAATCCTCCAAGTAGATGCTGGCGCGGACAGGCCGTGCCGGTAGGTTACCTCCAGGGCAGACGGGTACCACAGCGTGACGCCTTACTCGGGGAGAAGACACCATGTTCGGACCCAAAGGGCCGTTCTGTCAGAGCTGCGGCATGCCACTCAGCAAGGACCCGCTCGGTGGCGGCACCAACGCCGATGGCTCCCGCAACACCGAATACTGCAGCCATTGCTACAAGAGCGGCCGCTTCACCGAGCCTAACATTTTCGGTTCCCCAGCTTCGCCGATGGCAGCGCGCGCCCGCGGGGCAGGCCGGCTGACAGCCGATTACCGAAAGGTCCCTGGGCTCACCTGATATACGACGTGAGGAACGCCGACTTCATCCTCGGCCGCCCAGAACCCGAGCTGCTCGGTCCACCGAGCCGTCTGGAGCCGGCGGCCGCGCAGGGTGAGAAACCCACCCGCCCGCGTGGTCAGTACCCCCAGCCTGCGCAGGTCGGCCAGGCCGCGGAGGGTGACGCGGTTTCGCTGCGCCACGATTCGGCGTCCGGCCAGGGGTCCGATGCCGGGGACCCGGACCAGCTCCTCGAACGACGCGCGGGTGACCTCGACTGGAAACCATTCCGGGTGCGCCAGGGCCCAGGCACACTTCGGGTCGAGCGCGAGGGGAAGATTGCCATTGTCCCCGTATACCACCTCCTCCAGGCCGAACCCGTAGCTCTCGAGCAGATAGGAGGCCTGGTACAGCCGGTGTTCCCGCAACGCAGGCGTGGCGGGCGCGCCTTCCAGGGGCGTATCGCTGATGGGCCGGAAGGCGCTAAAGTGAGGATGATGCACGCCACCATCAGCCTTCAGTCCGTTGACCGTGCCGAGCAGGCTCCGGTCGGTGTCAGCCGTGGCGCCGACTACGAACTGCATGGTCATGCCGGAGGCGCCCCCCGGACGGAACGGATCCCGCGGTTTGCCGTGAGCCTGGGCTTCTCGCTCCAGTACCACCAGCCTTCGCACTCGCTCGAAGTCGTGCAAGGTGGTGGAGAAGCTCTTCTCCGGTGCGATCTGCGCCAGGCTTGCTCCGCAGGGCGCCTCGAAGTTGAGGGATACCCGGCTGGCCAGTTCGGTGAGACGATCGATCTGCGCCACGTCTCCTCCGGGCACCAGCTTCACGTGAATGTATCCGGCGAAGCGATGCCGCCCACGCAGCAGCTCGAGCACTTGGATGAGGTCGTCCATGACCTTGACGGGGCGGCCGGGAATGCCGGTGGTGATGAACAGCCCCTGGCACCAGCCGCGGCGATGCGCCTCGAGGAAGATGCGCACGAGCTCTTCCGGCTTGAGAAGGGTGCGAGGCATTGGCCGGTCTCGCCGCATGGGGCAGTAATGGCAGTTGTAGCTACAGGCGTTGGTCATGAGGATGCGAAGCAGGGACATCCTCATGCCGGGAGCGGGGCGCAGGTTGCGGATGTTCAGCGGGCGAAGGGCTCCCACATCCGTGGTGTGACGCAGCCGGGGAGGTAACCCTTCCCGATCGTCCGCGGCGAGCGACATTAGTACGTCGAGCTTCTGCTCCAGATTCATGGTGCGCTCCGGGTGGCGGTCACCACAGGCTACCCGAACAAATACCGAAAGTCAACCCTCCGAGGGTCCACTGTGACAGTCACTGCTCCGCCCGGGAACCAGACAGCGAAGTACGGTGGGGTGCGGAACTTCATCGGCGGGCGCTTCACTGCCGAAGGCGGCCGGCTGTTGGATGTGCTGAACCCCAGCGACGGGAGCCTTCTCGCACAGGTTCCACTCTCCTCGCCTGCAGAGGTAGACGCCGCCGTACGGTCGGGCTCCGCCGCGTTTCCCGACTGGTCGAGCACACCAATCAAGGAGCGGGTGCAGGTCTTCTATCGCTATCGCGCGCTGCTCGAGGACCACCTCGCCGAGCTCGCCGAGTTGATCAGCGAAGAGCATGGCAAGATCCGGAGTGAGGCCGAGGCGGAGGTGCACAAGGCGATCGAGCTGACGGAATTTGCCTGCTCGCTGCCGCAGATCGTCACCGGCGAAGTGCTGGAGGTGAGCCGGGGAGTCGAGTGCCGGACGGAGCGGCATCCCATTGGGGTGGTAGCGTCGATCGTGCCCTTCAATTTCCCGAGCATGGTGCCGCATTGGACCATTCCCAACGCGCTCGCGCTGGGGAATTGCATGGTGCTCAAGCCCTCCGAGCTGGTCCCCCTCAGTGCCGGGCGAATCGCCGAACTGTTGGCCGAGGCCGGGCTTCCCCCCGGCGTCTTCAACGTGGTACATGGTGCTGTTGAGGTAGTGGACGCGATCTGTGACCACCCGGATATCGCAGCGGTCAGCTTTGTGGGTTCCACCCGAGTGGCCAAACTGGTGTACCGGAGAGCGACTGCCAGCCTGAAGCGTGCCCTGACCCTCGGCGGTGCCAAGAACCATCTGTTCGTGCTTCCCGATGCCAACCCGGAGATGACCTCCACCAACATTGTGGCCTCGATGTCGGGCTGCACCGGACAGCGCTGCATGGCGGCTTCGGTGATGCTGGCCGTCTCAGAGACGGATCACATCGTGCAGCGAATGGTCGAGCATGCTCGCACTGTCGTCCCTGGCGAAAATCTGGGGCCGGTCATTTCCCTGGAGGCAAAGCAGCGGATCGAGAGCTATATCGACGAAGCCGTGGCGGCTGGAGCCAAGCTCCTTCTCGACGGACGGAACATTACCGTCCTGGGAAGGGAGGGCGGGTTCTGGATCGGGCCGACGATATTGGACCAGGTGCGCCCGGACATGCGGATCGCACAGGAGGAAGTCTTCGGGCCGGTGCTCGTGATCATCCGGGCGGCCAACGTGGACCAGGCCCTCACGGTGGAGAACGCCTCGCCCTACGGCAACGCCGCATCGGTCTTCACCGAAAACGGGGGTTTGGCGCGCTACGTGACTGAACGAGCCAGCGCGGGGATGGTGGGAGTGAATGTAGGAGTACCGGTGCCGCGGGAGCCGTTCTCTTTCGGCGGCTGGAACGAATCGAAGTTCGGAGCCGGGGACATCACCGGGAAGGGCTCGATCGAGTTCTGGACCCGGGCGAAGAAGACAACCACAAAGTGGAATCGCGAAGCCGGCACCAACTGGATGTCCTAGCCATGACTGATCTGATGCGACCGCCCCTCGAAATGCCGCCCTTCGCGTATGCGCCCCGGCCCTACCGGGGACCGTCCCGGGAGGAGGTCCTGGCGCTCCGCCGCCAGTACGTCAACCCTGCGGTCTTCACCTTGTATCTCGATCCCCTCATGATCGTCGAGGGGAAGATGCAATACGTCTTCGATGAGGGCGGGCGGAGATACCTCGATCTGTTCGCCGGCATCGTCACGGTGTCCTGCGGGCACTGCCATCCCAAGGTGCTCCAGCGGGTGCAGGAGCAGGTGGAGACCCTTCAGCACGCCACCACGATCTATCTCCACCCCAATCTTCCGCTGCTGGCGCAAAAACTGGCCTCCAAGATGCCCGATGGGCTCGACGTCACCTATTTCGTGAACAGCGGCAGCGAAGCCAACGATCTGGCGGTCACCATGGCCCGGCTCTTCACCGGGAATCTGGATGTGATCGCCGTGAGAAACGCGTACCATGGGGGCTCGCCCAGCTCGCTCGGTCTGACTTCACACCACACCTGGAAGTATCCCGTTCCCGGCTCGACCGCGGTGCATCACGCCGTCTCGCCCGATCCCTACGGCAGCTCGATGCCGGGAACGCCCCAGGAGATCGCGTCGCAGGCCGCCGCCGACATCCGGGAGTTGATCCGCTACTCCACCCCGGGAAAGATCGCCGGGTTTATCGCCGAGCCGATTCAGGGAGTGGGGGGCGTGACCCTGGGCGCACCGAACTACTTCGCCGAGGCCTACGCCATCGCCCGGGAGTACGGCGGCCTCTGCATCGCCGATGAGGTGCAAACCGGCTTTGGACGGACCGGGGAGCACTACTGGGGCTTCCAGAACTACGGCGTTACGCCGGACATCGTGACCATGGCCAAGGGCATCGGCAATGGGGTTCCGCTCGCGGCGGTGACCACCCGGCGGGAGATCGCCGAGGCGATGACCCGCCGGATTCACTTCAACACCTTCGGGGGCAATCCGGTCTCGATGGCCGCGGGTCTTGCGGTGCTGGAGGTGATCGACGAAGAGGGACTGCAGGAGAATGCCCGCAAGGTGGGCGGCCGGCTGCTTCGGGGATTACGCCGGCTCCAGGAGCGTCACTCCCTGGTGGGCGACGTCCGCGGTCTGGGGCTCATGCTGGGCGTAGAGCTGGTGACTGATCGGGCGACTCGCGCCCCGGCGACGGCCGCGACGCTCGAAGTATTGGAAGCAACTCGGGAGATGGGGGTGCTGATCGGGAAGGGCGGATTGAACGGCAACGTGTTGCGGATCAAGCCGCCGCTTTGCATCACGACGGCGGACGTGGACTTTGCTCTGGAGGTGCTCGACCGGGCCCTCGACCGCGCGGCCGCGACCTGAGTTCTTGCTTCCCCCTCTTACCTCTTACCTCTCACTTTCATACCCTCCCGTACCTCCGCCAGCGCCTTGGCGATCGAGTGTCGCGAATCCACGAGTTCTTTGAGCGCCTGATCGGCGGTTCTCTCCGTCCGCGGCTGCGTCTCACCCTGTTCCAGCAGCGGCCAGAGTCTGACCCATATCGGCTCCGGTAGAACCGTCTCCAGATATTCGAGCGCCGTTCCCCGAAGGTAGGCGTCTCCGGTGTAAAGCCCGTGAAACGCGAGCCGGAGGGTTTCCCGCGGCAGGATCAGTGACAGGAGGGTGAAGAGGTGTTCCAGGCTCCGGTTGGCCCGGTCCCGTAACAACTCGGCCTCCATGGGCGAGGTCTCGTCGTCGGGGACGTCGATGAGCTGGCGGCTCTCCCACACTCCGCGTCCGACGGCGATCTCCTGCTGCACCACGCTCAGCACCCGCTCCCGGTCTACCTGGAGGCCGGAGATTTCGGGCGCCATCCGACTCAGGGCGCGTCCGGCACGATAGCGAACCTCGAACCGGCGGTCGCCCATGGCTTGCAACAATCCTTCGAAGGCCTGGCTGGTGCGGCAGGGAGCAAGAACGTTTACCAGTCGCCGCCGAATGGCAAAATCTTCTTCGGGATCGAGGAGATGCTTCAGCAACACATCCAGTTCGGACGCCGCCACCCCGGCCAGCGATTGGATCGCGCTGGGGGCGACCGCATCCCAGGCGAGCAGCTCGATCGCGGTCTCGATCTGATCGGCGGCCAGCGGGCGCTGAGCCAGCGCTTCGCGCACCTCACTCGCCTTGCCTCCGTGGATGGCCTCGCTGAGCGGAGACTCGGGAGCTGGTGTCGGCGGCAATGGCCGCTCCGGCGGCTCGGCCGCGTAGGGGGAGCCGACGGATATCGCCAACCGGGACCGGATGCCGCTGAGATCGAATCCTCCGACGGTCTGGAGCAACGCGGCGGTGTCGTACTGCACTGAATCGGGAAGCGGACCCGCACGCCGCTGCAGGCTTCCCTCCAACGCTCCGACATAGCCCAGGTGAAGCCGCCGCGATACGATCAGCGCGCCAGCCGAGAGCGCGGAGGTCAGGATCAGGAGCCAGGGTGGAGCGGAGACGCCGGCCAGTGCGAGCGCCACCAGGATCAGGGCGCTGCCCACGATGTCTCCCACCCGGGCAGCGCCCACGTCGATCAGCAGCTTGGTGGCCCGCTTCTCATGGGGTGCCACTGGGGTGAACAACAGCTCGTAGCCTGCCCTGAACAGGGAGTTTCGGAGCACCACCTCAGCCCCCCGTGCCAGCATGATCGACGGGAGGCCCGGTACCAGGAACGCGCCGATCGCGCCGAGAGACACCCCTGCCGGGAGCAGTGAGGCGCTCCGGGCAATCCCGAGCCGCGCCATGATCCGGCGCAGAGCGGTCACCTGGATGAAAATCCCCAGCAAGGCGGTGGCGGTGTAGAATACGGCGAAGACCCTGAGCAATTCCTCACCGCTCGAGGTTGCGGCGGCGGCGCGCGCCTTGAACACATAGTCGAGCACCCCTTCCGCCGCCGACGTGAGCGCCACCAGCAGCGCCAGCCCCATCAGGTAAGAGGAAGCCCGCAGAATCCTGCTCCCTGAAAGTACGGCGTCAGCACCTTGCATGTCGGTGTCGGCCTGGGGCAGGGGAGGAGCGCCCCGCTCAACGGCGACCACCAGAGCAGCCGCGACCAGATGCAGGCCGGCGAGAATCGGTAGCATTGCGGTGAGCGAGAGAGCGGCACCGACCCGTTCGGGTAGCACCCCACCCAAAAGCCCCCCGATGGAGCCGCCGGCAGCGATCCGGCCAACTGTACGACGCGCTGTACGGGGATCGAAGCGCTCGTTGACGATGGCCCAGAAACCGGAGACCAGGATGGCGCCGAACGCGGTCAGGTGGAGGTAGACGATGATGGCGGCAGGTCGCCTGGCTTCGGCCGCAAGGGCCCATTCGGCCAGGAGGAGGGTCGCGCTCAACCCGATCAGTCGGGGCACCAGGTGGCCTGGCCCGGTTCGGCTCATCACGCGCGCCAGCGCGATGGCCAGGACTGCGGAGAGAACTGCGGCCGCAATGACGATGGGTGGCAGCGCGGCGACGCCAAAGGTGGAGAGAAATAGCGCGTCGCGGGTGGCTTTGCCGGCGAGCTGGAAAGTGATGATGACGGTTGCCGCTGCGGTTGCTGCCGCCGCGGCCCGCGCGTCAGCTCGGGATCCCAAGCGATTCGTCGTCACCACTCAGCATAACCAGGGGCTGGTTAAAACCCGAAGCCACCTTGAAAGTAGAGACCGGTCCGCTCCTCGCCCTTTGCCACGGCGATCGAGATAGAGTAGGCCCGGTCCAACCAGGAGAGCCAGATGCCGCCGCCGTAGGCGGTGTGCCAGCGATCGGAAGACTCTCCTTTCAGAAAGACCCTGCCCGCATCAGCCAGCCCGAAGACGCCGAAATCACCGGGCAGGATGATCTCAACCGGTGCCACATTGAGCCGCAGCTCGGCCGACCCGTATGCTGACGCGTCGCCAGCATATCGGTTCACCTTGCCCAGCCGCACGGTGGATGCGCCGCCGATGAAGGCGGCGTCGAAGTAGGGGTAATGCCCCCAGACCTTGCGTCCGCCGACCCGCAGCGCAAGCGTCGGATCGAGCGGCGCGTGCGCCGTGAGGTAGGTCGAGGCCTCACCATGGACCTCGCCGTAGGTGCTGTCGACGTCCCAGAGCGGCGGATATACGCTGCCTCCCAGGTCGAGCACGGCTCCCTGGGTTGCGCCGTTGAGCCGATTCCGGCTGTCGTGTCGCAGGTGAAACCCGGCGCCCACCTCCCCGAAGTTGCCGGCGCCGTAGAGATTGGGGAGCGTAAAAAGGAATCGGTCGGGACGGTTGTCGGTCGAGGAATATCTGAGGAAGGGTCCGGTCTCGAGCACCGTTTGCCCGCCGAGACTGAAGGTTACGAACGGGTAGGCTCCGTAGGCGTCCTGGGTCACCCGGTAAAACTCTCGGCTCTGCGGTGCGGCAACCTCGTTCCCGAAGCCATAGAAGCTGATCACATCAATCCCAGAAGCCCGCAGCACGAGGCCCAAGGCAGTCGCCGAGTTCTCTCGCCGGAAGTCGCCCCGGTAGTCCACCCGGTAGGTCTTGGGTCCGGTCGCGATTCCGGCCCGAAACCGGTGCCGGGCAGCGTAGGGGTTCTTCCGAAAACCATAGACTGTCAGCGTCCGGCCTCCGCCGAGGAAAAGACCGAGCTCCGACTGGTAGGTGACCCAAGTATTGGCGGTCCACCGCTGTCCCCAGTCCCGCGGCGGCAGGTCTTTGGGACTCTTCATCGGAGCGGTGTACGGCCTGCGGTCTACACCGGTGGCCCGGCCTACGGTCCGGCTCGGTCCTTGAGGATCGTCGTAGAACCGGTCGCCGCCCGACTGGGTGGAGTCCACCAGACGGTCCTGGCCTTCTCCTCCGATGATCCGCACCATCGGTCCGCCTCCCTCACCGCGGACCACCGCCAGGTCGTTTCCGCCGTCAAGAAAGAGACGGACCTCTTTCGTCGTTGGAGAGTCGAAGCGGCGCTCGAAATAGGGCGTAGAGCTGCCGGACACGGCGCCCGTCGTCAGGGTGACATCCACCTCTCCCTTGGAACCACGGGTGATCAGTGCCCGGTCGTCCCCATCGGTGGCGTGGATATCCACCTGTTGGGCCAGGAGGCCATAGTAGCGCGAGGCCGCGTCCAGCAGATGGTCACGCCTCTCCCGGAGCGCCGCAGCGAGTGTCTTTCCCTGCAACGCGTAGTGCTCGGGCGGCAGCGCCCGAACGGCGTCATCGATGGCGGCATCGGTCAGCTTGGCCTGGAGCGCGGTGGCCACCGACTTCCAGGTCGGCCAGTCGAGCTCCACCAGAAATCGCCGGTCGAGGTCCCTCCCGTTCCAGGTTGCCCCGGCGATGTAGGGATACTTGGGACCAAAGTTCACCAGCTGCGGGACCGATTGCCGGGCCACGCTCAGCAGCAGCCCGTCGTATTTCACGAAACCCTGATCGCGATCGAGCGGGATCGGGACCCAGGTGCGGGGGATGCTGTCTCCGAACCGGGCCCATCGCCATTGATCACCGTGCCGGTCCCAGTCGCCGATGAGCACATCGAAGAGGCGCGCGGTCAGCAAGGCATGTGCATCTACCCGATCCTCCGGACTCCGTTGGGTCCGGGCAAACAGAGAGTCGCTGCCGATGATCTCGGTCGCGCCGCCCCAATGGCCGACTGGTCCCTTGCCCCCTATCCGGTCCTCCAGAAACCCCAGGAGGCCGCCAAACTCACCTTCGAATTCACCCAGGAGAGGGTCATGCGGAAGCACGAATAGCCGGGGCTCGCCGTGCAGGATGCCAGCGGCCGTGAGCAGCCGCCCCACGACGAGTGGCGCTGTGGGGAAGGCGGAGCTGGTTTGATCCCGCACGACGCTGCCGGCGATGGTGCCGCGCAGCTCCCGGGGCAGCGCGGCCGAAGGGTCCTTGTCCACCGATCGGAAGAAGAACTCGCGGCCGTCCTGACCCACTAGCAGCAGTGATTTGGTCTCTTGACCGCCACCCTTGGAAACCGGTCGTAGCCCTCCGGCAAAGGTGTGAAGGTCCAGCACCTCCACCGAGATCGGCGTGGTCCACAGCGAGCGATACTCCGGGCCGAGGAACAGCCGGTGCAGTCCGCTTGCCCCGTACTGCGGCCCCGCGGCCTGAACGGTTTCGCGGGGGTGGCTGGACTGCTGGGCAGGGAGGCCGGCAGCACTGAACGCCGCGCCGAGGGTGAGGAGCAGGCTTCGCGACATTCCCATTGGAAGATTACTCCACCCAGCTCGAGAAGACCTCCCGAACTTGCCCCTCGCGGTCCACCTCCAGCAGTGCCAGACGTGCCCTTCCCGCGATCGGAACATCGAGCCGGGCAAAGCCGCTGGCCTGTCGGGCGAACCGAGTGCCATGGATCCGTACGGCGGCGCCACCGTGTCCATAGATCCCTCCCCCACTCACCAACTCCAGTCGAGCCGGACCATCGGCGATCACTTGCAGGTTGTGTTCGTGTCCGGCCGCGTACAGGGCGGGCGCCGCGCCGGTGAATGCCCGGCGCAAGGCGGCGATGAGACGCTGATACGCGGTGGACGGAATATCCTGGCTGGAGATACCCTCCCGACGTGCCGCCGGATAGAGGGAGCCTATCCAGGGCAGTGGAATCCAGAGCCAGGGAGCGATTGACCTTAGGGGGAAGACGTGATTCTGCCAAGTGAAATGGCCTCCGTGCTCCCCACCCGAGGCGAACGGGTGGTGCGCGACCACCACCACCAGGCGTCCTCCTGCTCCAGTGAGCGCTGCGTGCAGCGAATCGACAACCTCCGGTTCCGAATCGGCGGGGCAGTCGGAGTCAGAGTCGACGGGCTTGGGGCCATGATGCAGCCACCATTGGGTGTCGAGAAGAACCAACCGGACCCGCCGGCCCAGATCGACTACGCTGGGACCGGGACAGCCGCCTCCTGGCAAGAGGAGCACGGCCCCTCCACCCGCCGAATCGATGAACGCCTGCTGGCGTCGAATGGCATCCCACCCATCCTTGCCGTGCCTGGCCCAGTCGTGATTTCCCGGCACGAAGTAGCCCTTTACCCCCGCGCGAGTCACGACCTCCACCTGGGCCGCCAGCCGGCGCTCCGCTTCCTTCCGGTCGGGGTGGCCGGGCAGAGGCAGACCCCGGGGATAGGCGTTGTCTCCCATGAACACGACGACTCGTTCGCTGCTGCTCGCACCCAGCTCGCGACTCAAAGCCTGGAGAACCGGCTCTCCTTCAGGGTCAGGCGCACCGGCGTCGCCAATGAGGTACAGCCTGAGCGCCAACTGTTCGGAAGCCAGGGCCGGCAGCGGGGTCGGTTGCGGTGACGTGCCGGCACAGGCGGCGATGCCGACCAGTGCCGACAGACGGTACCTTGCGAACGCCCGACTCACCTGACGAAGGCGGAGGCCTGCTGTGCTCTCGACTTCCGTTGGTACTCCCGTCCGATGGCCACGGCGATGAGCACCCACGCTGCGGCGAGCACCAGGTTGACCCGGGCGAAACCGGTGCCACCGAATCCGAGCAGGGTGACGCCGACATAGACCAGGGCGGCGGACAGCACATCGCCGGCTCGCACGAAGAACGAGTCGATAACCTGCTTGGCCTTGTACTTCTGGTCCCGGCTGGTGGGAAGGAAAAGCACGTTGCGCACCGTGTTGTTGATCGAGTAGTCGGTGGCGTTCTCGGCGATCTTTACGGCTCGGACCAGTGCCAGAATCGGGGCGAACGCCAGAATCGTATACCCGGTCAAGGCCAGGACTGGTAACACAAGGATTGCGACCCTCACTCCCAGGTACTTGATCAGCCGGGAGACAACGAAGAGCTGGAGCAGGAGCCCCAGGGCGTTGACGTAGAAGAAGTAGTCGGAGTAGAACCGGCCGATGAATTCCGGAACGGTGAGTCCGCCGGACCGGCCCGCCGCGACCGCGGCCTCCGCCGCCCCCGAGACCGTGCGTCCCAGGATGTATTCCCCCGTGGTGTTCACCCAGTTGAGGACCAGCATGAGCAGGGCGATCAACAGCAGGTAGCGGTCGCTGAACACCAGGCTAAAGGTGCCCTTTCTCGTCACCGGACCGATGCCGGGCAGCGAGACAGTCAGCTTCTTGGCGTCCTCGATCATGTGGATCTGGTACTCGCCGGTGGCCGCCGGAATCTCTGCGGTGGTCAGGAGCGGCGGCAAATGAGTCTCGTGCCGGGCTCGCTCGCGGGAGTCGACCACGTTGCTCACCAAGACCGCGAAGGCCAGGAGTGTCGCGGCGACCAACAGGAGCTGTGGGATGCCGACGGCGGGGATGAGCCATCCGGCAAGGGCTGCTCCGATGAGGGCACCGAGCGAGCCGCCGGCGGCCACGATGGCGAACAGCCGCTCCCCTTGCTCCTTGGTGTAGAGATCGTTGGCAAACGACCAGAACTGCGCCACGATCATCAGGTTGAAGATGCCAACCCAGAGGAAGAACACCACCGCAACCGGGGCGCCGGCCTGGGCAAGACCATAGAAGGCAATCAGACAGGCGATGAAGAAAGCGGTCACCGCGTTCAGCAAACGGCGCCGGGGAAGCCGGTCCGCCAGCGCCCCATAAGCCGGCACCAGGCCGAGGAGGAGGATTGCCTGCCCGGCTGCCGCGTATGATTTGACTTCGGCACCCTCGCCCGCGAGGATCAGCGCCTCTCGTACCGGCTTGATGCAGTAGTAAGCCGCAAGCAGTAGGAAGACATTGAGGGTGAGGAGCAGCGCAGTGCCCCCCTCTCCGGCTCGGACATCAGCAAAGAGGCGGAGCGCCCGATCCAGCAACCCCGCCCGTTCAATGGCCGGCGTAGCCGGTTGCGTAGTGGCTGTCATGGAAGGCTGTCAGACAGCAGCGGAGTTCATAACGAGCGGGCCGGATCCAACTCGGGTTTGGGGGCCTGCACCGGCGCCCAACCGACATCGATCGTCTTGGTCAAATGGCGGAACTCGGAGGTGGGCTCCGGCTTACCCGCCTCCGGGTGATGGCGGTCCCACCAGCGGTGCGCGCGTTCCTCGCTCCAGGTCTCGCCAGTTACCGCAGCGGCCAGACGCAGGGAGAGCTCGCCCGCCGAATGGGGGCGGTCGTCTGGATGCTTGGCCAGACAGGCCAGTATTACGGAGTCCAGTTCAGCGGGGATGTCGAGCTCGCTCCGCCGGGAGGGCGGAACCGGGTGATTGTTAGCATGCTGGTACAGCATTTGGATTGCATTAGGAGCTTCGAATACCAGCCGTCCGGTCAGAAGCCAGTATCCGACGCAGCCCAGGGCGTAAATGTCCACCCGATGATCGACGACGGCGTCCCCCCGCACCAGTTCGGGTGCGATAAAGGCGGGCGTGCCGGTGGTGCTGTCGGGCGCCGTCAGCAGTGTGGCATCCCTGTCTCCCTCACCCATGGCCTTCACCAGGCCGAAGTCCAGAACCTTGACGAAGTCGACGGCGAGTCCGAGCCGGCAGGAGAAGATATTGGAAGGCTTGACGTCCCGATGCACCAGGCCGCGGGCATGGGCTTCCTCGAGCGACTCGCATGCCTGGCGGAGGAGATACACGGCCCGCGCAGGCGGTAGCGGTCCGAATTTTTCCACCAGAGTCTCGAGATCGAGTCCGTCCAGCATCTCCATCACCAGAAAGAAGGTCCCGTCCTGTGACACCCCGAAGTCGTAGAGACTGATGGTGTGAGGCGAGCGAAGCGACGCGGCCGCTTCCGCCTCCCGCCGGAAGCGCTCCACAATTACCCGCGCCGCGCTCGGCGTGCTGGATCCGATGATCTCCGAGCGGATGAGCTTCACCGCGGCGGGGCGCGCCAGCATCTGGTGGGTGGCTCGGAACACCTCTCCCATGCCTCCACGGCCGAGCGGCTCTTCCAGCCGGTAGCTGCCGAGCTCGCGAGCGCGCTTCACCTGCTGGCCTAGGCTATGGATGATCTTCACTGGAATGACGACCAGAAAGGCGCAGATGTAGTTGGGGAGAAAGTCCCAGAGCAGATAGAACGGGCTCAGGTGCACCGGAACGCCGCGGAGGTGGCTCAGCCAAAACGCGAGTGGCTCGGTGGAGGCCGCCAGAAGGGAGGTCACCAGTGTCCGCCTCGGAGTGTTCGGCACGATGGCGGGATAGAACAGAATCGCGATGCAGACCCAGGAGACCCGGGGGGTGATCGGCACCGGTGCCCATTGGCCGAGGATCGAAACCAGGAAGCACTGAAGGACCAGGTAGCCGGCTCCCACGTCCACCAGGATCGACTTCCCACTCAACCGCCGGGCCAGCAGGGTTATGAGGATGGAGCTGGCGATTCCGATGCTGGCTACAAGCAGTCCGGGGAAGGGCCAGATCTCTCGCATGAAGGCCATTTCCCCAAACCACCGGGCCACGATGGTGTTCATGAAAATCGTGAGAGCCCAGAGCGAGGCGAAGACCAGCCCCACGATTCCCACGCGGTGGCAGGTCTGGCCCAGCATATCACTAGGGAGGCTCTGGCCCTGTCCCGAGCTAGTGGTCGCTCGGAGCGGAGTGGAAGGGCGGCGGCCCAGCAGGCGTCGCGTATTCATGATCGGTCGGTAGAGGGAGTCATCTAAGGCTACTACGGCTATCGGCTATTGGCTATTCCGAGCCTCAAACTTGTTGCAGGAGCCCTGGAGAAAACGTACGTTCGAGTTTCCCGGTTCCTTACGCGCGACGCGCACGAGAGGACCCATGGTACTAAACCCGTGAAGTCCTCGAGACCCAGTGCGGGTCTGCTGCTCTATCGCCAGCAATCCGGTGGCCTCGAGGTGTTCTTGGCTCATCCCGGGGGTCCCTTCTGGAAGGGCCGCGATGCCGGGGCCTGGACGATCCCCAAAGGAGTTACCGAGGCCGGCGAGGACCCGCTCGCCGCGGCCTGCCGCGAGTTCGAGGAAGAGACTGGAGTGCGTCCCGAGGGGCCGTTCCTTCCCCTCGGCACCATCCGGCAGAAGGCCGGGAAGGTGGTCCACGGATGGGCCTGGGAAGGTGACGCGGATCCCTCCCAGGTCATCAGCAACACTATGCAGACCGAATGGCCTCGAGGCTCCGGTCGGTGGATCACCTTTCCTGAGGTGGACCGCTGCGCCTGGTTCGACCCTCGGGCGGCCCGGGAAAAGATCAATCCCGCTCAAGCAGAGTTCATCGACCGGCTGGAGGCTGCACTGTATCCGCCGAAACCGGCAGCCTAGCCAGTTGAAACCCTACGCCGACCACTTCTCTCGTCTGGCTCCTTCCTACGCCAGCTGCCGGCCGGGATATCCGGACGAGCTATTCAGCTACCTCGCGGGACTCCTCGACCGGCATGAACTCGCCTGGGACTGCGCGGCCGGTAGCGGTCAGGCGACGATTCCTCTCGCTCGAACCTTTCAGCGGGTTCTCGCCACCGATGCCAGCGCTGCTATGCTCGACCAGGCGCCGCGGCATCCGAGAATCGAATACCGGGTGGCCACCGCAGAAAAGAGCGGGTTAAGTCCGGGAACCGCGGACCTTGTCGTTGTCGCGCAGGCCTTGCACTGGCTGGACCTCGATCGCTTTTACCCAGAGGCGGCGCGGGTGTTGGTTCCAGGCGGCGTTCTCGCGGTGTGGACCTACGGCACTCAATATCTGGACGATCCTGGCATCGATCGGCTGCTTCAGCGATTCTACACTGACGTCGTCGGTCCCTACTGGCCCGGTGAACGCCGCCATGTGGAGTCCGGCTACCGCACCTTGCCGTTCCCCTTTCCCGAGCTCGAGCCTCGGAGTTTTGCAATGGAGGAACGGTGGAATCTCTCCCAACTGCTGGGCTATCTTCGAACCTGGTCGGCCACCCAGCGGTTTCGGGAGAGCCAGGGGCGCGATCCGGTCGAGTATCTCGGCCAGGAGATCGAGCCGTTCTGGGGTGCCCCCACAACGCAAAGAACGATTCGCTGGCCCTTGAGCCTCCGAGTGGGGAGCCGCCCTTCTTAACACCAGGACTGTTATCTCGTCTGCTGGGTCTTGCTGAGAAGCACATCATCTTTACCCGCACATCATCTTTACCCCGAACCAACCATGAGCGGCATCTGATGCCCGGCCCGATTCCCGCAAGGTGGGGTCCCCGCCTCCTGAGCGTGCTCCGGATGGTGGCTGCATTCCTCTATATGGCGCACGGAGCCCAGAAGCTGTTCGCCTGGCCGGCATCCGAGCCCAGCCAAGCAGTGGCCCTTGTGTCGCTGATGGGCCTGGCCGGAGTCCTGGAGCTCTTCGGTGGCCTCCTCCTGTTTTTAGGCCTCTTCACCAGGCCGGTGGCGTTCGTGCTGGCGGGTGAGATGGCGGTCGCCTACTTCCTCGCGCATGCGCCCAGGGGCTTCTGGCCCATTCTGAACCACGGCGAGTTGCCGGTGCTCTACTGCTTTCTGTTTCTTTACCTGGGGGCGGTTGGCGGAGGACCCTGGAGCCTGGATGCGTTGCGAGGACAGCACCCCAACGATCCGCCTGGGCCATAGCTGGTGACTGGCCCGCCGTGGGGCACTACATTGTCTCTCAGTCCCTTACCACAAAAGACATGAAGACACTTGACGAGTTCTCGCCCGCCCCACCCGGGCGTGCAGGCACGGCAGGATCTGTTCTCGTAGTGGACGACGAAACCGCGGTCCGGCGGTTTGCCGTTCGCGTCCTCCAGCGTGAGGGCTACCTGGTTGTGGAGGCCACCGACGGAGCCCACGCTCTGGACCTGGTCCGGGTGGAGGGCGCCTCGGTCGAAGTCGTCGTGTCCGATATCGTCATGCCCCGACTCAACGGGGTCGAGCTGATGCAGGCGTTATCGGTCTCCCATCCCAATCTCCCCGTCATCCTGATGTCCGGCTACGCAACGGCGGCGCTGTCGGAGCTCGGTATCGCCGCGCCGTGCAGCATTCTCCCCAAACCGTTCCCCGCCGACCGGTTGCTGGCCGAAGTCCAGCGGTGCATCCAACGGCCTGACCGGGTCTGAACCCGCCAGGGCTCGCCCACCGAGCCGGCGACAGATCGAGCTGCAACCAGCGCCACCTTTGAGGGTTGGCGCGGGTATTGCCCATCCTGAATGCGTCGCCTCAGGCTTCCCCGAAATTGTAAACCTTTTGATCAGACCGGGTTTCCTTAGCTGCGGGGGGGTGTCTCGCACTGACCGGGCTCTGAGGCAATAAGGCCACTCTGCAGTTGGGGTTAGGAGATCGGCTTGGGCAGCCGCCACGGCCGAGCGGTGCGCCGGTGGACTTGGTCCTGCTGCAACCAGCAGCGGTGCAGAACGCAAGATTTGTCGTCCTCTTAATGATGACTCCGGATCGAGGAAGCGAATGAGGCGTCTCCCCGCGTACCTCAGGCCGCTCTGGCTGGTCCTGATCGTTGTGCTCGGCTGCGACGGCGGCAACGGCCCGAGCGCGGGGAATCTGACGGTCACGGTTCTCGGCGTGCCCGCCGGCTCATCGGCTGCCATTACGGTGACCGGTCCCGGTGGATTCAGCCAGCCGGTTACGGCTACCCAGACCTTCACCCAGGTTACCCCGGGCACCTACACCGTGGCGGCCAGCAGCATCACGGTCGGGGCATCGGAATACGCGCCCAGTCCACCGAATCAGACTGTCACGGTCAATGGCAGCGCCAATGCCTCGGTCCGGTACGCACCGGCGACCGGTAACCTTGCCATCACCGTCAGCGGTCTCGGTACCGCCAGCTCGGCGGCGGTCACGGTCACCGGTCCCAACAGCTACACTCAGGCCGTGACGGCGAGCACCACAATCCTCGGGCTTACCCCCGGCAGCTATACGGTGACCGCACGCGACACGACGGCCACCGGTGGGACAAGCGAGACCGCATCACCCAACGTTCAGGTTGTCTCGGTGCAGGCCCGGCAGACTGCCAGCGCCAATGTGACCTACACGCCCCCGCCGAACGGCGGCAGCGTGAACCTCCGCATCGCGGGGATGTATCTCACTCAGAGCGCCCAGAACTCCGCCGGGTCGGTTCCACTGGTGAAAGGCCGCAACGGCTACCTCCGAGTCTTCGTTGTGGCAAACAACGCGAACACGGCGGCTCCTGCCGTCCGGGTCCGGTTCTTCAACGGCGGTGCGCTCCCCTTCGACTCCACCCTGATCCTGAGTCCCGGCCTGGCTACCCCGACCGTAGTCGACGAGAGCTCCCTGAGCTACTCCTGGAACTTTCCAGTACCGGGAAGCTGGATACTGCCAGGATTCGCCATTTCGGCGGAGGTGGACCCGGCCAACGCCGTGGCGGAGACCATTGAAACCGACAACGTATTCCCCGCCGCTGGAACGGAGCTAATGGATGTACGGGTGGTGCCCGCCATCGACGTAGTGTTTGTTCCCATATTGCAGAAGGGCATCCCGCTCAACCGCAGAGTCAGAGGTAACGTCACCGCTGCCAACAAGGACCAGTATCTTCAGCTCACCCAGCGGATGCACCCGATCGAGTCGTACAACGCGACGGTGCACGCCGATTACACCACGTTCACCCTAGACACCCTCCAGGCGGACAACGGGAACGGCGCGTGGGGTACCATTCTGGGAGAGTTGGATGCTGTCCGAGTGACCGAGCACAGTCCGAAGTACTATTACGGCGTGGTCAAAGTCTCCTACACCAGCGGTGTCGCCGGAGTCGCATACGTCAGTGTCTCAGGTAATACCGTCGGTAGCGGAGCACGCGCGGCCCTGGGCTGGGATTGGCTGCCGAGCGGCGGTACCGTGGCGGCGCACGAGCTGGGACACAACTGGGGCCGGAATCACGCTCCCTGTGGTGGCCCTGCTGGGATCGATCCTCAGTATCCGCACTCTGACGGCAGTACCGGCACATATGGCGTCGACGTCAGTCCTACGCCAACCCTGGAGCCGGCAACAGACAGCGACATCATGGGGTACTGCGCCAACAAGTGGATCAGCGACTATACCTATAATGGAGTGCTGACCTATCTCCTGAATCCCAGCCCGCCGCAGACAGCTGTGGTCAGCCAGTCGGTCCAGCCCTGCCTCCTGGTGTGGGGCCACATCCGTAACGGAGAAATCGTGCTCGAGCCGGCCTTCCAGGTGAATACCCGTCCGAGCCTGCCTGCGCAGCCCGGCCCGTACTCCCTCGAGGCCCGGAGCGATGACGGATCGAGCGCGTTTGCTCTCTCCTTCGCTCCCAACGAGGTGGCGGATGCCGGCGGCAGCCAACAGAATTTTGCCTTCGCCGTGCCGATGCCGGCCTCCAAGGCGGCACGGCTCTCCAGCCTTCGGGTCACCGGCCGGGGGCGCGAGGCCCTTACTCTGGCTTCGTCGGCGGGGGCGGCAGACTCGGTGGCTGTCCGGCGGGTGGGCGGAAACCACGTGTCGCTTCGTTGGAATGCCACTGCCCAGCCGATGGTCATGGTGCGCGACGCGGTCACCGGTCAGGTGCTCTCGTTGGCTCGCGGCGGCGATGTGGAGTTTTCGACCTCCCAGAGCCAGCTCGACCTGGTCTTCTCCAATGGAGTGAGGAGCCATCTCAAGCGAGTCCAGGTCACCCGGTGACCCGGTCCGGAACGGTAGCTCTGCTGCTCTCCGCGTTGGCCTGCGGACCCAGGAAGGACGCCTCCCGCCCATCCGATAGCTCGGCCATGGCAAGCGCCGCCCTGCCCGCCCTCAGTCTGGAGCGCACTCCGTGTTTCGGCGG
This sequence comes from Gemmatimonadota bacterium, assembly GCA_041500125.1. Classification (GTDB taxonomy): domain Bacteria; phylum Gemmatimonadota; class Gemmatimonadetes; order Gemmatimonadales; family GWC2-71-9; genus CAVVWJ01. The sequence goes on from JBGQLP010000007.1 coordinate 66,434, forward strand.
CTGTCCGGTCTACACCGTGGCGGTGTCGCCATCGGGCGAGGTCACCTACGAGGGGAAGGCCAGCGTGCGGCGGCTGGGCAAGGCTTCCGGCAAGATCCCGGCACAGCAGGTGGACGCGTTGTTGGGCGAGCTGGAAAAAGCGGGATACTTCTCCATGGCCAACCGTTACGCAGCCTCGGAGCCGACCTGCGGCAGGTACAGTACCGATTCACCTTCCGCCATCACCTCGGTGACCATCCGGGGCCGGACCAAGCGCATCGAGCACGACTACGGATGCGGCGCCGCCCCGGGCGCGCTGGTCGTGCTGGAACGCAGAATCGATGAAGTCCTCGGCTCCGGGCGGTGGACCGGACGCTAGGAACGCCGATTGTCAGGGTCCAGCCGATCGCGCACCGCATCTCCTAGCAACGTCGCTGCTACCACGACCAACACCAGCGCCACCCCCGGCGCGGTGGCCACCCAGGGTGCGTTGACCAGGGTGTCCCGGCCCGACGCGATCAGATTCCCCCAGGATGGAGTCGGAGGCTGAACGCCGAGCCCGAGGAAAGAGAGACCCGCCTCGAGCATAATGGCGTTCCCGATCCCCAGCGCCGCAGCAACGATCACCGGTGTCAGGGCGTTCGGCAGGATGTGGCGAGCCAACACCCGTGGGCCACTCACTCCGAGTGCCACCGCCCCTTCGACGAATGGGCGCGCCGACAGGGCTCGCACCTCCCCGTGAACCAGCCGTGCGATGGTCATCCAGCCGGTCAGCCCCAGCACCACGATCACCAGCCCTGCGCTCGGCTGCCAGAGGGAGGCCAGCAGGAGCAGAAGCACCACCCGAGGGAGCGCCAGGGCAAAGTCGGTGAGCCCGAGCAGCGCCAGACCGGTACGGCCGCGCCAGAATCCCGCCGCCGCTCCTATGGCCGTGCCGATCGCCACCGAGAGGAGCACCGCCAGGAGGCCCACTCCGAGCGACACCCGGGCGCCAAAGGCGAGACGAGCCCAGACGTCGCGGCCGAAGCGATCGGTCCCCAGCAGGTGGAAGGCACCGTGTCCGTCGGTGGTCAGCGGAGGAAGGAAGCGGGTGACCACGATGTCTCGCTGCACCGAGGGATCGCCCGCGAGCAGCGGAGCGAAGATCGCGACCAGTACGGCAAGGCCGAGAACCGCCATCCCGAAGCGCGCGCGCGGATCGTCCAGCAGAGAGTTCGCGGCCATCAGGCTTCGCCGGCCACAGGCTGTCGCGTCCTGAGTCGGGGATCGGCCCAGGCCGTGAGCGCCTCCGCAAGGAGATTACCGGCCACCACCAGCGTAGCGCTCACCGCCGTTGCCGCCATGATGACGGGATAGTCCCTGGCCCCCACCGCCTCCACCATGATCCGCCCCACTCCGGGCCAGGCAAAGATCGCCTCGATGAACACTGCGCCGGAAAAGAGTGCAGGCAGAGAGAGCCCCAGCAGGGTCAGGACGGGAATGAGCGCGTTCCGCAGCACGTGGCGCAGGGTAACCTGCGTCGGGCTGAGGCCCTTGGCATATGCAATGGCGACGTGGGGCGCGCCCCGCACGTCGAGCATGGCGCCGCGGACGAAACGCGCCGTCCCTCCGATGCCGATGAGGGTAAGCGTGGCGAGGGGAAGCGCCAGGTGTCGAAGTCGGTCGGCCACCCGCTCCCAACCGGTGAGAAAATCGGCGTCGAAGCCGGCCGCGCCAAAGGCGGGGAGCGCGCGAGCCCAGTAGGTGAAGACCATCACCAGCATGAGGCCCAGCCAGTAACCAGGAAGGGCAAACAGCGTAACGGTTATTACCGAGAGAGTGGTGTCCAGCCGGCCGTTTTTCGCAGCCTGAACCGCTCCGACGACGATACCGAGGAGATAACTGAGGAGCAGCGATAGGCCCACCAGCTTGACCGTGGCGGGCCAGGCTACCGAGATCATGGCGCGGACCGGCCGCCCGGTCGCGATACTGGTGCCCCAGTCGCCTTGCACGAACCGGCCGAGCCAGGTGACGTACTGCTGGGGCAACGCGCGATCCAATCCCAATGCCTTGCGCTGGGCCGCGAGTTGTTCCTGGGATGCGGTGGGACCGACGAGCAGGAGGGCGGGGTCGCCAGGGGCGAGGTGGATCAAGAAGAACATGAGCGTGATCACGCCGACCACGACGGCCAGGCCGGCGAGGGCACGTCGAGCGAATGCACTCAGCATCACTCAATCTATGTCGTAAAGGCCGCCCTAGTGGCAGCGTTGAGCATTGCCGGGCTAGAATACGCCGTGCTCTTGACCCGTTACCTCTTCCTACTGCTCTTACTCTTGGCCAACGCGTGCGGATCGGTCGCGGACCGGCGCGGCGCCACCGTGCTCTTTGCCTCCGGCGCGGATCTCCAGAGTATCAACCCACTGCTCACCGTGCATCCGCTGGCCCGGCAGGTGCAGCGCTATGTGTTGCTCACCACCCTGGCGCGCTACGATAGCACGCTGACGCCGCGGCCCTACCTCGCTCGAGCGTGGGAGTGGACCCCCGACCGCCGGCGGCTCACCTTCCATCTCGAGACTGCGGTGCGCTGGCATGATGGCCGGCCCACGACCGCGCGCGACGTTGTGTGGACCCTCGACGCGGCGCGAGACCCGGCCACCGGGTATCCTCGCACCAACGAGCTTGCGATCCTCGAATCGGTCGCGGGGCCGAATGACTCGACCGTGGTGCTTCACTTCCGAGCGCCGCAAGCAGGATTCCCCGATCTCCTGACCGATCTCGCCATTCTACCGGCGCACCTGCTGGATACCGTGCCCCACGCAAAACTGCGCCAGGCCGAGTGGAACAACGCGCCGGTGGGTAATGGTCCGTTCCGTTTCGTGTCTCATGAGCCGAACCGGCGGTGGGTCTTCGCCGCGGACTCTTCCTTTCCCCAGGTGCTGGGTGGTCCCCCCCGCCTCGAGCGCTTCATCGTCGTGGTGGTCGACGAGCCGACAACCAAGCTGGCAGCCCTGACCTCCGGCGAGCTGGATTTCGCCGGTATTCAGCCGGCGCACGCGGAGTTCGTCCGCCGAGATCCAGAGCTGGAGGTGCTCAGCTATCCGCTACTCATGACCTACGGCATCGTCTTTAACACTCGCCGGGCTCCGTTCAACGATCCGGTGGTCCGGCGCATCCTGAGCGATGCCATTGATCGCAAGGAGTTGGTCGAGGCGTACATCTACGGCTTCGGCACGCCTGCCGTGGGCCCGGTCCCTCCCGCCGCCCCGAACTATCTTCCGATCGCCACGACGGCGCACGCCGTGGGCTCGCCGCCGGCGCTCGGCAAACGGGTCACGTTCGAGCTGCTCACCGTCGGAAGCGGAGAAGCAGCGCTGGAGCAGATGGTGCAGGCACGTCTCCGAGGCGCCGGGTTCGATCTCAAGGTCCGCCAACTCGAGCTGTCTGCGTTCCTGGCCCGCGTCTATGGGCCCGCGCATGATTTCGATGCCGCCGTGCTCGGCGTTCCCGGTGACCTAGGTCTTGGCTACCTGGCCCCTCTGGCGGGCCTGGCCGGTCTCCGAGTCCCGGAGGATGGAGCGGCCGCTCAGCGCATGTTCGCTGATTCGCTGCCGGTGGCTTTTCTCTATCACGCGCGGGGCCTGCAAGGAGTCAACCGCCGGGTGCATGGGGTCACGATGGATCTCCGCGGCGAGCTGCCGACAGTTCACGACTGGTGGGCGGCCCGTGAGCGGTGAGACCTTCGCGGCGGCCGCACCGGTGCGACTCGATCTGGCAGGAGGATGGACCGATGTGCCTCCCTTCTCCGTCCGGGAGGGCGGCGTAGTGGTCACCGCTGCCATCCAGCTCTTCGCTCGGGCGGAGGTAAGGCTCGGCGGCAGTGGCTTTCGTCTGGTATCAGAGGACTTGGACGACCGGCTGGAGGTGGCCGACTCGACCGGCCTGGTTCGCGATGGCCGGTTAGACCTCCTCAAGGCTGGGCTCCGGATGCTGCCGGTAGGCGGCTGCACTCTGACCACTCGGTCCGATGCACCACCCGGTTCGGGGCTCGGCAGTTCCGGGGCGCTCGACGTCGCGCTGGTGGCTGCCTTATCCGCGGCCCGGGGAGAACGTCCCGATCCAGTAGAAATCGCCGAAACCGCATGTCATCTCGAGGCGGTGGAGGCCGGCATACCCGGGGGCCGGCAAGACCAGTTCGCCTCGTCACACGGCGGCTTCCTGCGGCTGGAGTTCCACGACCCGGAGGCCGAAGTGCACCGGCTCAAGCTCGATCCCGCTTTCCTGGCCGACCTCTCCCGGCGCATGGTATTGTGTTACACCAGCGCCTCCCGTTTCTCGGGTACCACCATCGACCGGGTCATGCGCGCCTACGAGCGGGGCGATGATCAGGTAACCGCCGCCTTGCATGGACTCCGGGATGTCGCCGAGATGATGGTGGGGGCGTTAGTCGCCTCCGATTCGGCGCTGGTGGGCCGGCTCTTGAGCGCCAACTGGCGGCACCAGCAGGCGCTCGATCCGCGCATGAGCACACCGGAGATGGCTGGGCTGGAAAATGCGGTCATTGGGGCCGGGGCTCTCGGGGGTAAGGCGGCTGGATCGGGGGCAGGCGGTTGCATGTTCTTTCTGGGGCCGGACGATCCTGCCGCCGTGGTCGAGGCCGCTAAGGCGCGTGGGGCTCGGCTGCTCCCGGTGCGCTGGACCAGTCGCGGCGTCCATCAATGCTGACCGGAGAGGAGCTGGCTCAACGGCGGCTGGAGATTGAGGCCGCCCCTGATCTGATCGCCTTGCTCCGGCGTCTCACCGAACGGGCCCGGCCGGTACTGGACCGCGCCCCGCCGATACCCCGCTGGAAAGCGCTGCTCACGGCCGACGGGGGCATGTGCCCGGTCGATGGTAGCCGACTCGAGTTCAATCCCTGGAGTCCGACCGAGCATCGTTGCCCCCGTTGCCAGAATACCTACGGCGGCGAGCGGCACGATCGGGCCTGGGCCCACTATCAGCATCTCTGGCTGGCGGAGCGCGCTGCTCATCTCGCCACGATTGCGGTCCTGGCAGATCATGAGGGTGCCGAGCAACGGGCCAATCAGCTGCTTCAGGCCTATCGCGGCTACCTGGATTTTCCCAATCAGGACAACGTCCTCGGTCCCAGCCGGCTGTTCTTTTCTACCTATCTCGAATCGATCTGGATTACCGATTACCTGGCTGCGGCTACCCTGCTGCGTGAGAGCGGCCGACTCACCGACGAGAGTGCCGACGTGGTCTCCAGCGTGGCCGACGAAGCCGCGAATTTGATCGGTGAATTCGATGAGGGCCTCTCCAACCGGCAGACCTGGCACAACGCGGCGCTGGCCAGCATCGCGGTCTGGTTCGAAGACGAGGAGCTGGCGGCGAGAGCCATCGAAGGCGCTACCGGCGTCGTCTCCCATCTGATGAATGGATTCGGGACCGACGGGATGTGGTACGAGGGAGACAACTACCATCTCTTTGCGTTGCGGGGACAACTGCTCGCCATGCGATGGGCCCGCCAAGCTGGAGTGGATCTTCTCGCCGATCCGCGGCTGGCCGATCGCATCGCCGCGGCGCTCCGGGCCCCGGCAACGACCGCGCTGCCCGACTTCACCTTCCCTGCCCGAAAGGACTCCCGCTTCGGGGTGTCGCTGGCTCAGCCGATGTACCTGGAGCTTTGGGAGATCGGCCTCGCGCGGCTGGATCCGCACGCCGAGCGGCACGGGGAGCTTTGGAGCTGGCTCACTCGCCTCTATCAATCGCCGGCGCCTGAGGCCCAGATCTTCGATTCCTACCTACACGAGGCAGGAGAGGCGCCACCCAGTGGTCCCCGTACCCGGGCAGACCTCTCCTGGTGGGCCTTGCTGGAGATGGCGCCGGGTCTTCCCCCGCATCCGGCGCCCTGGGCTCCCCGGAGCGCGTTCATCGAAGGACAAGGCCTGGCCTTGCTCCGGACGGAAGGCCGGTATGCCAGCCTGGAGTGCGGCCCCTCCGGCGGCGGGCACGGCCATCCCGATCGCCTCAACCTCACCCTGCATGCCGACGGCGAGTACTGGCTACCGGATTTCGGGACGGGATCGTATGTAGCCCGGGATCTCTTCTGGTATCGCTCCACCCTGGCGCACAACGCCCCGAGGCTGGACGGCCGGTCTCAATCGATGGGCAATGCCGTGTGCGACAACTTCGAGGTGAACGGCGACTGGGCCTGGGCCCGGGGCCGCTACGGCGAGTTGACCCGGACTCTGGTCGCAGGTCCAGCCTATCTGCTCGACGTGCTCGAGCTCTCCGGCTCCGACGATCGCCTCCTCGAGCTCCCGGTTCACCTGAGCGGCAGGGTCGAGGTGAAGCCGGCGGGCGAGTGGGTGACGGCGGAACTTCCCGATGAGTTCGTGAGCCGGGTGGAACGCTTCGTGCCTGCGTCCCCGGATCCAGTCGTGCTCCGCTCCTGCGGCGGCGTTGACGCCACGCTGAGCGCGCACCTCGCTTTCGAGGGCGAGCTGATCCGAGCACTAGGCCCCGGTGCTCCCGGCGCCACTGATCCCGTTCCCTTCTACGTGGTGCGATCCCGCGGACGAGGCCTCCGTGTCGTCACGCTACTGGAGCCCACCCGACGCGAGCCGCTGGTGAAGGCCGTGCACGTAACCGAGAGCGGGATCGAGATCGAGACCAAGAGCGGAGTGGAGCGCCATCTCAGTACCGTCGAGGGCTGGGAGATCCTCACCTCCCGGGGAGCCATCAGGCTCGGCGGTGCCCGCCGAGAGCCCGCCGATTTTCAACCCCTGGTGCAACCCGACCGCCCTCTGGTGGCGGAAGGCGTGGCGCTGCAGGTGATAGACCCTCCTATTCTGGACGGCAGCCTGGATGATTTCGACCCGAGTGAGCCGCTGGAGCTGGACCACGAGGATCAATACCGCCGGAGCGAGGAGCCCTATCCCGGCCCAGAGGAGTTCTCGGCTCGCGCATTCGTCAACTGGGGCGATGAAGGACTCTATCTCGGTGTTGAAGTGGTGAAACCTGAGGTTGTTGCGCGTGATCCCAAGGCCCCACCGCTTCGGCTGGACAACGAGCCGGACGAAATTCATGCGGATGGCATTCAAGTGTACTTCCGGCTACCGGGAGACGACGCGGTCCACGGACTGCTGATCGTGCCGTCGGCGGAAAGCGGGGAGCTGATCGCCCACGCGGTTGCCGGGACGGCGAGTGGTGAGGACACGGTACGCGGTGGCTGGCGAGCCACCGAGTCCGGCTACACACTGACCGTGGGGATCATTCCCCCTGGGTGGGGCCAGTTCCGCGCCGGACAGGTGATGGACTTCGACCTGCTGGTAAACCAGATGCTGCCCGGGCGGATGCGACGCAGCGGCCAGCTGGTCTGGAGTGGAGGCGGAGGGTGGGTCTGGCTCCGCGGCGATCGGCAGGATGCACCGAGGTTGGGCACGCTCGAGTTACGCTAACGTTGCTCGCATCCCCTAACTTCTAGTAAGGAGACAGACGCACTGACCGAACACATCGCGGGCTTTACCTCTACCGGCAGCAAGCGCCCCGAGATTCTCTTCGGCGCGCACGACCACGGGCTTCCCACCCGCATGGTGCGCTCGTCCGGGTGCCGGGTTTGGGACGACCAGGGACGCGAGTTCGTCGACTATCTCATGGGACTCGGCTCCGTCGCCCTCGGCTATGGCCACCCCGAGGTAACTTCGGCTGCCACCCAAGCGGTCGAGACCGGCGTCGTCGGGCCGCTTGCCCCGGTACTCGAGGAAGAAGTCGCCACCGAGCTTTGCCATCGCATTCCCTGGATGGAGCAGGTGCGCTTTCTCAAGACCGGGGCCGAGGCCATGGCCGCTGCGGTTCGACTCGCCCGGGTGACCACCAAGCGGGAGTGCATTTTGGGCTGCGGCTATCACGGTTGGCTCGATTGGTGTCAGGGAGGGGAGGGTGTCCCTCGCTCGACTCGCGCGCTTTACGATGAGATCCCTTTCAACGACCCGGCGCGAGCCCGAGAGATGATCCGGGCCACCGGCGATCGGCTGGCGGCAGTGGTATTCGAGCCGATCGTGGTATACGAACCCGACCCCGAGTGGCTCGAGGTCCTTCGGGAGGAGACCGCGCGCTGTGGCGCGCTCCTGGTGGTGGATGAGATCAAGACCGTCTGCCGGCTGGCGATCGGAGGAGCCTCTGAGCGTTACCACATCCGTCCCGACCTCGTGGTGCTGGGCAAGGCCCTGGCGAATGGGTTCCCCCTCGCCGCGGTGGGAGGTCAGAGCAGGGTCATGGCCGCGGTCTCGCACACCTGGATTTCGTCCACCCTGGCCACCGAATTTGTTGCCCTCGCGTCTGCTAAAGCCACCCTCAAGGTGATGGTCGAGCGCGAGGTTCCCGATCACCTGCGGCGGGTTGGGCGGCGGCTGCTGAACGGGCTCACCGCTCTGCGGCACGAGTTCCCGGACCTGGTCTCGGGCGTGGGCGGCGTTTCGGAGATGTGCTTCCTCCAGTACACCGACGAGGCTGTCTCCCGGGAGGTCACCTCCGCTTGTGCCCTGGCCGGACTGCTCTTCAAGCGCTCCGCCTACAACTTCGTCTCCCTGGCCCATACTGACGCGGTGATCGATCACTCGTTGGAGCTGATTGCCGAGGCACTCTCAGCGGTGGGGAAACCTGCCTAGATTGGAGACCGGTCGCGCAGTCGTTGCATACAGCCGTGAGGAGGATGCCATGTCGCCCCGTAAACCGACCATCGATGACCTCGACGATATAGATGATGAGGACGGCGTTCTGGAGGAAGAGATCGTTCAGGAGACCGACTTGGATCTGACGGTCCATCCCGCCGAGGACCTGCTGGCGCTCGCTGACGAGCAGGAGGAGAAAAAGTAGGGGTGCTCATCGACGTCCACGCGCATTTCCTCCACGACCGGTCACCCCGTCCCGACTGGCGCGAGCGCAACGCCAGCCGGCTGCGGGCCGGCGAGCGCGTCGGAATCACGGTGCACGTCGCGTCCATCCTGGGCAGTTGGGGCGCCACGTCGCCGATCTATTTCCCCTCCCCGGCCGACATCGAGTATGGCAACGATTTCCTGCTCGCCCTGCAGCGGACCCATTCTCCCCGGATTCGGGGCTACGTCGTGGTAAACCCGAACTTCCAGAACCACGCGCTGAGAGAGTTGGGTCGCTGTCTGGACGCCGGCATGATCGGCATCAAGCTCGCCGCTAGCCGGCGGGCGGACGATCCCCTGCTCGATCCGATCTGTGTGGTGGCTGAACAGCGGCGCGTGCCGGTGCTGCAGCACATCTGGCAGCATCGCCGGCGGGAGTATCCCGGCCAGGAAGCCAGCGACGCCGCCGAGCTCGGCGCGCTGGCGGCGAGGCATCCACGCGTCAATTTCCTGCTGGCCCATATCGGTGGTGGCGGGGATTGGCTGCACTCGCTCGCCGCCGTCCGGAATCTGCCCAATGTGTTCGTAGATTTATCCGGTAGCGGCGTCGACGGTGGCATGCTCGAGGCCTGTCTCGAGACGGTGGGGATCGAGCGACTGCTCTGGGGGTGTGACCTGACGATTGACACCGGCTGGGCCAAGCTGCGTTATCTGCAACACCTCCTCAGCGAGCCCGAGCTCGAGTCGATCCGCTGGCGCAACGCCTCTCGGATTTTTCCGCCCAGCGCCTTTCCGGCCGACTGATGCGCATCGATGTGAACAGCTTCCTGGGCGCGTATCCGTTCCGGCGCGTCCCCGGCACGTCTCCCGACGCGCTGCTCCGAGCGATGGATCGCGTGGCCGTGGACCAGGCGTGGGTCAGCCACTTGCCCAGCGTCTTCTGGCGAGACCCCGCTGCGGGAAATCCCTGGCTCTACGAGACGGCCCAACGGCACGACCGGCTGCAAGCGGTGCCGGCGGTGCATCCCGGGCTCCCTGGATGGCAGCAGCAGCTGTCTGAGGCTCGGACCACTGGGGTCCCCGCAATCAGGTGCGATCCCACCTACTACGCGCTCGATCCGGTCGGTCCCGAGATGCGGACCCTGGCCGCTGCCTGTGCCGCGGAGGGGCTGCCGCTCTTGCTCGCGGTGCGGCTGGAAGACTCCCGCCAGCGTCACCCCAACGATGGGGCCGCCGAGCTGCCGCCCTGGGCGGTGCGCACCCTGGTGCGAAGCGACCCCACGGTGCGTCTGATTATCACCCACGCCAACCGCGGATTCATCGAGGAAGTGCACTTCGGATCCACGCCAGAGGAATCCGCCCGCATCTGGTGGGACATCTCCTGGATCTGGGGCCCGCCAGAAGATCACCTGCACACGCTGCTCCGCACGGTGGGAGTCGAGCGATTCCTGTTCGGCACCGGTCAACCGCTTCGACTGCCGGAGGCAAGCGTGGCCAAGCTCGATCTGCTGGATCTCCCGACGGACCAGCGCGCTATGATCGAGAGTGAGAACATCAAGAGTGTGACCCTGACCCCGAGTGCACTGAGGGGAAGGCGATCCAAGAGTCCTAAGGCTCCGGCCGCCGGGTGACAACGCTACTCGATCGCCTGGATGGAGGGCTCATCCCGGCCGTGCCGGTGCCCTTTCGCGGCACCGAGATCGACGCCGCGGCGCAGCGAGGCTACGCTCGCTGGATGGCTGCGCAGCCGGTGGCCGGCGTTGCCGTTTGGGCCCACACTGGCCGTGGCCCCCATCTGACCGGAGAGCAGCGTCGCGAGGTGCTGGACACTTGGCGTGACGCCCTGCCTGATCGCGTGATTGTCGCCGGCGCGCGGGATATCGGCATGGCTATCGAGGCCCGGCGGGGTAAGGCCGATGTGCTGCTTGCCTTTCCCCAGGCCAATGACCCGATCGGGTATCATCAGCGGTTGAGCCGGGAGCTACCCGTCATTGCGTTCTATCTCTACTCCGCTGCCGGCGGAGTCGCCTATGACGACCGGACCCTTCATAGCATTCTCGAGCTTCCGAACGTCATCGGCATCAAGGTTGCAACCCTGGACTCGGTGATGACCTTCCAGCGGATTGCGGCCATCCTCCGCGATCATCCCTCGAAGCTTCTCATTACCGGCGAGGATCGATTCCTCGGCTACTCCCTCCTGCTCGGTGCCCGCGCGGCGCTGATCGGGATGGGCGCCGCGCTTCCCGACCTCCAGGCCGATCTGGTGCGGGCCCGGGTGGCGGAAGAGTGGAGCCGTTTCGTGTCGTTGTCGGAGCTGTGCGACCGGTTTGCCCAGACCACCTTCATCGAGCCCATGGAGGGGTACATCCGCCGGATGCTCTGGGCCGCCGCGGCCGAGGGTGCACTACCGGCGGACGCGTGCGACGACCCCTGGGGGCCGCCACTCCCGGGCTCGGAGCGCGACGCGGTCGAGCGTGCGGTGCGAGATGCGCGATCGACTCGAGCGTGACTTCGAGCGCTTCAAGCGCGAGCAACCACGCGATCTCGCCGGCTACGTGCGGGAGACCTACCGGGTCGATCTTGCCGCGCGCTACCTCGGCCATTCGCTGCCCCACCCCATCGGTAAAGCGTCCGGCCAGCTCTCGCTGAACCTGGAGCAGGTGGAGACGGATCGGGCGGCGGGTCTCGCATTCGTGGTGCTCAAGACCGTCATCGCCGAAGATCCAACTGGCGCCCGCTCGATGGGCGCCTGGGCCATCCAGGAAACCCGGATGAAAGTCGAACGGCGTCAGTCGGCGAGCGACCAGGCCGGGTGGACCGTGACCTGGAAAGGGCGGGGCTGGGACCGATCCTTCGAGGATTATCTCACTCTCGTCCGGGCGGCCGGCGATCTCACTCGCGCAGGGGAGATCGTGGTGGTCCCCTCGGTCAAGTACCATCTGCCCCGCCTGGAGGAGCCGTTTCGGAGCGTGGAATACGCGCACACCACGCGCGAGCTGTCCCGCGCCTGGGGCAGCGGGCCTCTCCCTTTGGAGAAGGATTTCTCCCCCACACTAGCCGGCGACAGTCTGGCTCAGGACCGAACCCAGATTCTCCGTTGGCTCCGCGAGGTGCCGGACCAGATCCGCCGGTCGGCCGATGTCCCCGTTCGCCTGGGGCTCAAGCTGATGAATGCCCGCTTCGACGACGCCTTTCAGCTGGAAATGCTCGAATCCGCCGGCTCGGCCGACGCGCTGGTGGTGTTCAATCGGCTATGGGATCCTGCAGCCGGCGTCGCCTTTGGCGGGTATGACCTTAGCGAGCGCAATCTTCGGGTGCTCGACACTGCGCGGCGTGCGCATCTCCCCCTGCCGGCCCTGGTCGGCACTGGAAACATCGGTAGCGGACGTCTCATTCTGGAGTACGCCCGCCTCGGTTGCGAGAGCGTACAGCTCCACACTTTCTTTCAACTCCCACTCTCCGAATACCCAGCCACCGAGGGCTCCCGCTCTCAGCGGGCGCTTCACGCCCTCGTATTTCATCCCCGGGACGGCCTGATCGCAGGCATGCTCGACCTCGAATCTCTGGGGCTACTCGAGCGTAACGGCGGGGAACTGCGATACCTCGACCTGATAAGCGCCGCACAGACTTCCCCCCGAAGGCACGAAGCAAGACTCTAATCTCATGGCGATCGAGCGGATAGAGCTGTACGAGCTGACCCTGCCCCTGGTCGAGCCGTTCATCATTTCAGGTGGGACCATGACCCACCGCCGGTCTCTGGTTGTGATCCTCCATGACGATGAGGGGCATCGTGGCTTTGGCGAGGCGCCGCCGTTTGAGCTCCCTTTCTATTCCGACGAAACTCTTGCCGGCGCCCGGTACCTGCTGGAGGAGGTGCTGATTCCACGGGTGCTCCGAGCCCAGGCCGAGACCCTCGACGCAGTTGACGAAGTGCTTCGGAATGGAATCCGGGGCAACCGCTTTGCTCGGGCGGCGCTGGACACCGCCATATGGGACTTGGAGGCGTCTCGCCGGGGTACCGGCTTGGCCTGCCTGCTGGCCGATCGGCTCGGCGTAAAACCGGCTCGAACGGTTGCCTGCGGCATCGCCCTGGGAATTCCCCAGGATCGCTCTACCGACACCCTCCGCCGTTGGATCGACGACGCAATGGCAAAGGGATACCTAAGGGTCAAGATCAAGGTGGCACCAGGGTGGGATGCCGTACCGGTCAAGGCCGCGCAGGAGGCCATGCAGGGATCCGGCCTGCCTCTCACAGTGGACGCGAATGGCGCTTACGAGTGGCCCGAGCACGAGGCCAATCTCCGCGCCCTGGACCAGGCGGAGCTGCTCTACATCGAGCAGCCGCTGGCGCCGGATGAGGTAGTGGGCCACGTCCAGCTGGGGTACGAGCTGCTGACCCCCATCTGCCTCGATGAATCGCTTCACGACGCGCGGGCCGCCCGCCAGATCGCGGAGCTGGACGGTCCCAAGGTATGGAACATCAAGGTGCATCGGATGGGCGGCCTGACTGAGGTCACCCGGATTTACCCCATCGCCCAGGAGTTCAAGGCCCAGCTCTGGGCCGGCACCATGCCAGAGTCCGGCATTGGCTCCCAGGCGGCTCTCGCCACAGCCGCTCTCCCTGGCTTTGTCTACCCCTCGGATTTGGAGCCGAGCACTCGGTGGTTCGGCCGGGGTGGAGATGTCGTCCAGCTGACCATGAGTGCCGCCGGACGGATGGAGGTCCCCACCACCTCGGTCGCGGCGCTAGTCGATCCGCACCGCTTCGAGGCCGCGAGCCGGCTGCTCCAGTCCTTCGACGCCGCGTAGTGTTGACGGCTTCCGCACCCGGCCGTAAACTCGATACGACCAGTCGAGGAATCCGAACATGGTTGAGTACGGCGTCCTGGTTGCCCATAACGCGGCGAGCACCATCAGCCTGGTGACCGGGAACGCCCTTTCCTGGGCCTCGACATTGGACTGGCACGCGATCGGGTACGCCGCCCTCGCAATCGTTGTGCTCCGGATGGCAGCCGGGGCCTTCAAGCCGTCTCGTTTCTAGCCCTCCGCCGGGCCCACTTCCGTCTGCTCACCCCTCTCGCGTGACCTGAGCTACAGCCGCCGGCATCTCCACTGCAACATCATTACAGCGACCCCCAGTTGGAGATTCCATGACCGTGAACTACCGGCTGCAGCGCCTGGCGGGATGGGTTTGCCTCGCCTTCGTAGCAATGTTTTGCTTATTGGGGTACTACTTTGGGAACATTCGATTCGCGCCGTTGGCCGGCGGGTTTGCCATCCTCGCCGCCCTCGGTTTGATCGAGCGAGGGCCGGAACAAGCCAAGAGCAATGCCATTCACCAGAGAACAGATTCGGGACTCGGTTGAGCGTGCCGGTAACGCCCACTGGCAGGCCTTGATTCGCCATCACGAAGACGCCTATCCCGCAAGCCGCCCCACCCCGGGCGATGTCGCCCAGGCTGAGGCGGAACGACTCAACTCCCTCGGCCTGGGCGACAACCCCAATGTCAGGCTGGTCGAAAGCCGGGTCGAGCGAGTCCCGCCCCGAGTTCGCATAACCCACGTCTTCGAGGACCGCACCAAAGGCACCCGGTTTGAAACCGAGCCCTTCACCGGGTATGACTGAGGCGGGTTAACTTTCCCGGCCATGCCCGGGTACACCTTCCATCTGATCCCGCATACCCACTGGGACCGGGAATGGTACCTCCCGCAAAGCGTCTTCCTGGCGCGACTTGTCCCGGCCCTGGATGATCTCGTCGCCCGGCTCGAAGCCGAGCCGGACCTCACCTTCTTACTCGATGGTCAGACCGTTCTCCTGGAGGACTATCTCCAGGTCCGTCCCGATCAGGAGATCCGGGTCACCGAGCTGGTCCGCGGTGGCAGGCTTCAGGTGGGTCCCTGGTACGTGCTCGCGGATGAGCTGATCCCTTCGGGCGAATCCCTCATCCGCAATCTCCTCGCCGGTCAGGCTGATGCAGCCAGGCTGGGGGGCCGAACTGATGTGCTGTACTCCCCCGACGCCTTTGGCCATCCCGCTGTCTGGCCCCAGCTCGCTGGAGAGTTCGGCATCCGGTTCGGGGTGCTCTGGCGCGGCCTCGGTGGTGAGCCAGGACAGGAACAAGACCTCTACCGCTGGCGCGGCCCCGACGAACGCGAAGTCCTGCTCTACCACCTCCCTCCTGACGGCTACGAGATCGGTGCCGCCCTGACTGCGGACGCCGAACGGCTGCCACGACTGTGGGCCCGGGTGCGGTCGACGCTCGTGGCCCGAGCTTCGACCCGGCAGGTTCCGATCTTCATCGGCGCCGACCACCACGCGGCGCACCCAGCTATCGGGCGCTTGCGCTCGTTGCTGGCTCAGCTGGAGCCCACCAGTGAATTTCGCATCTCCAAGCTGCACGACTTCTTTGCTGCGGCGTCGGTAGAGGCCAACGCGGTGCCGGTGATCTCAGGCGAGCTCCGCTGGTCCTACGGCTATACCTGGACGCTCCAGGGTGTGCATGCGACGCGGGCCGACCTCAAACGCCGGCACGCGGTGTCTGAGCTGTCACTCGGCCGGATCGCCGAGCCGCTTGCCGCGCTGGCGCTGGCACGGAACAGGGGCGATCAGCGGGCGGTCCTGAATCACGCCTGGCGACTTCTGCTCCAAAGCGAATTTCATGACTCCATTGCCGGATGTACCAGCGACGCTGTGGCCGAGCGAGTGCGAATCCGGTTGGATGACGCCCGAGTCATGGCGGCGGAGATCGCCCGGACCAGTCTCGACGGCTTGATCGGAAATGACCCGGACCGCGCCCGGGCTGAGCCCGAATCGAGCGGACCCCAGCTGGTGCTGTGGAACCCAGTGCCTCGACCGCGTCGGGGGATCGTCGTCGCCGATCTCAGCTGGTTCCGGAGCGACGTGCTGGTCGGGCCGCCAGGAGACCGGATGCCTCGGACCGGTCCCGGCGGTCGCCCCTTTCACCTGGTGAGCACAGATGGATCGTTAGCGGTCCAGCCGCTAGGCCGCCGCCGGGGGCACGAGCGGATGGATGCTCCCCATCACTATCCCGATCAGGACGAGGTGGATTGGACCCGGGTCGCGTTTCGCGCCGAGGTAGATGGACTGGGCCTGGTGAATCTCGACGTGGGTCAGGGAGCCGCCCCGCTCGACAGCGGAGTCTGGCTCCAGGGGCGCACGTTGGGAAACGAGCTGGTCGAAGTGCGGGTCGGGCCTAACGGCGCGTTACACCTGTGGGATCGCCGGACCCGGCAGCGATACCCCGATCTTCTCACGTTCGAATCCTCCGGCGACGTCGGCGACACCTACACCTACTGCCCTCCCTCCCGCGATCGGCTCCGCCGTTCCCCGAGCCCGGTGAAAGTGCGCCCACTGGCCAACGGGCCCTATGTCGCTGCCCTCGAACTCCGCACTCGGCTCGCCGCGGGCAGCCGGCCCCGCGGCCATGGCGTCGGCGCGATCGACCTCCGGCTCGTGATTTCCCTTCACGCCGGGAGCCCCGCCGTCCGCTGCACCCTCGAGATCGACAACCATGCCTCCGATCACCGGCTGCGGCTGCGAGCGCCGACCGGCCTTCAGCCCGGAAACCCGGTTGCCGGCGCCCACTTCGGATTCATCGAACGAGCTCCGCTGGATCGCAGCCAGCACAAGTACCTCCGAGAAACGCCGGTGTCTACAGCGCCGGCGCATCGCTACGTGGCCCGGGCGGTGAAAAGCCGCGGGCTCGCGCTTCTGACGCCGGGATTCTTCGAATACGAGCTCGACCGTCGGGGCGATCTGTTGTTGACCCTCCTCCGTGCTGTCGGCCAGCTCTCCCGCGGCGACTTGCCGACTCGGCCAGGTCACGCGGGCTGGCCGGCAGAAACTCCCGGGGCCCAATGCCAGGGGATGGAGCGGATCCAGCTCGCGATTGCGCCGGTCACGCAGGCTCAGGTGGAGCGAGGTTCCGCTCTGCCGGAGTTGTGGGAGGATGTGTTTCTGCCGGTCCACGGAGTATGGCTGCGGCAGGCCTCTCCTTTGTCCGTGGAGCCCTTCGAGCTCCGGTTGGAGGGAGATGGCCTGGTCTTCTCCGGGCTCAAGCCCGCGGAGCAGGGAAGCGGCATGGTGCTTCGCTGTTACAACGCGACTGGCAAGCCCACCGTTGGCACCTGGCACTTCGGCGCGCCGGTGAGCGGGGCACAGCGGGCCCGGGCCGACGAGCACTCCTTGCACGAGATCAGGTTGGGTGAGGCCGGCCGCATCGTGCCGTTTCACGCGGCTCCGCATGAGATCGTGACCATTATGGTGGCACTCGGCCCCCCCGACTAACTTTGCGCATGCGCGACGTACCATCGCTGCCGTGCTTTCCCTGTCCCCATCACTCGTCCTGTTGTGCCTACGGCGTCACTCTGAGTGACGACGAGGCAGCCGCCATCGCGGAGGTCCACGGGCCGGCTCTGATCTATCGCACCCGTTGGGGCGAGTGGCGAACCCGGGTACGATCGGGCCGCTGCGTCTTTCTCCGGGAGAACGTCTGCACCATTCATGCGGAGCCATACTACCCCGCGGTGTGCAGTGGCTTTCCCTGGATCGACGCCGAAACCGGCGGACCATATGAATACGACCGCACCATCTGTCCAGAGTTTGTGGCGCGGCCGGAGCTGGTGCAGATCGGCAGGTGAGAGGTGAGAAGGGGGCGCGGATTCATTGAGGTTCCTCATAGCCGAACAGATTGTGAGGGAGTAGAGGCCTGGCCCCCTCGCTGCGCTCAGGGTGACAACGACCTCTCTCCTCTTACTTCTCACCTTATTCATGGTCTCTCGCGTCAACGCCCAGTCCAAGGATCGCGCCCTGGAGCACGCCCGGCAGCTCCTCAAGTCCACGCCACTCATCGACGGGCACAACGATCTGGCCTGGGAAATCCGCGAGTTCAAGACCGCTCCTCGCGACGTGGCCGCGTACGATCTGCGAGGCCGAACCCCCAAGCACACCGATCTTGGCCGGCTGAAAGAGGGACAGGTAACGGCCCAGTTCTGGTCCATCTACATCCCCGGCGAGATCAAGGACAGCGGCTTTGCCCGGGTGCAGCTGGAACAGTTCGACATTGCCCGCCGGATGATCGCGCGCTATCCCGAGCGATTGGCGCTGGCGCTTACCGCCGCCGATATCGAGCGCGACTTCAAGCGGGGCCGGATTGCGTCCCTCCTCGGTATGGAAGGTGGTCACGCCATCGAGAACTCGCTCGGAGCACTGCGCGCGTACTACGACCTCGGCGCGCGCTATCTGACTCTGACCCACAACGTGACCCTCGACTGGGCCGATGCCGCGCTCGACACCGCGCGCCACGACGGGCTGACCGAGTTCGGCCGGGAGGTGGTGCGGGAGATGAATCGGCTAGGAATGCTGGTGGATCTCTCTCACGTCTCCGCCGCCACCATGAGCGATGCCCTCGATGTCACCGAAGCGCCGGTGATCTTCTCCCACTCCTCGGCCCGGGCCCTGACAGATCATCCCCGGAATGTGCCTGACTCCATCCTGGCGCGGCTCCCCCGGAATGGTGGCGTGGTGATGGTCACCTTCGTGCCCGCCTTCGTGTCACCCGAGGCGGCGGCCTGGGACGCCCAGGCGCGAGAGCATTTCGAGCAGCTCAAGACCAGCGTCAGCGACACTGCGGAGCGGAGACGGCTGAACGATGAGTGGAAGGCGGCTCACCCTCAGCCCCCGGCCACGCTGAAGCAGGTGGCCGACCACATCGAGCATGTCCGCGACGTGGCCGGCATCGATCATGTCGGGATCGGAAGTGATTTCGATGGCATCGACACGGTACCCCAGGGCCTGGAAGACGTATCCAAGTTCCCCGAGCTGTTCGCCGAGTTGATTCGAAGGGGATGGACCGACGGAGATCTGAAAAAGCTTGCCGGTCAGAACCTGTTGCGGGTTCTACGCGGTGCCGAGGCTACCGCGGCCCGGCTGCAGAAGACCCGGCAGCCATCCACCAAGACGATCGAGGAGCTGGACGGAAAAGAAAAAGCGTGAGCGGGGAAAGCCAAACGTAAGCGGTAAGCGGGTGCTCCGAAACACGAGACCCTCCGGGCCCACGCGGGTCCGAGGGCCTTCTACTCCGTGAGTTCCCGCTCACCGCTCACGCCTGTCCTTTTCCCGCTCACGCTGTTCTTTCTCAGAACGATCCCGGCAAACACCACCGCGATGATCGCAAACGCAAACCACTGGATTGCGTAGCTCAGGTGCGGCCCATCATCCAGCACCGGCGGGTCGAGCCTGCGAGGGAACCGGGGCAGGGCGGTGTCAGGTGATTGCCGGATGTAAAAGGCGCGGATAGGGTAAGGAAAGCGTTCCTGTAAGGCCGCCAGATCCAACCGGGCCCAGGTAGTCTGGCCCCCCCGCTGCAAAGGTGCTCCCCCACCCGGGGTGATCGGCAATGCGATCCCTTCGACCGAGTGCTCACCGGGCTCCCGGAGGGAATCGGGATAAACCGTGACCGCGTCCGGGGTGGGGACGAATCCCCGATTCACCAGCACGGCGCGGTGGGTGCCGTCGAGCAACAGGGGAGATACGATCTCGACTCCCGGCACTCCGCCGTATTCCCTTCCCCGGATGGTGATGTCGTGGGTGTGATCGTACCGGCCCCGAGCCCGAACCCGGCGCCCCACTGGATCGCCACCTTCGCTCGTGCCTCCCAGGGAGATCACCGGGGCAGACCTGGCCGATAGCGCGACTGCATTCGTGGCTCGGCGCTCTCGTAGCCGGTGCACTTGCCAGATTCCCAGCCGGGCACAAATGGCGGCCATGGCCAGGAAACCGATCATGAGAAGAACCCGCGCGCGTACTGACAAGAGTTGGTCCGGGCCTTGCTGAGACAGGTACGCGAGGCTGTGACTCCCAGGTCAGCTCAAACCTAACGTCAGCGGAGTACCTCCATGCTGACCCTCTCACGTGCTGGATCCCCAATCACTTGTCGGCTCGAGCAGCGCGCGCGGGCCGGCGTCAGGCAGCCGGTGCAACGTTTAACGTGTTCGCTCCGAGGGACAGTCGTGTCCTTTCTGCTGACACTGGTCGCCTTACTCGTCCTTCCCTCCACTGGATTCGCTCAACAGCCACCTCCCGGACTGGTCGAAGTCAGAGACGCGGGGGACCGGCACGGATTCTGGTTCGGGCTGGGGTTGGGGGCCGGCGGCGAATCCTTCGATCTGCGTGACGGGCTCGGGTACAGCGACACCTTCTACAAGCCGACCGTCTCGCTCCAGGCCGGCGGCACGCTGGGCCAGAGCCTTCGGCTCGGGGGTGAGGTCCTCTCCTGGATCAATGAGCGGGCCCATGCCGTCGAATCGCTCAGCAGCCTCCTGTTCGTAGCCCAGTTCTATCCGATCAAGGCCACCGGACTCTATCTCAAGGGCGGCTTGGGACTCGGCCGGAACGCAGTCGACTTCGACGACGGTTTCAATGTGGGCGACACCGGCTTCGCCGGGCTGGTGGGGGCTGGCTACGAGCTGAGGCTGGGGCGCCATTTTTATCTCAACCCGGTGGTCGATCTTGTCGGCCACAGCTATGACAGCCGAACCGGCGGGAGCTACCGGGAGCGCCTGGTCAACTTCGGGCTCGGCATCCTGGTGCAGAGCGGCCGGTAACGATGGCTCCCGGACACTACCGATGCTGCTTCGGGGCTGCTATTCTATTGCCCACCCCCCTTCAACCCGGCGCCTATCAGCCGGCGACACATCCGACAAGCCGACCATGCCTCACACGACAGCCTTAGCCGCGCGCAGCGCGCTCGTTTTTCTTCTTGCCGGTGCCGTGGCTTGCACCAGTGATGTTCTCCTGCCTGACCCCGCCGGCGGAGGGAATGGGCCTGTCGCCCTGACCAAGCTCACTGGGGACCTGCAGACCGGCACCGTGGGGCAGGAGCTTCCCGATCCGCTGGTGGTCAAGGTAGTCGCTGGCGACCAGCCGGCTCCCGATCGCAAGGTGGCTTTCGTGCTCACTCAGGATCCCGCGGCGGGGGCCGTCTCGCCCGACACCGCGACCACTGACAGTGACGGGAAAGCGGTTGCCCACTGGACGCTGGGAACGGCCCCGGGCGATCACCTCGTGGTGGCGCAGCTGGTGGGCGACGCATCGGCAACCCAGATCGCCGAGTTTCGTGCCGTCGCCGAGGCCGGAGCGCCGGACACCCTGAGCCCTGCCAGCGTCCTGGCTCAACCGGGTCGGCGAAGGCAGGAGGTGGCCACCCCGCCGGTCGTACGGGTGGTGGATCGCTACGGCAATCCGGTGCCGAACGCCTCGGTGGCGTGGCAGGTCACGGCAGGGCAAGGCGAGGTGGGAGCGCCATCTACGGTGACCGATGCGGCCGGCAAAGCCACGGTCACGTGGACTCTGGGGAACCGGATTGGAGTGCAGAAGCTCACTGCGACCACCGGGACCGGGAGTGTCATGGGCTCTCCCGTCACCTTTACCGTAACGGTGTTGTTCTGAGGGACGAAGGCTCTCCGGTCCTGGAACTGCCGTAGCGCCGCTACAACAGTCTCCCGGTCTCCCATTTCAAGTTCGCTTCAGCGCTCGACTTACCGCCCGGCCGAGGGACTCCAGCCGGGCATATAAGCTGCTTGACCTGCCGCAACACAGATCCTCTATCTGCCGCGCCAACTGCCCCGGGGGCGACATAGGACTCACCCATGAGGCAAACCAGTGCGAGCGAACTACTTAGATGAATTTGTGACCCAGGTCCTTTTCTCGGCCAGTCCATGGGAATAGACTCCTGCCCTACTCCGAAATGACATGCGCGACCCTCGCGCCTTGGTGCACCCTTGTTTTGAGGATGGTCCGCGGTGATTGCTCCTAGGCTCTCGGCTGTTCTGGTCGTCGGACTTCCCCTGCTTTACGCTGCCTGCGGCAGCGATAATCTGACCCTCCCGGGTGAGGGCGAGCCGGCCCACATCGCGATGTTTGCGGGCAGCGGTCAAAGTGCCCGGGTCGGCTCACAACTCTCGCCGCTTGTCGTTCGGGTCACCGATACCAAAGACCGTCCGGTCGCCGGAGCCGAGGTGGGGTTTGCGTTTGACGATGCCGCCGGCGGCAGCACGATACTCCCTTCCTCCGCCACAAC
>JBGQLP010000008.1:0-82195 GCA_041500125.1 Gemmatimonadota bacterium
CAAGCTCAGTGCGACATCGTCAGAACCACGCGGAACTCTGCCTTCCCGCTCAGCATGCGCGCGTAGGCCTCGGCGGCCTCTTCGAGCGGATAGGTTTCAATCATGGCACGCACGCCGCTGAGCTCGGCAAAGGCCAGGGTGTCCTCGATATCCGCCGCCGTTCCCGACGCCCACCCCTGAAGGCTTCGGCTTCCACTGATGAGCTGTACCGGCGTGACCTCGATGGGTTCCGCTGCCACGCCCACGACCATGAGCTTGCCGTTGGGCCCCAGCCCGTCGACCAGCTCGGACATCGCTTTCGAGCTGGGAGCCGTCGCCAGGATCACCTGTGCACCGCCCAGCTTCTGCAACGCCTCTGCTGCATTCGTCGCCCTGCTGTCGATGTACACACTCGCTCCCAGCTTCTTCGCGAGCACCGCGGTGCCTGGCCCTTGCCCGATAGCCGCGACCTTATAGCCGAACTGGCTCGCGAACTGGATGCCGAGGTGACCCAAGCCGCCGATCCCCTGGACGGCAACGAGGTCGCCGGGCAATGCACCACTGTGCCGCAGCGCGTTATAGGTGGTGATGCCGGCGCAGAGCAGCGGGGCGGCTTCGACGTCCGTGAGGCTCTCGGGTAGCGAGACCAGGGCTTCTACCGGAGCCACCATGTACTCCTGATATCCGCCGTCATAGCTGATGCCGGGAACTTTCAGGTTCCGGCAATTGCGAAAATCTCCGCGCCGGCACTCGCGACAGGTGTTGTCGTGGCCGCCGTGCCAGCCGACACCAACCCGCTGTCCCAGAGTCCACCCCGATACAGCGGGACCAACTTCATCGATGATCCCGGCCACCTCATGGCCTGGAATGCGAGGATACTGAATGCCGGGCCACCAGCCTTCCTTAGTGAACACGTCGCTATGGCAGACACCACAGGCCTGCACCCTGATCCGCACCTCTCCTGGACCCGGCTGGGGGATTTCCCGCTCCACGATCTGGAAATCCGCGCCCGGTCCAGGAATCTGCGCCGCCTTCATTGTCGCTACCGCGACTGTTGTGGTTGTCATAAACCCCTTACGCCTCCACCTCGAAGATGACTTCCAGCGACGCCATACACCCCAAAGCTCCCTTGGCCCCCGAGGTGGCAAGATCGAGTCTGGTCCGCTGGGCTCCTGGCCAGAAGGACGGCTTAAATCTGGCCGGAGGCTGGGAGAGGTCTTGTACGATTTTGCTGGGACGAAGACAGGAAGGACGAGAAGGACGTCCTAATCACGCATGAAGTGGCAGCTGTATCCGCCCGGGTGCTTGCGCAGGTAATCCTGGTGGTAGCCCTCGGCGCTGTACCAGGTGGAGGCCGGCTCGATGCTGGTCGTGATCGGGCGCTTCCACTTCCCGGACGCCTCGACCCGGGCCTTCACCCGCTCCGCGATGCCCTTCTGCTCCGGGGTCTGGGGAAAGATGGCGGAGCGGTACTGGGTGCCGACGTCGTTCCCCTGGCGGTTCAACGTGGTCGGGTCGTGCAGCTTGAAGAACCACTGCTCCAGCAAGTCCTCATAGCTCAGCACCGAGAGGTCGAACGTCACCCGGATCGCCTCGGCGTGACCCGACTTGCTGTCGTGGGTGTCTTCGTAGGTCGGATCCTTCACCCAGCCGCCGGTGTAGCCGACGTCGGTGTCGATCACCCCCGGCACCGAGCGCAGGATCTCCTCGACCCCCCAGAAACATCCGCCGGCCAGCACGGCCACCTCGGTCTGCTGTGCCCCTGCGACGGCCGAACGGGTCATTCTGTCCTCCTGGCTCATATCACCTCTCTCCATCGCTTCATAGTGTCTCAAACACTCGCCCACCCTCGTGCAATCCTTTAAACGTAAGCCGGCCGAGATGGTTCCGGAGCACCCAGCGCGTTGATGTCGCGCAGAGCCAGAATCCGCTTGGGATAGCCCACCGCTGCAGCCTGAATCAGAGCCCGGCCGAGGTGCGCCAGGAGAGCGTTCTCGGTCCTACCCTTGACCCGGGCCCACATGGTGCGGCCCTGCTCCGAGCTGTCGGTGCCGAGTCCGGAGACGTAGCAGAAGGTCAGGCGGGGGTTGACCGCGACCATCGCCGCGGCGGCGGCAAGGGTCAGATCGAAGGTCAGGCGGGTATAAGCGGCTTCGCTCATGCCCACGGACGAGACGCCGAGGCAGAAGAAACCGGCTTCGCTGGAGGCAAAGAGCAGGACCTTCATCAGCTCCCAGCTCCTAGCTAACATCGGGCACGAAGTTCTGCTCGCCCTTCGGGGGCCGCACATAGCTGTTATCGGGCGCCCGGTGGTGAGGAAGGTGGATCGGCGGCGGCGTCGCGTCCTGGTAGGGCACCGAGTTCAGGATGTGGGCGATGCAGTTGAGCCGCGCCCGGCGCTTGTCGTCGGCCTCCACCGTCCACCAGGGCGCCTGCTTGATGTCGGTGTGGCGGAACATCTCGTCCTTGGCCTTCGAGTACTCCACCCATTTGGCCATGGACTGGAGATCCATGGGGCTCAGCTTCCAGCGCCGCGCGGGGTTACCGGCCCGCTCCTCGAACCGGCGCTCCTGCTCCTCGTCGCTGACCGAGAACCAGTACTTGAGGAGGATGATCCCCGAGCGGATCAGCATGCGCTCGAACTCCGGAGAGGCGCGCATGAACTCGGTGTACTCCTCCTCGGTGCAGAAGCCCATGACGTGCTCCACCCCGGCCCGGTTGTACCAGCTCCGGTCGAACAGCACGATCTCTCCGGCGGCGGGCAGGTGTTCGACGTAGCGCTGGAAGTACCACTGAGTCCGCTCCCGGTCGGAGGGCGTGCCCAGGGCGACCACGCGGCAGCCCCGAGGATTGAGCGGGTCGGTGATGCTCTTGATGGCCCCGCCCTTGCCCGCGGCATCGCGGCCCTCGAAGATGAGGACCAGCTTCTGGCCGGTGTCCTTGATCCAGTACTGCATCTTCACCAGCTCGAAGTGCAGCTCCGCCAGCCGGTCCTCGTACACGCTTCGCTTAAGCTTGCCGTCCTGCTTGGCCACGGCACCTTCTCCCTATCGCTGCGGGTCTATGCGGCGCGCTTCCGCATGTTGCGCCAGCATCCGTTCGGTGAAGTCCAGGCGCTCCTGCAGCTCGCTCATGTCCTGCCCCAGCCTGCCGACCTCGGCTTCGAGCGACTCGAGCCCGGCCTGCAGCTGCTCGCTCCCGGCGGCGGGACCCCGCTGCAGGCGCTGAGCCCATAGCCCGAACGCCAGCGCGAGCGCCGCGTGAACCCCGGCATGCCACGGCTGGGATTCCCCGGCCGCGAACCCGACTGCGACCAGGTTGATGGCGCTCAGCACGACGGCGATCGGGCGCCAAATCGCGGGCTTGAAGGTCATGGTGAGATCCTATCGGGCATGAGGGAGATCAGCTGAGAAGATGCAGCCTATTCAGCAGACCGTCGAGTAGGACCAGTCCCGCATGCCAGGGCCGCGATACCGCCCGCAACAGCCGTGGTCTCATTTCAGAGATCGGGGCTCCCTCGCGGCTCCGTCGCGGCACCATCTGCAAGGGCTCGGCAACCACTCGACCAGAGGGAATTCCGGTGTGTCCGCACTCGGGTACACAGGGTCCCGATTGTGGAACCAATGGGCAGGGCCCGGGGCGCGTCCACCAGTGTCTTGGTACCATAGGTCACGGCTCGGGATCCATCTCCCAGTGAGCTGATCGACAGCATCCGACGTGCGCATGCACCGGACAGTTTCGAAGATCTCTGGCACACTCCTCGCCTCTCCCCCTCTCGCCGAGCCGAAGGGCGGCGGTTGAGCTGCCCGAGCTAGGCAGAAGTTCGTGCTCCAGCGGGGAGCAATCCCGTATCTGGCGTTCCGCGCCGTAGCCCGCGGCCTGGCCGCAGAGGCGGAGAGCCGGAAGGAGATGCTGGGGCGGCACGGACTGGCCGACACGATACTGGAGAGCTTGAACGAGGCGCTGCGGCAGTTCGATTAGGCGGTGGAGCAGGGGGACCGGGGCCGTTGGTCGCATGTCGGAGCGAGCGCCGAGCTCGATGAGGTAGGCGACGAGGTGGTGCGAGTGGTGAAGGCGCTCGACGCGCTCAACCTGTTCCGCTTTGTCCACGACTCCGAGCTGCTGGCCTCGTGGAAGAGCGTCAGCAACGTCCTCGCGACACCGCGGCCGGCGGCGGGAGACGTCAGCCCGGCAGCGTGACGGAGTCAGAGGGTATAGGGATACTTTGGCACAAGTCGGTGGGACGAGTTCGTCCTACGGTGCAGCTGCTGCGTGAATCGTCAGGACGATGTCAGTGAAGTTCGGCTCTCCCGCTCCACCCAGGTTTCCGCCATCATCGATGGCAACGGTCCAGTCGGGGAAGCTGCCGGTCACTCTGGTCGCGGGCGGGCCCTTGGGCGGGTCGCCGGGCCTCGGGTGCCCCTGGATGAACTGCCCGTTGACGTGGCTCCCGGCGGGGAACGACTTGTCCGGGTTGGGGCCGTTGACGGTGAAGACGGTGCCCTCCGGCACCAGCTTGTGCTTGCAACCGTCTTTGAAGAGCGTATCGGTCGGGCTCGTCGCCGGACTGGGCATGACGAACGTATTGCCGTTGAACTTGCACAGGGTGCTCTGCACCGTGACGGTGATGATCGCTTTTTGACCGATGTCCATCCCGCAGTCGGCCGTGGTGTCAGCCGCACCGGTGTGATTGACGCAGGTGAGGGTCACTGCTCCGCCTCCTCCTCCCCCTCCTCCTCCCCCCGCCGGCGTTACGGTGACAGTCTGGCTCGAGGTGGCCGTGAGTCCCCCATTGTCAGTCACGGTCAACCCGACCGTGTAGGGGGTTGCGGTGGTCGCGGCATAGGTGTGGCTGGGATTGCTCGTGGTGTCGGCCGGACTGCCATCGCCGAAGTTCCAGCTGGACGTGAAGCTACCGTCCGGGTCCGCGCTCGTGTTGGTGAAGGTGCAGGTCACTCCCGTGCAGCTCGACGTAAAGCTGGCGATCGGGGGAGTGGTATCTGTTGGACTGGTGACGTTGCTCCCGCTCCCGCCGCTGCAGCTTGTCGCCAGCGCCACGATAACAGTTGTTCCGGCAACCGCCCAGACCGATCGCATGCCGATGAGCACGGCAACTCCCGCACCAGTTCTGAGCTGGGTTGCAAATCAGTATGAAAAATGATTTTGCACTTGCGTGTGACGCTTGACCCAACCAGCCAAAGACAATCTGGCCGGGCCACCCTGGACTGCAGCAGACAGTCTGTCACTCCTTCACCGTGTCGCTGCCGAATCCGCCTGTCGCACCAGCCCCGCGAACTCGCGCAGCTCCGGCAGGCCCAGATCCGAGGCCACCCAGTAGGTGTACTCCGGCGTGGTCCAGTGCAGCAGGTGGTATCCCTGCCGCGTCGTTTCGTCGGCGCCATCCGCCGGACCTCGATGCGCCGGCCAGAGGAACAGGTTGATCAGGTGCTGGCGCCGCCCGTACACCAGCGCGGCCACCGGCCGGCCGGCGAGATAGTCGAGCCGGCCGCCGATCAGGGGATAGCCCCGGCCGCCGAAATCGTACACCGCGGGCGAGAAGTCCAGCTTGCCGTTAAACCAGGGCTTCACCGTGTGCTGGTCGGTGGAGACCACGTCGGTGAGATGGCCCGGCATGAGCGAGCGGACGTGGCTGGTGAGCACCTGCTCGCTCAGCGCCTCCCCGGAAGCGCGATCCGAGGCCACCCGCCAGCTCCCCAGGGCCACCAGCGCCAGGGATGCGGCGAGCGCCAGCGGGCGCCAGCCGAGTGGCGGCACGCTGCGACGAGGGACGGGGTTTCCGGCGGCAGACCTGAGCGCCGACCGGACCCGGGTCCGCAGCTCGTCCGGCGCGCGCAACGACGGGACCTCCGCCCGGATTGCCTTCCCCAGCGCGACGCGGGCATCGTGCAGGCGGGCGCAATCGCGACATTCCTTCAAGTGGGCCGCGAACTCCCGCGCGTCTTGCGAGGCCAGCTCCCCGTCCAGATACGCGTCCAGCTGCAGCTCCAATTCGCTATGGGTCATCGTCCCTCCTGCTCCGCGTACAGCGCCCGCTGCAGCCGCGAGCGGGCCCGGGAGAGCCGCGACATCACGGTTCCCGCCGGCACCCCGGTGATCTCCCCGATCTCTTTGTAGGACAGACCCTGGAGCTCGCGCAACACGATTACCTCGCGGAATTCGGGCGGCAGCCGGTCGAGCGCCTGATGCAGTGACTCGCGCGCTGATGCGCCCATCAGCGCCATCTCCGGGTTTACCTCCGCCACCGACTCACTGTGGAGCTGCTCATCGAACTCCACGGCGCTCGCCTCCCGGCGATAGCGGCGCCGCCAGGTGAAGGCGGCGTTGCGCACGATGGCGAGCAGCCAGGCGCGGCCGTCGCCGCTCTCGGTGCCCCGGAAACCCTCGAAGTACTTGAGCGCCCGCAGATAGGCATCCTGCACCACGTCCTGCGCGTCCTGTTCGTGGCGCGTCAGATAGCGCGCCAGCGTGTAGGCGGCGTCCAGGTGCGGCAGCACGATCGCTTCGAATCGCCCGAGCTCGTTGCGCTCCATACGCCTCAAGGTATCGGAGTACTCCTGGGGATGAGACTCCGCGAGCGGCGGATTTATTCCCGGGAATAAGCGGGGGACCCGGGGGGTATCCGGCACTGAGCACAGTGTCGTCTTACCCATTAATCGGAGATACCACCATGACCCGCAAGTACCGCATGATCACCCGCGCCCTCGGCGGGCTGTTTTTCGCCGCTTCAGCCCTCGGCGCCGCGCGGCAGCGCCCAGCCTCGAGCGAGCCCGTGCCGGTCACTGCCAAGCTGTCCGAATGGAAGGTGGAGCTGTCCGAGGCCAAGGTTGCGGAGGGCGCAGTCGCCTTCACGGTCACCAACGCCGGCAGCATCCCCCACGCCTTCGAGGTCGAGGGCCACGGGATCGAGCAGCAGACCCCCCTGATCCAGCCCGGCTCGAGCGCCACCCTGACGCTGACGCTGCATCCTGGGACCTACGAAGTGTACTGCCCGGTAGGAGAGGATTCGCACAAGAAGCTGGGCATGGAGGCCCACTTGCAGGTGGTGAGCGGGGGCAGTTCGAGATCTCCGGGCTATGGCGATATCAAGATGACTCAGCCATCGGCTGCGCCCGCGAAGGTCAAGGCCATCCAGGTGACCGGCGCCGGTCCGGTCATCCAGATCCTGCCCGGCCCGTTCCCCTTCGCCGACAGCGCGGCCGCGATCCTCAAGTCGTTCGGCGACGAGAAAGAGGGACTGGAGTCGCAGGCGCAGAACGGACCCTACTCCAACAACGTCACGCCGATCTCAGGCAACTTCAGCTTCACCGCCTGGGACAAGGGCGCCACCCGCGACTCGGTGGACGGGCTAGCCGAGTTCACCACCCAGGACCACGCGCAGTGGAAACTGGTGTTGGACCGGGTGCAGACCAAAGACGTGATCCACCACCCGCGGTTTGGCGGCGTGATCATGGGTCTCTACTACCACGGGATGACCGGCGTGCACACGCCGCTCGTCCCCACCATAAACAGCGCCGTCGCGCTGTGGGCCTTTGGCCACCTGTACCGGAACGGCACGCTGGTGACGGATAACGCGATGGTGCACGTGATGCAGCTGTCCCGCACCCGACGGGATGGCGATTTCGCGCTGGCCTGCTGGGATTGCTCGAAGAACAAGATCGAGGAGCTGCAGCTGCAGGTGCTTCCGGCCGCGGGCGAGCCGAAGTTCGACGCGCCGGGCGGGTTCCTGTTTGTAAATTGGGAGAAGTCGCGCTCCAGCCAGATCGGCTAAGTTGAAAGCGTGAGTTGCAGTAGTCATCGCTCTCACTCTTCCAAGAGGATGCCCAATGCGCCGCTACCTGATACCGGTTGTCACCTTCGTCATGGCCACCTCGCCCGGCGCCGCGCAAACACTGGCGGCCCGGCCGAGCGTCTTTGCGGATCCGGTGCCAGGCAGCGACGCATCCAAGGGCGAGTTGGTGCTGGGGCGCACCACGCTGACCGCCGCGTTGCGAATCTTTGCGGTGCAGCTGGGCGAATCCCCGACCGGGCCCCGACCGCGCGCTAATCCCGATACGCTTCCGCGCGATACTGAATGGCAGGTGGGCGATCATGTGGTCCGGCCGCGTCACGTGCTGGACCTGGGGCCTGAGCGCTATCGGCTGTTCTTCGACCGGAACCAGCGGCTGGTGGCCGCAGTCACCTTCCAACCGCCGCGACGGGTGACCCGCGAGGAGTTGGTGAAGCATTACCCATCCCTGAAGTTCGAAGGCCGCCGGTTGGGGCCGGCGGACGCGTTCGTGGCCCCGTTGGGTTCATGCGTCTCGTTCGCCGGCCGCCTGCGGCTCGACTCCAAACAGGTCGATCAGCTCAGCTACGTCTACACCTGCGCGACGAAGCCGGGTCCCCACTAGCGGGGCCGGAACCCCCGGACCTGAAGGACTCCCCAATCGTCCGGCAGGCCAAGGCGCACGTCGGTACGGATGTATGCGGGATAATGCCAGCGGTCATCGAAGCTGACGCCGACCACGTCGTCGCGGTCGGCGTCCTGCTTGAGGAGGTCGAACAGTCCATCAATGCTGTACTTGTTGTCCGGTGTGAGAGGAGCCGGCTTCCCACCTCTGTCCCAGACCCGCACGACCTGACCATCACGGACCTCGAGCAGGAGCCACCCCTGCTGGCCCGGACAGAAGCACGAGGCCCGCAGCAGGAAGTGATAGTCCCGCGCTCCGCCGGCTCGCCACATTTCGCGGTGCCTTCTGATCTCTGCGTGCAATGAATCTCGCTGCCCGGGGGTCTGAAGATTGAAGGTTCGAGACCCTTCGGGCGGAGCAGGAGAGTTTGCCCCCACGGTATCCTTAAAGAACTCGGACACCCCGGTGTTCACGGCGACATTCTCTCTGCCCGGCACTGCCCGGTGGCAGCCGGTCCCGAGCAGCGTGAAGGCCATCAGGCCCCTCATCGCGCTGCTAACCGCGCCGCCCAATCGGTGACCAGAGTGAAGAGCAGGGGGTCCTCCCGCCCGAAGCCCACAAACTGCCGGCCGTCCGGGGTAACCTCGAAGGTGCGGACCATCCGGCTGAAGGGTGGCGCGGCGAGAGCCACTTTCGGCTGTGAGAGCACGATCGGGGAGCCGAGCCTCACTCCGACTCCCAAGATCGCGCCGTCGGGAGCCCGGTAGTAGAGCTCGCGTCCGTCGGCCCGCCAAACTGGAAAATCACCACCCGCGTTTGAGACCCGTACTGCCACGCCGGAGCCGGATGCCGCTCGGATGTAGACCTCGGGCGCGCTGGTCTCGTCCGAGACATAGGCCAGCCAGTGCCCGTCCGGCGACCAGTGTGGGGAGGACAGGTTTGCCGGCGCGTCCCAAATGCGCATCGCCCGCCGGTCGGCGCGCGAATAGATCCAGATCTCATCCTTTGTTGCGCTGTCGCCGGCGGAGAGCTGGAAGGCAATACGCCGGCCGTCCGGTGCCCAGGCGGGGGTCCGGACGTTTCGCCGCCCCAATGCAAAAAGTGAATCAGAGGTATCGGAGGCGACGTGATAGAGGCGAAGCATCAGAGGGCCGTTGAACAGCGTCCGATAGGCGATAAGCGAGTCGCCGGGTCCCCATACCGGGTCGAGGATCCCTTGGCCGGGAATCGTCTGAGCGTGCGCGCGGGTCGCCACCTTTCGAAGCCGGTCGTACAGCCACAGTGGTCCCGCCGTGGCAAAGGCGATGCGCCGGCCATCATGGGCCAGGCTGGCGCTCGCGGCCGCGAAGAAGGGGGGCTGATCGGTGGGGGAGGGCAGCGATTCCACGACCGACGATTGCCGGTTCACCCAAACGAGCGACTGCCGCTCCGTGCTCATTTGCAACGCAACGAGTGCGCTCGAACTGGCCGCATAGCTCGGGAGGCTCCGAACACCGGCGACGCGTTCGAGCACGACCCGCGGCTCGCCTACCGGCCGTAGCGTCCCGAGATCCAGCCGCTGCGCCCGCAGCGGACCAGTCGTGCCTTCGCGGAACAGGAGCCAGTAGGGCGCGGCGAACTGGGCATCCCCGCTCGCCTGGCGGATCTCGGTGATGGTGCCGGTAGCGAGATCGACCGCGGCGACACTGGTGGCGCCAGGGAGGCCTATGTTGAAGAGGATGTGCCGCCCATTGGGAAGTGCGGTCGGACGCCGATGGATGGACTCGCCGGGGCGATACCGGGTGAGTTGGGTGCATGATCCACCTGCGGCGGGCACTCGGAATAGAGGCTCGCTGAGAAAATCGGGCGAGTAGACGATGACTGCGGTCCCGGTCCAGGTGCCGCCCCCTGGCCGTGGGGCTGAGCAGAGAGCGCGATGAGTCCCGCTGCGTACGTCTACCACCCGAAGCAGCCCCCCGGCGAAATAGCCCAAGGACGCGCCATCGGGGGACCAGAAGGGACCGGACCCCCCATCGGTACCGTCGATCCGCGTTGCCGCGAGACTATCCAGGCGACGCACCCATACCGCTCTCGCTCCGCTCCGGTCTGCCGCAACGAAGGCGAGCTGGTCCCCATCGGCCGAGAGCGCGAGCCCGCCTTCGGGCCGCAATTCCTGGCCTGCCGGTGCGGCGAGCGCCGCGACCACCGGCCGGTGCAGCGGCTCCGCACCCCGAGATCGGGCCAGCAACGCTCCGGCGGCGGCGGCACCAGCCAGCACGGCCAACCCACCCAACAGCGCCCAGGGAGCCAACTGCCTGACTGGCCTCACGCGGCTCGGCGTCGGCACAGTGCGCGGTGTTCTCTGCGTGTCCGCACCCACGTCTGCCGCTGGTAGCTCATTCAGTGCCCGCCTGAGATCGTCGGCCGACTCCGGACGGTCGGCGGGGTTCTTCTCCAGCAGCCGCATGATTAGCGCAGCCAGGCGCGGCGGCACGCTCGCCCGGCGTCTTACGATCGGCTCAGGTGTCTCGGTGGCGTGTGCGGCCAGGAGCTGTTGCGCGGTGCGGCCCTCGAACGGCGCCCAGCCCGCGAGCATCTCGTAGCCGACGACGCCGAGGGCATAGAGGTCGGCGCGGTGGTCCACGACATCGCCGGTGGCCTGCTCCGGCGCCATGTAGGCGGGCGTGCCTAACGAAGTGCCGGTGGCGGTGAGGGTGGAGGAGTGCCGCGCGTCCCCGTCGCCATCGCGGGAGGCGCTGATCGCCTTGGCAATGCCGAAGTCGGCCACGACGGCGCCGCCGTCGGAGAGCAGTATGTTCTCCGGTTTGACATCGCGGTGCACCACGCCGGTGCGATGGGCGTAGGCGAGCGCGCCGGCCACGTCGCCCAGGATGCGCACCGCCCCCGCAATCGGCAGGGCTCCTTCTCGCGCGAGCCGCGCGCGGAGACTCTCGCCTTCGACCAGGGGCATGGTGTAGAACAGCACGCCGCCATCCATCTCGCCGGCCGCCAGGAGCGGCACGATGTGCGGATGCTGCAGCCGCGCGGCGAGGCGGACCTCGCGCTTGAACCGGTCGGCCGAGAGCCCCTCGGCGAGGTCCGGACGGAGAACCTTGACGACCACCTTCCGTCCCAGCGCCGCCTCGTGCGCCACGAACACGCGGCTCATGCCCCCACCGCCGAGCTCGCGCTCGATGACGTAGGCCGCGCCGAGTGCCTGCTGCAGCCGGTCCTGGACCTCGGTGCGACTCACGCCATGCACGCCTCCAACTGGCAAGATTGTGCTTAACTCGTTGCGTGTCGAGATTGCCGCACTGGAGCCGCACTAGTGGTTCGACGAATCTCCCTGGCGGCTCGACTCGAACAGAAACCAGGTGCGCCGCTCGGTCTCGTCCACCCACACTTCGATCAGGCTGGCCGTGGCGATATCGCGGTGCTCCTCGCAGACGTTATGCGCCTCGCGGAGCCTTGCCGCCAGCGCCTGATTGTCCTCCCGCAGCTCCGCCAGCATGTCCGACGGCTCGACGAACTCGGCATCGTTGTCTCGCACCCGCTGCAGGCGGGCAATGTGGCCGATGGATCGGATGGTGAGGCCGCCGAGCTTTCGAATCCGCTCCGCAATGGGATCGGTCATGGCATACAGCTGATCGGCCTGTTCGTCCAGGAGCAGATGGTAATCGCGGAAATGCGGTCCGCTCATGTGCCAGTGGAAGTTCTTGGTCTTGAGATAGAGCGCGAATACGTCCGCCAGGATGGCATTCATCGCTCCCGAGACTTCCTTGGTCGCCGCCCGGGTCAGGTCAGTCGGCGTGAGCAGGGGGGCGTCTCGTCGGTTCGTGAGCTCCTGCCGCTTCTTCGTATCAACTGCACTCATAACTCCCTACCTGGTTGAAGGGTATCATGCTGCCACTCGACCTTTCCCCAGGTCAAAGTGGCTTGCGCGACTGGGGGATGATAGTACCTCGGTGCTTGCCGGATCAGGCGAGTCAGCGAGGTCGAGCCCGAGCGCCCTCTGCTGCCCGTACGATCCCGGCCGCCAGGCCGCGGAACACGAGCGCATGCAGGGGCCGCAAAGCATCCCAGTAGGCTCGTCCGCCGGTCCCATGCGGCTCGAACTGGGCGCGTTGGCTCAGGACGGCCCCGCTGCCGTCGGCCTCGGGGGCGACCTCGAACTCGAGCGTGGCCGCGCCCGGGACTTTCATCTCCGCGCGGAGCCGGAGCAGGTGCCCCGGAACGAATTCTTCCACCCGCCAGAAGTCGATCGGGTCACCCAGGGCAATGGCGACGGGATCGCGTCGCCCCCGGCGCATGCCGACCCCGCCCACCAATCGGTCGAGCAAGCCGCGGAAGCGCCACAGCCAGTCCGCATAGTACCAGCCGGTCCCACCGCCGAGTCGCTCCACCGCGGCAAAGAGCGCGGCCGGGGACGCGTTGGCCCGAAGCACCCGTTCATCCCGGAGGACCGCGCCCCGCCGTCGTAACGACTCGACCCTGCAGGCTCCGGTGGCGCCGGTCCAACGAGTGGCGAGCGGACCCGCCCGGTCTTCCGCGAGGGCCCGATCGACCGCTTGCCGGAAGGTCACCCGGGGCAGCGGAATCCACTCGCGGATCCGATGGTCTGTCGTGACGACGTCGTTGCGCAGTCCCTCCGCCAGGGGGCGGGCAATACCCATGGGCACACTGGTGACCAGGTTGAGCCAGTAGGAGGAGAGGCGGGGAGTGAGGACCGGGACCACCAGGATGCGAACCCGCTTGCCGAGGGCAGCGGCGCACTGGCGCAACATATGTTCGTAGGTCAGCACTTCACCGCCACCAATCTCCAGCACTTCCCCCACCGTTCGGGGCTCGTCCAGGACTCCGATCAGGTAGTCCAACACCTGGTCCAGGGCGATGGGCTCGCAGCGCGAGCGCACCCAACGGGGGCAAACCATCACCGGCAGCTTTCGTGCGAGATCGCGGATAATCTCGAACGAGGCGCTCCCCGCGCCGACGATGATGGCCGCACGGAGCTCGGTCACGGGCACCGGCCCGGCGCGAAGTACGTCGCCCGCCTCCTGGCGGCTGGCTAGGTGCTTCGAGAGCGTCGGCCCGGGTTGGCCCAGCCCGCCGAGATAGATGATGCGGTTCACCCCAGCCGCGGCGCAGGCGGCGGCGAAGTTGCCGGCGGCCTCGCGGTCCCGCTGAGCGAAATCAGGTCCACTGCCCATGGAGTGAATCAGATAGTAGGCGACCGCAACCCCATGCAGGGCCGGCACCAGGCTTTCGGGCTCCAGCGCATCCCCGGTCACGCACTCGGCGCCGGCCGCGCTCAGCGTACCGAGCCGCCGGGAATCGCGGGCCATGGCGCGGACCCGATGCCCCCGGGCCAGGAGCCTGGTTGCCAGGCGGCCACCGATGTAACCGGTGGCGCCGGTGACGAGAATCGTCGTGCTGCTCAACTGGAAGGGCGGCTGCGGAGCCAGCGGTCGAGCGAGGCGAGGTTGGGCATGATCTCGATCCCGCGTTGCCCCGCGGCCGACGGTGCGCCGGCCCCTCCGACGAGGAGGGGGATATGGCGCGGAAGGCGGCGGCGCAGCGACCGGATCGGGGCCGTGAATCTGCGGCTTCGCGGCTGAACGCAGCTCAGAGCCACGGCGGCAAGGGGCGCCTCCCGTGCCAGGGCTGCAATCTGCTCCACGGGGGTGTCGACCCCGAGGATCAGCGCGCGCCAACCGGCCAGCGCAAAGACGAGAGCCGACATCTGGAGCCCGAGCCCGTGCAGCTCGCCGGGGAGAGTCGCCAGCGCCGCAATCGGGCCACTCGCGCGATCGTCCAGCGGCAACCGCACGGTCCGGAGGAAGTCCCCCAGTACTGCCGATCCGAAGTGCTCGTGGCGCACGTCGAGGGACCCCTCGGCCCATGCATTGCCCACGGCCTTGAGAAACGGCGCGGCTCGTTGCTCCAGAAATTCCAGTGGCCCGAGACGGGCCCAGTCCAGTTGAAAGCCAGCGCGTAACCGCTCCGCATCGAATCCGCGCACCGCGGCGAACAGATCATCTATCTCGGTGGGCGTGGGCGGTGCGGGCCGCGCGCCCGCCCGGTTCGCCGGGATGGGCTCCGCCGGTACTTCGGGGAGCGTGGCGAGCAGGCCGTCGAGGAGGCGCTCGGACGCCGGCAGCACCTGAGCGGCGCGGTGCCCCTGCGCGATCGCCTGCGCCATGCGCCGCAACCGGGGGACGGTCGAGAGGGGATAGACCCGGTGGCCGGATGGTTTACGCTCTGCCAACGGGAAGCCGTAGCGGCGCTCCCAGGTGCGGAGCGTGTCCACTGGGATGCCGGTGGCGGCCGACAGGGCGCCGATGGAGAGCAGGCCGACTCCGACCGGCCCGCGGCGTGGTGGGGTTTGTGGGGCCACCTCTCGCCTCCGCTCGGGGAAGATGGGAACAGGCTCTGTCCGGAGAATAGTAGTGGGGCGGTACCGCGGCCCCGGAGCGCTGCCCCGAGGCCCGGACCGTACGGCATCTAGGCTGCGAGGCGCCACCGACGCTGAATGGCTTTCCAACCGAGCGCCTGATATATCGCGGCCAACCCTACCAGGCCGTATACTGCCGCGCCGAGCAGGTTCTTGTTACCGAACCCGCCTGCGCCGGTGATGGCGGCGACCAGATCGAAATTGGTAAAGGCCACGAGGCCCCAGTTCAGTCCGCCGACGACGAGCAGGATCGCGGCAAGGATGTCGAGTTGCTTCATGTGAATATCCTCTCTTCAGGTCAGAAGTTGGCCCGGAACCCGGCGGTGAACGGCCAGACCCAGGCATTGGTGGTGGTCAGCTCGCTCTTCTTGCTGAAGGCGATATCTCCCTGGGGGGAGAGCACGACCGCGAACGATCGATTGAAGTTGTACGCGATCTTGGCGCCGGCGTTGATCGCGAAGTAGGTGTGCGTCTTGGGTGCGCCTTCCACGTCGAAGCCCACCGCACCGGCGCCCAGGTTCACGAGCGCTTCCCAGCCCCGCTCGCGGGGACCCGTCAGGGAGTATCCGAGCTTAGCGATGTAGTGCAGGGTCTTGATGGTGGTCGAGCCGGTGGCCTTGTCCTTGTGCCGGCCGTAATCGAACTCCCCCATCAGCACCCAGCGGGGGTTGAGCCGGTAGCCGGCGGTGGCGCCCAAGGCCCAGCCGGTCTTGGCGACGTCCGCGATGCCGAACGTGGGCACCATCGCACCGCCGAGGCCCTCGACGAAGAACCTGGACGCGGGCTCCTGGGCGGTGAGCGGCGCGGTAAACGCCAGTACGGCGGTGCCGGCCAGCGTCAAGACTCGCCGCCTCAAGACTCGGGTTTCCTGGGCGGACGGAGCGATCCGCCGCCACGGGGCAGGATCATGCGGTCGTTGACGTGAAGTGGTGGGACTCATGATCGGTTTCCTGTGCCTCCTAGTAATGGTCCGCCCTGACGTGCGAGGTTAACTATTGAAAAGAATATGAACAGGTATTGCCCCGGAATGCAAGGGCCAGCCGGGGCGGGCGACTCGCACCGGCGGAGCGGGGGTGGGGCGGGTTGACGGGGGCCTTCCGCGGCGGGGGGCCAGGCTGGGGCGGGGAGGCTAGATCAGGCGGGAATCGTAAGCCCAGTGGAGTAGGGCCTGGCGCTGCCGCGGCCGACAGCCCCAGTCAGCCCGATCGCAGGCCTTCTGCAGTTGTGCGACGTGCCGCCGCACTGCCTGCCAGCGGCGGATCTGCCGTTCGTCATCCGGGCCACGACGTCCCAGATAGTACCGGCAGTACCACTGAAACCAGCCTCGGGGGTCCTCGGGGGAGAGCCAGTCCTTCCCGCGCCAGACCGAGAGGGGTTGAGACGCATTCACGCCGAAGAAGTTCAGCCTCGCGTCGTGGAAGTCAGGGCACAGCTTGGCCCTCGCGAACCAGCTGGCGGGAAACTCGGCCCGGCAGTCGGTCATATACTTGCCGCCGAACACGCCCAGCTGGAGCAGTTGTTTCGGGGTGAGGTCCGGCCGGAAGCGCGGGTCGAAGTTCCGCCCCGCCGGCGCGGTCAGCGCGTAGACGTACCCCCGCTGCATCAGGTCGTTAACGGTGACTCGGCGACTGCCCACGGCTACTCCCTCTCAAAGCCTCGACCAGGTTAAGCCACGGCCGGACGAGATGGGCGATGAGGTGGTGCCGCATTGCGTCCAAGATCCGGACATTTCCTCGGTACCTACGCGCCCGACCCCGCATCCCACAAGGGTTTAGCCGCTGGCACACCGCTCGCATACTGGTCTCCCACTCTCCAACTCTACCAGAGGCCAATATGAAGCGCGGAATCGTAGCGCCTGCGATTGCGCTGATGCTCGGGCTCGTGAGCGTGCCCGCCCGGGCCCAGACAACGGTCCAGGGAGATGTCCTGATCCACAGCGGCCCAGTCACCGGACGCGTGGAAGTCAACTCGCCGCCCCGGGAGCTGGAGCGCGAAGTCATCGTGATCGAGCGGGCCCACATTCCCCGAGGCCATGCCTACGGCTGGTGGAAGAAGCACGGCTATCGCGCGGTCACCGTCTACTACGACGGCAGCCGCTACTATGGGCGCCGAGTGGTGCACCCCGGGCTTCGCGCCGTGGTGGTCTACGAGCGGAAGGGCCAATACTTCCTGGGCGATGCAGACGGGGAGCGGCCCGAGCACCGGCATCACGATCACGACGATGACTGAGTCAGCCTACTTCCCCGTCGGCCCGAAGCGCTCGGTTCTGATGAGGCTCGGGTCGTGGCCGAGCTGGACCAGCGCGGTGGCAGCGGCCTCGACGAACACCGTCGGCCCGCACACGTACACCAACGGCCGCTCGGCCGGTGGCCAGGAGATCTCCCGCAGCAGCTCCATGTCCACCCGCCGCCGGTAGCCCTGCCACTCCTGGGGCCATTCGCGGGTGAGCGTCAGGTGCACCATGATCCCTGGCTCCTTGGCAGCCCGGGCCAACTCTTCCTTATAGATGACGTGTCCCAGCGACCGGGCGGAGTAGAGCACGCGGACGGGAACATTGCTGTGCGCGGCAAGCCGGTGGCGCAGCATCGAGCGGAACGGCACGACCCCGGAGCCGCCGGCGAGCAGCAACAGCGGTCCACCCATTCCAGCCTGCCAGACGAAGTAGCCGCCGATCGGGCCGCGCAGCTCGAGCTCGTCGCCCGGCCGCAGCTCGTCCACCAGATAGCGGGAGACCTCGCCCTCCTCCAGCCGTTCCACCGTGAGGACCAGCCGATGGTCCTCCGGAGCCGACGCCAGCGAATAGCTCCGCTGCGCTTGATAGCCGTCCTCCGCGGTCAGCCGGACGTCCACGTGCTGACCGGCCAGATGGCCGGGCCAGTCGCGGCAGTCGAGCACCAGACTCCGGACCCGAGGCGTCTCCTCCAGCGCCTCGAGGACCTTGGCGGTATGCCAGGTCAGTCGCCGTGGTAGCGCTGTTCCTGCCACGGGTCCCCCCGATTGTGATAGCCGTACCGCTCCCAGAAGCCGGGGTGGTCCGCGGCTTCGACCTGGAGCCCGCGCACCCACTTGGCGCTCTTCCAGAAGTAGAGATGAGGAACCAGGAGACGGGCCGGACCGCCGTGCTCCGGCGCCAGCGGGACATTGTCGTACGCCAGCGCGATCCACGCCTTGCCGCCGGTGACGTCGGCGAGCGGCAGGTTGGTGGTGTACTCGCCGTCGCTCCAGGCGGTCACGTACTCCCCGGCCGGCCCGGCGCCCTGCAGGAGCAGGTCGAGCGAGACGCCGGACCAGAGGGTATCCAGCTTGGACCACTTGGTGACGCAGTGGATGTCCACCGTGAAGGTCTCGCGGGGCAGGGCGGTGAACTGCTCCCAGCTCCACGACTGCGGCGCGGCCACGGCGCCGCGGATGGTAAAGCTCCAGTCCTTCAGCGGGGTGCGCGGCGTCGGTCCGGCCGAAAGCACCGGGAAGTCGTTGGCGACGTATTGCCCCGGCGGAATTCGGGCCGCATCGGTGGCCGGACGCCGGCCGCGGAAGCCGCGAGATACTGGTGTCATTCGTTACCCTCTGGATCGCCACGCGGGCTGCGCCCGCTCGCGATGACTACTTCAGAAAACTCACCAACTCGGCGGTCGTCTGGTCCGCATGGGTCCAGGTGAATCCGTGCGGTCCGTTCTTAATCACCACCAGACGGCTCCCCTTGACCGCCTGATTAGTCAGCTTGCCGGAGACCTCGATCGGCACGATCCGGTCGGAATCTCCGTGCATGACCAGGGTGGGCACGTCGATGCGCTGGAGATCCTTACGAAAGTCAGTGTACCACGTGGTGACGCAATCCAGCGTTCCCTTGGGCGAGGCTCCCACGGCAACGTTCCAGCTGAGCCGCACGACCTCATCGCTGATCAGCTTGCCGCCCAGGACGTCTACGTTGTAGAAGTTCTGGAGAAACCGAGCCAGGAACGCCGGCCGGTCGGCGGCGATGCCCTGCTTGATCCCCTCGAAGACGCTGAGGTCCACCCCGTTGGGGTTGTCGGCGGTCTTGAGCAGGAAGGGCGGAACCGCGCCCAGGAACACCGCCTTGCTCACCCGCCCGGTTCCATAGCGCCCGATGTAGCGCGCCACCTCGCCGCCACCCATCGAGAATCCCACCAGGGCAATGTCGTGGAGGTCGAGCGCGGTGACCAGCTTGTTCAGGTCTTCCGCGAAGGTGTCGTAGTCGTAGCCCGTCGCCGGCTGGCTGGACTTGCCGAACCCTCTGCGATCGTAGGTGATGACCCGGTGACCCGCCGCGAGGAGAGCCGCAGTCTGCTTCTCCCAGGAGGCCCCGCTGAGCGGCCAGCCATGAATCAGCACCACCGGCTTTCCCGAGCCGTGGTCCTCGTAATAGAGCTCGATGGCGGTGGAGTTTTCCTGTCCCACGTTGAGGTAGCTTCGCTGCTCCTGCGCAACCGTGGTGCTCATGTCATTCCTCCTTGCTGGGGCGCACCGATCGGCGCCGCTCTTTGGTCATTGCCCGACGTCGCTTGGCCTCCAGCCTTGCCGCCTTTGCCGCCCGGCTCGGCCTGGTGGGCTTTCTCTTCTTCCGCACGGCCAGCGCGCCCGCGACCACCGAGCGCAGCCGCTCCGTCACATCCTCCCGATTACGAAGCTGGCTCCGCGATCCGCTGGAGACCAGACGCAGGCGCCCGGTGGAATCCAGCCGGGAGCGGAGCCGCTCCAATACCTGAGCTCGCTGTGCTTCACTTAGAGTGGGAGATCGGGCGACATCCCACCAGACCTCGATCCGGGTGGACGAGGTGTTGACGTGCTGGCCGCCGGGTCCGCCGGAGCGAGACGCCTGGTAGTCGAGCTCCGAGAGCGGCAGCCGCAGGTCTGGCGTGATCTCCAGGAAGTTGTCGTCGGCCATGAGTAAAGCTAGCCAGTCATCGCGAGCGGGCGCTACGCACCCTCGCAATGACTCCCGACTCCTGACTCCCGACTCCTTTTCCCATTACGTTACTCCCCATGCCTGACCTCGAAAACCTGCGCGCTCACCTGCTCGGCCTGGGACGAGTCATCCTGGGATATTCGGGCGGGGTGGACTCCACCCTGCTGGCCGTGGTCGGGGCGCGGACCCTCGGGGCCAAGCGGTTTCTTGCGGTCACCGGCCGAAGCGCCTCACTCGCCGCGGACCAAGCCCGGAATGCGGTCGACCTGGCTCATCAGTTCGGCATTCCGCTGCTGGAGATCGATACCTACGAGCTGGACGATCCCCACTATCTGAGCAACTCCACCGAGCGCTGCTATTTCTGCAAATCCGAGCTGTGGACTCAGCTGGGGCAGGTCGCACGCGAGCGGGGGTTCGACACCATCATCGACGGGACCAACACCGACGATTTGGGCGAGCACCGGCCCGGGCTGCGTGCCGCCGATGAGCACCGGGTGCGCTCACCGTTGGCCGAGCTGGGATGGAGCAAGAGCGACGTTCGCCAGGCGTCACGGGATCTGGCTCTTCCGACCTGGGACGCGCCGGCGGCACCCTGCCTCTCCAGCCGGGTGTTGTATGGCCTGGAGATCACGCCGGAGCGACTGCGGCAGGTGGAAGAAGGAGAGGCGTATCTCCGGGCGCTGGGGGTAAGCGGGGATCTCCGGGTCCGTCACCACGGCGAGAAGGCGCGGCTGGAGGTGGCGCCGGATCAGATGGAGCTGGTCCAGGCCAACTGGGCGGCGGTCGGCGCGGTGTTTATCGGGCTGGGGTTTGCCGCGGTCGAGCTGGATCCCCACGGCTACCGGCGGGGCGGGTTACTCGCGATTGCGCGCCGGACTCCCGACTGATGCGGCTGTTTGCCGCGGTGCCGATTCCGGATCCCGCCCGGGAGCAGATCCTGAAGCTGCTGGCGCAGCTGCGCGAGGGAGGTTGGCCGGTGCGTTGGGTGCATGACGAGGGCCTGCACATGACCCTCAAGTTCTTCGGCGAGGTCACCGACGAGCGGCTGGACGTGATCACCGAGGCGCTGCGATTCGCGGCCGCCGGCGCCGGCCCGTTGCCGCTGCGGCTGGGGGATCTGGGAGCGTTTCCCAGCCGCAGCCGTCCCCGGATTCTCTGGTTGGGACTCGAGGCG
Organism: Gemmatimonadota bacterium; assembly: GCA_041500125.1. Lineage (GTDB taxonomy): Bacteria > Gemmatimonadota > Gemmatimonadetes > Gemmatimonadales > GWC2-71-9 > CAVVWJ01. The sequence goes on from JBGQLP010000008.1 coordinate 20,922, forward strand.
CCGCCGTCGCTGGAGCTGCTGCAGGACCGGATCGAGCGCGGCTGCGAGGCCATCGGGTTTCCGCCGGAGGGCGCGCCATTCCAGCCTCACGTCACCCTCGGCCGGGTGCGCGAGGGCCAGCGACTCCCGCCTCGAGGACTGGACGATCACGCCGACGGATTCGAGCGGGTGCCTTTCGTGGCGCAGGAGCTGGTGCTGTATGAGAGCCTGCTCACCACCGGCGGGCCGCGCTACGAGTCTCGTCTCACCCTCGACCTGTCCCACTGATGGGATGCCTCACCGCGCCGTTCAAGCTGGTCGGGTATCTCGGTCTGATCGCCGCGTTACTGATCGGCTGGATGTACCGTGACCGGCTGGCCAGCGAGGCGCGCAAAGTCCTGGGCGGGCTCAGCGGCGGAGAAACCGCTGCCTCGACCGGTAGACCGGGCTCCAACGCTCTCCTCTCCGCCCACGCCAAGATCGATTCCCTGAATGGCTGGCGAGCCGACTCAGTGGTCCTCTCCGCGTCGGAAGTGGCGTCGCTGATCGGGACCGGGCTGACGCCGAGCCTGCGGAGCCAGCTCGACTCGCTGCGGGTGGAGCTCCAGGATGGTTCCGTCGCGGTGAGCGCAAATCTGGCCACCGCCCGGCTGCCGCGAGAGCTGGTCGGACCACTGGCGGTAGCGCTGAGAGACCGAGAGCCGATCGAGGCCGCCGGGCCCCTCCGGGTGGTGGCGCCCCGGACCGCGGAATGGGCGCTGCGCTCCTTCCGGATTCGGAACATCCCCCTGCCTCAAGACGCGGTGCCCAAGCTGGTGTCGCGCGCCTTGGGCGACTCCACTCGCCGCACCGTGCCGGTCCGCATCCCGGCGGGGATCCGGGAGATCAAGATCCGCCCGTCGGGAGCCACTCTGTTCGGGAATGCCCGGCCATGAGGCATCGCATTCTGATCGTGGACGACGAGCCCGGGATCCGGCAGGCGCTGAAGCAGGTGCTGGAGTACGAGGAGCTGATGGTGCGAGTAGCCGCCTCCGGCGGCGAGGCCATCACCCTCTACCCCGAGTTCCGGCCGCATCTGGTCTTCCTGGACGTGAAGATGGCCGGCCTCGACGGGCTGGAGACTCTCACCCGGCTCAGGGATCTCGACGCCAAGGCCCAGGTGGTGATGATCTCGGGTCACGGCACCATCGCCACGGCGGTGGAGGCCACTCAGCGAGGCGCCTTCGACTTCCTGGAGAAGCCGCTCGACACCGACCGGCTGCTGGTCACGGTGCGGAACGCGCTGGCGCACGCCGAGCTGATGGACGAGAACTCCCGGTTGCGCGAGGTCACCGAGAGCCGCTTCACCATGGTGGGCGATAGTCCCGCGCTGGCCACGGTGCGAGAGCTCATCGCCAAGGTGGGCCCGACCGCCGCCCGGGTGCTGATCACCGGCGACAACGGGACCGGTAAGGAGCTGGTGGCTCGCGCCCTGCACGAGGCGTCCCCCCGGCGCGACCAGCCATTCATCGAGGTCAACTGCGCCGCGATTCCCTCGGAGCTGATCGAGAGCGAGCTGTTCGGGCACATGAAGGGCTCCTTCACCGGCGCCTTTGCCGACCGCGCGGGAAAGTTTGAGCAGGCCGACGGCGGGACCCTGTTCCTCGACGAGGTCGGGGATATGTCGCTGTCCGCCCAATCCAAGCTGCTCCGAGTGCTCCAGGAGGGAGTGGTTACCCGGATCGGCGGCTCCAAGTCGATTCAGGTGGATGTGCGAGTGCTGGCCGCCACCAACAAGGATCTCGAGATCGAGATCGGCGAGGGCCGCTTTCGGGAGGACCTGTTGTACCGGTTGAACGTGGTCCCGATCGAGGTGCCCGCGCTCCGGGAGCGGAGAGAAGACATCCCCGCGCTGGTCGCCTACTTCGCCCAGCAGCTGGCGGCGAGCGCCGGCGTGCCGGGAAGAAAATTCGCCGAGGAGGCGGTCCGGCGGCTGCAGGCGCGAGCCTGGCCCGGCAACATCCGCGAGCTCCGCAATGCGGTGGAGCGGGCGCTGATTCTGGCGTCGGGCAAGACGGTGACGGCCGCCGACATCGACCAGTTGGTGCCCAACGTGACCTCGGGCACCGCCGGGGAAGGAGGCGCCCAGACGTTTGAAACCTTCAAGCTGGAAGCGGAGAAAAACTTCCTGACCCAATCCCTCAGGGAGCACGACTGGAACGTGTCCGAGACGGCGCGGGCGCTGAAGATGCCGCGCTCCAACCTGTACAAGAAGATCGAGCGCTACGGCCTTAGCCGGGAGTCAGTATGACCGAGCCACGAAACTGGGACAAAGAGCTCGCGGATGTTGACCGAGCCATCGCCAAGCAGCCGGCCTCGACACCCGCGCCAGGTGGCCGGACGGTGCCGCCGGCGCACCGGCGGTTCGTCGCCCTGACCTGGTTCTGGACTAGCCTCGCTGTTGTCCTCGCAGTGGCACTCGCGGTGTGGCCCTACGACAAGAACTGCGGCATCCGGCTGATCTTCTTCCTGGGCGCCGGCGGGATCGCCCTCATGGCCGGAGTGCTGGGCGCCCTGGCCGCCTGGGCCAACCGGCGAGGCCTGGCCCATGTGCTCTCCCTGCTCGTGATCGTGTGGGCCGGCGTGATGGTGTTGCGTGAGATCCTGCCCCGGGCCGGGTACGCCAAGGAGTCCCGAGGCTGGACCTGTCCTCAGACACCGCCGCCGGCGGCCCCGGCTCCCGCACCCCAGCCCCCGACCCAGTAGGCGAGCATGACCAAGACCTTCAACGTGGATGAGCCGCGCGCGAGCAAAGCTGCGGGTGTGAAGACCTTCCAGAATTTCATCGGGGGCGAGTGGGTAGCTCCTGCCACCGAGGCGTACTTCGAGAACCGGAACCCGGCTAAGCCGGATGACCTGATCGGCCGGTTCCCCGACTCGGATCGGCGGGACATTGACGCGGCCGTGCGATCGGCCAAGAAGGGCTTTGCGCTCTGGTCGCGGACGCCGGCTCCGGTGCGGGGTGACGTGCTGCGCCGGGTCGGCGACCTGTTGGTGGAACGGAAGGACGCCATTGCGGACGCGATGACCCGGGAAATGGGCAAGGTGCTGGCCGAGACCCGGGGCGACGTGCAGGAGGGGATCGACACGGCTTACTATGCCGCCACCGAGGGCCGCCGGCTCTTCGGCCACGTGGTTCCCTCGGAGCTCAGCTCGAAATGGGCGATGAGCTACCGGCGGCCGATCGGAGTCGTGGGGCTGATCACCCCGTTCAACTTCCCCATGGCGATTCCGACCTGGAAGATGTTTCCCGCGCTGCTCTGCGGAAACTCGGTGATCATCAAGCCGTCGGAGGATGTGCCGCACACGGTCCATCTGCTGGTGGAGATCCTGCTCGAGGCGGGACTGCCGCCCGAGGTGATCCAGCTGGTGCACGGGCGGGGCGAGACCGTGGGGAAGGCGCTGGTCGAGCATCCCGAAATCCCGGTCATCTCCTTCACCGGGTCCACTGAGACCGGCGCGCTCATCGGAGAGACCTGCGGCCGGATGCACAAGCGGCTCTCGCTGGAGATGGGCGGCAAGAACGCCATGATCGTGATGGACGATGCCAACCAGGATCTGGCTCTCGAAGGCGTGCTCTGGGGCGCCTTCGGCACCACCGGGCAGCGGTGCACCGCGACCAGCCGCCTGATCGTTCACCGCAAGGTGCACGATCGGTTTCTGCAGCGCCTGGCCGACGCGGCCGGGAAGCTCAGGCTGGGAGATGGCCGAGCCGAGAAGACCGACGTGGGCCCGCTGATTCACGAGGCCTCGCGGGAAAATGTCGAGCGGTATGTGGACATCGGCCGGAAGGAAGGGGCCGAGCTCGTCACCGGCGGCAAGCGGCCGTCCGGGGAACAGCTGGGGAAGGGATACTTCTACCAGCCGACAGTGTTCGCCGGAGTGAAGCCGGGGACCAGGCTGGAGCAGGAGGAGATCTTCGGTCCGGTGTTGAGCGTCATCCAGGTGGGCTCGTTCGACGAGGCGGTGCAGGTCAACAACGACGTCCGTTACGGGCTCTCCAGCTCGATCTACACCGGCGACGTGGGCCTGGCCTTCCGCGCGATGCAGGAGCTCGACAACGGCATCACCTACGTGAACGCTCCGACCATCGGCGCCGAGGCTCATCTGCCCTTCGGCGGAGTGAAGGCCACCGGCAACGGCCACCGCGAAGGAGGCTGGGAGGTCTTTGAGTTTTACTCGGAGACCAAGGTCTGCTACATAGACTACTCCGGGAAGCTGCAGCGTGCGCAGATCGACACGTATGATGTGTAGCTGGGAGCTGGGAGCTACTCGCCGATCTTCGACTGAGCTTTGTGCCTCTAATGTGATCTACATTCCAATGCAATCAGTCCGTGGCTCACAGCTCCCAGCTCCCAGCTCCTAGCTGGTTGCGCCCCTTCGAAACGCAGAGTAAGGTTCCCAGCATGCGTCCAATGCAGGTCGGTTCCGGTAAGCGAGGTCCGTCTTTCGACGAAGGCTCGCTCGACCAATACTTACGAGAAATCAGCAAGTACCCTCTGATTCCGCAGGAGGAAGAGGTCAACCTGGCGCAGCGGATTCGCGTCGGGGAAGAGGAGGCGCTCGACAAGCTGGTCCGCAGCAACCTTCGCTTCGTCGTCTCGGTCGCCAAGAAGTATCAGAACCAGGGCGTGTCGCTCGCCGACCTGATCAACGAGGGCAACCTCGGCCTCATCCGCGCGGCCCACAAGTTCGACGAGACCAAGGGCATCAAGTTCATCTCCTACGCCGTCTGGTGGATTCGGCAGGCCATCCTCCAGGCGCTCGCCGAGCAGAGCCGGATCGTGCGGGTTCCGCTCAACCGGGCCGGCACCCTCCATCGCATTGGCAAACGCTCGTCGGCCCTGCTCCAAGAGCTCGGGCGGGAGCCCACGCCGTCGGAGATCGCCGAGGGCATGGATATCTCGATGGAAGAGGTCCAGAAGACCCTATCCATCTCGCAGAACCATCTGTCGCTCGACGCGCCGCTCACCCCGGGCGAAGACAACAAGCTGCTTGACTACCTCCCCGACACCCAGAATCCGGGACCCGACTCCGAGACCTTCGAGCACGCCCTCACCGAGTCGATCGAGGAGGTGCTCTCGACCCTCAAGGAGCGGGAGGCCAAGATCCTGCGGCTCTACTTTGGGCTGGATGGGCCGGAACCGATGACCCTGGAAGAGATCGGCAGCCTGCTCGGCATTACCCGCGAGCGGGTCCGGCAGATCAAGGAAAAGGCCCTGAGTCGGCTGCGACACGTCAGCCGGGCCCGGGCCCTCGAGAGCTTCCTCGCCTGATTCAACAGCGAATCACGAAACCACGAAAAACACCGCGTTACCGTCGTCTCTGCTCGGCGGCGGGCTCGAAACTGACCTCGTTCAACCTCCCGGTACGTACATCGTAGAGAAAGCCGCGAATGACGACGTCGCCCGGTATCAGAGGGGACGACAACAGGAGCGCGACATCCTCGCGGATGCTCTCCTCCAGGTCGCGAAAGGGAAGAAAGTCGATGTGGCTCGCGTCCGCCCCCAGATCCTGCTTCACCTTGGCATGGAGGTCGGGATTGGTGAAGGTGAGCATTCCGCATTCGGTGTGATGGATGACGGCGATCTCATTGGTGCCCAGCAGGCGCTGGGAGATCACCAGCGAGCGGAGCGCCTCGCGAGCCCGGCCACCGGCGTTCCGGATGACATGGGCATCACCTTCCTCCAGTCCGAAGGCCCGCGCCGGGTCGATGCGCGCGTCCATGCAGGTGACGACCGCCAGCCGCCGGGCCGGCGGCATCGGTAGGTCTCCCCGGTCGAAGGTCCTGGCGTACTCGGCGTTCGCCCGTAAGAGCTCGTCGCTGACTGACATGTAACCTCCGGTGGAATGCCGTCATTGGTCCGAGAAGCAAAAGACCCGACCCACGGAAAGAGTGGCCGGGTTGGAAGTGCGACAATTCGGACTCGATCAAAGGTTGTGGAGCAACCCACTCGCTTAACTTGAGACTATACCCCCTTCAAAAGGACTGTCAAGCGGACCCCGGCGAGTGCGGTGCTTGCTGCCCTGCCGCTCCCTGGGTAATTCTTCCGGCGTCCGCCGGCCGCCGAATTTTTCCGTAGCCCCGTATCGACTCTATGGCAAGCAACGCCTCCTTCGACGTGTCCACCGGTGCCGATCTCCAGGAGGTCGACAACGCGGTGAATCAAACCCACAAAGAGATCGCCCAACGGTACGACTTCAAAGGGACCCACTGTACTGTGGACTTCGACCGGACCAAGGCCGAAATCCGGCTCAGCGCCGATGACGAGTATCGGATGGAGGCGTTGGTGGACGTCCTCAAGACCAAGATGATCAAGCGGGGCGTGCCGGTGAAGAACCTCAACCTGGGCGAGGTCGAGGCGGCCACCGGGCAGAGCGTGCGGCGCACCGTCAGCCTCACCCAGGGTATCTCCCAGGATGTGTCCAAGCGCATGGTCAAGGCGATCAAGGACCAGGGATTCAAGAAGGTGCAGGCCTCCATTCAAGGTGACGAGGTGCGGGTGACCGCGCCTTCTCGGGACGAATTGCAGGCCGTCATCGCCTTTCTCCGGGGCCAAGACTTCGGGGTCGAGCTCAAGTTTGGCAACTACCGGGGCTGACCCGCGCGGCCCCGGCCGGATCGGCCTCGCCCTGCTGCTCGTGGTGTCTTCGAGCTGCGTCTCGAGAACCGTGCCGCCGCGCCGTCCCGCCGAGGCGCCCACACCCGCGCCGCTGCCGCCACCGTTGCGCGGAGACCCGGAGATCCGGGTCGGCCTCGCCCATGGCGTGACCATGGCCCGAGTCGGCGGCAACGATGCCCTCGCGGTCAATGAGCCGGATGGCAGCCGCATTGCCATCATTCCGGCCGGCGAGAGCTGGCAGGCTTCGGCGGCGGGAAGCACCGTGACCCTGACCAGCCCGAGCGGGTGGGTCTCGCCGCCGCTCGACCGGGTGACGCTGGCTGCCACTGACCGCAACGCCCCGGTGCGGGTGGATGGCAAGCTGTATCGCGGGATCGCCGAGCTGCTGCCCGGCAGCGGCGGCCTCACGGTCGTCAATCGAGTCGGGGTCGAGGCATATCTCCAGGGCGTGGTGTCGGCGGAGATGGGTCGCCGAAGCTCGATCGAGGAGGCGGCGATCCGGGCGCAGGCCGTAGTCTCCCGCACCTACGCCCTCCGAAACCTGGGCCGGTGGAGAGCCCAGGGCTTCGACGTATCCGGGACGGTGGCCGACCAGGTCTACGGCGGGCTGACGATCGAAACGCCGGAGGGCCGGGCGGCGGTGGCCGACACCCGAGGCCAGGTGCTCACGTACAATGGCGCGCTGATCGAGGCGTTCTTCTATTCGACCTGTGGCGGGCGCACGGCTGATGGAGCCGAAGTCTTTCACGGTGCAGCCCGGCCGTACCTCCGCTCGGTCCCGGACCAGGCGGACAATGGCTTCGTCTACTGCAGCATCTCACCTCGCTATCGCTGGCACGAGGAATGGACCTCGGAGGCGCTGCTCGCCACGCTGCAGCGCAACCTGCCTCCGGTCGCCGGCATTCGAAGCGACCAGATCAGCCGGGTGACCGATGTGCGAGTCTTGCAGCGCAGCGCTTCGGGACGAGTGGACCAGCTTGCTGTCGGTCTCGGCGGGCCGGTCATCCGGGTCAACGGCGCGGCCATCCGGCAGGTCCTGCGTCCGCCCTCCGGCGAGCTGTTGCGCAGTACCGCATTCACCCTGGTCGCCACCGGCCAGGGGGGAGTGGTTACCCATCTGACCGTAGATGGAATGGGATCGGGACACGGCGTCGGATTCTGCCAGTGGGGCGCGGTCGGCCGCGCCCGGGCAGGGCAGGGCTTCGAGCAGATCCTCATGGCGTATTTTCCGGGGACCACGCTGGAGCGCCGCTATTGAAAGAGGGGACACCATGACCGCCGGTCGCAGCGGAGCTACAGGCGAGCGCCTCAAGGTGGGAATCGTGGGCGGCGGGGGCATCGCTCAGGTGGCACATCTCCCCGTGCTCAAGAAGATGCGGGGCGTCGAGGTGCAGGCCATCTGCGACACCGATCTGCCTAAGGCCCGAGCCCTGGCCGATCGGTTCGGCGTCAAGGACGCATTCGACGACATCGAAGAGCTCCTGCGATACGAGACTCTCGATGCCGTCGTGGTCTGTTCCCCTACCCATCTGCACGAAGCCCACATCCAGGCTGCGCTCTCGGCCAACCTCCACGTCCTGGTGGAGAAGCCGCTCGCCATGTCCGCCACCGGCGCCCAGCGCATCCTCCGCGCGGTCGAGAAACACAATCGCGTGGTCATGGTGGGCATGAATCACCGGTATCGTGCCGACGTGCAGATCGTCCGCAGCTTCGTGCAGAGCGGAGAGCTGGGGACGATCGAGAGCGTGCGGGGAAGCTGGCACGTCTTCCGCCCGGGCCGCGCGCAGCTCGGCTGGCGCCAGCGCCGGGACCAGGCGGGCGGCGGAGCGATGCTCGACCTTGGCCTCTCCATCCTGGATCTGGGACTCTGGCTGGGTGGAAGCTCGGCGCCGGCTCGAGTGAGCGCCTGTCTCGATCCGGGTGGGAAGGACCGCTCCGTGGAACAATCCGGCAGCGCGCTGGTGGTCTGCGAGAATGGGATGTCGATCTTCGTTGACGTCACTTGGCGCCACCTCGGCGAAGGCGAGCGCTTCGGCGTCGGGCTGCGGGGCAGCAAGGGAACTGCCGGCATCAACCCGCTCAACGTGTGGAAGGAGCTGCACGGTGTGGCAGTGGATGTCTCTCCCACCGGGTCGGTGAGCCGGGAGAACGCGTTCACCGCGTCATACCGCGCCGAGTGGGCCCACTTTCAGGCGGCCATTGCGGGACAGGCAAAGATTCCCGCCCTCCAGGAGCACCTGACCCTTCACAAGGTCCTGGACGCGATCTACCGCTCGGCGCTCGATGGGCGAGATGTAATTCTGTGAGGGCGGACGGGCGGACGGGTGGACGGGCGGACTGGTGGATCCGCCGAGAATATCTGCTTCTGTTCGCATTGACTTGTTGCTGCGCTCTACCAGACAATCTTCACGCCCAGGGCCGTCCGCCCGTCCGCCCGTCCGCCGGTCCGCCCGGCGCCCAACTCACCGTCTACCTCATGACCATGGGCCCGGGTAAGCGGGTCTGGGAGCGGTTCGGCCACAACGCGATCTGGATCCACGATCCGGTGCGAGGCACCGACCAGGCCTACAACTACGGGCTGTTCGATTTCCGGCAACAGAATTTCCTGCTCCGGTTCATTCAGGGCCGCATGTGGTATTGGATGCAGGGCTTTCCGGCGCAATCGTACGTGGAGTCTTACCGGAGAGCCAACCGATCGGTGTGGGTTCAGGAATTGGAGATGGCTCCAGAGGCACGGCTCCAGCTGCAGCAGTTCCTGGAATGGAACGAGCAGCCGGAGCATCGCTTCTATCATTACGACTACTATCGAGACAACTGCTCCACCCGGGTGCGAGACGCGCTCGACCGCGCGCTCGGGGGCCGGATTCGCGAGCTCACCGCCGAGCTACCCACCGGCAAGACCTATCGGTTCCACACCCTTCGGCTCACCGCCAACGATCCCCCGATCTACACCGGCCTGCTGCTGGCACTGGGCCACCCGGTCGACCGGCCCATCTCCGCCTGGGAGGAGATGTTTCTTCCGCTCGCCGTGCGGGAGCATCTGAGAAAGATCACCGTCATCGGGCCCGGCGGAGCCAAGGTGCCGCTGGTGCGATCGGAGCGCACCCTCTTCGAGTCCACCGAGCCGTCACCACCGGCCGAGCCACCGTTCTGGCTGCCCTATTACTTGATCGCCGGGCTCGGCATAGGGGGCGCCGCGTTTGGGCTAGGCGGTCTGGCCCGGAGCAGTCGTCCCGCCCGGACCGCTTTCATTCTGTTGGTATGGGTCTGGGCGCTGCTGGCGGGAATCGCCGGGCTAATCCTGGCGGGGCTCTGGGGGCTCACCGACCACGCTGCGGCCTACGCTAATGAGAACGCTCTGCAGGCCGACCTGCTGGCCTTGGCCCTAATCTGGTTGGTGCCCCGGTTGGCGTCGGGGTCGCGACCCGCAGCGCGGGCAGCCCTGCGTCTCGCCGGAATCGTAGCCGCGCTCTCGTTGCTGGGACTGGTGCTGAAGTTGTTCCCTCCGTTCTACCAGGTGAACGGTGCCATCATAGCGCTGGCGCTGCCGGTCCATGCCGGCGTGACCGGGGGCCTCTGGCGATGGACCCGAGGTCAGGACCCCCGGACCCGGCGCAATCCCTCCCTCGCTTCCGGATAGTCGGGCAACACAGTTAAGGCGCGTTCGTAGTGCTCGCTCGCCTGGCCCCTGTCGCCCTTGCCTTCGTACAACAAGCCCAGGCTGTACTGGGTGAGCGCTTCGGTCGGAATGGTGCGCATCTCGGCCTGGGGCGTTCCACTGCGCAGAGCGGCGGGGCTCACCTCCGCGAGCATCTTGTGCGCCACCATCTGGATGATCCGGTATAGCTCGGCCCGATCCTGAAGCTTGGGGTCGTTGTTGGTGACCACCCGAACGATCTGTCCGCTCTCCGCATCCACGATCCGGCCGTCGAGGCGGAAGGTGCCGTAGAAGTCGGCGAAGGTGCCGGTGATGGCATAGCGGGCGCCCACCTGTTTGGCCACCCGGGCCGCGGTCGCGGCGTCCACCTTGGCGTTGGGCCCGAGGTCCTCACTTCGAAGCGCCTGCGCCACCCGATTCCGATCGGCCAGTCGCAGGTTGGAGTGCCCGCTCAATTCACTGGCCAGGGTCGCGGGAATGCCCAGCGTCAGCGCTCGGAAGACCTCTTTGTCCTGTCCATATGAGCCCCGGTCTTCGAACGGCAGAATCGCGATAACGGCGGGGCCGTTCTGGCCGGCGACCCGACCTGCCGACATAAACGCTGCGACGGTCAACGCCCGGGCGACGGTCCAAGGTGCGATTGATCTCCTCATAGCGAAAATTTCATCCCCTCCGCTGCCGCATCCACCTGGAGCCGGGGCGCGACTCGCGCTGCGTATTGCCGGGTATCCGCGAGCAGCCGATCGAGCGCGTCGTCGTCATGCTCCGGCTCGTGGTGGAAGAGGATCAGCCGGGCACACCGGCCTTCCCGCGCCAGATCCACTGCTTGCCGAGGGGTGGAGTGACCCCAGCCGGCCCGGGCCTGAATGATCTGGTCCAGATACATGGCGTCGTGAATCAGAATCTCTGTGCCCTCGATGAACTTGACCATCCTCGTGCGCCAGTTGGGAACCACCTCGTAAGTTCCTCCCGGTCCCAGCTCATTGTCGGTCACATACGCGACTTGTTTGCCCCCAGAGGTGGGAGTCAGCCGGTAGCCCAGGGTGGTGCCGGGATGCCGCAGGCGGAAGGCACAAATCCGGAAATCATCGATCTCGAATTCGCCTTCCTCGATTTCCACCACGGTGAGCGACGCGGCGAGGGCGTTCAACGGAACCGGAAATACCATGGGATCCATCTGCCGGCCGAGGATCTCCTTCAGCGGGACTCCTTCCTGCGCCGCGCCGTAGATGGATACCGAGGTCTCGCGGGTGCTGAACGGCTTGAAGAAGGGCAGCCCCTGGATGTGATCCCAATGGGTGTGGGAGAGCAGGATGTCGGCAGTGAGCTCGCCATGGCCCTGCTTCATCAGCTCGTGACCCAGCGGGCGCAGACCGCTCCCGGCATCGAGAATCACCAGCCGTCGGGCCGACCCCCCGATGCTGATGCAGGCGGTGTTGCCGCCGTAGCGGGCGGTCTCGGGGCCTGGCGTCGGGATCGAGCCCCGAGTGCCCCAGAAGGTTACCGAGTAAGTCACGAAGAGTGACCGGTGGCTGGCAGGGCCATGCCGCAACCTCTTTCGCTGCCCATAAGCCCGGCAGCGGCACCAGTCACGGTGGGAAGGTGATAGCGATCACGACCGCCGCGCGGCCAGCATCAGCGAGCGGCGGTCCTTCAGCGTGATGTCTTTGCGGGTGACCTGAATGATTCCCCGCTCGACCAGGTTGCGCATGGTGCGGGAGACCGTCTCCCGGCTGGAGCCGATCATCTGGGCGATCGTATGGTGGGTGAGCTTCCGGGTGATGCGGTCGCCCCCTTCGTCTTCCGCCATCCTGAGGAGCAGGTGGGCTACTCGTCCGTTGACGTCGAGCAGCACCAGGCTGCCGATCTTCTCGTCGGCCCGGCGGAGGCGGTGGGAGATCTCCTTGAGCAAGGAGATCGCCACCTCCGGGGAATTGCGCAGCCGGGCGTGGAAGTCTTCCCGCCGGAGCACCAGCAGGCTGGAGTCTTCCATCGCGATCACGTGGGCCGAGCGAGGCTCCTCATCGATCACCGCCATCTCGCCGAAGAAGCTGCCCTCTCCAAGCACCGAGAGGATGACCTCCCGGCCATCCTCTGCGATGAGCACCACCTTGACCTGTCCCGCCGCCACAAGAAAGAGTGCGTCCCCGGGATCGTCCTCGAACACGATCACGCTGCCCTTGGGGTAGCTGCGCTCGCGGGTCAGTTCGGCAAATGCCGCGAGGTCGGACTCCCCCAGACCGGAGAAGAGAGGGACCTTCCGCAGGACCTCTATGGGGGACAGTGGCACTCGCGCCTCGCAGTATGGAAGTATTTGGGCGTAGCATACTTGCAGCCGGGAATGCTGTCAATCAGGACGGGAAGGACGGGAAAGAAGGGAAGGTGAAGGCGCTCGGGCTCTTTCCCGTCCTTCCCGTCCTCTCCTTGCATGCAGGCCCCGAAACCGTCTAAATTGAATGGCTTAGCGCCAAAACTCAGGAGCAACGATGAAGGCCGATCTGCACCCCAATTACCGCAAGCTCATGGTCCAGTGTGCCTGCGGCAATCAATTCGAGACCCGCTCCACCGCCGCGTCGATCCACGTGGAGGTGTGCGCCCAGTGCCACCCCTTCTTCACCGGGAAGCAGCGTCTGGTGGACACCGCCGGACGGGTCGACCGATTCCGCCGGAGGTACCAGACCGAACCGGCGGCCACGACGCCCGAGGCCTAATCGGTGGAGGCCCGGCTCCGCCAAGCGCTGACCCGGGCGGAGGAGGTCGGCCAGGCCCTCGCGGACCCCAATGTCGCCAGAGACCCGGGAAAGCTGAGATCGCTCGGGCGTGAGCACACCCTGCTCGCGCCCGTGGTGAAACTGGCTGAGCGTCTCGCCCGGTTGCAGGACGAGCTGCAACAGGCCCGCGAGATGGCCACCGAGAGCGATCCCGAGCTGGTGGCGTTGGCCAAGGCCGACCTGACCCGCCTCCCTCCTGAAATCGCCGCACTGACCTCGGAGCTGCACGAGCTGCTGCTTCCCCGGGATCCACACGACGATCGCGACGCCATCATCGAGATTCGCGCCGGCACCGGTGGCGACGAAGCCGCCCTCTTCGCGGCCGATCTCTACCGCATGTACCAACGGTTCAGCGAGCGCCACGGACTCTCCTGGGAGCCGATCTCGCTGAGCGACGGCACCCTCGGCGGGACCAAGGAGGCCATCGTCGCCGTGCGAGGTGACGAGGCCTACGGGCTGCTCCGCCGCGAGTCCGGGGTACACCGGGTCCAGCGGGTGCCGGCCACGGAGACCCAGGGAAGGATTCACACCTCGGCGGCGACTGTGGCCGTGCTTCCGGAGGCGGAAGAGGTGGACATCAAGATCGAGCCGCAGGACCTCAAGATCGACGTGTTCCGCTCATCCGGCCCCGGCGGGCAGAGCGTCAACACCACCGACAGCGCGGTGCGCATCACCCATCTGCCGACCGGTCTGGTGGTGAGCCAGCAGGATCAGAAATCCCAGCTGCAGAACAAGATCAAGGCGATGGAAGTGCTTCGGGCGCGGCTGCTCGACCGCATGCTGGCGGAACAGGAGGCCGCGCGGGCGCGAGACCGCCGGGCGATGGTGGGAACCGGTGACCGTTCAGCCAAGATCCGCACCTATAACTTTCCCCAGAGCCGGATCACCGATCATCGGATTAATCGGTCGGTCCACAACCTGACCGAGGTGTTGAACGGAAATCTCGACGAGCTGATCGATGCGCTTCGGATGGCTAGCCGGCAGGAGCTGATCGATGCCTGAGGTCGCTCTCCTGCTCCAGCGTCTCCTGGAAGCAGGCACCGATCGGCTCCGCGGCGCCGGCCTCCCCGATCCTCGCCGCCAGGCCCTTCGTCTCTGGACCGACCTCGGCGGGAGCGGTCGGGCTCTTCACCAAGAGGCAGCGCTGGAGCCCGAGGAGGTGGCCCGCTTCGAACGAGCCATATCCCGCCGGCTCGACGGCGAACCGCTGCCTCATGTCACCGGCTGGGCGGGCTTCCGGCATCTGTCCCTCAAGTGTGACGGGCGTGCTCTGATCCCCCGGCCCGAGACCGAGGGACTGGTCGACCTGCTCCTGCAGCGGAGTCGCTCGGGGCTGGTCGCCGACGTCGGCACCGGAACCGGCTGCATCGCGCTGAGTCTGGCGATCGAAGGCGGCTTCAGCCGGATCGTGGCCATCGATCGCTCGCCGGACGCGTTGGCGCTTGCGCGGCTCAACCGCGAACTCGTGGGTGGAGCAAAAGCGGTGGATTTTGTGTTGGCCGATCTCTGCGCGCCGCTGGGTCAGGGAATGTTTGACGCGCTGATCTCGAATCCCCCATATCTTACAGCAGGCGAGTACGCGTCATTGGACGGATCGGTGCGCGATTGGGAGCCGGAGCTTGCCCTGGTGAGTGGGGAAGACGGTCTCGAGGCCACGACCCGGCTGTTGGACCAGGGCAGAGCGGTGCTGCGGCCCGGAGGATGGCTGGCTCTTGAAGTAGATTGCTCCCGAGCTGGGATGGCCGCCGATCGTGCCGGCTCACTCGGCTGGGAGGGTGTGACCATTCATATGGACCTATTTGGCCGCGAGCGGTATCTGCTTGCGCGGAGGAGCGAAACTCGGTGATCTGGGACAAAGCGCAGGACCTCGGCCGCCAGATCGGCCAGTCCGCGGAATACCAGGCGCTCAGGCGGGCGGAGACCTCGCTGCGCGAGGATAAGGAAACGGTGGCAAAACTGGATCAGATCCAGACGCTCGCCCGCAAGGTCGATCAGGTGGTCTCCACCGGCCAGATGCCTGATCAGGCCACGGCCGAGGCCTACGAGACCGCCGTGCGTGACCTGGAGATGAGTCCGACCGGTCAGGCCTACGTGGTCGCCCGCTCGAACTTTGAGAAGCTGATGCAACGGGTGAATCAACAGATCAGCGAGGGCATGGAGAAGGGGGCGACCAGCAGCATCATCACGCTGGGATGACTCGCCGCGGCTTCTTCATCGTCCTGGAGGGACCCGAAGGCTCAGGCAAGTCCACCCTCATTGGTCCCCTCTCCGAGCGCATGCGGGCGGCCGGGACCGACCCGGTGGTGATCCGCGAGCCGGGCGGGACCCGGGCCGCCGAGATCGCGCGCCAGGCGTTGCTCGATCCGGAGCACCCGGTTGGTCCCGTCGCCGAGCTCTTCCTTTATCTCGCTGCCCGCGCGGATCTGGTGCAGACCGTCATTCAGCCGGCGTTGGCGGCGGGCAGGGTAGTGCTCTCCGACCGTTTTGCCCTCTCGACCGAGGCATACCAGATGGCGGGCCGGGGTCTGGACCCGGCCATGGTGCGCGCCGCCAATCACGCTGCCAGCCATGGCCTCAAGGCCGACCTGACCCTCATTCTGGATCTGGCCCCCGAGCTCGGTCAGGCCCGCCAGATCGCCGGCGGGAAGCGGCAGGACCGATTGGATCGGGAGGGTGCGGATTTTCATCGCCGCGTCGTCGACTACTACCTAGCGGTCAATGGCGATGGGGTGCGACATTTAGATGGGCGCCTTCCGCCGGACCAGCTCTTGCAGGTAGCATGGTCGGAAGTGCGAGCCGCCGCCCCGGATGCGTTTCCAGCCGCGGTAGGCTAAGCCTTTACATTTCTGTGATCTAGCCGTTGGGTCCCAGCCTGTGTTCTCCTTCCGATCGGGCCCCGGTGTGAGGCATTTCCTCACCGATCGCGGAGCCAATGTGCAGCCATTCTGCGGGAGCGGAGGCAGATTATGAAGCAGCGTTGGGGTCTGATCGTACTGGTGGCGATCATTTCATTCCTGAGCGGCGGGTGGCTGCTGCAGCGGGGCGTAGCCAGCGATGGCAACGTCTACCAGCAGGCCCGGCTGTTCGATGACGTCCTCGGACACGTCAGCACCTACTACGTGGATTCGATCGGTGAGACCGATCTGTACCAGAAGGCTACCCGGGGCATGCTGGAGCAGCTCAAGGACCCATACTCGGTCCTGCTGACCGGCGATGACTACAAGGCGCTCACCGAGCAGACGTCGGGCAACTATGCCGGTCTCGGGATCCAGATCGATGTGCGAGACGGGTGGATCACGGTGGTGGCTCCGCTGCCGGAGACGCCGGCCGAACGGGCGGGGATCCAGACCGGCGACCAGATCATCGAAGTCGACGCCAAGTCCACCGAGGGATGGAAAAACGATCAGGCGGTCAAGGCCCTTCGGGGTGAGGCCGGCTCCAAGGTCGGGATCACCATTCGGCGGGCCGGCATCACTGAGCCCATCAAGTACCACCTCACCCGGGCCCAGATTCACATGCGCTCGGTGCCACCCGGCGCGATGTTCGATGGTGGTGTCGGGTACATCTCCCTGAATCCGGTGAGCGAGACCTCCGCCGAGGAGCTCCGTCAGGAGATCGCGGCGATGAAGGGCAAGGGGATGAAGTCTCTGATCATGGATCTGAGGGGCAACCCCGGAGGTCTGCTCGATCAGGGCGTGAAGGTGGCCGACCTCTTCCTGGATACCAGGCAGGAGATCGTCTCGACCCGCGGCCGGGCACGGGGCTCGACCAAGGAGTTCTACGACGAAGCGAAACAGGCCTGGCCCGATCTCCCGATCGTGGTCCTGGTGAACGATGGGACCGCGAGCGCGGCGGAGATCATCGCCGGGGCCCTGCAGGATCATGACCGCGCGGTGGTGGTAGGCGCCCCGACGTTCGGAAAGGGGCTGGTGCAGACGCTATTCCCGCTGGGAGAAGGCGTGGCGCTCAAGCTGACCACCGCGCGCTGGTTCACGCCGAGCGGGCGCACCATCCAGCGGATCGCCAAGGACGAGGAAGATCAAGCGACTCAGGCCGCCATGGCCGTGGTATCCGACACGGTTCTCGGCGCCCCAGACAAGGAATCCAGTGACTCGGCTCTCAAGGAGCGGCCGATCTTTCATACCGACGCAGGCCGGGTGGTGAGAGGTGGCGGTGGCATTGTGCCCGACCTCGTCATCCGTCCCGACACGCTGACCGAGTCGGAGAGAGACTTCGCCAAGGCGCTGGGCAATGGCCTCCCTCAGTACCGCGATGCGCTCACTTCTATTGCGCTGGAGGCCAAGAAGAGTCACGGCGTGAAGTCGGAATCGTTCAAGGTGACTCCGGAGATGCGGCAGCTGGTGTATAACCGGCTCAAGGCTCACGATGTGCAGATCACGCCCAGCGTGTTCAACGGTGCGGGGCCACTGATCGACGAGCAGATCGGGTATGAAGTCGCGCGCTATGTGTTCGGGCGTCCGGCGGAATTCCGGCGCCGGGCCGCGAACGACCAGCAGATGCAGACGGCCATGGGCCTGCTTCGGAAGGCCCAGACCCCGAAGGAGCTCCTGAGCCTGGCCCAGACCAACCGGGCTGCAACCACCGCCCAGAATTAGGGTTCAGGCAGCGTAGCGATTCTTCCGAGCCCGGTCGGCCTCTTTGTGGCCGGCCGGGCTCGGCGTGTTGGTAGAATTCGCCACTGGCTATTAGCTATTGGCTGCTCCGATGAGCAGTGATGCTCTGTGCTTGAAGTACGGTTGGGCTTGGGAATAGCCAGTAGCCAGTAGCCAAATAGCCTCTTAGGAGGAGCACAGTGTCGCAACCACGGGTGACCATCATCGGCGCCGGCCGAATGGGGCAGGGTCTCGGCCTGGCCTTGAAACGCCGGGGCTACAAGGTTGTGCTCCTCAATCGCGGCCCCCGCGATGTCGTCCCCCCTCTCGTGCTGCACCAGGGGAGCCGCTCTGAGGCCACCGCGGGCGCCGAGCTGATTCTCCTTGCCACTCCCGACGACGCGATAGCCACGGTGGCGGCCGACCTCGCGGCGGAGCGCGCCATCTCCCGGGATCAGGTGGTGCTCCATCTCTCCGGCCTGCTCGACCGGACCGCCTTGCTCCCCTTGGAGGAGAGCGGCGCCGGGCTGGGATCCTTCCATCCGCTTCAGTCTGTCGCCGAGCCGGCCACCGCCGCCGAGCGCCTCAAGGGCGCATATGTCGGAGTGGAGGGCGACGAGCGCGCGCTCATCGCGGCCGAGCGGCTAGCCAACACTCTGCGCATGATCCCGGTCCGCATACCGGCCGAAGCCAAGCCCGCCTATCACGCCGGCGCGGCATTCGTGGCCAACTATACGGTGGCGTTGGTGGGTGTGGCGGAACGACTGGCCCGTTCGGCGGGAGTTGCCGAGGAAATTGCTTCTCGAATCTACCTTCCCCTGCTGGGTGGGGCCGTGGCCAACCTCACCTCACTGGGACCGGCCGCCTCGCTCACCGGCGCCGTGCGGCGGGGTGACGTTCAGACGCTGCAGGCCCATCTCGATGCTCTCAGCAGCGACGATCGCAAGCTCTACAAGACCGTCGGCAGGGCGGCTGTGGCGCTGGCCCGCGAAGCCGGATTGAGTGGGGAGGCGGCGGCTCGGGTGGACGCGATTCTGAATGGGGAATGAGTTACTGGTCTACGACGCGGACCCCGCCCGGCACCTTGAAGGTAAAGGTGCGTCCGGGCAGTGACTCGTTGACCCGGACGCGCTTGAGATCGAGCCGCCGAGTTGCCCCTGACTGCTCCTGAATCTCCAGCCGGCGGGGCAGGGCATCCTCCCGGTCGAGCCACACGATTGCCTTGGTGAAGGGGAGGTCGGGAACCGCCGGCACCAGCTGCACCACATCCGCGGTTCTGCCCTCGATCCGCTCGCTGCGCAGGTAGGAGGCCCGGTACCGCTCGGCCGGCCGGTCGAGTAGCCAGGCGAGCAGATTGTAACCGTACGCGGGACCCCCGCTCGGCACCGCCAATCGGATGACCTGCCCCGGAACCGTGCTCGGGGTGTAGACCCACACGTGCTGCCCATCGATCACGATCGCTTCCCCGGGGGGATCGCTGAAGCGCATGGCGAACTTGGCCGGGCCTGCCTGGGCCAGGGTGCCTTTGCTCTCCGCGCTGTCGATCATCGGATTGTCGATCACCTGGTCAAAGTCGGCCCGCAGACTCCCGAGGGAACGATAGACTCGCGCCGCACGTCCGATGATCGCCCCGGCATCCTGGGCCGGGGCCGGTGGGGCAAAGCTGAGGGCGAGAAGAAGCAGGACGAGACGACTCACGCGCGGATGCCTGCCGGTTCGGCGATGCGGCGGCCGATTGCCTCCGCAATGAGGCGGATCTCCTTCATAAGCCGGTCGAATTGATCTGGATAAAGGCTTTGCGCGCCATCAGATAGCGCCCGATCCGGAGTCGGGTGCACTTCCACCAGCAGGCCGTCCGCCCCGGCCGCAACCCCGGCCCGGGCCATCGGGATCACCATGTCGCGGTGCCCGGTGCCGTGGCTCGGGTCGGCGATGATCGGCAGGTGGGAAAGCCCGTGAACCACGGGGACAGCGCTCAAGTCGAGCAGGTTCCGAGTGGCAGGATCGAAGCCGCGGACCCCCCGTTCGCACAGGATCACGTTGGGGTTGCCTTCGGCGAGAATGTATTCAGCTGACAGCAGCAGCTCCTGAATGGTGGCAGACAGGCCCCGCTTGAGCAGGACCGGCTTCCCGGCCCGCCCCGCCCGCTTCAGCAGCGAGTAGTTCTGCATGTTTCGGGCGCCGATCTGGATGATGTCAGCGACCTCGGCCACAAAGTCCATCCCTTCGCCATCCATTGCCTCGGTCACGATCAGGAGGCCGGTCTCTTCTCTCGCGCGGGCCAGCAGTTTCAGTCCGGCGCGGCCGAGTCCCTGAAAGGAGTAAGGCGAGCTTCTCGGCTTGAAGGCGCCGGCTCGAAGGACGGTGGCTCCCGCCTCTCGCACTGCGCGCGCGGCTTCGAGGATTTGAGCTTCACTCTCCACCGAGCAGGGCCCTGCCATCACCACGACCTCGTCACCGCCCACGGTGAGGCCACCGGGAAGGCGAACGATGGTCGACTCAGCCTTCCACTCCCGCGACACCTGCTTGTACGGCTTGGTGACGTGGATGATCTCTTGGACGCTGGGGAGGGCCGCCAGGCGCGAGGCATCGACCCGGCCGTCGTTGCCGACCAGGCCGACCGTGGTGCGCTGCTTTCCCGGCATCGGGCGCGCCTGGTACCCCATCTCTTCAATGGTGGCGGCAACGCGTCGGATGTCCTCTTCGGGTGCGCCGTGGCGCATGACGATGAGCATCTAGGCTCCTGGATCTATTACCGGCGACTGGCTCCTCTACCGGCGACTGGCTCCTCATCCCGAGCGCAGCGAGGGATCTATTCCGCGGGCCACCGATACCCGCCGGCTAGATCCCTCGTTTCACTCGGGATGAGGAGTTTGTGGGCCTAAACGACCTGTAGCAAGCCCTGGGCCAACCCTCAGCCCCTTACACGTGCTCCTTCTCCCCCAGCCTCACCCCCACGATCGTCGACACCCCGGGCTCCTGCATTGTCACGCCGTACACCGCGTCGGCGGCCTGCATGGTCCGAGGGTTGTGGGTGATGACCAGGAATTGCGTGTCGTTCTTGAACTCCTCGAGGAGGCGGGTGAAGCGGCCCACGTTGGCGTCGTCCAACGGAGCATCGACTTCGTCCATGAGGCAGAAGGGGCTGGGCTTGGTGAGATAGATGCTGAATAGGAGTGAGACCGCCACCAGCGTGCGCTCGCCGGAGGAGAGCAGGTGAATGCGCTGGGTACGTTTGCCGCGGGGCGCGGCGTGGATGTCGATCTCGCTCTCCAGCGGGTCGTCGGGGCTGGCCAGCCGGAGCTCGCACTCCCCACCGCCGAAGAGGGTGTGAAAGACCTTCGAGAAGTTGGCCTGGACAGCGGTGAAGGTTTCCACGAACATGGTGCGGGCGGTTCCGTCGATCTCCCGTATCGCCTGAATCAATGATTGGCGGGCGCTTACCAGATCGTCGCGCTGAGAGGTGAGAAAGTCGAGCCGCTTGGTCTCCTCCGCATGCTCCTCCACCGCCAGCGGATTGACCGGGCCGATGGCCTCGAGCGCGGCGTGGATTCGGGCCGCCTCCGATTCCAGCGTCTCCAGGTCGAGATCGAGCATGACCGCCGCGTCCAGCAGCTCATCCAGGGGGCGGTGCCACTCCGCCTCTACTCGCTCGAGAATACTGCGGCGGCTGCCCGCGGCCTCGGTCAGGCGCACCTGGAGGGCATGACTCTCGTCCGTGGCCGACTCCAGCTGAGAGCGGGCCGCAGCCACTTCCCGTTCCGCTTCCGCCAGAGCGGCCTCGGCTCGAGCGAGCCCCGTCTCCGCGTCGGCGCTGGCCGCCTCCAGCTCCTGGAGCGAGGCCTGAAGCTCGGACCGTGATTCCAGCCACTCGGCTTGCTGCGCGGTAACGCTGTGGGTATCCGCCTCAAGTTGACCCAACTCGGCCGACAGCATGCGAGCGGCCTCCTCTCCCTCGGCCCGAGTCCGGCCGGCCCGTTCCAGTCGTTCGCTCGCGGCGCGGAGCGTCCCCGCCAGATGAGCCTCCTGGACTTGCCACTGGGCTCGCCGCTCGCGCACGGTCTCCTGCTCGGCCTCCAGCTCTGCGAGCAGAGTGCGGGACGCACCCAGCTGATCTTCCACTCGCCCCCGGGTCAGCTCGGCCGCCGTGAGAGCCGCGTCGATCTCAGTCATGCGCTTCTCAGCGGCTTTCAACCGCTCAGTGACCCGCCCCAGCTGGATCTCTGATTCGGCGGCTTCGCGGGTGAGATTGCCGACCATCCGCACCGCATCCTCGCGGGCCGCCAATCCCTGGCGCTCGGCGTCGCGAGCCCGTTCGGCTGCAACGGTAACCTCGGCAAGCTCCTGCTCCAGCTGCACCAGCCGGTCCACTGTGGCTCGCAGCGCCGTTTCAGCCGTAGCCAGCGACGCCTCGCTCTGGTCCACTTCCTGGCTGAGGGTCGCCAACTCGGCGCGGCGCCGGATGGGACCGAATGGGGCGCCGACTCCCGAGAGGAAGATGGCTCCACTCGCGCGGCGGAGGACCCGGCCGGTGTCGTCGAGAATCTCCGAGCCGGCAAGGGCGGCGCGGACCCACCCGGCTGCGGGTCCCTGCGCTTGCAACCGATCATCGAACTTCTGATCGGACGGAGTGCTTGCCGGTCCCGGCTCCAGGGGCAGTAGCACCAGGGCCCCTGGCTGGTGTTCGGCGTGCCACGCCTGTACCGCGCGGACGGTGGCATCGTCGCGGACCAGCACGGCGTGCATCCACTCTCCCAACAGCCGCTCCGCGAGCTCGGCGTTCTCGCGGCCGGTGCTGACATAGTCGCTGAGTGGGCCAAGGACTCCGCCGTCGAAACGCTCCCGGACTCCCAGCAGGGCGGCAGCGGCTGGAGCCAGTCCAACGCGATCGCGTTCCAGCTCCTCCAGCGCCTGCCGCCGGGCGGTCATCTGCGCCAGCGACTCTTCGGCCTGGCGGCGGTCGGCCCGATTCATGGCCTCGCGCTCGCGGGCCTCGGCCACGCCGTGGCGCGCATGCTCCGCGGCGGCCGTGGTGCGTTTGGCCTCCTGACTCAAGAAGCTGGCTCGCTCCAACGCGCTGTCGCTGCGCCGCTCAGTGGCGGCCAGCTCGACATGGAGACTGGCGCGATGGGCCTCCGCCTGAGCAGCGCGCTCGCGAAGCGAAGCCAGCTCTCCTTCGAGCGCCAGCCGCTCCCCTTCCAGCGATTTCAAAGTCTGCGCGTGCTCCTGCAGCTCCTGCTCCCGCTGGCGGACCCCGGCGCGCTGTTCTCCCAGCCGGCGGCGCACGGCCTCCTCGGCCTCCGCCCGTCCGGTCAGCTCGCGACCGATGCGGGCGTGCTCGGCAGCCGCCGCATTGTGATCTTCGCTCGCCGCGGCCTGCTCGATCGCGGCCTGGCCGGCGCGCTGTTCCATCTGCGCGCGCTCTTCGGTGGCCCGGAGCCGGCGTGCCGAGGCGTTGGAGAGTCGCTCGGCTGCCAGCGCCAGGTCGCCCTCCAGCTTGCCCATCTCCACCTGGACGGCGGCAAGCCGCCGGGTGATCTCGGTCCGCTGCGCTTCGGCTGCGGCCCGGGCCCTGGCGGATGAGTCGCGCGCCCCGTCGCTGGTGACCAGCCGCTCGCGCGCGGCCGGTAACAGCTCGGACAATTCGGCGTAGCGCGCCTCCATGCCGGCCGCTTCTTCGGCCAGCCGGTCCAGTTGGCGACGAGCCAGGGTCAGCTGCACGGAAAACTTTTCTTCGGAAAGCCTGGCGTGGCGCTCGGCCTTACCCCGCTGCCGGGCAAGGCTGCGGATCTGCGACTGAACCTCGGCGATCAGATCCTCCACTCGCTGGAGGTCCACCGCCGTTTCCTCCAGCCTGCGCTCGGTGCTGTGCTTCCGGTCGCGATACAGTCCGATGCCCGCCGCCTCTTCGAACAACGATCGCCGTTCCTCGGCCCGATCGGAGAGGAGCAGATCGATCATCTTGGCCTCGATCACCACACCCGCGTCGCTGCCCAGCCCGGTGCCCCGCAAGAGATCCTGGATATCCCGCAACCGCACCGGGGAGCCGTTCAGCAGATAATCGCTCTGGCCGGAGCGGGAGAGCCGCCGGGTGACCACCACCTCTCGATACGCGATGGGCAGGTCCCCGTCGCTGTTGTCGAGGAAGAGGGAGACTTCGGTGATGTTGACCGGACGGCGCGCGGCAGATCCCTGGAAGATCACGTCCTCCATTTTGCCGCCCCGAAGCAGCCGGGCGCTCTGCTCGCCCAGCACCCAGCGGACCGAGTCGGAGACGTTGGACTTGCCGCACCCGTTGGGTCCCACGATCGCCGTGACTCCCTCCTCGAAGGTGAGGGTCACGGTATCCGCAAAGGATTTGAAGCCGGAGAGTTCCAGCTTGGTGAGCTTCATGCGATCTACCCCCCACGAAGGGTGGACGCTATTGAGCCGACTGGTCCTGAGCTGTGACGATAAACGAAGGCATCCCCAGCGTGCGACTGGTCTGCTCCGCCTGTTCCCGGGTGGCGTACGGTCCTAATACGACGCGGTAGCCGTCTTCGGAGCGCTTGGGAGTCAGCACGGAAGCGGGAAGACCGGCCGCTCGCAACTTCTCCGACAGCTCGCTGGCCCAGGTTGGGTTTTGCGAACTGCTCACCTGAAGGTAGACATTGGGCCGGCCCGGGCCGGTGTCGGCAGAGGTGGTTGCCGTTGAATCAGACTCGATGGGGATCTCAGTCTCGTTCGCTGGGTGCCAGGCCAGCGGCAGCCAGTAGTCGGCGGCGCCGCCCTCTACCCGGCCCGTCTGGGTGAAGCCACTGGATGCCAGGTCCAACGCTACCAGATCGGTTCCGCGACGAACCAGCAGCGTATGGGGTGGGGCGACCGCGGGAAGGTCCTCGCCCCAGCGCGCGGCGGTGGCGCCGAGATACCGCCCGCTCCCCACATCGATAACCCAGACCGAGTCGCCCGTTTCCGGACGCACCAGCAGCCAGTTGCCGTAGAGATCTCCGCGAAGCGAGCGGGCCGGTCCGGGGAGCTCGATCTCGCGTAGCTGGGTGCCCTCGAACCGGTCGAGGACGAGCAATGGTGCCGCCGCGCGCGCCACGTACAGCCGATGGCCCGAGGGCGAGAAGAGAACGGCCCGCGCATCACCGGCAATGGGAATCGAGCGGTGCTCGGACTTGCTCTCCGGCGGGTACAACACCACCGCCGTGTCGGCTGCCACCGCCACCAGGTCTCCCAGAAAGGTGGCGGCCAGCTGACCCTCGGGAACGGATCTCAAAGTCGGGGCCTGATCCGAGCCCAAATATTCCAGTGCGGGTTGGTTCCCAGTCAGGTGGGCGATCAAGGCCCCATCCGTGGTGCCGTACAGCTCGGCCGGCTTGCCCTGCAATTTGGAGCGGAAGCGGACGGGTGTGCGGCGTACCAGCTGGGTGACGGCGCTTCCGGTGTCCACGGCGTACAGCGCGCCATCGGGGCCGAGCGTCGCGTAGCGGATGTTCTCGAGGAAGGTTCGCACCCGCCGGGTGTCGAGGTCCACGGCAACCACGTTGTTCTTGCGATCCAGCGCGAAGACGAGACCCTGTTCCGCGTCCGCCCCGATGGGCCGGTCGATGGGTGGGAGTCTCTCGGCCAACTTCCAGGCCGCCGAATCCAGAGCGGGCACTCGATACAGTCTGGCCAGGCCACCCTCCTTAGGAACGCGGAGGACGGTGACGCTGGGCATGCTGCGGGACGTGGCCGGGAGGCTGCCAGTGGCCAAATCGGGGGAGCCGCCGCAAGCCGAAGCCAGCAGCAGAGTAGCGGCTCCGGACAGGATGGTTCGGAGGGTCACGGCTGCAAGATAGACAGGAGGGTAGGGGAAGGGGGAGGGCGGAGAGGGCGGTGCTTCCTGCCCTCTCCGCCCTCTCCGCCCCATCAGAACGTCGGCCCGAGACTGAACGTCCATAGCCCCTTCACGCCCCGGCGCTCCTGCGGGATCGAGTAGTCCAGCCGAGCGATGGCAAACCCAAACAGATTCGTCCGAACCGAGACGCCGAAGGTCTGAAGTGGCGTGCGCACCCGGATCGGATCATCGCCCGCGGACCGGCTCCACTTGAGCGTGCTGGTCTCATCCCAGGTGAGTCCAATGTCGTAGAAGATGGCCCCTTCGATGGGCGGGAAGCCCTGAGGAAGGAATCCGAATGCCGGCGTGAGAATGGGGAAGCGGATTTCCGCGCTGGCTACTCCCAGCTGAGTGCCGACCAGCCGGTCCAGCGCGGCGCACCCGGTCTGGGTATTGGCGTCGTCGGCGTTGAGGCACTCGTGCCGCCGGTAGGAGCCGGAGGTATTCCCCCGAATGAGATCGGTGCTTCCCCCGAAGATGCGGAACCGCTCGGCGTCACGGCCGATTCGGCCGAAGTACAGCAGCCGGGTGGAGAAGACCAGGGGACCGACGATGGGATCGTACCGACGATAGTCCGCCGTGACCTGCGAGAACTTCCAGTCGCCCAGGGTCTGAGCGTACTCCAGCCGCCACCGCCGGCCATAGAAGGGTCCGGTATAGCCGAACAGCGAGTTGTCGAACACCAGCGCCGTCGAGGGCTGTAGGTAGTTGACGCCCGGGCGGCTAGTGGTCTCCAGGCTGGGGTCCTCGGTGGCAAAGCCGAATTGGGGATTGTACGGCTCCAGGATGCTGAGGATTGCGTCGTCAACATTGGCAAACCGCAGGCTGCCCTCGATCCGCTGGAACCGGTTGATCGGATAGTACGCCTGCCCGAACACGGAGCGCACCACCAGCCGCCGGACATTGGTGACGAAGGTGTTCTCCGCGGGGGTGGGCTCTCCCACCCGGATCTCACTGGGCTCGTAGAAGTAGTAGGGCTCCTGGGAGATTCCCCCGACCCAGTTGATCCGGTGGCTCAAGTTGGCGTACGCGGCCAGCACCTGGGCCTCACTGATGCGGCCGTTCACGTAGCCGGCAAACACCAGCTGGTGGTTGCCCAGGATGTCACTGAGCGACACGGCGGTGCCGCCGAAGAATCCCCGGCCGAAGTTGTCACGGGCGTACCCGATGGAGGGCCGGGCGACGTAATCCGGGGTAAAGTGCACCCGGTACTTCTTGACCGTGAACTCGCTGGTGTCGGGCAGGCTGAAGGTGGCCGAGTCGAGCAGGGCGGCGATCGAGACCGGCGGTGCGACCATCGCCGTATCTCCGGTGCGGTTCACCTCGCTGGAGGATCGGAACCCCTGGGGACTCCGATAAATCGATCCGCCTTCGCCCACCTGTGGGCGTACGTCCTCAGGCACCTGGAGGGAGCGGGTGGTGTCCACCGGAGTGGCGGCGGTGCTGGCGAGCAGGCCGCTGCTGTCCGGCGCGGTGTGCTGATATGGCTGGCGCTTCAGGGCCCGGGGGTTGGATAGCGTATAGACGTCATACTTGCCCTTCTCGAAGTACACGAATGCCAGACGGTCTGCTTTCGGCGCCCAGGACAACACCGGGGAGAGCGGAGTGATGCCCTGGCTCCCGGTGTAAAAGTCGGTCAGCTGGTAGATCGCCTTCTCTCCCAGATCGTAGAGAAAGATGTTGCTCACTCCGTTGCGGTCGGAGACGAACGCAATCGATTTGCCGTCTGGTGCCCATTGCGGGCTCACGTTCTTGCCCTGCTCCATGTGATCCAGGACCTGGATCGAACCGGTATCGAGATCGTACAGAGCGATACGAAAGTTGCCGATAGCAAGGGTCTTGAAATCGGTTTCGCGGCCCCGATCAGTCGCAAAAGCGATGGTTCGGCCATCGGGTGACCACACCGGGTGCAAGTCGGCGTACTTGTCCTGGGTTAGCCTCCGCAGCCCCTTTCCATCGCGCTTGACGACGAACAGATCACTGAGTCCGCCGTCATATCCAGTGAACACGAGCTGCTGCCCATCCGGGCTCCACGCCGGCGTCGTGATGCCGCTCAGCTTGACCTCGATCCGTTTCACTTCCTTGTTGCGCTCGACGTCCACGATGACGATGTCGTCCCGTCCGCCCCGCTTGGCGGCGAACGCGAGATACTTGCCGTCGGGAGACCAGTTGGCCTGGGAGTTGATGAACCGGTAGGTCTCGTAGTTACTGCTCACGCCCGACTTGAGGATCCGGCGTTTGACTTTCCCGGTGGTCCCGTTCGCCAGGTACATGTCGACGAAGTAGAAGTCCTTCTCACTGAAGTAGGCCACCCAGGAGCCATCGGGTGAGAGGGCGGGGGCCAGGTGGAGCGTCCCCTCCGAGCGCTTCTCGGTCAGCAGCTCGTCGGCTACCGCGCGGGCCTTGGCCCGGGCGCCGATCTCGGGCAGATACTTCTTCTGTACCGCGTCGCGCCACTGGTTGGAGAGCTGCTCCAGAGAGAGGCCGATGGTCCGACGGAAGGCGCCCTCTACGCCGCCCGCCAGTGTGGCCTTGAGGATCGCGCCCACGGCCTCGTCGCCCCAGCGCTCTCCGATATAGGACCACAGGGCGTGGCCGAATCGGTAGGGGAAATACTTGTAAGGATCCAGCGTCATCTGCTCGATGGTGGGAAGGCTTCCCTCCAGCGAGGCATCCCGCAGCCACATCGCGGTCTCCGGGTTGATCGGGCCGAGCGAGAGATACTCGGCCATACCCTCGGCGAACCAGAGCGGCGGATTGATGGCGATGATGGTGGCCAACCCGCCCCCCGCGCGTCCCCGAGACCAGGTGTCGTACTGGAACTGGTGCACCATTTCGTGCTGCAGCACATGCTCCAGCTCGGCGTACGAGCCGGTAAACGGCAGGACCGCGCGGTTCCGCTGGAAATCGGTGACGCCGCCGGTGCCCTCACTGGGGGCCTCACCCAGGGCGTTGGTCTGCTGGAAGTCGGAGTGGGACGCGTAGAGAATGATGGGCTTCCGTTCCCGGAAGTCGTGGTTCAGCACCTTGGAAAGCCGGGCATAGCTGCGTTCGGCCATCCGAGCCGCGTCCATGGCCGCGACCCGCTCGCGCTCGTAGTAGTAGACGTCGAAGTGCTCGGTCTGAATGACCTTGAAATCAAACGTGCTGTACTGGACCTTGTTGCGCCCAAAGTACTGGGCTCGCAGGAGTCCAGGCGCGAGCAGAAGGAGGAAAAGTGCCGGAACCGCGCGTCGCAGCATAACGACCTCGATCTAGGAAGAGCTGATCAACAACTCGGGTGCGTCGTCCCAAAGCCGCTCCAGCTGGTAAAACGAGCGGGTCTCCGGGTGAAACAGGTGGATCACGAAATCGACGAAGTCGAGCAACACCCACCGCCCGCCGGTCAGGCCCTCGACGTGGTGGGTGTGATGCCCGCGCCGGTCCAGCTTCTCCATGACCGACTCGGCGATGCCCCGAACGTGGGCGTCCGAGGTGCCGGAGGCGATGACGAAATAGTCGGTGGCATCGTTCAATCCGCGAAGATCGAGGACCACGAGCTGGTTGCCCTTGAGATCCTGGATGGCGTCGAGAGCCAGACGAAGGGCCTCAGGCGGCTGGGCGATCCCCCTGCGGCCCGGTGCATCTTGAATCATCCCGGGCCGTCCCCGTCCTCGACCTGATAAAAGATGCCCCACGCGCCAGGCCCGACGTGAGTGCCTAGCACGCCGGTGGCAAGAGCGACGAAGCAATCCTTGGGCCGGTATTTCTCAACCAACGCCGCCCGGATTCGCTGGGCCACCTCAGGTGCATCCGCGTGCGCGATGCCGAACCGCACCACCCGCGGACGGGGCGAGAGGCGCTCATCCAATAGCGCCAGCACTCGGGCCTCCACCCGGTCCCGTCCCCGGACGCGCTCGAGCGGCACAACCTTTCCCTCCGCGTCCAACGAGAGGATCGGCTTGACGTCGAGCATGCCGGCAAGCCAGGCCTTGCCCCGCGAGACTCGCCCCGACCGGAGCAGGTTGTCATACTGGTCCACCGTCAGCAACATTCCGGCCTGACTCCGCACCCGATTGAGCTCGGCAACGATCCGCGTTCCGGACCATCCAGATTCCCCCAGCTCGGCACCCCTGAGAGCGAGGAGCCCCACTCCGAGCGATGCCGAGCGACTATCCACCAGATGGACCCCTTGAACCCCACCGGCCCGGATGGCGGCCTGGGCGGCGTTGAAGGTGCCCGAAAGCGTGGATCCCAACAGTACCGCGACTACCTCTTCGGCTTCTTGCCCTGCATCACGAAAGACTTGGATGAAGTCGGCGGGAGCCGGCTGGGAAGTCGTGGGCAGCTCACCGGAGGTTCGCAACCGGCGGTAGAACTCCTCCGGTTTCAGCTCCACCCGGTCCCGGAAGGTGGCCTCACCGAACACCACTTGCAGCGGGACCAGCGCGATGTGGTGCCGATCGAGGACCTCATCGGGCAGATCGGAGGAGCTGTCAGTGACCACCGCAACCGGACGCCGCTCCGCGTGGGCCAGCTGCCGATGCTGGGCCCGCATATCCTGCGCCTTGGTGGTATCGACCCGCCCCCACCGGGCCGCATAGGTAAAGACGGCCTCCGGGGTATCGGTGTGCACATGGATCTTGAGGATGTCACCGGTCACTGCCACCACGGTGGAGCCGCCGAAGGCGTGCATTGCGGTACGAACTTCGTTACCGGGAGGGAGCCGATCGCCCCTGACCAGGACTTCGGTGCAGTACTGGAAGTCGCGTTCGACGGCCACGTCCATCATCGCCGCAGGCATGAGCCCACCCGATTCCAGCTCGCTGAGCCCCTCGGTGGCCGCGATCGGATCGCCTTGGATGTAGCGGACCACACCCTCGAGCATTCGGACGAAGCCCTTGCCGCCGGCATCGACGACTCCCGCCTCCTTCAGGACGGCCATCAGCTCGGGGGTGCGAGCCAAGGCCGCCTCGCCCTCCAGGAGCAGACGCTTCATGAACGCCCCAATGTCCCGGGATGTGCCAGCTATCGGCTCAGCCGCCACCGCGGCGTCGCGCGCCACGGTGAGAATGGTGCCCTCGCGGGGGTCATCCAGAGATTCGTACAGCCGGTCTGCTCCGGTCCGGATGGCTCGGGCGACATCGGGTGCCGTGGCGATAGAGCGATCGCCCAGCCCATCAGTGAAGCCGAGCAGAAAGTGGGCGAGTATCATCCCGGAGTTTCCCCGGGCGCCGAGCACAGCGGCCCGCGCCATGATGCGCGCGGTCTCCGGAAGCGACGCGTCGCCGAGGCTGCGGAGAGCGTCGGCGATGGCGCGAAGGGTCAGGCTGAAATTGGTTCCGGTATCCCCGTCGGGGACGGGAAACACGTTGATCCGGTTGATCTCCTCCCGACCGGCTGCAACCCAATCCGCGGCGGCCAGGACGGAACGAGCGAGTCGGGGCCCATCGAGGTAGGTAATCCCGACTGCCATCGCGGGCGGGTTACTCAGCGACGACGGAGACGCGAAGCTCAGCATTGACCTCGGGGTGCAGGCGTACCGCGACGCTGTGGGCCCCGGTGGTCTTGATCGGGTGCTCCAGCTCGATCCTGCGCCGGTCCACGGTGTAGCCCTGGCGGGCAAGTGCATCCGCAATGTCTTGCGAGGTGATGGAGCCGAAGAGCTTTCCTTCCTCTCCAGCTTTTCCCGCGAGAGTAAGGGTCACCTCGCGCAGGGTCGCCGCGAACCGCTCGGCCTCGGTGCGCTCGGCCTGGTCGCGGACCGCTCGGACTCTCGTCTCCGCCGCGATCCGCTTTCTGTTGCCCTCGGTGGCCTCGTAGGCCAGGCCCTGGGGAAGCAGATAGTTGCGGGCGTAACCCGGCTTGACCCGAACCATCTCGCCGGCCCGGCCCAGGGTCTTGATGTCCTCTCTAAGTATCACTTCGATCATAGGTGTCCCCTCATGTGGCCGACGCGGCGATCCGACGTCGGAAATCTAGCCAGGTGTCCGCCAGGCCGAGCAGCGTCAGCCCGCCCACGACGAACGGAAACAGGAACATGGCGATCACGCTGAGTGTCGCGATCACCGCGCCCGGAACCCGCTTCGAGCCGGCGGAGAAGACGGCCAGTCCTCTGACAGCGTACAGAATCGCACCGGCCATCAGGATATTTATCCCGATCGCCCGCCAGACTTCGGGCAACGGCAAGACGCAGAGCAGCAGGCCCACGACCCACCCCCACACCAGCTGGTCGCTGAAGGCAAAGGCCGAAAAGGCGGGGGGTGGAGCGCCGAGCGGGCGGCGAGCGATTCGATGATGCCAACTCCACGCGAGCCGAAGGCCAGCCACGCTGGCGATGGTGAGCAGCGCCGGATAGAGCGCTCCGATGGTGCGGACCGTCGCCGACATCTCGTCGAGCAGGTCTTGTGCCCCGGAGGCGGGCGCTGCGTCCCCGAGGCGCATCATCAGCTCCCGATTATAGGCCCAGAGATCATGCTCAACAGCGTGCCGAATCTCGGACCAATCGACCCCGAGATGCGACATCCAGACGGTCAAGGCCACCCCGGCCAGGGCGGTGGCGGCGAGGGCCCGGGAGAACCGGTCCGATGGTCGCCAGACGGTCAAGGCGAGGAAAGTCCCGGTCAGGAGGACGGCAGCGGCGCGGGCAAACTGCGCGGCCAGCCCGCCGGCCTGATTCAGCCAGATGGCAGTCCAGACCGCGGCGCCGAGGAGCCAGAGCCACTCGCGGAGCGTCCCGGGGCGACTGAGGAGCAGCAGACCGGCTAAAGGGCCGAAGAACAGGACCGGCGGGGCGAGCAGAAGGTAGCCCACCAGAACGAGCGTGGGCCCCCAGCCGGCCGAAGACTGCTGCCCGGCTGTCTTCAGCTCCCGAATCCCTTGATGTACGGCAGCAGGGCGAGCTGGCGAGCCCGCTTGATGGCGGTGCTGAGCTGACGCTGATGTCGGGCGCAGGTGCCTGACAGCCGGCTGGGCAGGATCTTGCCCCGCTCGGTCAAGAACCGGGACAGCGTACGCTCGTCCTTGAAATCGACGACCCGCACGCCGGATTCACAGATGGCGCAGGTCTTCTGGGGCCGCCTCATTCGTCGTCCTCCTCGTCACTCTTGCCTGCACTCACGGGCACCGGCTGAGCGCCCTCGCTCACCACGACCAGAAAACGGAGCACGCCCTCGTCGAGCTTGATGGCCCGCTCGAACTCGGGAAGGGCGGTGGCGTCCGCATCGAACTTGGCCACGACGTAGTACCCGGTCTCCCGCTTCTTCACGGGATAGGCAAGGGTGCGCTTGCCCCAGTGATTGACCTGAGGTGCTTCGGCACCTGCTTGTTGGATGAGAGCATGGAAGCGCGCAAGGCGCTCGTTGATGGCGGCCTCTTCGAGCGCGCTGTCGAAGATATAGACCACCTCGTACTGACGGGTCATGACACCTTCCTTTGGACTGGGCCGGCAAGCTCAGCCGGCTCGGGAGCCCCGGGCCTGGTGTGGGCACCGGGGAGGGGATATGTGGGCGGGAAAGATAGCGGGGCGGCGGGGCAGCGGGGAAGCCGGGCAGCAGGACAAGCGCTAGGGATTGAACCGGAAGAGCATGACATCGCCGTCCTGGACCACGTATTCCTTGCCCTCGGCTCGCGCGAGACCCTGCTCCCGGGCCGGCTTCCACCCGCCCACCCGGACGAAGTCCTGGTACGCCACCGTCTCGGCCCGGATGAACCCCTTCTCGAAATCGGAGTGAATGACTCCTGCGGCGACCGGCGCCCTGTCACCACGGTGGACGGTCCAGGCGCGCACCTCTTTTTCCCCCGCCGTGAAGTAGCTCTGCAGGCCAAGGAGGTGATAGGCCGCGTGCGCCAGCCGGTCCAACCCGGACTCGGTCAAACCCAACGACTCCAGGAAATCACTGCGATCCTCGGGCGCGAGCTCGGCTAACTCCGCCTCGACCTTGGCCGAGAAGGTGACTACCTCCGCTGTCTCCTGATCCCTGGCGAGGGCGTCGCGGAGCGCATCCACGAAGGCGTTTCCCGATCCGATCTCCGACTCGGCGACATTGGCAGCGTAGAGCACCGGCTTGGCGGTGAGCAGGTTGAACGACCGATAGGTGGCCGCTTCCTCCTCGGTGGGAACCACTGCTCTGGCCGGCTTGCCGTCGGCGAGAGTTCGCTGAACGGATTCGAGCAGCCGCTGTTCCAGCTTGGCCTGGGGGTCGCCGGACTTGGCCGTGCGAGCGGTCTTGTCGAGCCGCTTCTCCACGCTCGCGAGGTCGGCCAGCCCGAGCTCGATGTTGATGATCTCCCGATCTCGCGCCGGATCCACCGTGCTCATCACGTGCTGGACATCGGGATCTTCGAAGCAGCGCACCACGTGGAGAATGGCGTCCACCTCGCGAATGTTGGCCAGAAACTGGTTCCCCAACCCTTCACCCTCACTGGCGCCTTTGACCAGGCCGGCTATGTCCAAGAACTCAACGGCCGCGGGAACCGTGCGCGCGGGCTTCACGATCTTGGCCAGGGCGTCCAGGCGGGGATCGGGGACCTGTACGATCCCGGTGTTGGGCTCGATGGTCGCGAACGGATAGTTCGCCACCAGCGCCTTCGCCGACGTAAGGGCGTTAAAGAGGGTGGATTTACCTACGTTGGGCAGTCCCACAATTCCTAGCCGGAGCATAGAACTTTCGTTTTCTTCCGTGCTTTCG
Source organism: Gemmatimonadota bacterium (assembly GCA_041500125.1). Classification (GTDB taxonomy): domain Bacteria; phylum Gemmatimonadota; class Gemmatimonadetes; order Gemmatimonadales; family GWC2-71-9; genus CAVVWJ01. The sequence continues at coordinate 55,141 of JBGQLP010000008.1, forward strand.
TGTTCGCTGTTGCTTGGTTAACGATTGAACTGATTCATCGCTTTCTCGATGCCGTTCTCGAGCCAGGACTCCACCGCCTCACTCATTGGGTCGAGGAGTTCGGTGAGCATTCCCCGCTCCTCCGCGCTGAACACATCGAGCACAAAGTCAGCGAGATTATCCAAGCCCGGCGGGGCGGGGCCCACGCCGATCCGAAGCCGAGCGTAGTCCTGCCGCTGGAGAACCCCCTCGATGCTCTTGAGACCGTTGTGACCCCCCGCCGACCCGGCACCGCGCAGTCGGAACCGGCCGACCGGCAGAGCCACGTCGTCGACCAGAATCAGGAGGTGCTGGCTGGGATCGAAGTCAGGAAGGGCTCGGAGCGGGGCAACGGCGGCCCCACTCCGATTCATATAGGTCTGCGGCTTGAGGATCCTGACCGGCACATCCTGCCAGGTTCCCCGAGCCTCCCGGGCACGCTCGCCCCGGCGGAACTGTCCTAACTGCCACCGTGCCGCCAGTCGATCGGCGAGGCGAAACCCTGCATTGTGACGGGTGTCCTCGTACTCCGGGCCGGGATTCCCCAGCCCCACGATCGTGTGCGGGCTCAGGCTTTCGGCTCGACTTCGCCCTCGCCCTCCGCCTCAGCCTTCGGCTTCCGGATCAGCTCCGGCTCAGTCGGAACCGCGACCTCCTCAACCGGGGCGGGAGCCTCCTCGGCGCGGGGCGCGACCACAGTGCACACCGGCGTGTCGGGATCGTTGAGGATCTCGGCTTTCTCGACCCTGAGATCGCGCACGAAGAGGGAATGGCCGATGGTCAGCGCGGTCACGTCGAGCTCGACGTGCTCGGGGATGTCCACCGGAAGCACCTCGATCTCCAGCTCGCGCAAGACGTGGTCGAGCACGCCACCGAAGTTGCGCACGCCGTCCGGGATGCCGACCAGATGGATCGGTACCGACAGGGTGACCTTCTCGTCGGCCCGCACTTCGTAGAGATCGAGATGGAGGATCTCGGCGGGCTTGACCGAATCCCGCTGGATCTCGCGGATCAGGGCCTTGACCGCCGGCCGGCCGTCCACCACCACATCGAACACGGTGGTTCCGGCACTGACGCCGACCAGCATCTTGTTCAGCGCGGCGGTGTCGATGGCGACCGCCTCCGCCTGCCGGTTGTGCCCGTAGATAACGCCCGGGACTTTGCCTTGCCGTCGAAGGCTGCGGGCCGCGCCCTTGCCGGTGTTAGTGCGGGTGGCGGCTTGGAGGTTTGCTTGTTGGGCCATCGTCTTGTCCTTCGAAAGGTCTAAGGTCTAATCAAACAAGGAACTGACCGACTGATCGCTGTGGGTGTAGCCGATCGCCTTGGCCAGCAGTCCCGCGATCGACAGCACCTTGAGGCGGTCGAAGCGGCGCTCCGGCGGAATGGCAATCGTGTTGGTGACCGCCACTTCCTTTACCCCGGATGCCATGAGCCGGTCGACTGCCGGACCCGACAACAAGGCGTGGGTGGCGCAGCAGTACACATCTTCGGCTCCCAGCCGCTTCAACGCGGTGACCGCCTCGGCCATGGTGCCGGCCGTATCGATCATGTCGTCCGGGATGATGCAGTCCTTCCCGGTGACTTCACCCACCACATTCAGTACTTCGGCGATGTTCGCCGACGGCCGCCGCTTGTCGATGATCGCCAGCGAAGCGTTGAGCCGCTTGGCAAACCCGCGAGCCATCTTGGCCGAGCCAACGTCGGGCGCGACGATGACCAGATCGCGCAGCGTCTTCTGCCGATAGTGGTTCACGAACACCGGCGCGGCATACAGGTGGTCCACCGGCAGGTCGAAGAACCCCTGCAGCTGATGCTGGTGGAAGTCCATGGCCAGCACCCGGTCCGCTCCCGCCATCGAGACCATGTTGGCCATCAGCTTGGCGCTGATGGCCACCCGCGGCTGATCCTTCCGATCTTGCCGGGCATACCCGAAGTAGGGGATGACCGATGTCACCCGGGCCGCGCTGGCTCGCTTGGCAGCGTCCATGAGGAGCAAGAGCTCCATCATGTTCTCCGCCGGCGGGTTGGTCGGCTGGATGATGTAGACGTCCCGGCCGCGAACGTTCTCGTCGATCTTGACGAAGATCTCGCCGTCGGCGAACCGCCGGAGCGTGACCTGGCAGAGGGGCTGCCCCAGGTGGGCGGCCACCTCTGTGGCGAGGGGGCGGTTGGCCGACCCGCTCAGCAGCAGCATCTGGCTGCGCGACAGCGACAGGTCCGTCATGGTTACAGCCCGTAAACGTAGCCAAGCCAAGCAGGTCGAGTCAACCAGAATAGCTCGATCGGGAGCAAATGTGATGTGGGAGCCAGCGTGGCCGCTACACCTCCGATAGTTTGACCTGCCTGGTATGGGCCGGCCGCCACAGTTGTGGGTCCGCTGCAGCGTTGTGAGGCGCGGGTGGTGCAGGGTGTAGGTCTATGTGGCACCGGTTGTTGGACAGTGCGGGGCAGGGGTGATCCCGACTCGACCCTTCACTGGCACGGCTCTGGCTCATGCGGCGTGCGGGTCGCGTACAGTCTCGCGCAACCACTCCGCCGATTCTAGTGGGACTACTTCGTCACTCTTAGGCTGGGAAGACTCTATGCGATCAATCCGCCTGCTGGCTGCAACAACTGTCATGCTCGCCGCCGCGTGGTCCTGCGGTGGCGGTGGCAGCAACACTGGGCCCGGTGGGCCCACCGCGAACTTCACCGTGGGCGCGTGTACCGTAAACACGCCCTGTCAGTTCACCAACACGAGCACGCCTGCGACCGGTTTGACGTACGCGTGGACGTTCGGCGACGGAGGCACCAGCAGCGATGCGAGTCCGGCTCACACGTATGCGGCGGCTGGTACCTTCCCGGTCACCCTCACCGTCACCGACGCGAGCAACGCCACCAATACGAAGAGCAGCTCGGTAACGGTGGCCGCCGGCGCAAACACCCCGCCGGTCGCCAGCTTCGACCTGCCCGTCACCTGCACCGCTGGGACCCCCTGCGGGTTCCACAGCACCAGCACGGATGCGGACGGCACTATCCAGTCCTCGCACTGGGACTTCGGTGACCAGGGCACCGCCGACACCCCGGATGCCACGCACACCTTCGTGGCTTCCGGCACGTACAACGTGACGCTGACCGTCACCGACGACAAAGGTGCCGCCAGCACGCCCGTAACCAAGCCGCTTACCGTCACCCCCCGGACGAGCCAGAGCTGCACGACCTCGGGCAAAATCGTGGATTGCAACCTTACCGTCACGCAGAAGGTCACGGTGAAGTTTGTGATGGTGAGTCATGACTGCCAGTTCTCGGGGAACAAGCTCAGTACTACGGCCCCGGTGGCGAAGACGGTGTTCTTCAATCTCTGCAACCAAACTGTTGGTAACGAGTTTACCATCCCGGATGCTGCAGGGGCGCCCCTGGTGCTCCAGCCTGGGACTCTGATAACGATCCGGTTCCAAGCGGGGTTGCCGGGCCCAACCGACCCACCCGCTGGTGACGCCGGGGTGCGGGTCGTTGGAGCCTTCCCCAACTGGACCTTGAACATCGATGATGGTGGCCTCGCGGGCAGCCCAGGTGAGCCGGACTTTAACGACGCGGTGGTATCGGTCGTGGCGACATCGGCCCCGTAAGCTCCACAGCTTTAGAAGTGTGCTGTAAGACGCAGTACCCCGCCGGAGGGCAACCTCCGGCGGGCTAGAAGGGACCTCAACGACCTAACCAAAGATCAGCTCGTCAAGTGATGGCAGTTGCCTCGCCGGAGGGTGTCTCCGGCGGGGTCAGACGGCAGTCTGCGGCCGATCCGCAGCGCGGAGTACCCTAAACCCCCTGAGGCGCACCATGAGAGCGATGATTTGGCTCGCGGTAGTAGTGGCTGGTGCGGGCCTGGTCACGGCCTGCAAGGATCAAGGTCCGACGGTGGAGAACACCGGTCCGGCGGCGAACTTTTCCTTCACGTGCACGGCCCTTAGATGCGACTTCCACGACGCCAGCACCGACGACGTCGGCATCCAGTCCTGGACCTGGAACTTTGGCGCTCAGGGATCCAGCGAGCAGAACCCGGTCTACACCTATGACGCCGAAGGCAACTACCCGGTCAGCCTGACCGTGACGGACGCCGGTGGGATGAGCAACACCACGACCAAGACCGTGGATCCCAAGGCGCCGGTGGTGACTACGCTCAGCTGCGTGGACCCCTCCGCCCCCGGCGGGTTCGTCACCTGCACCCTGAAGTTGGAGCAGGAGGCCGGTTTCAAGGTGGTATTGAACAGCACCAGCTGCCAGGCTCACGGGAACATCTTCCGAGTCACTGCCCCAACTACCGGGACGCTGACCAGCGATGGCTGTTACGAGCTTCTCGGCAAGACCCTGACGATCGCGGGCCCGTTTGCGTCGGGAACCCAGATCAGCGCCGAGGTGGTGGCGCCTCTGTTCTCTAATCCGCCCCAGCTCCGCGTGTCGGGCGCGTATCCGGAGTGGCATCTCACCTATGAGGACGGCTACGACGCCGACTTCAACGATCTCGAGATGACCCTGACGGCGTTGCCGACCGGGAACTAAAGCGGCTCCGCAAGTAGATCCTGACCAGTCTAGGGACAGCCTCGGCGCCGCCAGCCGTGGCTGTTTCCCTTGGTATTATGCTCTCGTTCAGATTCGGAGGAATGTGTGCGCCGCCCTGTGTACCTGCTCGTCTCGTTAGCGCTGTTAGCCTGCACCGATGGAGCCGTGGACTCCGGCGCCAAACTGCCTCCGACCGATGTTTCACCGTCCATCGGAGCAGGGCAGGCCACCGGCGGGAAAGAGCTGATACCGGCGGAGTGGACCGTCTTCGAGGATACGTCGGCGACCGGCGAGGTCACGACAGCGTCGCTGCAGCTGCCCGCGGCCCAGGACATCGAAGGTTTGCTGGACCAGGAAGGTCCCCGGCTGGTGCTGCGATGCGTGGACGGGAAGGTTCACGCCTCCATCAATACCGAGCCGTCAGATACAGTAGAGGCCGGACCGGATTCCGCTCTGGCGCAGGGTCAGACCGTGGAGATCCAGCTGGACTCGGTCCCGACTTGTGAGTGAAGGATCGGCGGAGGCGGGTCACCCCATGTAGCTTCTACCCTCCATGCAACAAAGAACCATCCTCATCCCCGCCTACGACTTTAAGCCACTCCTGGGAGGAGTGGCCAACTATGGCCATGAACTGGCCGTGCAATTCAGCAGACGGGCGCGGGTCCACGTGGTCAGTCGCAAGCTCCCCGGCATGGAGGAGTTTGATCGGAATCTCCCGTACAAGATTACCCGGATCCGGACACCGCAGAGCGGTCTGCTCAGCTTTCCGCTTTTCGCGCGCACTTTGCGAAGATTGATCCCGCGTGAACCTCCTGACGCGATTTTCTGCCCCATGTGGTTTCCCGATGGAGCGGCGTGCCGGTGGGCGCTGAGGGGAGCGCCCATTCCCTATTATGTAGCCGCCCATGGGACGGAGGTCTTTGACAACTTCACCGGGATCAAGAACGGCGTGCGGACCTTGCTGGTACGAAGGTTAGAAGGGAAGGTGTTTGACCAGGCCAAGAAAATCTTTCCGGTCAGCCACTACACGCGGAAGGCCGTACTCGAGCAGGCACCCGGCCAGGAAAACAAAGTCATCACCGTCAACAACGGCGTTAACGGCCAGAGCTTCCAGAGGGTGGCTGTGACTTCCGATTTTCGGGCGAAATACAAGCCACACGGAGAAAGAATCCTCCTCACCGTGACCCGGCTCCATCCCTACAAAGGGGTGGATCGCATGCTGGAGTCGCTGCCCGAGATTTCACGTTCTGTCCCCGGTGTCCAATATCTCATTGTCGGGGTCGGTCCCGACCTCCCCCGACTGCAGGAACTGACTGCCCGACTGGGACTGGAAGGCCAGGTCAGTTTCTTGGGCCGCTTGGCATTTTCTGAGATCGTGAAGCTGTATAGTCTGGCCGATCTGTTCGTGCTGCTCTCGCGGGAGGAGCTGCCGGATGTGGAGGGCTTCGGGCTGGTCTTCCTGGAAGCGGCGGCCTGTGGCCTGCCCTCGGTTGGCGGGCGAAGCGGGGGTATTCCCGAGGCCGTGGATGAGGGAAGATCCGGCTGGCTGGTGGATCCCTCCAATCGCCACGAAATCGCGGCCACCATCATCGACCTGCTCAAATCCCCTGAGAAACTCGAGCGCGCCTCGGAGTTTTGCTTATCCCAGGCGCGGGAAGCGAGCTGGGAGCAGGCGGCTAACACGATCTTTGAGGAAATGTTCAACGCGGAATGATCTCATCGAATACCGCCAGGGTCCGTCGGGCGGTTTCCCGCCAGGTCAGCGCCTGAGCCCGCTGCAGGCCTTTCTCCCGCATGGTGCGACGCAGTTCCTCCGAGCCGGTCACTTCGGCGAGAGCCTGGGCGATCTCCTCCTCGTTGTGCGGGTCGATCAGACGCGCCGCGCTGCCCGCGATCTCCGGGCTGGCGCAGGTCGATGGGACGATCGCCGGACAGCCGGTGGCGAGCGCCTCCAGAATCTTGATTCCGAAGCTCTCGCAGAGGGTCGCCAGCACGAAGCATTCGGCTGACTGGTAGGCCAGATGCATCTCGGTGTTGGGCACCAGGCCGAGGAAATGGACATCCGCCAGCTCCCGATCCGAGAAGCCCCGCTCACGTAAATAGTCCTCGATACGGAAGCCGACGACCACCAGCGGCAGCTCTCCGCCCCGCTCGCGATAACGACGGTACGCCCGAAGCAAGGTTTCGTCGTTGCCTCCGGGATACGGGATGAGTCTGCGCTGGGCGCTGTGATATACCCGAGAGACGGTAAGAATGAAACGCTCCGGCAGCCGGTGCTTAGCGCGGAACTGGGCGAGGGCCTGGGGGTGGCGCTCCGCCGTGATGTTGCCGGCCACACCCGCGTAGGTGACCACGGAATTACTCACGTCGATGTGGGCGTATTTCGCGAGATCGTCCAGCGTGGCTTGCGAGATGGCAAGCGTGCGCCGTGCCTTCCGGCTGAAAAGCGGGAGCATCACCCGCATATACAGGTTGTCCCACCATTCGTAATTCTGGGGATTGACGTACCAATCCGACCCTTGCTGGACGAACACGCAAGGCCGCCCGGACAGCAGGGGAATGGAGAACTTGGGGTTGAAGATGAGGTCCACGCCCAGCCTGCGCGCGGCGAGTGCGACGGTGACTTGGTCCCAGTACAGCTTGCTCCTCGCCGGCAGCACCTGCGGCTCGGCATTGGGAAACCGGCACAGGAGATCGCGTGACTTCTCGGTGTTCAGGAAGATGACGTAACGGGTGTCCGGATCCTGGCTCAACAGCTCAGGCACGAGGCAGCGGGCATAGACGCCCAAGCCTCCCTCCTGGTCCAACACTCGTCCCATGACGCCGATCGTACGTCCTGGCATCAATGCCCCCTCCCCTACGGAGCCGGTTCTGATGGCGTCAACCGGGCCGGTCTGGGCTGGGGGGCGGTCGTCGGTGCGCTGTGGAGGAGCTTCGCGGCGAGCGCGCCCGCGACGGCGCCCCGGCTCACCCATCCCAGCGTCACGCCATACATCAGACCGATCAGACCCCACCGGGCCCCCACCCAGGCCCCGGCTAACCCAATGCCGGCGCAAGTCCAGCTCACCCAGTTGAGCATCGCGAGCTGCCGGGCGCTGGCGAGGGCCCAGACCATAGTGGTGGCGAACCCGTCAACCAGCTTGACCGCTGCGCTCACCAGTGCCGCGATCATCAGCGCGGTTGAAAGCTCGTACTTGCCGGCCAGTAACCAGCCGGCAATCCAGGGCGCCACGAACAAGATGACCAACGCTGCTGCGCCGCCGATGAGCGTGACCGCCACGGCTTCGCGGCGAACCAGCTGCTGGCGCTCCGCTGGAGTCGACGCGGTGCTGAGCCGCGGGAGCAACGTGTACCCGGCTCCCATCTGCAGCATACGGAAGGGTGATCCGACGAGGGTAGCCACCACCGCGAAGGTGGCGAGGTTCTCGAGCGTAAGCAGTCGAGGAGTCAGCAGGCGTTCCAGTTGCATGAGGATCAGGGCGGCGGCTGTGATGCCGAGCAGACTCAGGCCCTCCCGGAAAGAGTGAGCCTCGCTGTGCCCCTGACGCTTCTCGCGGCTCAGTATTCCCCACCCCAGGGCCGCCGAGATCACGTAGTATCCGGCGACGAGAGCCGCGAGAAGACGCAGCTGGGCCCCTCCGGCAATCACCGCGACGACTCCCATGCCGAGCAGCGCTATCGCAAGGCCCTGGGAGAGGCTCAGGGCGAGGCCGAACCGGAGCCGGCTCTGGAAGACTGCCGACGCCACGAAGCTGCAGCCTCCGGCGGTGATGCTGATGATCAAGGCGACAATCAGCGCCACGTCCATGCGGTACAGTGCCGAGGCAAAGATGGCGATTGCGGCCGCCACGACGAGTGAGGTGAGCAGCGGCCGGCCAGGAGAGACTACGCCGCCGGGCCGGCGGTTCACCTGGCCCTCGAGTCCGATCGGTGCCAGCGACGCTCCGATCTGAACCAGGGCTAGAAAAAGGGTAAAGACGCCGAACTGGGTGGGGGGAAGGGCCCTCGCCAGCAGCAGGTTCCCCAAGGCAAAGCCGACGCCGCCGAGGCCAAAGCCCACTGTGGTGCGCAGAGCCGGAGATTTTTGGAGCAGGCGAAGTGGCAGAGCCCCCCTCCCGGGCGGAATGGTTTCAGTTGGCCCTGGTGGATTCGAACCACCATTAACGGATCCAAAGTCCGCTGTCCTGCCATTGGACGAAGGGCCAGTCAAATGCTTGGCTGGTGCCGGCTTGAAGCCTAGCGGCCAGCGTGCAGGGGCGAAAGGTGGGCTTGCCTTAGACGACATTGACCCCGACAATTCATCTAGGCACCGACAGTTACGGCTTCCTGGTCAGGTAGACTCGCCAGCCGGGCTTGCCAGGCCCCCCGACACGCGCCACCTCCAGTACCTGACCCAATGACCTCTGGTGGAACAACCACGCCGAAAAACACTGACGCCCAGATGGAGCAGGTACTCAGCCGGCTCCTGTCTCCGTCGAATCTTGTGGGGCTGAGCCCGGACCTGTACCGGTCACTGGGCGATCTCACGCCCGGGTTTCTCTGGCTGGTCGACACCCAGGGACACTTCGTCTATGCCAACCTCCCCTGGGAACAGTTCACCGGATCCAATCTGGAGCAGCTCAACGGTGTGGGCTGGGAACGCTTCAACCATCCGGACGAGGTGGCCGAGGTGCGGGAACGATGGGACCGGGCCGCAAAGCACGGTGAGCAGTTCGAGATGGAACTCCGCTACCGCCGCCACGATGGAGAATACCGCTGGATGCTGGCACGGGTGGTTCCGCTCCGGAATCCGGACGGGCAGCTACAGGGATGGTTAGGTAGCTCCGTTGACATCCACGATCTAAAGACAACCCAGAACGCGCTCCGTGAGCGGGAGCGCGAGCTGAACGACTTCATCGAGAATGCCGCCGTTCCCATTCATTGGGTGGGGCCGGACGGGACCATCCTACGGGCCAACCAGGCCGAGCTCGACCTTCTGGGATACACCCGGGACGAGTATGTGGGCCGGAACATCGTCGAGATCCACGACGACTCGTCGGTGATTCACGACATCCTGCGCCGGCTGACGAGTGGCGAAACCTTGCACAACTATCCTGCGCGGCTTCGATGTAAGAACGGCTCGATCATGGAGGTGCTGATCGACTCGAGCGGGTACTTCCAGGATGGCCAGTTCATTCACACCCGTTGCTTTACCCGAGACGTCACCGCGCAAAGAGGAGTGGAACAGGCCACCGCGCGCCTCGCCGCGATCGTGGCGTCGTCGGCGGACGCGATTGTGGGCAAGACGCTGGATGGCGTGGTGATGAGCTGGAATGCCGCCGCCGAGCGAATCTTTGGGTATACCGAGCAGGAGATGGTCGGATCATCCGTGTTCCGGCTGATCCCGGCTGATCTCCATGATGCCGAGCGCGACTTGCTGGAGCAGATTCGCGGCGGAGAAGCGGTGCAGTTCTCGGAGACCGAGCGTATCCGAAAGGATGGGCGGCGAATTTACATTGCCCTCAGCGTCTCCCCTATCCTCGACGCGCAGGGCCGGGTGACGGGAGCCTCCTCCATCAAGCGCGATGTCACCGAGCGGAGACAGGCTCGGGAGGCGTTGGCCCAGAGCCAGGAGCGACTCCAGCTGGCGCTGAAGGCCGCCCGGATGGGTACCTGGCGCTGGGAGGTCGGCACCAACGAATTGAGCTGGGACGAGGGCCTCAATCAGCTTTACGGGGTCAACCCCGATGAGCCGGTGACCCGGTTCGAACAGTTCGTCGACCGGATTTATCTGGACGATCGTCCGTACGTCCACAAAGCCATAGAGCGGGCAATGGAAGGCGCTGGGGGCCTGGACTACGAATTCCGCATCGTACTCCCCGATGGCCGGATTCGCTGGCTGGCCGATCAGGGCCGCGTGGTCCGCGACTCTGCCGGCAAGCTGTTGTACATGACCGGGGTTTGTCTCGACGTAACCGAGCGCAAGCAGGCGGAGGAGAGGCTCCGTCAAGCCCAGCGCATGGACTCGGTGGGACAGCTTGCCGGCGGCATCGCCCACGAAGCCAACAACATGATGTCGGTCGTGTTGGGGTGCGCCGATTACGTCCTGCAGCGTACCGATCTAGCCGAACCGGTGCGGCAGGACGTGGACCAGATCTGGCGGGCGGCCAAGCGCACGGCCGGGATCACCCAACAGCTTCTCGCCTTCAGCCGCCGGCAGGTACTCCAGCCGCAGGTGCTCGACCTGAACGCCACGGTCCGGGAGCTGGAGCCGATTCTGACTCGCGCCTTGGGTGAGAACCGCGGGCTCCGCATGCACCTATCTCCCACTCTCGGTGCCATCCGGGCGGATCCGGGTCAGCTGGAGCAAGTGCTGCTCAATCTCACGCTCAATGCGCGCGATGCGATGGAGGTGGGTGGCAGGCTTACCATCGAGACGATGAATGTCGTCCTGGACGCAGCGTACGCCGCCGCTAAACCGGTGGAGACCCTGATGCCGGGAGATTATGCCGCGCTGGTCGTGACCGACACCGGGCACGGAATGGATCGGGCCACCTTGCGCCATATCTTCGAGCCGTTCTTTACCACCAAGCCGGTGGGGCAGGGCACTGGCCTCGGGCTCTCCACGGTGTACGGCATCGTGAAGCAGAGCGGCGGATTCATCTGGGTTTACAGCGAGCTCGGCCTGGGCACCACTTTCAAACTGTACTTCCCTCTGGTAGCGTCTTCACCCGACCAGTCGGCGCCACCAACCGCCGCTCCGGCGGGACGACCCGAAGAGGTCATCCTCATCGCGGAGGACGAGCCTATGGTACGGAACATCATGGCCCGCACCCTCCGAGATTGCGGCTACGGTGTGCTGGAGGCCGCGGATGGCCGCCAGGCGCTGGAGCTGGTCGAAAGCCGGCGCGGTCGGGTGAGCCTTATTGTAGCTGACGTCGTGATGCCCGACCTGGGTGGCCGGGAGATGGCGAGCCGGGTGGCCCAGCGCTGGCCCGACGTACCCGTCTTGTTTACCTCGGGATACACCGGACTCGACGTGGTGCGTCGCGGTCTGCTCGAAGAGGGCCGGGAGTTCGTCCAGAAGCCCCTCGCACCGGAAGCCCTGGCTCGCAAGGTTCGAGAGATGGTGGACGCGAGGTCACCGGTGCCGTAGGGCGCCAGGAAGACCGTCATGCCGCAGGAAAGGCTGGCAGCAACCCTCCTCGTATTCGCCCTGCTGAGTTGCCGCGATGATGTCCGGCCCGGTCCGTTGGAAGGCGGGCTGAGCCAGATCACGATTCGGTACATCTGCGCCAATGACTTCGATATTCAGAATCAGAGTCAGACCGCTCTGACCGTTCGGTATACCGTCATTGGGGCCGCCGAAGACGGCGAGCTCATCCTGCCGGGCCGGGCCGAGGGAGCGGAGAGCACTACCCGCCTTACGACGCTGCATCGCGGTTCGGTGCAGATCGTCGAAGGCGACCAGGAAAGCTCCCCCGTCGGTAATCTCGCCACCACTTGCCCGCCGCCGCCCTCGGATCTCCCCCCGCAAGCCATCTCTGGTGAATGGACAGCACCATTTTCCTGGCCGGTAGTGGCGGTGCACCTCCACCTGCTGCCCAGCGGGCGGGTGTTATCCTGGGGCCGCATCGGCCAGCCACAGGTCTGGGACCCGGAGACCGGCGAATTCCGGGAGGTGCCCAGCGCGACGATGGTCTTCTGCAGCGGGCACGCCTCCTTGCCGGACGGCCGCTTGCTGGTGACGGGCGGTCACCTCGACGATAGACGCGGATTGCGTGACGCCAACATCTTCGACGGCGCGGCAGAGGTCTGGACTCCGGTGCAACCCATGAGGTGGGCACGATGGTATCCCACGAGCACAACCCTGGCCGACGGTCAGATTCTCACGCTGGGTGGAACCGACGAGCACGGCGTCGACGTGGAGACACCCGAAGTCTGGACCGGGAGCCGTTGGCGATCCCTCAACCAGGCCGGCCGCATTCTTCCTTATTACCCTCGCACCTTCATGGCCCCCAACGGCCTGGTGTTCTATGCCGGCGAGCTGGCCCAGAGCGCCTACCTCGATCCCACCGGCGCTGGCGAATGGATACCGGTCGCCACCAGCCATTACGGTCGGCGGGACTACGGCTCGGCGGTCATGTACCGGCCGGGCCAGGTGATGATCGTGGGGGGCAGCGACCCGCCCGACGGAGCACCGACCCGGACCGCTGAGCTGATCGACCTCAACCAGCCGGCTCCAACCTGGCGGTACACCGACGGCATGACCTATGCTCGACGCCAGTTCAATGCGACGCTGCTGCCGGGCGGTGAGGTGCTGGTCACGGGAGGCACCCGGTCTGCCGGTTTCAGTGACCGTGCCGGGGCAGTGCATATCCCGGAGCTGTGGGATCCCGACACGGGTAAGTGGAGCGTCATGGCGAGCAATCAGGTGACCCGAGTGTATCACTCAACGACGTTGCTGCTCCCGGACGGCAGGATTCTGCACACCGGCAGTGGCGATGGTCCCGGACTCCCGAGGGAGCTGAATGCCGAGATCTTCTCCCCCCCATATCTCTTTCGGGGGCCCCGCCCTACAATCACCGCGGCGCCCAACGTGATGGGCTATGCCGAACCCTTCTTCGTGGCCACGCCGGATGCCGGGCAGGTGGTCCGGGCGACCCTGATGCGCCTCTCCTCGGTGACTCACGGCTTCGATCAAGACCAGCGACTCATCGAGCTGCCGATCCGAAGAACTGCGGGCGGTGTGACGCTGACCGGGCCCGAGGCAGGAACGCTGGCGCCTCCCGGGCCGTACATGCTGTTCATCCTCACCGGCGCCGGAGTTCCCTCCTCAGCGGTAATGGTTCGCCTGGCATGATGGCTGGAGACTCTATGTCTAAGCGCCTTCGGATCTTAAGCGCAACCATTCTAGTTGGGTCTCAACTGGCGCTCTCCGCCTGCCAGGACAATTCCCAGTCTCCCTCCACCCGTTCCGAGGTTGCCCCACCCGCCGGGAATGACAGCCTGGGCGGAAACGTGCTCAGACCGCTCGACCTGGTCTACGTCTGTGGCAACCGCTTCCTGGTGACCAACGCGACCCAGAGGCCGGTGCAGGTCCAGTATCGGGTTGCCGGGACCGACGAGAGCGGGACCCTGCGGCTGGTCGAAGGGCCGGCTGAGGACCCCGGGTTCAGCGAGACCGAGCTGGAAACGACCGAACGGGGGGTGGTCGAGCTGTTCCTGAACAACCAGAAGGTTGCGCGGCGGCCAAACGAGGGCTCACGCTGCGGGGCGTCGGCAATTTCGGCCTCCGCGGCCGCGGCCGGCAGCGAGGAGACCGCGGGGAGCTGGAGCGCGCCCTTCCCCTGGCCGGTGGTCGGGCTCCACCTGATCCTGCTTCCCACCGGGAAAGTGCTGTCCTGGGGACACGCGGGAGTCCCTCAGGTGTGGGATCCGAGCAACGGCACCTTTACCGCGGCCCCGAGTCCGGTGCTGCTCTTTTGCGCCGGTCACACCCTCCTCCCGGACGGCCGAGTACTGACCGCCGGGGGACACATCTCGAATGACCACGGCCTTCCCGACATCAACCTATTCTCGGCCGGCTCTCAGAGCTGGAGCCGTTCGGCATCGATGCGCCGCGGCCGATGGTACCCCACCACCACGACACTCTCCAACGGCGATGTCGTGATCCTTGCCGGACGGGATGAGGCGGGCACCGAGGTACCGGGACCCGAGGTGTGGAGCTCGGGCTCGGTGCGACTGCTCAGCACGGCCAGCCGAGTACTGCGGTACTATCCCCGGGCGTTCCTGGCCCCAAATGGCAAGGTCTTCTACGCCGGCGATGAACGGACCACGCGATACCTGGATCCGACCGGGACCGGTGCCTGGACGACTGTCGGCGACCGGCTCTATGGCATCCGCGACTACGGCTCAGCGGTCATGTATGACGACGGGAAGATTCTCTACGCCGGCGGAGGTCGCACCACCAACACGGCCGAAATCATCGACCTCAACTCGGCGGCGCCAGTGTGGCAGTGGACCGGGTCGATGGCCTATCCCCGAAGACAGATGAACGCCACGATGCTGCCCACTGGTGAGGTGCTCGTCACCGGCGGGACCAGTGGAACCGACTTCAATGATCTCACCCAGGCGGTGCACGCTGCGGAGGTGTGGAATCCTGCTACCGGGCTCTGGACGACACTGGCCAGCAACACGATCAATCGGGGCTATCACTCGACCTCGCTCCTCTTGCCGGATGGGCGCATCCTGCACGCCGGCAGCGGCGACGGCGCGGGTGCGCCGGACGAGCGGAACGCCGAGCTGTTCTCGCCGCCCTATCTCTTCAAGGGTCCTCGGCCCACGATCGCCGATGCTCCCTCGCAGATCGGCTATAACACGACATTCAATGTCGCCACACCGGACGCTGCCAGCATCGCGAAAATCAGTCTGATCCGCCTCGGCGCGGTGACCCACGCGTTCGACATGAATCAGCGGTTCCGCTGGCTGTCATTCACCCCCGGCGACGGGGTGTTGGCGGTCTCGGCTCCAACCAGCCGGGAGCGTACGCCTCCCGGTCACTATATGCTCTTTATACTCGACGGCAATGGCGTGCCGTCGGTCGCGAAGATCGTTGGCATAGGGTCCACCTCGGAGCCTCCACCTCCCCCGCCGCCGTCCTCGATCGTGCTAACCGTGACCGGTCGGGTCGATGCCACCAAGCATTACATGATTCTTGACTGGACCGGCGCCAGGGGAGCCACCGTGGACGTGTACCGAAATGGTCCCCTGCTCACCAACACCCCCAACGACGGGCATTACGGCAACAGCCGCACCTTCCAGGGCTTCGCCACCTACTTTTACAAGGTGTGCGAGGCGGGGACGTCCGTCTGCTCGAACGAAGCAACCGTGCAACTTGGGGGAACGCCGAATGGAGCGCCGACTGCCGTCTTCACCAGCAGCTGCAGCGATCTGTCTTGCACCTTTACGGATGGCAGCTCTGACGAGGACGGGAGTGTCGTAGGGTGGCAATGGAACTTTGGGGATGGATCATCGTCTACTGTGCAGAGTCCTTCGCGCACCTACGCGGCCGCTGGGACCTACACCGTGACCCTGACTGTGACTGACAACCAGGGTGGCACTGGAAGCGTTTCCCAACAAGTCACAGCGACCGCACCCGGCTCGAATGCACCGCCGACTTCGAGGTTCGGCTCCAACTGCAGCGCTCTCACCTGCAATTTCACCGATCAAAGCACCGACTCGGACGGGAGCGTCACGGCCTGGAGCTGGAGCTTCGGTGACGGCGGCACCTCGACATCCCGCAGTCCGAGCCGCTCCTACGCCGCTGCGGGAACGTATCCGGTCACGCTCACGGTGACCGATAATGCGGGCGCCACCAATCAAAGCTCTCAGTCGGTCACGGTGACGAAGCCTGCGATCTCCCTGACCGTCGTCGGGCGGTCGGACGCCACCAAGCAGTACATGACTCTGGACTGGACCGGAGCTATCGGGGCGACGGTTGATGTCTTCCGCAACGGTGTCCGCATCATCACTACGGAGAACGATGGGCATTACGGGAACAGCCGCAACTTCACGGGGCCGGCTACTTACGTCTATAAGGTGTGCCAGGCGGGGACCACGACCTGCTCCAACGAGGCAACCGTAGTCTTCAACTAGTTGCCGGAGCCATCTCCGGACCCGGGGCCGGGGCCGCGACGGTATCAACCGGCGTAACGCTTCCGTGCTTCCGGCCCAGCATCAGGACGCCGTCTTCCCGATCTCGCTCGGAGCGGTAGACGGCGAACAGGGTTGAGCCCGAGCCCGACATCCGGCATACCAGTGGCCGCGTTGTTACCAGTGCTTCGAACGCTGCACGAATCTCCGGGTGGCGACCGAACACCGGCGATTCGAAATCGTTTCCCGCCATTCGTCCTATATCGCCCCACCGCGACAGCGCATCCAGGTCCAGCGCGACGCCACCCCGGCGGCTGGAGAGCGGCTTGCCCGCGTCGATCCAGCCGTACGCGTCCGAGGTCGCGATGGGAATCGGCGGCGTGAGGAGGAGGGCAGGGGAGCGCGGGAGCGGCGGTAAGCGGAGCATTCGTTCCCCGCGGCCCCACGCGAGCACCAGCGGCGCTCCGGTGAAAAAGAAGGGGACATCGCTGCCGAGCCGGGCGGCAAACTGGAGCAGCTCGTGCCGCGGCACGGGGTCGCCCGCAAGCCGGTTGGCGGCGTGCAGTGCGGCGGCGGCGTCGCTGGATCCGCCGCCGAGGCCCGCTCGCACCGGGATGCGCTTGGTGAGGGTGAGATGGATGGCGAAGCGGTTACCGGTTGCCTCCAGCACCCGGGTCGCCGCTTGGACCGCCAGATTTTGCTGCGGTGGTCCGACGTCCGCGCCCAGCACCTCGATGGTCACTCCGTGGCCTTCCCGGCGCTCAGCCCGCAGGCTGTCGCCCAGGCTGATCAGGCACAGGAGGGTCTCCAGGCTATGGTAGCCATCTTCCTCTCGCGAGAGCATGCGCAGGAAGAGGTTGACCTTGGCCAGGGCAGGCAGGCTCACCACCGTGCCGGTCATGACGCGATCCGGCGCAGCCCCCTGAATCCGCCCGGGATCCGGGTCAGCGACCACAAGCCCAACAGTGTAATCGGAATGAACGAGGTGACGTGAAACGCGATCGCGTATGAGAACGCCACATCATTGGGGACCCCATACAGCGCCAGCACCGCTACGATGACGGCCTCGAACGGGCCGAAGAAGCCCGGCGTAGAAGGGATCGAGATGCCCAGGATGAGAAGCCCCTGCATCAGCAACGCCCCGAGATAGCTCACCGGAATATGGAATGCAGCGAAGCCCACGTAGAATCCCAACGCATTCACCAGCCATAAGACCAGCGACCAGAAAATGACAGCCGCGAGCCGCTCGGGGGTTCGCAGCACCGAGAGGCCCTGTCGGATTCCCTCGATCAGGCTCACGAGCCGGTCGGCCACGCGGGTGGACCGGACCAGCTGCCGCACCAGCCGCTCGGCCGGGAGCGGTGCGGCGACGATGGCGATGGCGACGAAGAGCCCGACCGCGGCGAGCACACCCGCCACTCGGGCCAGATGCGCTACCGATGTGCCGCCAATCGTTACCGAGGAGGGCAGGTCCGGACTCAGCAGCGCGAGCGTGAGCAGGGCGACGATAGTGATGGCGTCGAAGATCCGCTCAACCGCGACCGATGAGAGGACGGTGGTAAACCGCGCCCCGGCCAGCCGGGATGCCGTGTAAGACCGGACCAGCTCCCCGGCCCGAAGCGGCAGCAGATTGTTGGCCATGAATCCGACCGCGATGGCATGCCACAGTGGACCTGAAGGGTGCCGCTGGCCACTCTCGCGACGGAAGAGCAAATGCCAGCGCACCAGTCGCAGTGGGAAAGTGAGAGTGGCGATCATGACCGCGGCGGCGAGCGGCCCCGGCTCGGCCGCCCTGAGGTGTTGCCCTATCTCGGCAAGACTGACTCCCCGCAGCGCCCAGGCAAGCAGGGCCAGCGACAGTCCGATACCCGCGATGGCCGGCAATGCTCGGCGGAGCCGACGGTCCAGATCAGGACTTGGCAAGCGCGAGCGGAACGAGGTCGAGCAGCTCCTGAAGCAGTGGTTGCAGACTTTCCAGACTTGCGTCGCCGGTGAGCTGGGCCACGATTTGATGCCGCACCGCATTGGCGCGCTGGAGTGCGGCGTCCCCCCGGTAGCACAGGGTCCCGATGGCAACGGCCGCCTCTTCTGTCTCCGAGGGAGCGATCGCCGGTATGGCGGCAGGAGCCGGAGCAGCACCGCCGAGCAAGGCGGTGAGGGCGGCTGTGGTGGGGGCCCGCTCGTGGACCAACTTCTCCAATGTGCGGAAGCTGTTCTCTAACCCGGTCGCAGGAGCCTTTGACGCGACTGCTGCAGCGGAACCCGCGGCCTCAGGCGCCAGGCTCTCGATGGGCACCACGTCGGCCTCGGATTCATAGCCGAGGGCTTCGATGGGCACGGGCTCTTCCGGCGGCTCGGTAGAGGCTCGCAGGCCGTCCATTCGGTGGGCCACGTCCAGCAGCCGGCGGGATATGAGCATGCGATCGTCGGCTTCTCCCACCGCCCGGAGGAGAGTCCCTGCCTCTCGCAACCGGATCACCAGATCTTCCACTGCCCGGCTAGCCACTCCGGCCGCCAGCGCCTCCTGGGCGGAGCGGGCAAAGATGCCGAGGGCCCCGGCGACGGGATCGGCGCTGGGTGCGGCGGCGGTTCGCAGCGCACCGAGCAGGTGATACAGCCGGAGGTCGCGCTCCGTGGTGGAGGGCGCGCTCGCGATGAGGTCGGCGCTCTGACACAAGTGCTCCCCATGGCTGACCAGCTCCAACGGACCAAAGGGCTCGGGGGAGGCGAATTGCGGCTGCGATGACGGATGGCTGACGGGCTGGGGATCATCGGCGAAATAGAGCGACTCGATCGGCACGACATCGCGCTCGACGGCAAACGCTCGGAGGAGGAGCTCGGTGAACCGCCGGGCCTCCTCTGCCTCGGGGTCCGGCCGTCCTTGCTCCGCCACATCCCGGGAAATCCGGGTGAGAGCGTGAGCGGCCGCGTCCATCACCTCATCGACTCCGGGAGGGGGCGCGAACAACCGGGTGAGATCGCCGACGGCGAGCTCGATGCCATCCAGGATGTCGGGGAGCGGCGCGAGCTCACCCAGCTCGGCCAGCCCTCGGAGCGACTGCATCCGGCGTATGACATTGTAGAGCGGCTCCCGATCGGCGGGAGATGCCCGCAGCGCACGGGCAGCGCGATCGAGCGCGCTGGCGATCAGCGCTCCCTCGCGGGCCACGAAGGCTCGGACCCCGGTGTGCAGCTCCTTCCTCTCGGACTCGGCCGGCCTGGCATCGGCGTCCTCGGTCTGCCGGCCGGCCAGCGCCTCGAGCTCGCGTCCCAGCCTCGCGGTCCGGGCGGTGTCCGCCTCGCTCCACTCCCGTACCCGGCGCACCAGCAGACGAAACTCCTCAACCGCCTGGGCGACATGCTCGCGAGTCGCCGCATCCCAACTCCGGCGGTGGTCGCGATGGGCCCGGGCGAGGGACTCCAGACCGGCCGCCGCTCGCGCGATGTGCGGCTGAGCGGCCATGAGGGCTGAGCCTCGAAGCACTCGCGCCATCCGCAGGAACTCGTCGCCCGGCGGTGGTGTCTGAGCGTTGACGAGGGTCTCCAGCCGATCTAGGCACTCCCCAGCTTCGAGCGCGAAGAAGTCGGCCGTCCCGAGTGGGTTGGTCATGAGAGCTGGGAGCTGGGAGCTGGGGGCTGGGCGCTGATAAGCATCGGGCTGGAAGGTATTGGGCGTGAGCCGAAGCATCAACTGCGAGTGCTGACCCGGCCCCAGCCCCTGGCTCCCAGCTCCTAGCTCCCAGCTCCTAGCTCCTAGCTCTGCCCCCCATTGCCGCTCGCATCTCCCTGACAGCGGCGGCTATTCCCACGGTGATTGCCCGGCTCACCACGCTGTGTCCGATGTTCAGCTCCTCGATCTCGGGGATCGCGGCCACCGCGGCGACATTGGCGGAAGTGAGTCCATGACCGGCATGGACGAAGAGTCCCAGATCCGCGGCGTGCCGCGCGGCTCGGCGCAGCTCGTCGAGCGCACTGTCGCTGTCGCGCCAGGAGTGCGCATAGCGTCCGGTGTGAAGCTCGACGGCGGGAACGCCGAGGTCTTTGGCCGCGTCCACGGTAGGGAGATCGGGATCGATGAAGAGACTCACCCGGATCCCTGCTTCCTCCAGCCGGCGAGTCGACTCCCGCAGCTTGGGATTGGGACGGCTCAGGTCCAGCCCGCCTTCAGTTGTGATCTCCTCCCGCCGCTCGGGTACGAGGGTGGCCTGATAGGGCCGGAGACGGCACGCCAGCGCGACGATATCGGGACTGGTGGCGAGCTCGAGGTTGAGGACCCGGACGGCTTTCATCAGGCGCTCCACATCGTCATCGTGAATGTGCCGTCTATCCTCGCGCAGGTGCGCTGTGATTCCGTCGGCGCCGGCTTCTTGGCAGAGCAAGGCCGCGGCGACCGGGTCGGGCTCATCGGTCTTGCGAGCCTCCCGCAGAGTGGCGACATGGTCAATGTTGATGTAGAGCCGGGTGGCTGTCATTGCTCGCCGCTTCGGTGCCGGTTAAGTTCGCTGGCTAACATCCGATCTGTGAGCGACTTGTGATCAAGCAACGATGGTGTGGAATGGCGCTGCTCCTGCTGGCGGCCTGTGGTGGCCGGCCGGCGCCGGTTCAACCGCTGCGTACCGCGGCCGGTACGGTCCAAGGCTTCATGCAGGCGGTGGCGGACAGCAACCTGGCCAAGATGGCGACTCTCTGGGGTACCGCCAATGGACCGGCGGCAAAGACCGGGCAGCCGCCCGACTACGAGCGTCGTATCGTGATCATGCAGGCCTACCTGCGAAACGAATCCTTTCGGGTTACTTCTGACGTCCCCGAATCCCCCGACCGGCGCGACCTGCAGGTCGAGCTGAAGCGACACACCTGTACCTGGAGCGTGCCGTTTGTGGTCGTCAAGACCGGTGACGGCTCGTGGCTGATCAACCAGGTCGATCTAACGGCCGCCGGCAATCCGGCTCGTCCCTGCCTGGAAGGCGCGGACAGCGCGGCCCAGGGCTAACGCGGGAACCTTCTCCCTCGTGCGCTGTTATCTTTACTCGGTCAGTTCGAGCAAGATTCCGGCGGTCGATTTGGGGTGGACGAAGGCGATTCTCCGCCCCCCCGCCCCGGTCCGGGGGGTCTCGTCGATGAGACGGTACCCGGCCGCTCGGCAGGCTTGAAGCGCGGCGTCAAGATCGGGAACGCGAAAACATACGTGGTGAATTCCGGGACCTCGTTTGGCCAGGAACCTGCCAATTGGGCTCTCGTCCTCGAGCGGAGCCAGCAGCTCGATCTCCGATTCGCCGAAGGGGAGCGACAGAATGCGAGCCCCATCGACGACTTCCGGCGGATGAGGCTCCAAGCCAAGGACATCGCGGTAAAACGCTAGCGCGGCGCCGAGGTCGGCGACCGCAATTCCAACATGAGCAATCCGGGGGCGGTCAGGCACCGATCACCTCCGAGAAATACGAATTGACATACACAGGAGAATAAACCACATGGACGCAACGAACACGCCCGGCGCTACCAACACTCCCACCGTGCACGTGAGCGACGCCTCGTTTGCCCTCGAGATCGAGCAGGCCGACGGACTCGTGCTGGTGGACTTCTGGGCGTCCTGGTGCGGACCATGTCACATGGTAGCGCCGATCCTCGATCAGCTTGCCGGTGAATACGCGGGCAAGGCCAAGGTCGCCAAGGTTGACGTGGACGCCAACCAGCGCACCGCCATGCGATTTAACGTCCGCTCGATTCCCAGCATCCTCTTCTTCAAGAATGGGCAGCACGTTGACACCGTCATCGGTGCGGTGCCGAAGGCCACGCTCGAAGGAAAGATCAAGCAGCATCTTCTGTAAGGGCGGAGCATACGGAGAGGACGGAGAGGGCGGAAGGTTCGACCGCGAGCTTTCCGTCCTCTCCGTCCATTAAGAACATGCCCACTGGCACCCTTTACGTCGTCGCGACGCCGTTGGGCAATCTGGGCGACCTCTCGGCCCGCGCGGCCGAGGTGCTGCGGAGGGTTCCAGTGGTGGCGGCGGAGGACACCCGGCGAACCCGCGGGCTGTTGAGTCATCTCGGCGCTGCCCCCAATCTGCTCAGCTTTCACGCCCATTCGGGCGAGCATCGGCTGGACTCCTTGCTCGACATCCTGCGCTCAGGCCGGGACGTGGCTCTGGTGTCCGACGCGGGAACTCCCACCATAAGCGATCCAGGCGCTGACCTGGTGGCGCAGGCCCGCGCCGCCGGCATCCTCGTGGTGCCGATCCCAGGCGCGTCGGCCGTCATGGCGGCCTTGTCCGCCTCGGGCCTGCCCGCCGACCGCCACCTGTTTCTGGGATTCCTTCCCCGAAAGGGCCGCGAGCGATCGCGGATCCTCGGCCGTGCCGCCGCGGAGGAGTGGAGCGTCGTATTGTTTGAGGCACCGCCGAGATTGGTCGCCCTCCTGGAGGACCTCATGGCGTTGGCTGGAGCGGACCGGCGAGCAGCGGTAGCGCGCGAGCTGACCAAGATGCACGAGGAGATTCGAACCGGTACCCTGGGCGAGCTGGCGGACTATTATAGGATGGTCCCCCCGAAGGGGGAGGTGACCATCGTCCTTCAGGGTACCGGCGCCCCGGCGCCCGCTCCGGACCGGACCGAGGACGCGATGGAACAGGCCACCTCACTCCTGGCGGAAGGTCTCACCCGCCGTGAAGTGGCTCGCAGGCTGACGGAGTCGCTGGGCCTCCCCCGAAACGCAGCCTACAAGCTGGTGATGGAATTGCCGTGATTCCCCGGATACTCTTGGCCCTGTCGATCCTCGCCGGCACGTCGAGCCCGCCCGTGGCTCCGGCGCCGGTGATGACTATCGGGCGTCTGCATTACGATGGAGGCGGTGACTGGTATGCCAATCCATCCAGCCTTCCCAATTTGCTCTCGGCAGTTCGGACCCGCACCACTCTTCGAGTTGCCACCGAGGAAAAAGTCGTCACCCTGAGCGATGACGACCTCTGGAACGTTCCCTACATCTATATGACCGGTCACGGAAACGTGCACTGGAGTGACCGGGACCTCGCTACTCTCCGTCGCTATCTCCAGCAAGGCGGATTTCTTCACGCCGACGATAATTACGGCATGGACGTGTCCATCCGTCGGGAGCTGGGCCGCCTGTTTCCCGATCATCCACTGGCAGAAGTCCCGTTCGACCATCCGATCTACCACCTGATTTACGATTTTCCCAAGGGTATTCCGAAAATCCACGTGCACGACGGCAAACCGGCCCAGGGATTCGGGATTTTTCTCGATGGGCGGCTGGCGGTGTACTACTCCTATCAGTCGGACCTGGGCGACGGTTGGGAAGATCCCGAAGTTCATCACGACACACCGGAGAAACGTGAAGCGGCCCTGAGGATGGGGGTAAACCTCTTCGCCTTCGCGGTCGGGTACGGGGGATGACGGCACCCGCCACCCACCGGGCCCTCCAGCGGCTGGGACGCCCGCTGCGGGGGCGCAATCAGGCCGGGCTGACCGCGCTCGGGCTGGGCACCGTTGCGCTAGTGCTGGGCCTGGTGGCCTGGACCGTCAGGCTCGGATGGCTCAGCGTGCCCTATTGGGTGTTGCTGGCCTGGGGTCTGGCGCTGCTGGGACTCTTCGCCGTCGGCTGTCTCGCATGGGAGACCCAGCGGAGGCTCTCGACGCTCCGGCTCGCGGGTAGACTCGAGGAGCTGGGGGCCTGGCGTCGAGGCACCCTGACTGCACTCCTGGACACATCCGCCGCGGGTACCAGTGGGGCATTGCTGGCCCTGGCCGACCGGGCTCACGCGCAGGAGATCGAGCGGAGGGGGCCGGCGGCAGTCGAGCCGATCGCCCGGCCGGTGCGTCTGCTTCTGATCGCGGGTGCGGCCTGCCTCCTCCTGGGCGCCGTCGCCTTTACCTCGGCCGGGCCGATGCGGGGACCCGCCGCGGCGCTGTGGCATCCTCGCCGTGCCTGGGAGGCCACCGTTGCTCCGGTGAGACTCCGGGCCAGCGCCGAGCTGGTGGACCGGGGCCAGCCGGTCGAATTCCATCTTGAAGCCGTTGGCCGCAAAGTAGCCACCCTCTGGCTCCGCTCCCCTGGCGAAGCGTGGAAAGCCGTGGGACTCCGACTCGATTCCCTTGGCCTGGCTACCTTCTCGACCGCTCCACTTCAGAGCGACCTGTTCGCCCGGCTCACCAGCGGCAGCCGTTCGTCCGACACCGTCGTCGTGCGGGTCCGGCTGCCGGTTTTTCTCGGATCCCTCACGGTCACGGCGCACTATCCGCCGTATCTGGGTCTGGAAAGCGAGCCGGTACCCACCGGCGGGGACACGCTCATAGTGCCAGCGGGCACCCGGCTCGATACCCAGGGAGAGGTGACCGCGCAGGTCGCCAGCGCCGCGTGGGTGGTAGGGGAGAGATCTGAGTCACTGGAGGTCCGGTCCACCCGCTTTGAGGGGAGCTTCGTTCCGGTCCGTTCGGGCGAGTATCGGCTTGCGTTGACGACCGCGACTGGAGCCCCGATTGCCGGGGATTCGGTGCGGCTGCCGATTAGGATCGTGGCCGACAGCGCCCCGGTGGTCGAAATCCCGGTTCCCGGGGCTGATACCATCGCTCCGCTCAGTCTCAAAATCCCGCTGGTGATCGACGCCCGTGACGAGCACGCGGTTACCGCGGTGGCTCTCGAGAGCCGGCGAATCAGCCGGCTGGGCCTGCCCGACTCCGCCCGGAAGGAGACCGTACCGGTGCCGCCGGAGCGGCCGGATCGGGCCATCCTCACCTTTACCCTGGATCTGAACCAGCGCGGCCTGCTCCCCGGCGACACCGTGCGCTACTTCGCGACCGCCACCGACAATGCCCCCCGGGGACACGTCGGCCGATCCCGCGAGTTCGTGCTCCGGTTGCCGACCATGAGCGAAGTGCGGGCGGCCCAGAGGCAGGCCACCTCGTCCATCTCCAGCCAGCTGGACTCCATCATGGCCGCAAGCCAGGAGGTGGAACGGCAGACCGACGATCTGGCCCACGAGCGGCCCCGGCCCACCGGAGGCCAGGGTGAACGCAGCGCTGAAGCGCTGACCTACGAGCAGGCGCAACGAGCCGAGGGAATCGCCAAATCACAGGAGGAGCTGGTTCGTCAGGCCGAGACGCTGAAGCAGTCACTCGAGGCCTTGCGCCGGAGTGCCGAAGCCGCAGGCCTCACTGACTCCAGCTGGCAGCGACAACTCGCGGAGATCCGCGACCAGCTCGACCGCGCAATCTCACCCGAGCTTCGGGAGAAGCTCGCCGGCTTGCAACAGGCTCTACGAGACCTGGATGCAGAGCGGGCCAAGGATGCCCTCGAGCAGCTGGCTGAGGTGCAGAAGCAGCTTCGTGAAGCGCTCGAGCGCAGTCGCGAGCTGTTCCGCCGCGCGGCGTTGGAGGGCGATTTGGCCAACCTGATACAGGAGTCGAAGGACCTGGCGCGGGAACAGCGGCAGTGGAACCAGCAGGTCGGCGCGGCGGACAGCGCCCGGGCCGCGGGGGCTGAGCGACAACTCGCCGTCCGGACGGACTCCCTCTCCAGCGCGTTGAACCGGGTCTCCACCGACGCGGCGGCGGAGGCCGCCCAGCCCCAGCTAAAGACGTCTGCCGAGCAAGCCGGAAAGGCCTCCGGCCAGATGCAGCAGGCTGCGCAGTCGGCGCAGCAGGGTGAGCGACCGGCTGCCCGGGAACAGGGTGAGGAAGCGGCCCGTTCACTTGACCCGCTGGCCGAGCAGCTCCAGCAGCGGCGCCAGGACCTGCAGCGGGATTGGCGCCGGGAGGTGGTCGAGGCCATGGATCAGGCCTTGGCGGAGACTAGTCGCCTCGCCGAGCGTCAGCTCCAAGTGCAGGAGGAGCTGCAGGACGGTGAAGCCGGGGCATCGACGAGGGCCGAACAGGCGGCCATCGAAGAAGGGGTCAAGAAGGTGCTGGACCAGATGAAGCAGGCCAGCGGGAAGAATGCGCTGGTGTCGCCTCAGATAGCTGCGGCGTTGGGGGCCGCTCAGCTCCAGATGCGACAAGCCCGGGAGGCCATATCCTCAGCTGCCCCCAACGCCGGCGAAGCGGCGGAGCAGGCGGGAGGGGCGGTGGACGATCTCAACGCCGCTGCCCATCAGCTCCTCCGGGCTCGCGATGACGTCTCCGGGTCGCAATCCGGTTCGGGACTAGCGGAGGCGCTCGAGCGCCTGGCCAAGCTGGCCCAGCAGCAAGGGGGGCTCGGGAAACAAGGGGCCGGGCTCTTGCCTATGGCCGGAAGCGGGGCCATCCGAGAGCAGCTTCAGCGGCTCGCTGCGCGCCAGCGCGCCTTGGCCCAGGAGCTCGAAAAGCTGCAAGGACAGGGGAACATCGCTGGCGCCGGGCAGATGGCCGACGAAGCCAAGGAGTTGTCCCGTAGGCTGGAGGCGGGGCGGCTGGATCGGCAGGTGGTGGAGCGGCAGGAAAGACTCTTCCGCCGGATGCTGGACGCGGGCCGGACCCTCCAGGGCCGGGAGGAAGACCAGAAGAAGGAGCGTCAGAGCATGACCGCTACCGACGACAGCGTCCATCTGCCGCCGGCACTCCGGGCCCGACTCCAGGATGAGGATCAGCGGCTTCGGGTTCCCACCTGGGAGGAGCTGCAACAGCTCTCTCCGGAGGAGCGGCGACTGGTGGTAGATTATTTCCGTCGTCTATCCGAGCCGCTGCCCCCTAACCCCAGGTAGGTAGCCCTAACGAGACCGTGGCGCTACTCTGGAACCTTAGCTCCTTTAGGACTGTCCGCCTGACCGAAGCCGTAGGTCATCTCAAGGCCGCTCTGGCCGAGCACTACGTGCTCGAGCGCGAGCTTGGCCGCGGCGGCATGGCCACGGTCTACCTCGCCCAGGACCTCAAGCATGACCGGCGG
>JBGQLP010000009.1:0-75305 GCA_041500125.1 Gemmatimonadota bacterium
CGCCTTGAGCACGTCGGCTCGACTCGCATCGCCGAAGAAGACCGGGCGTCCGAGCCGCCGCGCTTCGGCCACGAGCTCGGGGTTCAGATCCAGCGCCACGTAGGGGATGAATCTCGACTCCAGCAGGAGCCCCAGCGTCTGACCGACCCGGCCGAACCCCGCGATGATGACGTGATCGCTGATCTTTTCGGCCTCCTCCGTGAGAGAGCCGTGGGAGACGGCCGGGTGCCGCTCCAGACGGCGGAGCACTGCCCGGCCCAAGGCCAGGAGCGCTGGCGTGACTGCCATGCTCAGGCCGACGACGAGCATGGCCACCTGGGCGGTATCCGATGAGATCACCTCGGCCTGCCGGGCGAGCGAGAAGACGACGAACCCGAACTCGCTCCCCTGTGCCAGCATGATTCCTACTGCGGCACTCACAGCGAGGGGAAGACCGAATACCCGACCCAGCAGGGCCAGAATGCTGGACTTCGCGAGGAGCAGGACCATGAGCAGACCAAGCAGGAGCGGCAACTTGTCACGTAGCAGAGCCAGGTCGAGGCCCATTCCCACGGTCATGAAGAAGAGAGCCAGAAGGATTCCCCGGAACGGCTGGATGTCGCCCTCGACTTGTGGCCGGTACTCGGTCTCGGCCATGAGCAGCCCAGCGAGGAATGCCCCCAGGGCCATCGACAGGCCGGCCTGCTCGGTCAGCCAGCCGACCCCCAGCACGACGAGCAGCACGATGCCGGTAAAGAGCTCGGGCGTACCGCCTCTGGCCACCACACGAAGGGTTGGGCGGAGAGCAAGGCGGCCGAGCGCCACGATGACGATCAACGCCACCGCCGCCTTCGCGAAAGCTCCGCCCAAGGCCGGGAGGATCGCCGCGCCCGGGTGGCCCAGCAGGGGAACCAGGGTGAGCAGGGGCACCACGGCAAGATCCTGAAACAGGAGCACCGCGAAGGCGATCCGTCCCGGTGCCCTGCCGAGCTCCCGCCGCTCGATGAGCATCCGCAGAACGACTGCCGTGGACGAGAGCGCCAGGCCTGAGCCCAGGATCAGCGCGGCACCACTTCCCAGCCCCAGAGCGCGAAGGGCCGCAGAGAATGCCAGGGTAGTCACGACCACCTGCGCGGCACCCAACCCGAAGACGTACCGCCGGAGCGCAACCAGACGCTCGATCGAGAGCTCCAGTCCGATGGAGAACAGCAGGAAGACCACCCCGAGCTGCGCCAGGCCCGCGGTGGCGCCGATGTCCCGGAGCAAGCCCAAGCCGGATGGTCCGATCAAAGCGCCCGCAACCAGATAACCGAGCACAGCGCTGGCTCGCAGGCGGCGGAATAGGGAAACCACCACCACTGCGGCAACCAGGATGATCAGGAAATCACGCAGCTGAATCGATGGGTGCATTCCGAAGTGCCCGGGCGGAGCGGCGGCTAGCCGACGTCAGCCTGAAGAATGTGTCATGCCTGATTTGATGTGGTTTCAGGATGGGAATGCAAGGGCCTTGGGTGGCCGTCATGACGGCACTGGTCATGGTGACGGCGCCGGTTGTGGTTTAGCGCTGGGGGTCCCAACGCTTGGCGCCCCGCCCTCGTGCGTCGTACCTGAGCAGGCCCAGCCGGAGCCTGCGTTTCCAGCGACGAAACCCTAGTCGCTGCATTTTTCACATGGCCGGAAGCATGGCCTGACAGGCTCTCCTCAACGCGGCTATGTACCCGGTTACGTGATCCGGTGCCGGTGGCGAAGACTCAAGGAAGGGGTCCATCACCGTCGATCGCAGTACCACCAATCCGTGGCTGCCGGCGGCTTTCCATTGGTCCGCCGAGCACACGGCAAGGTTCTCCAGAATGGGAGCGACAGCGCCGTCATACATCGGACTCTGGAGCCGCGTCCGGGTGATGATGTACTCCGGTGCGCCATCGCTCCGGGCCAGGCTCATACGGACGTACACACCCTCATTGAAGGCGTTCAGCGACTCGAGAGATTGAATGCCGGGATGACAAGCCACGTAGCAGACGATGTTGATATCAGGCACGGGTAAGAGCACCAGCCGGAAGGGGGACAGATCGGCGCTCGCAAGCCCGGCATGAAGGCGCCGGGCCCCGGCCATGGTTCGCTCGATGAGATAGCCGTACCCTCGCTCATCCAGCGGAAGCACCTTGTGGCTGAGCCAGACTGCCGCGGCCGCGGCACCGGGCTTGGATCCCTCCAGGATGTAGCGACCGAGGAAGCGCTCGCCGCCTGACGAATCGCCGTTGGTCGGCGACAGATACGGCGGGTCGGTGGCAACGAGGTAGCGGGTGCGTGCGTCGCGTACCAGGATGGCGCCGGCCGAGTAGGGCACATAGCCCATCTTGTGGGGATCGATGCTGACCGAGTCGGCACCTTCCAGCGCCGTGATCGCGCGCACCAGGTTGTCGTCCGGCCAATCCGTAGCGTTGGCGCGCCGGATCTCGGCGCCGCTTCGTCGGCTGCCATCGCTCCTGCGGGTCATGGCGGCCGTGTAGCCTCCGTAGCACGCGTCCGAGTGGATGTGGAAGCTGACGCCGAGCTCCCGTTCGGCCCGGGCTCGAACCTCGAGTACCTGGTCGAGCCGGTCGACCGCGCTCTCCTCGGTCGTGCCACAGACGCTGACGCAAGCCAGAATCGGCTGGCGGTGCCGGGCCAGCTCGAGGACCCGCTTCCAAAGCGCATCGAGATCCATCCGGAAGCTGGTGTCGAGCGGGACATGGACGAGCTGGTTGCACCCGATGCCGAGGGCTCGGACGATCTTCTCCCAGGAATAGTGAGCCGTGGCGGCAACCAGCACTGCACCTGCGGGAAGCGGGTCGCCGTAGTCCTGCGCGAGACGGCGGCTGTACTCCTGATAGCCGATGGTGGCGAGCGAGTGATTGGCCAGCGCGCGCTGTACATCCGGGTGCGAGGCGGATTGCCAGAGCAGCTCCCAGAGGTCAATGCTCGCCCTGCCCGGAATGTTCAACAGCTCCCATAGCGACAGCTCGGTCGCAGGGGCGAACGTGCCCCCGGCGAGCCGAACCGGTAGCTCCAGTCCCAGCTCGCCGGCCGCTCCCGCGGCAGCCACTGCGAGATACCGCACGCTTCGGGCAAGCCAGAGCGCCTCGAAGTTGGCGATGGTCCCGCCGGAGGTGAGATGCCCCCAGCTGGTCGCGGGGTCGTATCCGATCATGCGGGCGAGATCGGCGGCCACTTCCAGCTCGAGCCGGGTGGTGACCGGAGATATTTCGGCGGCGATGTTGTTGGGATTGTACAGCATGGTGGCGAAGTAGCCGATCTGCGACGCAATCGTCTGCTCCGCCACCATATGGCCCTTATACCTGCCGCTGAAGAAGGGAACATCCCGCTTGAGCTCGGCCAGAAGACCCATGAGCTCCTGAGTCAGGACCGCTACGCTCTCCTCGTAACCTTCCTGTCGCTTGTCGGTTTCCCGAATGGTAAAGCCATCCTCCGGATGATAGTTCCGCCTCCAGAAGACGTGGTCCCGCAGAGCTTCGACCACCAGCCGCTCGAGCAGGTCGGCGTTCTCCGCCCGCGGGCCCAGGAACCAAGCGCGCAGAGCCGCGCCAGCATCCCCGGAGGATGACGCTCTGGGGCGGCCGGCCCGGTGGCGTTCCGACGCCAGGGCGCTCATGCTATTCCGGGCTTCTGCACGATCAACGCGGTCACCATCCCGAACATGCCGTGCTCCGACTCCGCGTGCGGCAGGATGTGACAGTGAAACGCCCAGGTGCCGGGATTGGTGGCCTTTACCAGCACGTCCCACCGCTCGCCCGGCGCAATGTTCAGGGTGTCGCATTTCCACGGGGCCGGCTGGTCCCAGCCATCTTTGGCGATCACGGTCATATGCATGCCGTGGAGGTGCATCGGATGGATCATCATGCCCTCGTTCATGAACCGGAGCCGGACGGTCTGACCCTGCTTGCACACGACCGGCTCGGTGGCGGGAAAGCCCTTGCCATTGAGGGTGTAGCCATGGGAGCCGTCGTTCAGCACCATCACGTAGTCGACATCGGCGCGGTGCGCGGCCATCGGCCGTCTGGGCTCCACGATGAACGCACCCAGCAGTCCCTGGCCCACTTGCACCGCCGCGTTATGGTGCGAGTGGTACATGTGTGAGCCGGCATTCGGAACCGTGAACTCGTAGGTGTAGGACTCTCCCGGCTTGACCGGAGGCTGGGTGATGAACGGCACGCCGTCCTGGTCGTTTGGCAACTCGAGCCCATGGAAATGAATCGCCGTGGACTCCGGCAGTTTATTGGTGAGGTTCACCCGAACCCGATCGCCTTCACGAACCCGGATTTGCGGGCCGGGAACTTGATGGTTGTAGGCCCATGCCTTCACTCGCCGGCCGGGCTCCACCTCCCACTGGATTTCCTCGCAGGTCAGGTCGTATACCTTGACTCCCTTCTCGACTCGGGGATGGAGGAGCTGATTGCCCTTCCCATCCGTCTTCGCGGGAAAGGCCTTCACGCCTCTTTCGTGCATCGCATCCATGGCGTCGGCCTGGGTCCGGCGCGCGACCGCCGGATCTGCCGGCGGCAGGGAATCTAGTGTCCTGGCGCCGGTGTTCGCCGCCTTGGTCTCGGCACACGAGCCCAGGCTCGAGACGATAGCCGGCAGTGCGATGGCGGCGGCGGCTCCCCGGCGAAGAAAATCGCGGCGAGCAGTGCCTGCAGCGTTCCAGGTCTCCGACACGGGATCCTCGGGCGTATGAGTGACGTGTAGCGGGGGGATGATGCAACTCTATTCCCGGCTCGTGAAGCCTGTGTGGGGGAAGTATGAAGCTTGCTTCATGGATGGGGTAGCGGTTCTTTCTCTCTCAGTCCCGTTCCACCGACTTGGATCCCTGCACTCCTGGGGCACCCGCTCGAAGCTCGGCATGCCGAATGGGCCCTCCGGTCCAAGCCGCAAGACCGAACAGCCCAGAGCTGACGATCAGTCCCAGGAGCACCAGCACCGAGAGGACGCGCGTGCGGCGGGGCCTGTGCCTCTCTCCCCACAAGGCGAGGGCGGCCAACGCTCCGGTTGCGAGCACGGCGATCAGTCCAACCTTGGCATTTTCCTCATGATCCTCTATGGTTGCCTTCTCAACCCCGATCATATCCTCGACCTGTTCCTCTGCCGGTTCTCCGGTCAGATAGACCGGTACCGTCAACACCGCCAGGACTACCGTAGCCCACAGGGTGGTCCGGATCAGGCTGGGTGAGCTGCGTATCAGCCCCACTGCCAGGAGCAATACGAGCAGGACGGTACCCAGGACGGGAATGTGGTTCGCCATCAGGTGGATATGGGCCCAGTTCATGTGGTGCTCCTCTCGTTCGCGCCGTATCGCTCTCCCAGTTTACACTGCGGTTTGTGAAGAAGCTCTGACCCAACTGTGAAGGTCACGTTTGGAGCGATGACCAGCTCAAAACCCTCGGTGTCCTGGCACTCCCTCGCGGCCGCGGAAACCCTGGCCGTCTTGGACTCACGACCGGATGGACTGAGTCCGGCAGAAGCCGGGGAACGTCTCGCCCGTTATGGCCCCAATCAGTTTCAAGTGTCCCGCCCAGTATCGGCCTGGACCGTGCTCCTTGGCCAGCTGCGCAGCGTCATCGTGTTGCTGCTCGGCGCCGCCGGGATGGTCGCGTTCTATACCGGTGATGTCTTGGACGGCGCGGCCATCATTGCGGTCCTCGTCCTCAATGTCGGGATCGGTTTTGCCACGGAGCTCCAGGCCCGCCGGGCCATGGCCGCTCTCCTGGCACTCGAGGTAGCCCGAGCCAGAGTGATCCGGGGAGGCCAGTTGATGGACATCGAAGCGCCCAACCTGGTCCCCGGTGATGTGCTGGAGGTCGCTGCAGGAGACGCCGTGCCTGCCGATGCCCGATTGCTCGAAGCCATCGAGCTGCGCACGCTGGAAGCGTCACTGACCGGCGAACCGATGCCGGCAGAAAAGGTGGCGGACGCAAAGCTCCATGGTGATGCCCCGCTGGCAGACCGGACCTCGATGATCTACAAGGCGACCACAGTCGTGGCGGGTCGCGGCCGCGCGGTGGTGGTGGCGACGGGAATGGCCACGGAGGTCGGCCGTATCGGTGCTTTGGTCAGCGGAATACCTGAGGAGCAAACCCCTCTCGAACGGCGGCTCGACGCGCTGGGCCGACGCCTGGTCGCAGTGGCCCTTGCCGTCGCCGGGCTGGTCGCCTGGCTCGGTATGCGTCAGGGAATGGCCGTCGGCGAGCTGCTCCAATCCGCGCTCGCCCTCGCCGTCGCCGCCGTCCCTGAGGGACTTCCCGTTGTCGCCACGATCGCGATGGCCGTGGGGGTCCGGCGGATGGCGCGCCGGCGGGCACTAATCCGGCACCTGCCGGTGGTCGAAACCCTGGGCTCGGCGACCACCATCTGCACCGATAAGACGGGCACTCTCACCGCCGGCGAGATGACGGCGACCGTAATCCAGCTGGACAATCTCGAGGTGTCGATCACCGGAGCCGGTTATGCGCCCGAGGGTGAGTTTCGAGTCAAGGATGGCCGTATCGACCCCCTCGCCGATCCCCGGCTCGAGGCGGCGATCCGGATCTGCGCCCTGTCGATCAGGGGCGGGGTAAGCCGCGTGGGAGACTCCTGGGCCGCCGTGGGTGATCCGACCGAAGCCGCGCTTGCGGCCCTGGTGGGAAAGGCCGGATTGAGCCGCTCTACGCTGCTTGCCGAATGGCCGCAGGTAGGGGAAGTGCCGTTCACCAGCGAACGGATGTTCATGGCCAGCTTTCACCGCACGCCATCCGGCCTTCTGGCCTGCGTAAAGGGGGCGCCCAGACGGGTACTCCAGCTCAGCAGCCGGGTTCTCACGAACAGCGGTTCCGGGGAGTTGGACGACCCGCAGCGCCAGCTGCTCCTCAACTGGAACAGCCGGCTCGCTGCCCGAGGATTGCGGGTGTTGGCACTGGCCCAGAAGCAAGTATCCAGTGCCGACGAGGCTGCGCTGGGCGGACTGACCTGGGTCGCACTGGTGGGCTTGAGTGATCCTCCAGCGCCGGGCGTCCGCGAGACTATCGCCACGTTCAGAGGCGCGGGGATCCGGACCGTCATGCTCACAGGGGATCAGCGCCTCACCGCCGAACGGATCGCGGAGGAGCTCGGGCTCCGCTCGCCGGGAGACACGATTCTCGATGGCAGTGAGATCGACCGCCTGTCGGATCCGGAGCTTCGCGATAGGGTGCAGCGGACGGCAGGATACAGCCGAGTCAGCCCCGAGGCCAAACTGCGAATCATCAGCGCCTACCAGGCGTGCGGTGAGGTCGTGGCGATGCTGGGAGATGGGGTGAATGACGCAGCCGCGCTGAGGAAGGCGGATATCGGCGTCGCCATGGGCAGGCGGGGCACCGACATGGCCAAGGAGGCCGCCGATCTCATTCTGGAGGACGATCAGTTTCCCACGATCGCGGTGGCGGTGGAAGAGGGGCGGGTCGTCTTTGACAACATTCGGAAATTCGTGTTCTATCTTTTCAGCTGCAACCTGGCCGAGATACTGGTGCTCCTCGGCGCGGGGGCAGGGGGATTTCCTCTGCCGCTGCTTCCGCTGCAGATCCTGTGGCTCAACCTGCTGACCGATACCGTCCCGGCCCTCGCGCTCGCGGTGGAGCCGGCTGAACCCGAAATCATGCGGCAACCACCCCGCAACCCACGGGAGGCAATTCTCTCGGCCCCGATGATCAAATCGATCCTCGGCTACGCGCTGCTCATCAGTGGGTGCACCCTCCTGGCCTTCTGGTGGGGACTCACGCACTCACTGCACAGCACGCTCCACGCCACCACCCTGGCCTTCATGACGCTGGCCTTTGCCCAGATCTTTCATCTGGGCAACGCACGCAGCGCATCTCCGGTACTGGCTCCAGCCCGAGTAGCCAGCAACCGCTTTGCCCTCCTTGCGGTGGTGATCACTGGTGGGTTGCAAGCCCTCGCGGTCAGCCTGCCCCCACTGGCTCACACGCTACGGCTATCTCCGCTGCGACTCGAGGATTGGGCGATGGTGCTGAGCCTGGCGGCCATCCCAGCGGTACTGGGACAAGGGATCAAAGTGTTCAGGAGGGCCGCCACCGCTTCGCCTTCTCACTTTAGCGTGTCGTGATGCTCGGCATGATCCCCGCTGTCCGCGGCAGGCGACTGCCCCGAAGTTGTGTCAGACCCGCTCGGCTGCATGTTCTGCATCATCCCCTGGCGTCCTCCGCCTCCCTGTTCCATCATGCCACCGGCCTGCATCATTTCTGTCATATACGCGTGCATCTGCCTCCGCTGGGCCACCATCTGGTTGATCACCGCCGCCATCGCCGGGACTTTCTTGCTCCCCGAGCTCTGGTTCATCTGACTGACGAGCCGGTCGAGACGGGCGTCGGACTCCTGGATCTTCTGCATCATCATCTGGCGATTCATCTGCATCTGGCGATTCATCTGCGGACCTGGCATGGCCTTGGTCGAGTCACCGTAGTGCCGGCCCGGTTGTTGAGCCGACGCTCCGCCGGCCAGCAGGAGCGAGCAAGCGAGTGAGAATACAGCCGATCGTATCATACAGAGCCTCTCGGTCAAAGTCTCCGACTCAGCATTCCGCCGGCCCGGCGGCGATTCGCGTCGCGACCTTGGCCAACGAGTCGGGATTGAGTGAAATGGAATCTATACCTAACTGAACCAGGTATTCCGCGAACTCGGGATAATCACTGGGTGCCTGCCCGCAGATACCCACCCGGCGGCCCTTCTTGTGCGCGGCTGCGATGACCATTTGAATCAGCCGCTTCACGCCCAGGTCCCGTTCGTCGAAGAGATGGGCGAGTAGCTCGGAGTCCCGGTCAACCCCGAGCGCAAGCTGGGTGAGGTCGTTGGAGCCGATGGAGAACCCATCGAATAGGTCGCTGAACTCCTCGGCCAGGATCACGTTGTTCGGGATTTCACACATGACGTAGACCTCGAGGCCGTGCTGCCCTCGGATCAGGCCGTTCTCCGCCATCTCGCGCAACACCCGCCGTCCTTCCTCGAGGGTCCGGCAGAAGGGCACCATCACCTTGACGTTGGTGAGGCCCATCTCCTCCCGCACCCGCCAGATTGCAGCGCACTCCAGCGCAAAGGCGTCGCGGTAGCGTTCGTCGTAATAGCGGGACGCGCCCCGAAATCCGATCATCGGGTTGGACTCAACCGGCTCGAACGCGCTCCCACCGAGGAGTCCGGCATATTCGTTGGTCTTGAAGTCGGAGAACCGGACAATTACCGGCCGGGGGTAAAAGGCCGCCGCGATCTGAGCCAGCCCCATGGTCAGGCGGCTGATGAAGAACTCCCAGGCGGGACGCAGGTCCCCGATCCGCTGCCGGATCTCAGCCAGCGCCTGCGGATCCGTGACCCGCTCGGGATGGAGCAGCGCCATGGGATGAATGCCGATCCAGTTCGACACTATGAACTCGATGCGAGCCAACCCGACCCCCTCCGTCGGCAGCTGAGCCAGATAGAAGGCGCGCTCCGGGTTGGCCAGGTTGAGCATCAAGGGTACCGCGGGTGTGGGCAGGGTCGCGGGGTCGATTTCTTCACGGTCAAAAGGCACGATGCCGGCGTACACCTTCCCGTCGTCTCCTTCAGCACAGGAGATGGTCACCTCCTGGCCATCCGTCAGGGTGTGGGTCGCCCGGACGGTGCCCACGACACACGGTATTCCCAATTCACGGGCAACGATGGCGGCATGACAGGTCCGGCCTCCTTCGTCGGTAACCACCGCCGCGGCTGCCTTCAGCACCGGCTCCCAGTCAGGATCGGTCATCGGTGCCACCAGAACCTCGCCGGGGCGAAACGCGCTCAACTCCTCGGCAGAGTGGATGACCCGTACCCGCCCGCTCGTCACCCGGTTGCCCACGGCCTGACCGGTCAGCAGCACCTCGCCCGCGCCCTGGCGGCGGAAGAACTCGAGCTTCGGACGAGTGACCTGGGAGTGAACGGTCTCCGGCCGAGCCTGGAGGATGAACAGCTCGCCGGTGTGACCATCTTTGGCCCACTCGATATCCATCGGGGTGGGACGTCCAGCCCGCTCGGAGTAGTGATCTTCGATGGCGAGGGACCAGTGAGCGAGGGTCAAGACGTCGTCGTCACTCAGCACCGCGCGCCGGCGGTCCCGCCGGGGCACCCGGACCTCTTTCACCGTCTTCGCGCTTTCCTCGGCATACACCAGCTTCACCGCCTTCTCCGGCACCTCCCGGCGGATGATGGACCGGTGTCCCGCACGAAGCGTCGGCTTGTGGACCCAGAACTCATCCGGCCGTACTCGTCCCTGGACCACCGTTTCGCCCAGACCCCAGGCGCCGGTGATGAGGATTACATCGCGGAATCCGCTTTCCGTATCCAGCGTGAAGATCACCCCGGCCGAGCCGAGGTCGCTGCGGACCATCTTCTGAACGCCGACCGACAGGGCCACGTCACGGTGAGCGAACCCGCGCTGAGCGCGATAGACGATGGCGCGGTCGGTGAAGAGGGACGCCATGCAGCCGCGAATCGACCGGTCCAGCGCCTCGCGGCCTCGGATGTTCAGAAAGGTCTCCTGCTGTCCCGCGAACGAGGCGCTCGGCAGGTCCTCCGCGGTTGCGCTGGAGCGAACCGCCACGTCGGTGCCTTCATCGTTCGAACCGGCGGAGAGTGCGGTGTAGGCCGCGTCGACCGCCGCGGCCACCGGTGCCGGGAGCGGGGCGCCCGCGATCCGGGCGCGGATAGAGCGAGCCGCCGATGCCAGTGCGGTAATATCCGTAACATCGAGATGATCCAGCTCGGCATAGATGGCGGAATCCAGTCCCGCTTCCTTCAGATGGAGTCGGAAGGCGTCGGACGTCAGAGCAAAGCCGTCGGGTATCCGGATTCCTTTCGGCGCCAACGCTCCGATCATCTCGCCCAGAGACGCGTTCTTGCCCCCGACCCGCGGCAAATCGTCCAGATTGAGCTTGCTAAACGGTACGACGTACTCAGGCACCGTGCTCGGCTCGGACTTCGAGATCTGCCGGCCCTGAATGGCCACAGTGGCGTGTCCCATTTCATCGAT
The DNA here is from genome assembly GCA_041500125.1 of Gemmatimonadota bacterium. GTDB lineage: Bacteria > Gemmatimonadota > Gemmatimonadetes > Gemmatimonadales > GWC2-71-9 > CAVVWJ01. The sequence continues at coordinate 11,042 of JBGQLP010000009.1, forward strand.
CCTCCTCGAATGAAATGTGACCTGCCATAGTGAAGGGGATATGAAGGCGAAAGGAAGGTCTCTGAATTTTTACCTTGGCCCGGATAGCAGCCGCACTATCTCCCGGGTCCCAAGCAGGAAGACCGCCAGAGCCAGGGGAAGCAGGAAGTAGATGATGCGGTAGGCCACCAGGGCTCCCACCACTGCAGCCGGAGGCATGGTGGAGGAGAGCGATGCTAGCATGACCGCCTCGAACACTCCGAGGCCGCCGGGAAGCTGAGCGATGAGAGCGGCTATCTGGCCGAGGAGAAAGACCCCGAAGAACGCCGGATACGACAGCGAGTGTCTACTGGATAGGAGAACGAAGAGAGCGGCTCCAGAGAGGAGCCAGTCCGCCAGAGAAACCCCGATCTGCCGGAGTGAGGTGGAGAGTGGCGGGGGGGTGAACGCCCACTTCCCTACCCCCAGCCGCCCACCTCGCCTGCTCCACGCCAGGTATCCGACCACCAGTGCGGCTGCGGCCAGTCCCAGCGGCCGCGTCGAACGGAAGGGCAAACCGAGGAGACCCGGCACCGCTTCAGGATAGAGAGTGAATGCCAATGCCGCCGCGGTCACTAGTCCGAGCGAGTAGGTCAGGACATTGAGGAGCACCAGCGAGGCCGTATCCGCGCCGGAGACTCCCCACCCCGAGTACAGCCGGTAGCGAACCGATCCACCGACAAGGAAGGCAAGCGGAATGTTGTTGGCCAGGGCATAGCCGACAAAGGAGGCGAAGAACACCCGCCGCCGGGGCAGCGCCAGGCCGAGATGCTGCAGAGCGAGGAGATCGTACCCCGTAAGGGCCCCGTAGCCCAGGGTGGTGAGGAGGAGCGCTCCACCCAGGCGCACCGGACGGATGGAGCGCAGCTCGCGGACGACATCCTGAAAGGTGACTCTCTGTAGCTCGTGCCGAAGCACCCACAGCGCCCCAAGAAAGAGGCCCAGCCCCAGGATCGAGCCGAGCAGGCGAACCAGGCGGCTGCGGCCTTTGGCCTGGCGATGTTTGGCTGACGGCATGATCTCCCAAGCTGCACGACTGGTGCACGATCGGGAAGAAGCCTTCATACAAGCTTCACCTTCGATTCAGCGCGGGACCGGCAGCTTGCGAGCATCCTCCTTCCGAGCAGAGTTACCATGAAAGTAGCCGAGCTGATGCAGACCGATGTGCAGACGGTTCGTCCCGACGCCGTGGTGAACGACGCGGTGGTCAGCCTCGCTGAATCCCATATCACGGGATTGCCCGTGGTGGACGGGCGCGGGCACCTCGTGGGAGTCATTTCCACAACCGACATCCTGGCATCGGAGGAAGAAGTGGAGGACCAGGCGGCGCGAGAAGCGCTGTTCGAGGAGACGTTCGTGCGGGACCTCATGACCCCGCGACCCCTGACCATCGCTCCGGACGCGACCGTCAAGGAAGCCGCCCAGGAAATGCTCTACGGGGACGTTCACCGGCTCTTCGTCGTAGACGGGGGACGAGTCGTCGGCGTGATTTCCACGACCGATATCGTGCGTGCGGTCGCCACTGGCCAGCTGTAACCACCGTCGCCGGCGGCTGAGCACCGTACCGGAGATCGCGACCCTCGTCCTGCTCATCCTCTGCGGAGGGTGCACACCCAGAGCAGCCACGGGGCAGGACGACTTTGCCTCAACCACCCGCGCGCTCATCGCAGCGGGCAGGGCGCCCTGGGCTCGGTGGCCGGACTTTGGCCGATATCGGGATGAGGTGACGCGGCTGTACGAGCTGGGGGCCAGTGCGCCGGTCTGGCTCGATGGCTTGCACGTCTCTGCCCCCGGGCAGGCAGCCATCGCGTCGTTGCTCAAGGCTGGCGAGCATGGTCTCGACCCTCGGGATTACGATGCGGATGCGCTCGACCGGCTGGCATACCAGTCCGTGCGCGTACCTCTCAGCGGAGTTGATCGGGCCCGCTTCGACGTCCTGCTAAGCGTCAATCTGATCCGCTTTCTCGATGACCTTCAATTCGGCCGGCTGCACCCCAGGACCCTGGATCGGGGCGGTCTCGACCTCGGCCTCGACCTGGCAGGCGCCATCAGGGACGCGGTCGCCGGTGATTCCATTCCAAGGCTGGTATCCGTCACTGCACCGCAGTTGGCCCAGTACCGGAACCTCCAGCGTCTCCTGGCCAGCTATCAGCGGCTGGCCGCAGATTCGTCGCCCGGCCTCGTCTCCGAGACGCCTCCGGTGCAGGTTGGTGACCGGTACGCCGATGCGGTCAGCCTGCGCCGGCGACTCGCTGCCGTCGGTGATCTCCAACCTGATACCACCGCTCTTGCCGAGGTCTACACCGAGGGCGACGCAGCGGCGGTCCGCCGGTTTCAGACTCGCCATGGGTTGGCTCCGAGCGGAGTGCTGGACTCGGCCACAACCGCCGAGATCGACATTCCATTTCAGCGGCGGGCGCGGCAGATCGAGCTGGCGCTCGAGCGCCTCCGTTGGCTGCCACCGATCGGACGCCAACGGTTTGTGGTAGTGAACATCCCGGCGTTCCAGCTGTTTGCCTTCGACTCAGCAGGGGGCACCGGTGCGCCCGGGCTCAGCATGAGAGTCATCGTGGGCAACGCGCTCGACACCAAAACCCCAGTGCTCTTCGAGCGAATGCGCTACGTGGAGTTCCGGCCTTACTGGAACGTGCCGCTGAGCATTGCAGCCAAGGAGATCATTCCCCTGATGCAGCGCGATCCAGGTTACTTGAGCCGGAATGACATGGAGCTGGTGGGCCCGGGGGACAGCGTCATTGGCAGCCCGGTGACATCGGAAACCTTTGAGCGACTGAGCCGGGGAGAGCTCCGAGTACGGCAGCGCCCGGGGGCCAGGAATCCTCTGGGACTGATCAAGTTCGTGTTTCCGAACTCGGCCGCGGTGTACCTGCACGGAACCCCGCGTCCCGATCTCTTCGCTCAAACCCGGCGAGACTTCAGCCATGGCTGCATCCGTGTAGAGCAACCCACCGTTCTCGCGCTCTGGGTCTTGCGGGACCTGCCACGCTGGAACGACGAGCGCATTGCGGCCGCCCAGGAGGGCACCAGCACCACTCGCGCGTGGCTCAGCCATCCCATGCCCGTGATCGTCTTCTACACCACGGCCGTAGCCGCACCGAATGGCGATGCCTGGTTTTATAGCGATATCTACGGTCACGATCGTGAGCTCGATGAAGCCCTCCGAGGCGGACCGATTACACCCTGAACTCTGCGGTACGATTGCAGCTCATCCCTGTCTCCGTGACGCAGCTTGCCCGTCCGACCTCACACTTATCAGACGATCAGGGAGGCACGGCGGACGCACGAGTTGCGTCAGATCCAGCCGCGCCGCAGTAGCACATGCTTCACCATCTGTGTCAGGGCAAGGTAACAAAGCAACGTCAGCGCCAGAATTGGCCAGTACAGCCCCGGGAGCGGCACGAACCCGAGCGCGGGCGCCAGCGGCGACACCGGCAGCCAGAGTCCCACCGCCATCACGGCGACAGTGGTGGCCGCGAGCGGCCAACTCGCGTGGCTCTGGAGGAAGGGAATCTTGTTCGTCCGGATGACATGAATGATGAGCGTCTGCGTCATGAGCGACTCTACGAACCACCCGGTCTGGAATAGTGCCGCTTGGGCGGGGGTGGTCGCGCCGAACAGAAAGTACATGACCGCGTACGTGGTGTAGTCGAAGATGGAGCTGATCGGCCCGATGGCAATGATGAACCGCTCGATCTCGCCGATGTCCCACGGCCGCGGTCGGGCGAGTTGCTCGAGATCCACATTATCGGTCGGAATCGGCACCTGCGAGAAATCGTAGAGCAGGTTGTTGGTCAAGATCTGCAGCGGGGCCATAGGCACGAACGGCAGCAGCGCACTTGCCCCGAGCACGCTGAACATGTTGCCAAAGTTCGAGCTCGCCCCCATGCGGATGTACTTGAGCACGTTGGAGAACACCTTCCGCCCTTCGAGCACCCCTTCCCCCAGGATGAGGAGACTCTTCTCGAGGAGGATGATGTCGGCCGATTCCTTTGCCACGTCGACCGCCGTATCGACCGAAATGCCCACGTCGGCCGCTCGGAGAGCTGCCGCGTCGTTGATGCCGTCGCCCAGGAAGCCGACGACGTGCCCCCGCGCCTGCAGGGTGTGAATGATGCGCTCTTTGTCCGTGGGTGATAGCCGGGCGAAGATCGTGGTCCGCTCGACGGCGTCGCCCAGCTCGACATCGCTGAGCCGGCCGACGTCGGAGCCGAGCAGCATGCTCTCGCCCAGGAGTCCCACGTGCTTGCAGATGGCGCGGGTGACGAGCTCGTTGTCGCCAGTGAGAATCTTGATGCTGACCCCGTGGTCCCGGAGCGCAGCGATCGCGGGAGCGGCCGTCTCCTTGGGGGGATCGAGGAAGGCGACGTAGCCGAGGAGAACGAGGTCGCACTCGTCCTCCTTGCCGTAGGCCGGCTTGGGGGGCACGACGCGGTGGGCGACCCCCAACACCCGGAACCCATCCGCACTCAGGGCGTCGCATTCCTCGCGGAGGTCCTCGGCGAACCCCGGCGGACACGGAAACGTCTCGCCCTCGGCCTCGAAAGTCCCGCACCGCCGGAGGATCTCCTCCGGCGCCCCCTTGGCGAGGAGGCGACGCCGGCCGTCGGGCTCGTCCACCACGATGGACATGATCTTGCGCGAGAAGTCAAACGGCATCTCGTCCACCTTGCGGTAGCCGTCGAAGGACAGCTGGGGGTGGCGTTCCCTGTGCTTGAGGATCGCCTGATCGAGCGTGCTCTTGAGGCCGGTCTGTAAATGGCTGATCAGCAGGGCGTCGACCAGCACTCGCTCGCTCTCGGTGCCTTGCACGTCGCAGTGGCGCTCGAGGATGACCGTGTCCATCGTGAGCGTCCCCGTCTTGTCGGTGCAGAGGACGTCCATGGCACCGAAGTTCTGAATTGCATTTAGCCGCTTCACGATCACGCGCTTGTGCGACATCGCCATGGCCCCCTTGGAGAGGCACACGGAGACGATCATCGGAAGCATCTCTGGCGTGAGCCCGACGGCGACCGCGAGCGCGAAGAAAAACGCTTCGTGCCAGTTGTGCTTGGTCAGGCCATTGATGAGGAAGACAAGGGGCACCATAACGGCGATGAACCGGATCATGAGCCAGGTGAACCCGTGAATGCCGCGGTCGAACGCCGTCTCGGGCGCCGCGCCGGCAATTCCCCGCGCCATGGCGCCAAAGAGCGTGCGAGCCCCGGTCTCGACCACCACGGCCGAGGCCGTCCCGCTCTGCACGCTGGTGCCGAGGAAGCAGAGGTTGGGACATTCAAGCGGCGCGCGATCGGGCACGCCATGCAGCGCGTCTCCTTTCTCCACCGGTAGGGACTCGCCCGTGAGACTCGATTGGCTGACGAAAAGGTCCTTGGCCGTGAGGAGTCGCACGTCGGCGGGGATCATGTCACCCGCGGCGAGCACCACGACGTCACCCGGCACGATCTCGCGGAGTGGTACCTCGCGCGGCTTGCCATCCCGCAGCGCGGTCGCGGTCACCCGGATCATGGCGCGGAGCGCCGCTGCTGCGGCGCCGGCCCGCGATTCCTGCGCGAACCGCAGGGTGACGCCGAGCACGATCATGAGCATGATGACGGTGGCAGCGCGGCCATCACCGGTGGCGAGCGACACCGCTGCCAGGACTGCGAGCAGGATCACCAGGGGATTGCGGAGCGTGCGCAGCAGCCGGAGCGGCCACCCGACGGGGGCTTGGGTGGCAACCTCGTTGGGGCCGTGGAGCTCGAGGCGTCGTTCGGCCTCGGCCTGCGTCAGCCCCTCCATGCCGGAGTCGCATAGGCCGAGCGCCTCGTCACTATTGCTGCGGGCGGCTTGCTGCACCCGGGCTGAATCCCAGCGACCAGCGCTGGATGCCGGCGCCGTGCCGCGAGCAAGGTCTGGGGCAGTGGTCATCGTGGTCTCAAGCTGGGTGCGATCGGGGGCAGCAGTGGCGCAGACTTCAGGATGAAGGTTAGCTCCGACGCGACGTGAATGAGGGCGGCGAGGAGCGGGTTCAAGACCCCGAAGTTGACGGTGGTTCGCTCTTGAATCAATGTAGCAAGTGTGAAGACTCCTTCATGCCGGCTTCAGGCCTAGTTTGCAGGGGTGGAGGCATAGTTGGTCCATCGTTTTCGCTGGCTCAGGAGCGGACCATGACCACATTGAACAAGCGCTCTCCGTGGGAGGTTTCGCCCCACCAGTTCCCTTCGGTCTTTCCCATCCAGAAGCAACTCGCATTCTTGCTCGAGTATGCGGTTCTGGCGCCCTCAACCAAGAACACCCAACCCTGGCGCTTCTCGATCGGTGAGAACACGATCGGCGTGTTTGCGGATCTCACTCGGTGGCAACCGGTGGCGGACCGGGGGCGCCGTGAGCTCTACATCAGTCTGGGCTGCGCGCTGGAGAACCTCCTCGTAGCCGGCGAACAGTTCGGGTTCCGCCCTGAGGTGAGCTACTTCCCCCAGTCCGCCAACGAGGAGCTCGCGGCGACCGTCACCTTCCATCCGGATGGCCAGCCGCGGCCTGAACGGGCCGGTCTTGCCCTCGGGAATATCACCGCTCGCCATACCCACCGTGGACTCTATCGCGACGAGCCGGTGGCGAAGGAAGTACGAAAGCATCTACTGTGCCGCTGCATCGCCCCCGGGCTGCGAGTGGATCTGATCGACGATCCAGCTATCCGGTTCCGAGTGGTCGAGTTGAATCTGCATGCCGATGAGATGGAGTTCGCCGATCCGGAGTTCCGGAACGAATTGGGTCGCTGGGTGGGACAAGGAGTCTTCGGCACTCCGCGCTTTCTGTCCCGACTGAGTGGGCTCCTGCTGGCTCGGTTGAATCTGGGTCGAATGATCGGGAACCGGAACGCGGCCCTTCTGTCGAGCGCCCCTTTGGTCGGCCTGATCAGCGCGCGGACCGATGACCGAGCCTCTCAGGTCCGCACCGGTCAGGCTCTGGAGCGCTTGTGGCTGCATGCAACTGGCATAGGCATCGCACTGCAGCCGATGAGCCAAGCTCTGGAGATCCCCTCGCTTAGAGCGGAGCTGGCGGGGGTCATCCCGGAGTGTGGATGGGTTCCGGAGCAGGTGTTCCGAATGGGCTACGCGATGTGTCCCGAGAGGCGGCACACGCCCAGGCGTTCGGCGGACCAAGTACTGCTGGGTTAAGGGAGAGGGCATGGGCGAGAACGCCGAGAGACGGCGTGCGGACAGCAATACAGTGAAACAACGGCTTACCATCTATCCCAGGAGCCTCGGCGTATGACCGACAGTCAGAAGCGGTGCGAGGAGCACAAAGTGAGTGGAGAACGGCTGGTGACGCGGGTCAAGGAGCTGATCAGGGAAGGCAACGTCCGGCGCATCATCGTGAAGAACGAGGACGGTGAAACGATCATGGAGCTGCCGCTTACTATCGGGGTGGTGAGTGCGCTCCTGCTGCCGGCATTCGTTGCGCTAGGCGCTATCGCGGCTCTGGCGGCGCACTACACGTTGGAGGTGGAGCGGCAGGAAGCGGAGACCAAGGTGTCAGCATCGGTACCCTGATTCCGTGATTTCCCGGCGGATGGCCTGAGATCTCCACATCCGCCGGCGGCCTGCGTGACGAACCGCGCCATCACTTAGGCTTCTACTCGCACTCGATCCCGAGCAGTTCCTGATGGAACGGAAGATACTGCTCGGGATCGAGAGGCGAGCGGAGAGGCCAACCCACTAACAGTTTACCCGGTTATGGCCAGGTGGTCCTCCACGTTCTGCACGCCAGGCGCTGCCCACGCGGCGCGCTCCGCCTCCTCGCGCTCGGCCCAGCTACGGACGCTGCCGCGGAGGGTGATCGTGCTGTCCTTGGCCTCTACCTGGATGCCCCGAGCGTCGACCTCCGCGCTCCGGCGCAAAGCCGCTTCGATCCGGTCCTTCACCTGGGCTGGCTGCACCGAAGGCTTGACCTGCAGCCGGATCTGGTTGGTGACACCCCGAATTCCACTCAACCGGCGCACTGCGTTCTCGGCCGCTGCCCGCTGAAACTGCAGGGCTACCTCTCCCTCGAGGGTGACCCAGCCATCATCCACTCGCGCCTTGATCTTCTCGTGGGGGACAGCGATGTCCCACTCCAGCGCGCGGAGCACCGCTTGTGCAATGTCCGTGTCGGTCCGCTTCATGGACCCCATCGGCCGCACCTCAATATCGTTGGCGACGGCGCGCGCCCCTGCTACCCGTTTCGCGGCGCGCTCGGCACTGATTTTCTCCACGTAGGTCGCCACCGTGCCGGTGAGGGTGATGACACCGGGCTGGGTGGCAGCGACTCCGATGTGCGAGGCGTCCACCGAGGGCTCCCACTCCAACTCCTCCTGGACCGCATGCTGTAGCTTGGTCGAATTGGTCACAGCTTCCTCCTGATATGAGTCGATCTAAGATCGCGGGAGGATAGTGAAACGAGTGTGAACGGCGGGACAAGATTGGTTCATGGGATTGCCCGTGACCGGAGGTCGACATGCGGCTCCTGGTGATCAACTGTGGAAGCACCAGCCTCAAGTACAAGCTTTATGAGGCGCAGGAGCACGGCCTCAGCCTACTCGCTGCCGCATCCGTTGCCATGAGACCGGGGGAGGAGCCTCCGGTTGCCGGCGTGCTGGCTGCACTCCCGGCGAGGCCGGACGCGGTGGCGCACCGTGTGGTCCACGGTGGCGATCGCTTCACTGCCGCCGTTCGAGTAGATGATGAAGTTCTCCAGGCCCTGACCGAGCTCACACCGCTGGCTCCCTTGCATAACGGCCCGGCGCTGTGCGCGCTCGAGATCACCCGGGCCCTGGGCATTCCCATCATTGCCGCCTTCGATACCGCCTTCTTTGCTGATCTTCCGGCGCGGGCCCGGCGGTATGCCTTGCCCGCAATACCCGGGGTGCACCGCTACGGGTTTCACGGCTGGTCCCATCGCTTTGTGATGAAACGCCTGGCTGCGCTAAGCGGGGACCCGAACCCGACCTTCGTCAGCCTCCACCTGGGCAGCGGGTGTTCGGCCGCCGCGATTCGGCGGGGGAAGCCGGTCGATATCTCGATGGGCTATTCCCCCCTCGAAGGGCTGATCATGGGGACGAGAGCAGGAGACGTGGATCCGGGAGTGCTGCTCCACTTGCTGCAGGAGGGCTGGGACGCAGAGAGAATGAGCCACCTGTTGCACTACGAGGCAGGGTTGAAGGCGCTGGCCGGCACGGCCACCATGCGGGAGCTGTTGTCCCGAACCGACCCAGAGGCCCAGGAGGCTGTCGAGCTCTTCTGCTACCGGGCAGTGAAATACACCGGGGCGTACCTTGCCGCGCTCGAAGGCGAGACCCAGGCTCTTGCCTTCACTGGCGGAATCGGCGAAAACGCCCCGGAGATACGAGCGAGGATATGCCGGTCTCTTGGATGGGCGGGTCTGCGGATTGACTCCACGCGTAACGCGCGTGGCGACGAACAGATTTCTCCTCCAGGCTCACCGCTCAGAGTGTACGCCATCCGGACGGACGAGGAGGCTGGGATCGCCGAAGAGGCGCTCGGCCTCCTTCAGGACTGGCCCACTCCTCGGAGCTAGGCTCCTGCCTTCTCCATTCTTCGTGGAGCCCTAGCCGGCCGAAGCGGGCACCAGCACCACGGCCCCTCGAACCAGCCCCGCCCTGAGCCGCTCGAGTCCTTCGTTCGCCTGGCCTAAAGGGAGCGTCTCCACCTCGACCCGAAGTGGGACCTGTTGGGCCAGCTGAAAGAACTCCTCCCCATCCTTTCGAGTCAGATTGGCAACCGAGCGGAGGATTCGTTCGCCCCAGAGTATCTCATAGGGAAACGCCGGAATCGGGCTCATGTGGATCCCGGCGCACACCACCGTCCCACCCTTTACCACTGCCCGCAGCGCTGCCGGCACCAGATCCCCCACCGGCGCGAAGATGATTGCCCCATCCAGCGGCTCCGGCGGAGGCTCGGTCGAGCTGCCGGCCCATACTGCACCCAGCTCGCGGGCGAAATCCTGCCCTTGCTGATCCCCTTCACGAGTGAAGGCAAAAACCTGCCGGCCCTCGAAACGGGCGACCTGGGCGATGAGATGGGCGGCCGCTCCGAAGCCGTAGAGGCCAAGCCGCTCGGCGTCACCCGCTGCCCGCAACGATCGATGTCCGATGAGGCCGGCGCAAAGCAGGGGCGCGGCGCGCGCGTTTTCGTAGTTAGTGGGGAGCGGAAAGCAGAAGCGCGCGTCAGCCACGGTATACTCGGCATACCCGCCGTCACGATGATACCCGGTGAACTGAGCCCGATCGCAGAGGTTCTCCCGCCCGCTCAGGCAATAGCGACAGGTCCCGCAAGTCCAGCCCAGCCAAGGCACTCCCACCCGGTCGCCGAGGCTGAAGCGCTCTACCTCCGGTCCAATCTCCAGGACCGTCCCGACGATTTCGTGTCCCGGGATCAGCGGCAGCTTGGGGTGGGCGAGCTCGCCGGCAACAATGTGCAAATCGGTTCGGCAGATCCCACAGGCTTGGACCCGGAGGACCACCTCGCCCCTTCCTGGCCGGGGCGGCGGCAGGCGACCCAGTCGGAGGGGGTACTTGGGGCGGTCGAGCACCATCGCGTCCATGGTGTTGGTCATTCGACGCCCTGGCGGCGTGAAGGGATTTTCATCGGTCCTTCATGACTGACTCAAGCCGGGTGGTTCACCTTACTCGTACCATCAAGGGCTCGTCCCAAGATGGGTATATCTCCCGAGGTAAATCATGACTGCTCATCAACTAGAACCAATTACTCCGGCTGAGGATCAATCCCTGGCTCGGGTGCTGCGGGCCGCTCACGAGATCTGGATCCGGGAGACGACTCTCTTTCTCTCCCCGGCTACCAAGGAGGATGCAGGATTCTGGGAGCGGTGGACCGCTGTGCGGTACCTCGCTGACCAGTTTCAGGGGCCGTTCCACCGCGCGCGTGCGATGGCGGACGAGATGCGACCGTTTCTGCCGACTGAGACTGGTGACCGGCTATCCGGGGAGGGTGAACGCATAGCTCAGTTGGGACAAGCCCTCGATAAGGTCGGGCGCCGCCGGGGTACGGCGCGCACGGTTGCGGTCGCAAGCCGCGAGTTTCTTCAGACGCTGCGGCAATGGTGCTCTGATATCGAGCTCGCTGCCCAGCAAATTCCGCGGGAGGAGCTTCCAGAGGAAGGGGCCCGGCTGGTTACCGAGCTCGAGACCTACGGACGAACCCACCCATGACGCTCGTTGCAGCATCGGCACCCGCGACCGTTGCCGTCACTGCGCTCCCCCGGCACCGGGCCCGGCGCCTCAGCATCGACACCGGTCAGGAAGCGGTGGTGTATCTCCATCGAAACTCAGAGGTCTGTCGTGCCGAGGGCTTCCAGTCGGAGACTCGGGTCTGGGTCCGGGTCGCGGCGCAGGCCATCCTCGCCACCTTGAACGTGGTCACCGGGGATCTGTTAGCGATCGACGAGGCTGGACTATCGGAAGGAGCCTGGGCGCGCCTCCAGGCTGCCGAGGGCGAGGCGGTAGAGTTCGCCCACCCACTTCCACTGGAGTCTCTCGGCCACGTTCGGGCCAAGATCCACGGTCAGCGGTTAGACGCGGCGGCGCTAACGGCCGTGGTGAATGATATCGCCGCAGGCTACTACTCCGACCTCCATTTGGCGTCGTTCCTCACCGCCTGCGCCGGCGACCGCCTCGACCGGCAGGAGATGATCGATCTTACCCGCGCCATGATTGCCACCGGGGAGCGGTTGAGCTGGGAGCGCCGTCCGGTCATGGACAAGCACAGTGTAGGAGGACTGCCGGGCAACCGGACCACACTGCTGGTGGTACCGATCGTTACCTCGGCTGGTGTTACCATGCCCAAGACCTCTTCACGCGCAATCACCTCTCCCGCGGGCACCGCGGACACCATGGAGATGCTGGCGCCCGTGGATCTCGACATCGCGACCATGCGACGTGTCGTCGAACGGGAGGGGGGATGCATCGTTTGGGGTGGCAACGCCCACTTGAGCCCTGCGGATGACGTGCTCATCCGGGTGGAGCGCCCGCTCGACCTCGACAGCACGGGACAGCTGGTGGCATCGGTCCTGTCGAAGAAAGCGGCGGCGGGTGCCACCGACGTGCTGATCGATATCCCGGTCGGACCCACGGCCAAGGTGCGGAGCGTCGCGGCAGCAAAGCGCCTTTGCGGGGACTTCCGGGCTGTTGGTCAGGAGGTCGGCCTGCACGTACTCCCCGTGTTGACCGATGGGACGCAGCCGGTGGGTCGTGGTATCGGCCCGGCGCTGGAGGCGCAAGACGTGCTCGCGGTCCTGCAAGGGGATCCGGATGCGCCGTCCGACCTTCGCGAAAGGAGCCTGCTGTTGGCCGGACACATTCTCGAGCTGGCCGCGGTCGTTCCCACCGGTGGGGGACAGGCGCTGGCGCGCGAGATTCTCCAGGATGGCCGGGCATGGACCAAGTTTCAGGCGATCTGCCGGGCGCAGGGAGGCATGCGCGAGCCGCTGACGGCGCCATTTGCACGACCCTTTAACGCTGCCTGCGGGGGACGGGTTGCCCGCATTGACAACCGGCGTCTCGCCCGGGTGGCCAAGCTGGCAGGCGCACCTAGGGATTCCAGCGCCGGGCTGGTTCTCCACGCGCGAGTCGGCGCGCGAGTAGAGGTCGGGCAACCGCTCTTTACCGTGCATGCCGAGTCCGAGGGAGAACTCGACTATGCGCTCGCCCACGCGAGAGAAGCAGGCGAGATCATAGTCATCAAGGAGAACGTATGAGCGCTGTCGTCCTCGTCCTTCCCGAGAATGAGCGGATCGCCAACCGCATCGGAGCCTACCTCGATCTCGATGTCAGCTCCGTCGTCGTTCACCGATTTCCCGATGGCGAGGCACGGGTGCGGGTGAATCGCAGCGTCGCCGGGAAAGCGGTAATCCTGGTCGCGACCCTCGACCGAGCGGACCAGAAGGTCCTGCCGCTGCTCTTTACCGCTGCTGCCGCCCGGGACCTCGGTGCCTCGTCAGTCGGACTGGTAGCCCCATACCTGGCCTATATGCGCCAGGACCGCCGATTCGAGCCCGGCGAAGGGGTGAGCGCACGGCATTTTGCGCAACTCCTTTCCGGAGCATTGGACTGGCTGGTGACGGTGGATCCTCACCTCCATCGAACGGCCAGCCTGGAGGAGCTCTATTCGATACCGGCACGCGCCGCCGGTACGGCGCCACTCCTGGCGGATTGGATTGCAGCGCACGTGGAGCGGCCGATTGTCATCGGCCCTGATGGGGAGAGCATCCAATGGGTCCGGAGCGTGGCGGCCCGGATCAAAGCACCCCACGCTGTGCTGAACAAGCGGCGGTCGGGGGATGCCAGCGTGACCATCAAGCTTCCCGATCTCAGCGCGGCTGTCGGGCACCACCCGGTTCTGGTGGATGACATCATCGCCAGCGGGGCCACCATGGTCGAGGCCACCCAGCTCCTCCGGCGCGCAGGTTGGCCGCCGCCGATCTGTCTGGGGGTGCATGCGGTCTTCGCGGGCAATGCGTACGCATCGTTGCAAGAGGCGGGCGCCGCCCAGATCGTGACTTGTAACACCATCGCTCATCCCTCAAACCAGATCGATGTCTCCGGGCTGGTTGCCGCCGCCGTTGCGCAGTCCCTCGAAATCGATCCAGTCACGGCGGGCCATCACGAGGTGGTCGGATGAGCCTCGAGCGGGTGCTGATGCAATGCCTGGCGGTGAATGGGCTCGCCGCCTGCAACCCCTTGACCCAGCCGGCCCCGGTACGGATGGAGGGCGAGGCGGCCGATATCCGCCGGCTCGCCGGCACCTGGCGGGGGGAGTTTCACAACGCCCAGACCGGGAGAGTGGGGGCGATCTTCTTCGACCTGCGGGCCGACAGTGACACGGCCTACGGCAACGTCACTTTTGACCGGGTGGTACCGGTCGCGGCATGTACCGATATGGCTCGGCCCCAGGCGACCTCGAGCATCGTGATGCCCGTCGTGCTCCGGTTCGGAGCACTGGCGACGTCCAGGGGCAGCCTGGGTGGGTGGCTGAGGCCCTATCGCGATCCGGACCTGGCATGCTGGATGGATACCTGGTTCGAGGGACGGCTGGTTCGAGACACCCTGGAAGGCAGCTTTTTCTCCCGCCGAACCGACACAGATACCGTGCGCACCGGCACCTGGTGGGCGGCAAGAACGAAATAAACTGAGCGGGGTGACACTCGCGGGCAGGAGGATTGGATGACACATAAACAGGTAGTCTTCGGTTCGGCTGCCCGGGAAAAAGTTCTCCGGGGGGCGACGGCGCTCGCGGACGCGCTCCGGGTGACGCTGGGGCCCAAATCCAAGTGCGTGCTCATCGAGCAGAAGTGGGGCCGGCCTCTGGTCTGCAATGACGGAGTGACCATCGCCAAGCAGTTCGACCTGAAGAGCCCGGAGGAGAATCTTGGGGCTCAGACCTTACGCGAAGCCGCGGAACGCACCGGCGACGCGGTGGGCGATGGAACTACGACGTCGACCCTGCTCGCCCATGCCATCTTCGCCGACGGAGTGCGTAACATCGCGGCCGGGGCCAGCGCGATCGAGTTGAAGCGCGGCCTCGAGCGCGGACTGCGGGTGGCGGTAACGGCAATTCGAGCACTTTCCCGCCCGGTCCAGACGTCCCGGGAGCGAACCCAGGTCGCGACCATCTCGGCCCACAATGAACCGGAGATCGGCCGCCAAGTGGCCGACGCCCTGGACAAGGTGGGACCAGAGGGAGCGATCACGGTGGAAGAGGCCAAAGGTACCGAGACCTCGGTCGAAGTGGTCGAGGGAATGCAGTTCGACCGGGGGTATCTCTCGCCCTACTTCGTGACCGAGCCGGACAAGATGGAAGCGGTGTTGGAGAACGCCTACATCCTGCTGCACGAGAAGCGGATTGCCGCCATGAAGGACCTGCTTCCCATTCTGGAACAGGTCGCCAAGTCGGGTCAGCCGCTCCTGGTCGTCGCGGAGGAGGTGGAGGGTGAGGCCCTCGCCACCCTGGTGGTGAACAAGATCCGCGGCATCCTCGGCTGCGTGGCAGTGAAGGCCCCCGGATTCGGCGACCGGCGGAAGGCGATGCTCGATGACATGGCGATTCTCACCAACACGAAGGTTGTCACCGAAGAGTTAGGCATCAAGCTCGAGGGGCTGACTCTGGCTGACCTGGGGCAGGCGAAGCGGGTCATGGTGCGCCGGGAGGATACAACGATCATCGGCGGAGCCGGCTCGAGAGCGACGATCGAAGGGCGCTGCCGGGAGCTCCGCAAGCAGATCGCCGACGCGACCTCCGACTATGACAAGGAAAAGCTGGAGGAACGCCTCGCCCGGCTTTCCGGCGGGGTGGGAGTCGTCCGGGTCGGCGCGGCCTCGGAGACTGAAATGAAGAGTCGCAAAGAGGCGTTCGAAGATGCGATCAGTGCGACCAAGGCAGCCATGGCGGAGGGGATCGTTCCGGGAGGCGGTCTGGCCCTGTTGCGCGCCATCAGCGCCGTCGCCGAGGAGGAGGCCAAGACCGAAGGGGACGAACGCACCGGCATTCGCATTCTCAAGCGTGCCCTGGAAGCGCCGACCCGGCAGATTGCCGAGAACTCCGCAGTGGACGGGGGCGTGGTAGTGGACCGGATGCGTGCGGGGACCGGGAACTACGGCTTCGATGCCGCCACCGGTGTCTATGGAGATCTGGTTGAGGCTGGGATCATCGATCCGACCAAGGTGGTCCGGCTCGCTCTGGAAAACGCGGTATCGGTGGCCGGCGTTCTCCTGCTCTCGGAGGCGACACTCACCGAGCTGCCGGAAGCGAAGCCGGAACGGATGCCCACTGAGGAGTTCTGAAAGGATACCCATGGCACAGGTCCTGATCATCTATGGCACGGCCTACGGTCAGACCGAACGCATAGCGCGGCGAATCGCGGGTCAACTGGAGAGTCACGGTCACACCGTCAGCATCTGGAAGGGCGATGCCTTGCCGGCGGACCTATCGCTGGCGCAGAACGAGGCGTTTGTCGTCGCCGCCTCCGTGATACGTGGTAAGTATCAGCGGTACATCGACGGCTTCATTCGCTGCCATGTATCCCAGCTCAACAGCAGCTCCTCAGCATTCGTGGCGGTGTCTGGCACAGCGGTGGCGGCGCCGGATGAGGCTCGGGAGCATGCAGCGGCGTTTCTGCGTCGGGTGGGCTGGCGCCCGGACTTTATCGAGGTCTTCGGTGGTGCTATGGCCTACACTCGGTACGGATTTGTCCTCCGTTGGATCACGAAACTCATCAGCTGGAGACGGGGGGGTCCGACCGACACGAGCCGCGATCACGACATGACCGACTGGGGGGCGGTGGACCGATTTGCAAGCCGGCTGGCGGAGACTTTACCGCCTCTCCCCGAACGACACGAGGGTGCGAGTGTGCCGCTGCAGCGCGGCTCCCCGGCTGTGTAAAACGCCCCGAGCTTCTCATCGCCGGAGCGGTCGAGGGGAAGACATCGCACCAGTTCTGAACCCGAGTGAGCGCTTGCGTCGGGCAGGAAATCTTCTGGCGCTGCTGAGGACGTAACACCGCTTTCGCCACGGCTATGGCGTCCAGATGGCCACCTACACCACCCCTTGCCTGGCCGCCGCGCTCGGGAGCAAGGCAAGGGAGATAGCGAGGTAGCACCAAGCTACCCTCGCCAACGCGCCTACGCTCATCTTCACCCTGGTCCTTTCTCGTTGGCAGACTGGTGCGTCCGGCTTCATGGCCCTCCCACCCACGCCAGGACCCGCTGCAGCCGGCCACGGACTTCCTCCGCTATCGGTTGAACGTCCGGGTTACCGCTCAGGCTCAGTGCCTCGACCGGGTCGAGCGCGGCCACCACCGTGTGGACTGGATCGTCCGTCGCGTAGACCACGACGTTGCAGGGCAGCAGCAGCCCGATGTCCAGCTCGGCCTGGAGCGCGCGGTGCGCCAGGGACGGGTTGCAGGCGCCGAGGATGATGTAGGGCCGGAAATCGATCCCCAGTTTCTTCTGCAACGTGCCGGTCACGTCGATTTCCGTGAGGATGCCGAACCCTTCGCTGGCCAGGGCCTCGCGGGTCCGCGCCAGGGCCTGGTCGAAGGCAAGCGGGACGGTAGCACTCATGCCGTATCGGGTGGTGTGCTGAAGCATTGGTCTCTCACTTGGAGAAGTCGGGCTGAAGTTACTCGGCGGGGGCGTATCCCAGGGTGAAGCCAGTATGAAGATTTCTTCGGATGAAGGTTTCACGGCAGGTTCAGCGATCCTTCATCTGCGCCGGATTACCATGGGAGCAAACCTCTTGGAGGAGTGCTCCCATGATTTTTCGAGACCGGTACGATGCGGGCCGCCGTCTGGCAGCAGCGCTGGAGCAGTATCGGGGCGATCACCCGGTGATCCTGGGACTCCCCCGCGGTGGCGTCGTGGTAGGCTATGAGATCGCGAGAGCCCTCGCCGCTCCACTCGATGTTCTCATTGTCCGCAAGCTGGGTGCGCCCGGGGCGGAGGAATTCGCCATCGGCGCGGTGGCGCCCGGAGCGACGCTGCTCAACCGCCACCTGGTCGCGGCGCTCGGCGTTCCCAACGAGTATCTCGAACGCGTCATTGCCCGTGAAGCCGATGAGATGGTGCGGCGGGAACGGGTGTACCGCGGCAACCGCCCAGCCATCCCCGTCGAAGGCCGCACCGTCATTCTGGTGGACGACGGCCTGGCCACCGGTGCAACCGCCCACGCGGCGGTCGAGTCCCTCAGCCGGCGCCACCCCAAGAAGATCATCTTTGCCGCCCCGGTGTGCTCAGTGGATGGGGCCAAGGCACTCGAGTCGGTGGCTGATACCGTCGTGTGTCTGGAGTGTCCCCTGGATTTTGGCGCGGTAGGCTTCTGGTATCAGGAATTCGCGCCCACCACCGACGCCGAGGTGATCGCGTGCCTGCGTGAGGTGGATACCGGGAGGGTCGCATGACGTCGGTTACCAGTGCCGCGGGCCAGCGCGAGGTATTGATCCCCGCCGGCGCGGCTCGCCTGCCGGGGACGCTGGCATGGCCGCTTGATCCAGTGGGGGCCGTACTCTTCGTGCATGGCAGCGGCAGTGGACGGCTGAGCCCACGTAATGCCGCCGTAGCTCAGCAACTTCGTGGTGCAGGCGTAACCACATTGCTATTTGATCTGCTCACCGAACCCGAGGGCCGGGACCGCAGCAATGTCTTTGACATCGAATTCCTGGCTGGCCGCCTTCTCGAGGTCACCGAATGGCTTGCCCGCCAGCCGGAGGTGGCCGGGCTCGGATTCGGCTATTTCGGGGCGAGCACCGGAGCCGCCGCCGCCCTGAAGGCGGCCGCGTCGCGCACCGACATTGGTGCGGTGGTGTCTCGCGGCGGAAGGCCGGATTTGGCCGGCAGCGCGTTGCGGCGCGTCCTCGCTCCCACGCTGCTCCTGGTAGGAAGCCGCGACCCGATCGTGCTCCAGCTGAACCAAGCGGCATTGGCCCAACTGACCTGCCTCAAGCAACTGGTGGTGATCCCTGGGGCGAGCCACCTCTTCGAGGAGCCGGGCACCCTCATGGAAGCCGCGGGGTACGCTGCCCGGTGGTTCGTTCATTACCTGGCCAAGCAGCCCAGCAAGGCGGGTCATTCATGAGCGGGCCGATCCCGCATGTCTCCAGCCAGCAGGCCTCGCTGGCCCGGCTGCTCACCGACTCGGTGGAGACCTTTGCCGATATCGAGGGGGCGGAGCTGGGCGGTCTCCTGGAGCGAATCGGCGACGCCAAGGTCGTCCTGCTCGGCGAGGCGACCCACGGGACGTCGGAGTTCTATCAGATGCGGGCGCGGGTCACCCGCGAGCTGGTTACGCGGCTGGGCTTCACGCTGGTGGCCGTCGAGGCCGATTGGCCGGACGCCTGCTGGATCGATCGCTACGTCCGGCACGCCGAGCGGCCACCGGCCTCTGGAGAGCCGTTCCGCCGCTTTCCCACCTGGATGTGGCGGAACCGGGAAGTCGCCGAATTCGTCGAGTGGCTGCGGGTGCACAATGCCGCCGTCCCCGATCCCGCCGGCCAGACTGCTTTCTATGGGCTGGACCTCTACAGCATGTACGGCTCCATCGCAGCAGTCCTGGACTACCTGGATCGGGTGGACCCTTCCGCCGCGCAGATCGCGCGCGAGCGTTACGCCTGCCTCACGCCCTGGTCCGGCGACCCCGCGGCCTACGGGCGCGCCGCGCTGACCGAACGCCAGCGGAGTTGCGAGGGTCCGGTGATCGCCATCTTGATGGACTTGCTGGACCAGCGCCTCGAGTATGCCCGTCGGGACGGCGAGCGTTTCTTCGACGCGGTGCAGAACGCCAGGCTGGTGGCGAACGCCGAGCGTTACTATCGGGTGATGTACTACGGCTCGGTGGCGTCCTGGAACCTCCGAGATCAGCACATGTTCGATACCCTGGCGATGTTGCTCGATGTCCGGCCAGGTGCGAAAGCCGTGGTGTGGGCGCACAACTCGCACATCGGAGACGCCGCTGCGACGGAGATGGGTGTTCGGGGCGAGCACAACGTCGGACGGCTCTGCCGCCAGGCGTTCGGCGAGACGGCGTATCTCGTCGGGTTCGGCACCGACCACGGCACCGTCGCGGCCGC
The DNA here is from genome assembly GCA_041500125.1 of Gemmatimonadota bacterium. Classification (GTDB taxonomy): domain Bacteria; phylum Gemmatimonadota; class Gemmatimonadetes; order Gemmatimonadales; family GWC2-71-9; genus CAVVWJ01. The sequence continues at coordinate 30,689 of JBGQLP010000009.1, forward strand.
CACCAATTGGGACGAGCCCATGGAGGTCATGCGAGTGCGTCCCGCCCATCCCGAGAGCTACGAGCGAATCTGTCACCAGAGTGAGGTGCCCGCGTTCCTGCTGCCGCTGCGTGAGCCAGCGAGGCCCGAGATCCGAGAAGAGCTGATCCCGGCCCGTCTGGAGCGGGCCATCGGCGTGATCTACCGTCCCGAGACCGAACTGCAGAGTCATTACTTCCAGGCATCGCTGCCGCACCAGTTCGACGAATACGTCTGGTTCGACCGGACCAATGCCGTCACCCCGCTGCGCGCGCGGCCGAGTGGCGGGGTTCCGGACACCTACCCGTTCGGGCTGTGACCCACCCGGCACCCGAGCACCTGGGAGACGCGATGTTCCACTCCATTCTTGTTCCCCTTGACGGGACCACGTTCGCGGAACAGGCGGTGCCCCTGGCGGCGGCCATCGCCGAGCGGACCAAGGCCGTGCTCAGTCTGGTCATCGTGCATCCGTGTGGCCCTGAGGAGGATGCTCCTCGGCCGGGAACCGCAGCCGACCACGACTTCCGCGAAAGCGAAGGCATCTATCTGAATCGCTTCATGCAATTTGTGGCCTCGACCTACCGCGTCCCGGTCTGTGAAGCCGTGCTGGATGGAGCCGCGACGGGACGCACTCTGGTCGAGTACGCCCGGCAGCGCGACATCGACCTGGTGGTGGCCAGCACGCACGAGCACGGAATTGTGGGACACTTCTTGTCGTCAGGCGTCGCACGTCGATTGGTTCGCCTCCTTGGCGCGAGCGTGCTGCTGGTTAAGCCCCAGGTCCGGGGCGTTCCTCTGAGCCTCGACGGCGGATTCGACCGGATCCTGGTCGCCCTCGACGGCTCGGCGCAGGCAGAGGCTGCGCTCCAGCCGGCGATGGCGCTGCGCTCAGCTCAGGCGGCCGGGCTTACGCTCATAGGAGTCATCTCTGGGAAGGGACCGGCCCTGGCTCAACGTCGAGCCCAAGCGGAGACCTACTTCGAAGGACTCGAGTCCCAGTTGCAGGATCGTGGATGTCCCGCCGAGGCCGTAGTGTTGTTCGCCAACAACCCAGCCACCGGGATCGCAAGATACGCAAAAGAGGAGGGGTTCGAGCTCATCGCGCTCACGACCCGGCCGCGCGGTTCCGCTGCCCGAACCCTGTTTGGCAGCACTGCCGATGCCATAATCCGGAAGGCGACCGTGCCAGTGCTGGTTTGCCACGCAGGCCGTACCGAGCCACAACAGGCTCACCCGGCATCACCCGACGTCGCCGCCGCCCTGTTGCCCAACAGTTAGCGTCGAACTCACCGCTGCTGCGGTCCGATGAGCACCGGCAGCTCGGCCCGGCGCACGATCCTGTCGGCCTCACTGCCCACGACCAGGCGTTCAGCGCCCCGGCGGCTGTGGGTGCCCACCGCGATGCAGTCTGCCCCGAGCGCCTCGGCCAGTTGCAGTACCTGGGTGGCAATATTCCCACCTACCAGCACTTTGTAGGTCGTCTCCAAGCCGTGGGACCGTAGCTGGCCGCAGATTTTCTCCAGGTAATCCCGGGCTTGGGCCTCCAGCCGTTCGATCCGCTGGGGCTCGAGGGGACTGGGATAAGGCGCGAGTGGCGTCAGGATGGGCATGGCGGGCTCCACTACCCGGGTCAACGTGTAGTGCGCAGCCGGATAGAGCGATCCTAGGGCAGTCGCCGGTCCCAGTACTTCGTCTTCTATCTCTCCATCCAGCGCGATCAGAATCCGCCGGAACTCGGTCGGCTGCGGCAGCTCGCTTGGATGCAGAAGGAGCACCGGCACATGGGTGCGCCGGACGAGTTGGTCGGCCACACTCCCGATCAGCCATCGACTCAGGCCTCGACGGCCTCGCGTGGTCATCACGATCAGATCTATGGGGTTGGTTTCTGCATACTCGCTGAGCGCGGCGGCTACGGGACCGTGAAGCACGGCGGTCTCGACGGCCCCTCCTTGCGTGTCCCGCACCGCATAGGCAATCGAGTCCAGGTACTGCCTAAGGTGATCGCATACTTCCAAGTCGACTTCGCTCGCCACGTCTGATGAGCCGGACGCAAGCGCCAGAGCCGGAAGCGGCGCCTCGACGGACACCAAGCGCAGCCCCGCACCCGAGCGGCGGGCGATCGAGGCCGCGACGGAGACTGCCTGTTCGGCGCAGTTGGATTGGTCGAGCGGGACGAGGATGTTATGCAGGCCGTTCATGTGACCATCCCTCCTAGGCTGTTCCCGTCTCCTTCAACGGCATGTCCTATCCCACAGACAGCATACTGGTCGCTAAGGGTGGAAGCGGGTGTGAGGGCCAGATGAAGATTCCTTGGTCATGGGTTCACGGGAGCTTCACGTCGTCTGGTGATCTTGGGATCGAAGGGAGCCCTCCATGACACTCACGAAATCATCCCACTCACCCACGGGAGAGAGCGAAGAGCTCGCCGGTCTCCTTCTGGTTCCGCTTGACGGTTCCAGCATTGCCGAGGAAGCCCTGCCGGCAGCGGCAGCCATCGCGCATCGAACCCGGGCCCGGCTTCATCTCGCGACCGTTATCCAGCAGGTGCCGGCGTTGCTCGCCTCGGGCGAGGAGCCAGCGGTCGATGCCGAGCTCGAGCAGGAGCTCCGCGATCAGGCAGGCGAGTACCTGAAGTCAACCGCCGAGGCGCTGGGAACTACCCATGGGGTGGAGGTCAGCTACGCCGTGCTCGATGGTCTTGCAGCCCCGGCTCTGGCCGACCATGCCCGTGCTAAACGGGTCGGTCTTATGGTGATGACCACGCATGGACACACCGGTCTCAACCGTCTGTGGCTCGGGAGCGTGGCCGACCGGCTGCTGCGTTGGGTCAAGGTGCCGGTCCTGCTGCTGCGCCCCAAGGCTGGCTCGCTCCAGGCCGAGTTTCGCCACACCGTCGTGGCCCTGGATGGGTTGAGCGAGGGCGAGCGGGTGCTGGATCCTGCCATCGAGCTGGGCTCCTTGTGCCCCAGCTCTCAATTCACCTTGGTTCAAGTCGTGGAGCCACCGGCCCCCTTGATCACCCGGCTGGCCCTGCAGCCTGCGACGATGCGGCCGCATTGGCGAGAGCTGCGGGAGAACTGCGCCCGGAGCTATCTCGAGCGGGTGGCAACGCGGATGCGGACCCGCGGCTTGCGGGTGAAGACCCAGATGATCTCCGCCCGCGGGGTCGCAGAGCAGATCCTCGGGCTGGCGGACGCTATTGGCGCTGACCTGCTCGTCGTCGGGACCCATGGTGCTCGGGGAGTCGAGCGTATGCTGCTCGGCAGCGTAGCCGACAAAGTCATCCGCGGCGCGTCGCAGGCGGTGCTGGTGGTGCCGACCCGGAGGGAAGAAGAGTGACCGCGACGCCGCTGCTGCCGGCACACGAGATGCGGCAGCATACCTCGGAGATCGAGCTGCACGTCCGCGCCGGCTCGCTGGGTGATCTCTTAGCCGAAGCCGGCCGGGCTCTGGCCGAAGTGGAGCTCATCAAAGCTGACTGCGTGCCGGGCGGGCCGGTTCGAACCATTCGGGTCACCTCATCGGACCGGGAAGCATTGCTGGTTGACTGGCTCAATGAGCTGATCTTCCTGGCGGATTTCGACCGCTGGGTCGCTCTGGATTTCAGCATTAACCTGGCCGAAGAAACGGAGGTACGGGCGGGGGCGTCCGGCGTCACGCTGGAGTGGGGGCTGAGCCGGGTCAAAGCGGCGACATTCCACCGGCTGCGGGTCGAGGATGTCCCCGGAGGATTGGAAGCCAATGTCATCCTCGACGTCTGACGGTTCCTTGTCTGACTATGCCACGGTCTCCGTCAGTCCCCTTATCCGGGAGATCCCCGTGACTGCCCGACCGGATATGCGGGTGCCGGTACGAGTATACGCCGACGAATACCTGTGGCAGCAGATCGTGAGGGACCGCTCTCTGGAGCAGGCGGTCAACGTGGCCACGCTTCCCGGCGTAACCGGGTGCGTCTACGCCATGCCCGACGTCCATGAAGGCTATGGTTTCCCCGTTGGCGGCGTCGCGGCGCTCGACGTCGAGGAAGGCGTGATCTCCCCGGGCGGGGTGGGCTACGACATCAACTGCGGGGTGCGGCTCCTCGCTTCGGACCTGGATCTCTCCGCGGCTCGACCCCGGCTGGAAGCTGTGGTTCACGATCTGAGCCGGAGCATTCCCTCCGGGCCGGGCCGGAATCCGCAGCTCGATCTCACTGCTACCGATCTCGATCGCGTGCTCGACGAAGGGGGGGCGCTCCTACTGGAGCGCGGGCTCGCACTGCCTGAGGATCTCCCCAACACCGAAGCCGGCGGCCGGCTCGCGGCCGCTCGGAGCGCGTGCGTCTCCGTCAAGGCAAAGCAGCGGGGTCACAACCAGCTCGGCACGATCGGCTCGGGGAACCACTTCGTCGAGGTCCAGGTGGTCAACGAGGTGTTCGAGCCAGAGGCCGCGGCCGCGTACGGCCTGCGTCGGGGACAGATTACCCTGCTCATCCACACCGGATCACGAGGCCTGGGGCACCAGGTCTGCACCGACTACGTCCGCCAAATGGACCAAGCGATGGCCCGCTACGGCATCCACCTGCCGGACCGCCAGCTCGCATGCGCTCCGTTCGACTCGCCCGAAGGGCAGGCGTACTTCGCCGCTATGTGTGCGGCAGCCAACTTCGCCTGGGCCAATCGGCAGACGATCACCAGCTCGGCTCGGCGGGTATTCGCGCGAGCGTATGGCACGGCCGGACGCCTGAAGCTGGTGTATGACGTCGCCCACAACATCGCCAAGGTGGAGGAGCATGGCGGTGCCAGCCTCTGTGTCCATCGAAAGGGTGCCACCCGCGCCTTCGGGCCATCCCATCCGGAGACACCAGCGCCGTACCGTGCGGTCGGGCAGCCGGTCTTCATTCCCGGCAGCATGGGAACGGCATCCTACGTATTGGCGGGCAACGACGCGGCCATGACTCTGAGCTTTGGAAGCACCTGTCATGGTGCAGGCCGGGCCATGAGCCGGAGCGAGGCCAAGCGCACCCGTCCCGGCCATGAGGTCCGCCGCGAGCTCGAGCGCCAGGGGATTATCGTGCGCTGCCCGTCGAGCAGCGAGCTCGCGGAAGAGGCCCCTACCGCATACAAGGACGTCGAGCGGGTGGTCGGCGTCGTACACCAGGCGGGCCTGGCCCGTAAGGTGGCACGACTCAAACCGCTTGGCGTCGTGAAAGGCTAGACACATATGGAGCTACCCTTGCAGATCACCGCCCACAATCTCGCCCTGGCTCCGGCCGATGAGCAGGCGATCAGGGGCGCCGCTACCAAGCTGGACGAGTTCGCGTCTCGCATTCTCAGCTGCCGAGTCGCCATCGAGGGTGAGGGCGGCGGACATAGCGGCCGCCAATATCGGATCCATATCAAGCTGGATGTTCCGGGCGAGGAGATCGTGGTGCGACGCCGGTCGGACGAGACAATCCCCGTGGCGGTGCAGAAGGCCTTCAAGGCCGCCGGCCGAAGGCTGCAGGATCACGTGCGGCGGCAGCGAGGAGACGTGAAGCTTTCAGGAGGGCGCCGCAATTGACAAGGGACTTTCATCCCAACTTCATGATCGCTTCACTAGGTCGACGATACTTTGAATCTGAGAACGTTGCAATGGTGGAGCCAGTCGCGTGCTTCACCCATGTCGCGGCTGGCGTGGCGACATGCAGTGCAAGACGACGGTCCGCGACCAGTCCGACTTGCAGCGCCCGCATGAGCGAACCAGACGGTGCGATCACACCGTATGGGAATAGAAGCCGGAGCTCTCGAGGCTCAACCGCCGAACATCAGATCAGCGGTGCCTAGAGAAGAAGAACAAGGAAGCGATTCTCTGACCCCGGTAACTCGTGCGTAGGGCGGCCTGCATCCTGAGGTAACTCAGTCTGCGGGTCGCCTTTTGTCGGCGCTCATCCATTTATTCGAACGCATGCTCTATCTCTGGCTCAAGACCTTCCACCTTGTCGGCATCGTGAGTTGGTTCGCCGGGTTGTTCTACCACGGCCGGCTGTTGGTCTATCACGCCGAGGCGCTCACCTCGACCGAGCCGCGGCGTGAGATCCTGGCCTCCCAGTACCAGATTATGGAATCGCGGTTGTTCCGCATCATCATGAACCCCGCCATGGGACTCAGCCTCGCCACTGCGGCCGCCATGCTTCTGACTCCCATTGGCCGCGGGTACATCACTCAGCCATGGATGCTGGCCAAGCTGGTCCTGGTGGCGGTCCTCGTCGCTTTCCACTTCTGGATGCGCCGGATCATGCTGGAGCTCGCGGAGAGTCGCGTGCGGGGGAGCACCGAATGGTTCCGGATGCTAAACGAGGTGCCGACGCTCATTCTCGTCCTTGTCACCCTGCTCGCGGTCTTCAAGGCTGCTGTCCCCTGGGGCGGTCTCGGCGCAACGGGAGCGGTGCTCGTGGTGGCCATCCTGATCGGCATAAGGGCCTATGGCCGGCATCGCAGGGAAGGCGAGCTCTCTCGATCCGCGACCTCTCCTGAAGGAACCTGACAACTTCCTTCACGGACTCTTCACCCTGGATAGTTAGCATCTGCTTATGCTCGGCATCCAGGTCACACCCGACCTCCTGGCCCGCTACGACGTGCCGGCACCCCGCTACACCAGCTACCCTACCGTCCCCGCCTGGAGCGCGCCGTTTGGGCCGGCGGAATACCGGGAAGCGTTGGGGGAGCTCGCTCGACTCGAGCGGGATCCGGCATCGGTCTACGTGCACCTCCCCTTCTGCGAGTACCGCTGCCACTACTGCGCCTGCAACGTCACCGTCGCCAAGCGTACCGATGTGGCGGACCGCTATCTCGACCGCTTGGAGCTCGAACTCGATCTGGTCACGGGCATTCTGGGTCGCGAACGCCGGGCCCTCCAGCTCCACCTGGGTGGCGGCACACCCAATTTCCTCACCGCGGCCCAGTTCGGCCGGCTTACCGACATGCTGGAGCAGCGGCTGGCCTTGGCGCCGGAGGCCGAGCGTTCGCTGGAGGCCGACCCCCGATTGGTGACCCGGGAGCAGCTCATCTCCGTGCGGGAGCTCGGCTTCCAGCGCATCAGCTATGGGGTGCAGGACTTGGACCCCCTGGTGCAGGCGGCGATTGGGCGGGTGCAGCCCGCAGCGCTGGTGACGGACGCGGTGGAGCTGGCGCGGGAGACGGGGTTTGAGGGGGTAAACATCGACTTGATCTACGGTCTCCCCGAGCAAACGGCGGTACGATTCGAGCATACACTCGACGCGGCCCTGGCGCTCATGCCGGACCGGATTGCCTGCTACAACTATGCGCACGTGCCCCAGGTGCGACGCAACCAGCGGCTGATTGACGTGTCCGCGCTACCGTCGCGAGAGGACAAGTTCCATCTCTTCCGGATGGCGGTGGACAGGTTTACCGGTAGCGGTTACGAGTGGATCGGGCTCGATCACTTCGCCCGGCCGGGGGACGCTCTGACCCGAGCCGCCCGCGAGCGGCGGCTGCACCGGGACTTCATGGGCTACACTACGCGCGCGACGCCGCACCTGCTGGCGTTCGGCATGAGCGCCATCGGGGATGTCGCGGGCTGCCTGGTGCAGAATGTGTCCCGCACCGTTCAGTACCAGCGTGTCGTGGACCAGGGGGAGCTTCCGGTCGAGCGCGGCCACCGCCTCACCGACGATGATCGGGGCCGCCGTCGCGCGATCCTCCACCTGATGTGCAACTTGGATCTACCACATCGCTTGCTTCCGCAGCCCGTGGAGCTGAGCCATATGCGTCTGCAGCCGCTGGTGAACGACGGGCTGATCGCAGCCGGCAGTGACGCTTATGAGGTGACGCCGACGGGCCGCTGGTTTCTCCGCAACATCGCCATGACGCTCGACGCCTATTTCCCCGAGCAGGTCGCAGCGGCCCAGCCGGTCTTCAGCCGGACGGTGTGACCGCCCTTACCCCTTACCCGTCAGGGCTTCATTCCGTCCTGCGGCTTCCTTTCTCCCAAGCAGCACCCTTCCATAGGGGCGGATGCGCATGACCAATACGGCGCTCTACCAGTCGTTGCGGGATATCAAGCTGACCACGGTGCGGCGGGCGATCTCGAGCGGCTGCTACCGGCGCTCCGCGCTCCAGACCTTCGGGTGGTTCGCGTTCGACCTAGCGCTTTACCTCGGCGCGCTCTGGGGGGTGTTCGCGAGTGAGAGCGCGGGGGCCAAGCTCGCCTTCGGCGTGGGGGCAGGGTGCGCGGTCGCGTTCATGTTCGTGTGGGCACACGATGCGGCGCACGGCGCCCTCTTCCGCCGCGAGTGGACGGCCGAGCTCTTGGGCACCGCCTTCATGCTCCCCTCGATGAACATGTACCGGCTCTGGTCCCACGGACATAACCGCGTGCACCATGGCTTCACCTCGTACACGCCGGTCGACTGGATCTGGCGGCCGCTCACGCCCGAGGCCTACGCCGCGAAGCGCCGGTGGGGCCGGGTACTGTACCGGCTGGAGCGGAACCTGTTCACCTGCGCCCTGCACTATCTGCTCCGCGTCTGGTGGCCTGGGATGGTAACGTACCGGCCGGACAAGCACTCGCGTGAGCGGGCGGGATTCATGGTGAACAAGCTGGTGACGCTGGTCTTCGCGGTCGCGTTCACTACAGTGGCCTGGCGGTTCGCCGGTGGGGTGATGGGGGTAGCGGCGGCGGTGGTCTTGCCGTTCATCATCTTCAACTACTTCATTGCACTCTTCGTCTTCCTCCACCATACCCACCCAGAGGTGCCGTTCTTCGAGAACCGATCGGAATGGAGCAACACTATCGGGCAGGTGTACTGCAGCATCGTGGTGCGCTGCTCGCGGCTGAGCGAGCTGCTCATCCACAACATCATGATCCACGTGCCCCATCACGTGGACCCCCGGATCCCGTTCTATCGGCTCACGCGCGCCTACGCCGACCTGAAGCGGGAATACAGCGCGTACATCCACGAGTACCGCTTCCGCTGGTCCACGGTATGGATGATCTTCCGCCGCTGCCAGCTCTACGATTTCGACAAGAAGACCTGGTACACCTACCGCCAGGCGTCGCAGCGCCGGCCTGAGCCCGCCCATTCCGCCGCACCTTGAACCGCGTCGTCATTGTACCACGATCCGACCGGTCATGGGCGCACCGTGGATGTCGCAAAAGGTGGGCGTCCCGGTGGGCACGATGTCGTGGGTGCCGCGCTCCATCCAGGTCCAGGTGACGATGCCGGACCACCCAGCTGCGCCGTGAACGAGACGCCATGCGAAGAGACTTGGCAGCACTGACGGGCGTGGAATTCGACCTGCTCGTGGTGGGCGGAGGGATCTGCGGCGCTGCGATCGCCTGGGATGCCGTCCAGCGCGGCCTCTCCGTCGCCTTGGTCGAGCGGGGAGATTTCGGGGCAGCGACTTCGGCAAACTCCCTGAAGATCGTGCACGGCGGGATCCGCTACCTGCAGCACCTTGATCTGCGGCGGCTCAGAGAGTCAGCGCGGGAGCGAAGGGCGCTGCTCCGAATCGCACCCCATCTGGTACAACCCCTTGCTGTGATGGTCCCCACATTCGGGCATGGCTGGCGTGGGAGCGGCGTACTCGGGGCAGGATTGCTCCTCTTCAATACGCTCACCTCGGATCGCAATTCCCGGGTCTTTGACCCTGCGCGCCGGATTCCCCCTGCCCGGCTGATCTCGCGCCGCGAAGTCCTGGACTGGTATCCCGGTCTCGACCATCCGCAGCTTACCGGCGGCGGAGTGTTCTGGGATGGTCAGCTCTCCAACCCGCCACGTCTGGTCTGGGAGTTCCTCCGCACCGCTGGCCGGGCGGGAGCGGTCGCCGCGAACTATTGCGAGGTAGTCGGATTCCTCCGCCGCGGGACGCGGATCACTGGAGTGGCAGTCCATGATCGTCTAGGCGGCGAGCGCTTCGAGGCACGGGCAAGGGTGGTGGTCAACGCCGCTGGGCCATTCGCAGAGCAACTCTACGGGGACACCGGGCTTCGGCGTAACGGCCGGGTTCCTCTGTCTCGGGACTTGGCGTTGGTGATCCGGCGGCCACTGGTGCGGGAGCGGGCCCTGGCGATCCAGACAAGATATTGGGATCCCAACGCCGTGCTGAGCCGTGGGCCCCGCCATCTCTTTGTAGTCCCCTGGCGCGAGGTCACCCTCATAGGCGTCAATAGCACCATCTACCGAGGCGACCCGAATGCACTGACGGTGACTCAGCAGGAGGTTCAGGGGTTTCTAGATGAGATCAACGAGGCCGAGCCGTCCCTGGGGCTCACTCCCGATGACGTAGCGTTGGTCCTCGCCGGCCTTCTGCCCATCAGCGCGGACCACCTCGTCAACGGGAACGTCAGCTTCGGCAAACGCCCGCTTATCGTGGACAACGCGAGGAGCGATGGGGTGGAGGGGCTCATCACCGCCATCACCAACCGGTACACGATCGCGCGGCTCGTGGCGGAACGAGCAGTGGATCTGGTGCTCCGGAAGCTGGGCAAAGGGGCCCGCTCCTCCCGCACCGCCGAGACTCCACTCTATGGGGCGAATTTCGGTAGTGTCGCCGGGCTGGTGCATGAAGTCGCCGGGAGGACGAATGGTCAGCTCAACCCCGGGATCGCCGGCCGACTGGCCCGGAATCAAGGGTCCGCCTATGGCGACATACTAGGGGCGATGACCCAGGCGGCTGGGTGCGAAGGGACAATCGGAACGTCGGAAACACTGAAGGCCGAAGTGGTGCATGCCGTCCGCGCGGAAATGGCCGTGAAGCTCGCGGACTGCGTGTTCCGCCGGACCGAGCTGGGCACGGCCGGCGATCCGGGCTCTGACGCGGTCGAGACCTGCGCCAAGCTAATGGGTGGGGAGTTGGGGTGGACCGCGGACCGAATCGCGTCGGAGCTTACCGAGGTGCGGGCGCGGTTTCCCTCCGGCACGACAACCTGGACGACTGCTTGATGGCTTGGCTACTCCCAGCAGGTCGGGCTCGGCTGGAGGCCGCCGCAGCCCGCCCACCCTCCATGGAGGTCACCACTTCACTGAATTCAAATCTGTGCGCAAATGCTGAAGGAGCGCGGCACCACTGCTAAACGTTGCTGGGGAGCCTTGCGCAGCTGGACCCGGTTTCCCCCTTGGCGTTTTGCCAGATAGCAGGCTACGTCCGCGGCGCGCAAGACGTCGGCCGCTCCGGCGCTGTGGTCCGGGACTGGCACGATGCCAACGCTCGCTCCTACTCGGTAGGTCCTGGTCCCGCAGGTGAACCGATGACCGCTGATGGCTTTCCTGACGTGTTCCGCGATCCGGGCCGCCCTCGCCGGTGTACAACGCTCCAGCAGTATCCCAAACTCGTCTCCCCCCAGGCGAGCCACCGTATCGCGCGTGCGTATGCGCTGCCGAAGAATGCGGCTCAATTGCCGCAACAGCTCGTCCCCGGCGAGGTGGCCGCAGGCGTCATTGATCCGCTTGAAGCCGTCCATGTCCAGGAAGCCAAGCGCGTGCTCAGCCCCCTCTTCTGCCGCGCTGGCCAGCGCTCGGGCGAGGCGGCGTTCAAACTCGGCGCGATTGACGAGACCGGTGAGGGGGTCGTGAGTCGCCTCGTGAGTCAACCGCTGCGCCACCTGGCACTTGGTGGTCACATCCCGAGCAATGAGGATCGCCCCGGTTGGCCCCCGCCCGGCATCTCGCACCGGCGCCACCGAAATGTCCAATACGCGACGATCGGCCTCGCCACCGTCCAGCAGCCTCGCCTGTAAGGGGCCGAGCGAGGTCTGGGTGCGAAGGCATACAGCGGCAAGGCTCTCCAGCGGGGTGCCGTCGGTCTCGCTCCCGAGCGGCAAGACGTTCCCCAAGGGGTGGCCTGCCACGGTCTCGCGATTCCGCCCGATCAGCTGTTCGGCGGCCCGGTTAAGAAACTGGACGTTGCCAGCCTCGTCGGACGTGAAAACGGCGTCAGGCAGTCCGTCGAACAACGCCGGCAACTCGTTGGTGTGGAGGAGATCGGGGTGCGCCATATCGAAGTCCCACCCGGGTTGTTTGGATGCCTAAACTCGGGGTCCACTAATGAGGCAATCATGAAAAGACTGTGAAAGACTGATTAGATTAGGGACATCTTTCTTAAAACTTTCGACGCTCCCCCATATCCGGGCCTAGCAAGGCCTCGAATGCTGCTCTTCATTCAGAGCGCGGAAGCGGTGATTTACCGACCTCCGGCCCAGGTGCTTGCGGGAACTGAGGTCAGCCTCGGAGCTCTTGCGTGCGTGGTGGTTCATGGGCTCTCGAGGCTCAACCGCCGAACATCAGATCAGCGGTGCCTAGAGAAGAAGAACAAGGAAGCGATTCTCTGATCCCGGTAACTCGTGCGTAGGCGGCCCGTAACTGAGGTGACTCAGCGCGGGTCGCCTTCTTTTTGCTCCACCAGGGGTACCGGCTCGCCGGGGTGGGCCTGGGCTCGAGCCCGACGCTCCCGGCGAAGCTCATAGGCACGGGCGAGCAACGCGATCCCGACCCAACCGGTCAGCAGGGCGGTGGGAAGGGCAACGAGCAGGGGCCAGCGCACCGCAAGCGCCGCAGCGGCGAGGAGTACCACACCGAGCATCGCTGCAATCCACCCTGTGGCCGGCGCCAGGATTCGCTGGTTACCAATCGCCGCCTTCACCGTGTGCCCGATCCGGAGCGCTCCCGCTGCGGCGCGCGAGGCACTGCCGGTGCTTCTCCCCGCTTTGGCTGTTCGCCGGCCCTGCTCGGCGATCGGCTCGGGTCCTTCCGCGGGAGTCCCGCGCTTGCGCCGTCCGGACTCCAGTACCAGCTCGGTAGCATGGCCGAGGTCGGCCAGGAACATCCGCTCCATCGTCTCGGCAAAGCGTTCATCCTCGACCACAACGTCCAGCTCGTAGTTGCCGATCCAGCTCGCGATGTTCAGGTTGCTCGAGCCCACCCGCGCCCAGCGGCCGTCGGCGACCGCGGTCTTGGCATGCATCATCGGGCCGTTCCACTCGTAGACTCGGACGCCGGCCTCGAGCAGAGGCCGGTACCCGAATCGAGAGAGCGGGCGGAGCCAGGGGAGGTCGCTCACACCCGGAACGAGGAGCCGAACGTCGACGCCGTCGAGGGCCGCTGCGCGGAGGGCCTGGACGTATGAAGGCATGCCCGCAAAGTAGGCATCTGCCAGCCAAAGGGTTTGCCGGGCGGCGGATGCGATCAACTGGTCCACCCGAAGCACTCCGGTTCTCCCAGGTGCGCTCGCCACGATCCGCAACGCCGTATCGCCAACGGCTGCGATTGCGCTCCGCTGGTGGAGCTCGCTCTCGGGAATCGGATCGCCGATAGTGGCCCAGACCTGGGCAAAGGCGCGCTCGATGTCCGCCACTGCGGGCCCGTGCACCTCCACGCCGGTGTCGCGCCAACCCTCGACTCCGCGCGCCGGATCACCCATCCACATCCGTCCGATGCAGAGTCCCGTGACAAACCCGATCCGACCGTCCACCGCGAGCATCTTGCGATGGTCTCGATTGACCCAGCCGAAAGGGCTTCCCAGCCGGGGCGGATTGAAGCAACGGACTTCTACACCGGCAGCGCTCAACCGTCGCCAGAAGCGGCGGGAGGTCTTACCCAAAGCACCCACCCAGTCATAGATGAGGCGGACTTGCACTCCAGCGCGGGCCCGCTCCGCCAGTGCGTCCGCGAACTCGGCGCCGCTTTCGTCCTCGTGGATGATGTAGCTCTCAAAGAAGATCGTTCGTTTGGCAGTCCGAATGGCCCCGAGCCACGCTGAGTAGTGATCGGCTCCGTCTTGGAGGACCCGGACTTGGTTGCCGCCAATCAGGGGTGCGCCGGCGGCCCGGGTAAGCGCCCGGTCTAGAAGGCCATCGCCGGGCGACGACTGTACGACGGCCAGGGCGGGGAGCCTCGTGCGGGCGTAGCTTCTCTGCGAGGAGCTGCTGGGGTGCATCCCGACCTCACTGGAGGGACCGAATGCCTTAGCAAGGCTAGACAAACTCGGATGAGGAAATCGTGAAGCAGCGGTGAAGTTCGGCTTCCCCAGCAGCCTCACCATGTTTCAGCTGGCTGGCGCACCGGGCACCCGGACCGAGAGATGTCGGCATGAGCACCTCCGGGTAAAGGGATCTTCTTGGAACTCTGCGCGGTACTGCGAAGCCGCCGACCCGGCGGTAGGGCCCTATGGTGGATGCCGATGAGTTGGACCCGGTTGCCTCCCCGGCGTTTCGCTTGGTAACAGGCGGCATCCGCCGCGCGCAGCAGCTGAGTCGGAGAGCGCTCGCGGTCCCGGACCGGCACGATGCCGATGCTCGCACCGATGCTGTAGGTCCTTCCGTCGCAGGTGAACTGATGATCACTGATGACCTTTCGGATGTTGTCCGCTATACGAGCGGCCTTCGCTGGGCTGCAATGCTCGAGGAGTATCCCGAACTCGTCGCCCCCCAAACGGGCCACCGTATCGCGGGCACGCATCAATCCACGGACCAGGCTGCTCAGTTCCTGCAGCAGTTGGTCGCCTGCGAGGTGGCCGCAGGCGTCGTTGATTCGTTTAAAGCCATCCAGGTCGAGGAAGCCGAGGGCGTGTTTACCGCCTTGCTTCGTCGCATTCACGACGGCCTGGGTCAGGCGGCGGTCGAACTCGGTGCGGTTCATGAGACCCGTCAGGGCATCGTGCGTGGCCTGGTGTGATAACTGCCACGCCACCTGTCGCGCACGGGTGACATCTCGAGCAATCAGGATCGTGCCCGTGGTCGCCCCTGCCGGATTCCGAATCGGCGCCACCGAGACGTCAACCACGCGGCCGGCGGTGCCAGGGCCGTCCAGCAGTTTCGCCTCGAACGGTCCGAGGGGCCCCTCCCCGCGGAGACACACCCCTACGGGATTCTCCAGGGGAATGCCGTCGACCTCGTTCCCCAGCGGCAAGACCTCCTCCACCGGGCGGCCCAGAACGGTCTCGCAGCGGTGGCCCGTGAGCCGTTCGGCAGCCCGGTTGAGAAACCCGACATTTCCGGCACTGTCGGACGTGAGAACCGCGTCGGGCAGTGCCCCCAGCAACGCCCGGAGGTCCGCTGTGGAGACTGAAGCCTAGGAAGTTGCCATATGGTCACCTCTGGGATCCGGGGGGCTACCCAACCTGGCTGCTCAACCATGAGGCGATCATGAAACCACCGTGAGACGGCGGATATGAGAGTCATAGCCCAAGTGGCGGACCACAAGTCTTCAGACGTGGATAATGAGATCGCTCAAGGAACGACCCCGATGGAGGCGGGTGATGGCATCCGCGATGAGCGGCGCTACTGTGACCCGCTGGACCGCCAGGTCCGCCAGCGCGGTATCGCTGACTGTGTCGGTGACCAACAGGTGGGTGATCGGCAGGGTAGCCAGCCGCTCCACCACGGACCCGACGAACAAGCCGTGGGTGGCCGCCACCATAACCTCGGGCAGGGCCCCGGCCTCGAGTAGGACAGCGATAGCCGCGGCCAGGGTGCCGCCCGTGCTTATCATGTCGTCCACGATCAGTGGCCGCAGCCCACGAACCTCGCCGGCCAGACCGTGCGTCTCCACGATGTCGCCGCCGACCCGGATCTTGTGAACCACGGCCGCCGGAATCTTCATGACCCTGGCCCAGTCATGAGCCAGCTTGATGGCACCGGCATCCGGGGCGACTACCACGCCGGGTTTCTGCGGGAGTGACGCAACCGCAGCCGAGAGTGCCGGCAATGCCGTGAGGTGCTCGAGCGGCATCGGGAACATCGCCTCGAGCCCCGCCGAATGCAGATGGACCGCCACCACGCGGTCGATCTCCGCGCCCCGGAGCATCTCCGCAATCACGTGCGATCCTACCGCTTCGCGGCCGGTGGCACGGCGATCTTGCCGAGCGTAGCCGAAATAGGGCATCACCGCAGTCACTCGCATCGCGCCGGCGCGCCGGCAGGCATCGGCCAGCAGCAGCAGTTGAAGCAGGTTGGCTTCGATGGGAGGGGTCGTCGGCTGAAGGAGGTACACGTCGCCATCCCGTACGCTTCCCCGCACGTCAACGTGCATTTCGCCGTCGGGAAAACGGGATAACTCGCAGTCGGCGAGGGAAACGCCGAGAGCTCGCGCTATTGCTCGACCAAGCGGTGGATTTCCAAGCCCCGCCAGCAGGATCAGCCGCATGGCGCAAATCTACCGGCAAGGTATGAAGTCAGGTTGAAGATCGCACGAAATCTGCATGACTCGAGCGCCTTAACCTTGGTTTAACGGAAAACCCATCCCTACAGCTGTACCCTATTCATCGGGTTATTGCCAACAGACTCTTGCGGGAGGCACCCATGACGTCCCTTGCCCACATCTGGGACAAAGCCATGTCCAAGAGCAACGCGTGGCTTTCGGACTTGAGTTACGAGCTTGGCTCGGAGAACGCCCACCTCACCCTGGTCGCCTTGCGGGCAGTTCTTCACGCCCTGCGGGACCGCCTACCGCCGGACGAAGCGGTGGACCTTGCCGCCCAGATGCCGCTCATCATCAAAGGCGTCTACTTCGACGGCTGGGATCCGAGTGCGACACCGGGGAAATCCGCGACGTGCGAGGCGCCCTGACGGCCGAGCTGGCGGCGCTGTGGCCGGCAACAATCGGTGTGCCCTTGCCCAGTGCATAAAGGGAGAATTGCCATGCCACGTTTTCTGGAGACCGAACCGCTGTTCCATGATCGGCTCGACGCCGGCCAGCGGCTGGCCAAGCGCCTCGAGTCGTTCCGCGATGCATCGCCGGTCGTGTTTGCTATTCCCCGCGGGGGTGTTCCGGTTGGCGCAGAGGTCGCTCGCCAGCTCGACGCTGAGCTCGACGTGGTGGTGGCTCGGAAACTCGGGGCCCCCTTCCGGGCTGAGCTCGCCATTGGGGCGGTGGCGGCCGATGGCGAACGGTTCCTGAACCAGGACGTCATCAGCCAACTGCGGGTGGACGAGGCTTATATCGAGCAGATCACGAAGGAACAGGGGGAGGAAGCACGGCGGCGGGAGCAGCGGTTTCGGGGGGGCCGCCCACCGGTGGACATCAAGGGCAGAACCGCCCTGCTGGTGGACGATGGACTCGCGACTGGGGCTACGATGCAGGCGGCTGCCCGCTCTCTCCGTAAGCGCGAGCCTGGCCGGCTGGTCGTGGCGGTCCCGGTGGGCTCCCGGGAAGCGTGCTGGGCCCTCCTCAAGGATGCCGATGAGGTGGTATGCCTTGCCCAACCGGATCCTTTCTATGCCATTGGTCTGTATTACGAAGTCTTTGAGCAGGTTGAAGATGCAGAAGTCCTACGCCTGCTGAAGCAGCCCGCCCCGCTGGGAAGCTGAAGCTTGGGTGCGAGAGCGTCGGGAGCGATATGATCTCCGACGCCCTTCGCGCCACCTACGGTACTCGGCGGTGGCCCCGGGGCCCATGATGAGTCGGATCTGGTGGATGATCGGCATTGGGTCCCAGCCGATGCTCGGCCGGGTCGCCTTTGCCACGCCCGCGTGACGGATCGTGCACCGGCTCGGGGCGACCCGGTCTTCCAGCCTCGACTTCCAGTCGTGCCCGGCTCAGCCAGCGGCGCAGCTCCCCGGGCGCCATGGCAACCACCACCCGGTTTCCGGCGTGGCTTACTTCGACTTGAACCGGGATGCCGCCCGCCTCAGGGGACGCCGGGCGGTCCGGTGTGAGCCATTGCGCGAGCTCTTCGGAGCCGAGCTCCAAACCGTAGCGTTCACCACCAGGCAGCCTCAGCGTGACGTGCTGAACGTTATGCGAGAGTTTGTGTGACACCGACACCTCCTCCAGGGTTCTCCACCACTCCGGGATGAAGATGCGCTGCGGGTGACGCGACCGGCTGTTCCGACCGGTCTCGAGAGGCCGATCCCCGACTGCTGGAGCGGTCCCGACGGCATGTACCGTTGCTTAGCGACACGGTATACTGAACCGCCGACCTGATGGCGCCAGCCGCAGCGCATCAACCATTCTACACCACCCGCCTGAAGCGCCCGTGAAGACCGCGCGAAGGTTCCGCTCGCTTCGTATTCCGACGCTATCAAATCGTGACTTCCGCGGCGGTCCTATTCACTCAGGCTCCCCCGGTTCCTTCACTCCTTATTTGAATCCGCTTCTGGCTCGGTCAGCTCGGCCTCGTTCTGCAAACCCTGCCGAAAGACCAGGGCCCGGAGTGCGGTTTCATCCAGCCCGCGGAACAACTCGGCGACCTTTTGCAGCGCCTGGGCTCGCCCGTTCGTGGCGAAAGTTCGCTCAATCTGTTCGGCCAGCAAGCGGACCAAGTGCTCGCGGGATATGACGTCGGCCTGGGCGCTCTTGCTCACGTGGTGTTTCATGGGCTCACCGGAATCGGAGTGTGGCTGCAAGACCGTCCACCGCGTCGGCCTCCGCACAGTCAGGGACTAGGACCACTCGCACTCGCTGGCGCAACGCCTCCTCGATGGCCTCATCAACCAGGTCGCGAACCGGTTTGGGCTGCCCCTCGTTCCGGCAGTCGCCCTTGGCCAGTACCAACCGGCCGGTGGCAGAACAGCGAAACCCCTGACCCTCGAGATTGTCGCGAAGGAACAGAGTGCGGACCTGGCCTTGGTGAAGCGCCCTCAACGTCTCCCGTGCCCCGTTCACCGCCCATCCGCTGCCCACTGCATCATCCAGCCCCCTGAGCTCGGACTCGATGATCTTCCGGCTGTGCTCTTCTGCCAGCGACAGGCTAGTCGCCTGGAGCTCGGTCGTACTGATGGCAGTCGGATTGAGCTTGACGGAACCCAACATGCGGTCGGCGATCCCCTCGGGGAGGAAGCGCGTCAGCGCGGCCGTATGGTCGGTTGATCCGGCGAGAACAACGCCGCGAACCGGGCGCGCCCGAAGAATCTCCTGGGCTCGCTGCACCACATTAGCGTAGTGCCGGTGGTGTTCCTCCTCCAGCCGGCGGTGATAGTCATGCTCACCCCAGCCGGGGGCGCCACCACGGTCAGAGTGAAACCCTCCACCCCGCGTGCTGGGAGCCGTCAGACATGCCTGCTCGGTAAGGCCCGCGGCGGTCACTTCGAAGAAGCGAGCATGCGCCCGATCGAACACGATAGTGAGAATGGGCTGGGCTTCCTCAACTGACGCGACCAGTTCTCCGATCCACGGAGTATCATCCAGCATCAGCCGGGTTCGGTGGACTCGGGTAAGGGCGGCTGCCTCGAACAGGCCCAATTCCTCGCAAGCAAAGATGGCCAGCCCGGGAGTATGCGGCAGATCGCGCGGATGGCCCAGGTAGCCAAGAATCTGGTTGAGGTCTCTCTCAACGGCCAGGCGCTCGTCGCGGGCCAAAGCCAGCACCATAGGATCGGCCCGCAAGGCCTTCACCCGGTCCTTGAATTCCGTGATGAGGTAGCTGGCTCGGGTGCGGTCCCGGGGCTTTAGCCTGATATAGCAGGACAGGATGTGATGACTGCCGGCCGGAATTGCCGTCAGCCGCTGGATCAATCCCGGCACATCGGTGGACACGCTCAGCGTGGCCGGCGACCTTCCTAATATCTGCCCTGTCATGTGTTGCTCCCTCATCTGGTAGATTGATGCCAGATGCCTACGCCAGAATGCGGGGCTTCTGCTGCTCGAGCAGCTGGCCGATCGAGCCCGCCTCCCCCACGACCACCCCCAGAACGTCATCCATACTGAGAAGCCCGACGACCCTATTTTCCTCGCCGGTCACGACCAAGCGGCGAGTCCCCTGCCGCGCCATGATTGCAACCGCGTCCTCGATGGGGGTGTGCTCGTCCACACAGTGAACCGGGCTCGTCATCACCGCGGCGATTACCGTCTCGTCAGGATCCAGGCGTCCGGCAATGCAACGCACTGCGAGATCTCGGTCCGTGAGGATGCCTATCGCCTGCCTGGGATGATCGGTTCCCACGACAACCAGGGTTCCAACGTCGTGCTCGGCCATGCGGGCCGCGGCTCTCCTGATACTCTCGCCGCCGGATGCCGTCGCGACGACCCGGCTGCAGATCCTGCCTACTGACATATCAGCCTCCTGACTCGATTGAGAACAACGATGTGCCTGCCCTCACCAGCGGACCGGTAGCGTAATGTGCTGCCGCGCGAGTGAAGGAATCATGAAGTCTGGGGGAAGTTCTGGCTCGCAAGGAGTGAAAGCGAGTCTCACGTGGGCTTCACCGTCACCTCAAGCCGGTGCAGCAACATTAGGGACCATGTCGCGGTTCTCTGATCGTCACCCCAACGTTTCCAGGAGGTAGATATGAAACTCACGAAGGCGCTGCCCACCTCGGTCGCCACGGTGCGCGACGAGTTCGATCGGCTGTTTGACCGATTCTGGAACACCGGCCTGTTCGGACCTACGCCCCGTGTCTTCGAGACGATGTGGCAGCCGAGCCTCGATTTCTCGGAGAATGACAAGGAGTACATCGTGCGGCTCGAGGTGCCGGGCATTCCCAAAGAGGACCTCGAGGTCAACGTGGATGGCCGGACTCTGACCGTCTCGGGACGGCGGGATTTCGAACGGGAAGAAAAGACGGAGGAGTACTTCTATCGCGAGCGGGAGGGGGGCAAGTTCGTCCGCACGGTCCAGCTCCCAGGATCGGTCGACCAGTCGAAGGTGGCAGCCACCTATCAGGATGGAATCATGACGATCCGGCTGCCGAAGACCGAGCCGAGCGCCAAGACGCGGATCCAGATCAAGTAAGGGTGCTCTGAGACGGTTCGCGCTTCAGCAACTAGGCTCGCGGACCGTCTCGTTCCCCAAAACACATGATGCAACTACGGAGGGCCGGATGGACAGCAAGGAACTACAGAGCGGAGAAGGTAGCCGCGGACCATGCGAGCGGGCGGTCGCTTCACCGCCCGTTCAGATCGATCGAGGAGGGAAGGCTGCTCGGAGCGCGTTAAGGATCACGGCGACGTCGATCGCCTCCTGCAGCAACGCCCCGGCTACCGGCGGGATGTAGCCGAAGCTTGCGACTACCATCGCCGCTCCACTCAGCCCCAGCCCCGCCCAGATGCTCTGCCGGGCCAGTCGCAGGGTGCGGCGGCTGATCGTGATAGCCTCGGCAACCCGACTGGGGTCGTCCGCCAGGATCACCGCGTCGGCAGCCTCGGCGCTGATGCCTCCGCCGCCGGAGGCCAGCGCGATCCCAACCGTCGCGGTGCTGAGTGCCGGCGCGTCGTTGGTCCCGTCCCCAACCATGAGGACGCGCTCCCCTTCCTTCATGAGGCGTTGGACGTAGGCGACCTTCTCTTCCGGCAACAGGTCGCCATGCGCCTCTTCGATCCCCACCGCACGTGCCACTGCCGTAGCGTTGGCCTGATCGTCACCAGAGAGGAGGACGATCTTCGAGAGACCCAGGGAGCGGAGCTCGGGGATGAAGCCGACCAGCTCCGGCCGCAGCCGATCGGCGTACTCGATCAATCCGGCTCCCTGCCCATTGACCGTGACGTAGGCTCTAAGTCCAGCGCCCGGTATCTGGGTCAGCAGGCCCTGGAGGGGAAGTTTAGCGGCAGGATGACGGTGCACCACAAACGACCACCCACCTACCGTCACCTGCTGGCCCTCCACCTGGCCACTGACTCCCTGGCCGGGTGCCTCGATGACGTTCTCCCCCGGTGGAAGCTCGATGCCGCGTTCGAGTGTTTCCTGGACTAACGTGCGGGCGAGCAGATGCCCGGACCCGTGCTCCACGCTGCCGGCAAGCCGGAGTACCTCAGGCTCGGTGAACCCAGGTGCGGGGAGCACCCGGGCGACCCGGGGCCGTCCGATCGTCAGGGTTCCTGTCTTGTCGAAGACGGCTACGCCGACCCGGCCGAGCTGCTCCAGCGCGCTGCCGTGGCGGAAGATGATGCCCCGGCGGGCGGCGCGGTTGATGCCACCGACCACCGCCACCGGCGTGGCGAGAATGAGCGGGCATGGGGTTGCGACGACCAGCACGGCGAGCACCCGAGTGGGATCGCCGGATAAGAGGTAGGCTCCGACACAAACGGCAAGGGTAATGGGGGTGAACCAGGCGGCGTATCGGTCGGCCAGCCGCTGGAGCGGCGACTTGCTCCCCTGAGCGGTGCGGACCAGGTCCACAATCCTGGCATATTGGCTTTCACTCGCGGGAGCCGTCGCGCGAACGGTGAGGGGACTCTCGAGGTTGAGGCTGCCACTGAGCAGCTTGATGCCGGCGTCAGCGCTCACCGGAACCGGCTCTCCCGTGAGCCGGGATGCGTCCACGTGGGAGCGGCCTTCGAGCACCACGGCATCGCAGGCCAGCAGCTCCCCAGGCCTGAGCAGGAGCTCGTCGCCCACCCTGACCATCTCCGCCGCCACGTCGGTCACCTCGCCACCCAGCATCCGATGGGCCAGGCGGGGAGCGGCTGCTTCGAGCTCTCGAACCGCCTCCGACGCCCGGCCTTGCGCGTATCGCTCGAGCGCCTCGCCGCCGGTCTGCATGAGGACCACGATGAGACCGGCGAGCGGCTCCCGCAGGATCAGCGCGGTGATGATGGCCAGCATCGCCACGAGATCCGCGGCGAAACGGCCCCCGGCAATGCCCCGCAGGGTCCGCCAGACGACTGGCGCGCCGGTGAGTGCCAGCCCCGCGCTCCACAGCAGGGACGCCATGCCGGGGCGCCCCGCTATATGGAGGAGCAGCCCGGTCAGAATGAAAAGAAGAGCGCCGGCCGGAAGAAGGTAGAAACGGCCCGGCAGGTGGTGGGCTAGAGCGCGGGCGAGATCTCGGCCCCGTCCCCGCCGCGGCGGAGGCTGAACCCCACGCCCCGGACCGTGGCCAACAGCTGCTCCTTGGCGGCCTCGCTGAGCTTCCGGCGCAGATTGCCCACGTGGACGTCCACCACGTTGCTCTCCGGATCGAAGTGCATGTCCCATACTTTCTCCAGGAGCGTAGTGCGCCGGACGACTTCTTCGGGGTGAAGCAGGAAATACTCGAGCAGTTGAAACTCCTTGGGGGTGAGATCCAGCCGCTTTCCATCTATGGTCGCGACATGCCGGAGCCGGTCAAGCGCAATCGGAGGATAGCGCAGGACTTCCAGCCGCTCGGCACCCCCACGGCGGTGGAGGGCCCGGATGCGGGCCAGGAGCTCGTCAAACTCGAACGGCTTCGCGAGATAATCGTCGGCCCCGGCATCCAGCCCGCGCACGACGTCCTCCACCGCGTCGCGTGAGGTCAGCATCAGGATGGGCGTAGCCCGTCCCTCCCGCCTCAGCTCGGTCGCGACCTGGAAGCCGCTCTTCTTGGGGAGCACAATATCGAGCAGGATGACATCGTAATCGTACACGTGAGCCAGCAGGGTGGCCTCGTCGCCATCCGGCGCCACGTCCACGATATACCCTTCTTCCTTCAGCCCCTGTTCGATGAACCCGGCGACCTTCCGGTCGTCTTCCACCACGAGGATCTTCATGCGCGGTAATCTGGGGAGTAGTGGTTAAGGTCCTCCGGAAGCCTTCATGAAGCTTTCTTCACGTTCGTGGGCTAGCGGGAAGCTCGAGCACAAAGCAGCCGCCGCCGCCGGCGGGCCGGGCCAGCGCCCGTAGCTCCCCGCCGAGCAGTCGGGCCAGCCGCCGGGAGAGAGGTAGCCCCAGCCCCATGCCGCGGGTGTCACCCACGTCCTTGCTGATGTAGATGTCGAAAATTCGCTCGATCTCGCTCTCCTCGATCCCGGATCCCTGGTCCAGCAGGGTGTAGATCACGATGGATTCCCGGCCGGTGACCTCGAGGCGGACTGTGCTCCCCTCCGGCGTATGCTTGATGGCATTGCCCAGCAAGTTGATCAGGATCTGCTCCACCCTGCTGGCGTCGGTCTCGCAGCTGGGAAGATCCGGGGCGACGTCTACCTGGAGCAGGATCCGTTTGGCCTCTGCTGCTGGTGTGACCCGAGCGACCGCCCGCCCCGCCATGGAGCCTGGGTCGGTGGCCCGGATCACCGGTCGCAACCGGTCTTCGTCGAGTCGGCTCAGATCGAGCAGGTCGTTGATGAGTCCGACAGCCTGCTTGGCCGAGTCGAGCACCTCGAATGCGGCTTTGGGGACGGTGGCCGGGTCTTTCTTGCGCACCATCATCTCTGCCCAGCCGTGCACCGCGGCCAGAGAGTTCCTCAGTTCGTGGTTCACCATGGCGAAGAAGCGCTCCCGGGTTCGATGGAGCTGCTGCACTTCCTCCAGCAGCCGGGCGCTCTCTTCATGCAGCCTCGCGTTCTCGACCGCCGCAGCAGTGTTGGCCGCAAGGAGCACGGCGATGTGCTCATCCTCGTCGGTGAACCGCTCGCCCCCCAGCTTCTCCGTGAGATACAGATTACCGAAAATGCCCCGTTTCCCCACGATCGGGACCCCAAGGAACGATTGCATTGGAGGATGGTGGGGCGGGAAACCGTAGGACTCGGGGTGTTTGGTGAGGTCGGGGAGGCGAATCGGTCTCGCCGCGCGGATTACCAACCCCAGAATGCCATGGCCCCGCGGCACGTCTCCGATAAGCGCACGTTGCTGGGCATCGATGCCGTGGGTGACAAAGCTCTCCAAGAGCCGGCCATCCGGTGCCAGCACCCCAACGGCGGCGAATCGGGCTCCGATGACCTCGGCCGCCACCTCTACTACGCGCTCGAGCACCCCTTCCAGGGAGACTTCGGTGATCAAGGAGGAGGCGGCTAAGACCAGCCGCTCCAGCCGTGGGCTGCCCGGAGCCGGACGGGCGATTGATGTCTGAGTCACTCCCAAAGCTATAGCGAAAGCTCGCCCGTCCGAAACCCCGAAAAACATTCGTACTGCCTTAATGCTTTCTTCACGGCCCCGCCGGTAGGCTGCAAGCAAAGGAGGAGGCAGATGAGACTACGGCACATTCTGGCAGCGACCGACGAGTCGGACGCGGGGCGGCAGGCGGTCAGGACCGCGACAGCTCTGGCGTCCCGCGCTTCTGCCCGGGTCACGATCCTGCGGGTGATTGCGGTCGAGGCTACGCGGCGTCTGGTGAGCGTCGGCCACGGCACGGCTCCCACGAATGGGGAGGACGAGGCTGCGCTGATGTATCTGCGCCGGTGGCTCGAAGCCGATGTCCTCTCGCCGGATGCGACCGAGGCGACCGAGCTTGCCATCGCCTGCGGGATCCCCGGTATCGAGATCTGCCGCTTTGCCGAGCAGGCCGAGGCCGATCTCCTGGTGCTCGGCCGCAAGCGCCATTCCCCAATGATGCGCCTCCTGTTGGGCGATACCGCCGACGCGGTGGCCCGGAGGAGCCGATTCCCCTGCCTGTTCGTACCTCCCGCAGCAGCTGAGATCAGGAAGGTGCTGGTGGCGCTGGACGGCTCGGACCGGGGCCTCAACGTACTGAACCAGGCCTGCGACTTCGCCCGGTACGCGGGCGCTGTGGTGGAAGCAGTCACGGTAGAACGGAGACCGGGGGACGAGCCCTTACAGCTTGTTCCCATGCTGCCGGTGGCTCGGAGCTCCTCGCTGGAGATCCGGGTGCGCGAGGTGTTGGCCCGGGACGGGTTCCCCGACGCTGCCCTGGCCATCCGGCGAGGGGAAATCCTCGAGCAAGTTGTGACTCAGGCGCAGGAGACTGGAGCCGACGTGCTGGCGATTGGCTATCACCGAGGTGGCCCGCCGGGCGTGCTCGAGGCCGGCAGCACCGCGCGGCGGCTGGCTCATGCGGCGCCGTGTGCCGTTCTAACCATCCCGCTCTAGGAGAGTCCATGACATGCAACGTGGGCAGGATCGAGCGGATCGCGCGATTGATCGTCGGCGTGATGATCCTCGGCCTCTATGGCGCCCTGACACCCCCGTGGCGTTACCTCACCCTCATCGGCCTTCTGCCCTTGGGAAGCGCCCTGACTGGCTTTTGCCCCATCTACGCGCGCCTCGGCTGGAACCGTTGCCAGCCACCTGCTGAGAGGAGGACCTCATGACCGCCACCACCCCTGGACGGGTACAGTCCATCCTGGTGCCCCTCGACGGGTCCTCGCTTGCCGAGCAGGCTATACCGATAGCCGTCGCAATTGCCGAGCGTGCTCGGTGCAAGCTCAAGCTCGTGCTCATCCATGAGCCACTACTGCTGATGGAGCCGGGGCCGGCTTACACCAAGATTGAGCTTGCCATGCAAAAGGCTGATCGGGAATACCTGAAGTCGGTCACCGCTCGTCTCCGCGAGCGACTCGGGCGGTCCGTTTCGTCGGCGGTGCTTCGGGGGATGCCGCTTGCTCAAACCCTCACCACCTACATCCGCGAGCTCGGGGCCGATCTCATAGTCATGACCACCCACGGGCGTGGCGGAATCCGCCGCGCATGGCTCGGCAGTATTACCGACCAACTGATTCGCATGTCCGAGGTTCCCATCCTGGTGGTCCGACCTAGCGACGCCAAACCAGCCGAATCTTCTGTCCGTCTGACCGAAATACTGGTACCGCTGGACGGCTCGCCGCTGGCCGAAGCAGTCCTCGAGCCCGCGGCTGCACTCGCCCGCCTGTGGGATGCCGAAATGTCGCTGGTGCAGGTCGTCCATCCTGTCGTTTTGACGAGCGACCCGCCGCTTCCTTTCCCCACCGGCTACGCTGACCAGATAACCAAGATCCGGCGCGAATCGGCTCAGGATTACATCCGGGACGTCGCGGAGCGCCTGCGGGAGTCAGGGGTAAAGGCTTCCGGGGTGGCGGTGATTGGTGGCGAGGTCGCCGAGACACTGCTCGACCTTGCGCGCCCCGAGCGCACCAGCCTGGTGGCTGTGGCGACTCACGGTCGGGGAGGTGTCCGCCGCCTGGTGGTCGGTAGCGTTGCCGACAAGCTGGTGCGTGGGGCGGAGGTGCCGGTGCTGGTGGTGAGGCCCGTTGGCCGGCGTTCACGCCGGACCTCGGAGGAGACCAACGTAACGGTCGGTGCACGTTCGTCCTGAACCTCTCGCCCGGTCAGAGCGAACCACTCGCTGGAGGCGCTAGGCCAAAGGAGTAGGTCATGTCGCGGAGTACTTCATTCCGCTCTATTCTCGTGCCGGTTGACGGATCTCGGCTGGCCGAGCAGGCAGTGCCCATCGCGCTCGCGATTGCGGAACGGGCTCACAGCAAGGTGAGCCTGGTGCTGGTCCATCAGATCCACCAGCCGCACGTGTTGATGGAGCCCGCCCACGTATATACCCGGACTGAAGCGGCGCTTCAGAAGACCGAGCGCGACTACCTCAGGGCCCTGGTTAGTCGGGTGCGGCAGAGCATGGGACGGGCGGTCTCGTCCGCCATGCTCAAAGGTCGGGTGGCAGTGACCTTGGCGGAGTACGTTAAGGACCTCAGCCCGGATCTCGTCGTCATGACCACCCACGGCCGTGGCGGAGTAAGACGGGCATGGCTCGGCAGCGTTGCCGACCAGCTGATCCGCTCGTTGGACGTCCCCATTCTCCTGGTGCGCGCTGGCCCACCTGAGTCCACAGGTAGTCCGGCCAATTTCGGCGAGATTCTGGTACCGCTCGACGGGTCTCCCTTGGCCGAGGCAGCCCTGGAGCCGGCTATGGTCATAGCGCGGCTCTGGGATGCTGAAATCTCACTGGTGCAGATTGTACAGCCGGTCCTCCTGGCTACCGATCCCCTGCTGCCGCTTCCCTCATGGTACGATGACCAACTCACGACCGTGGAGCGTGACGCCGCTCAGGATTATCTCCGGGACGTCGCCGAGCGCCTCCGCGAGCAAGGCGTAAAGGCCTCCGGAGTTGCGGTGATCGGCGGCGGAGTGGCTGAGGAGCTCCTCAGTCTTGCGCGTCCCGGGCGAGTTGGGCTCCTGGCCATGGCTACTCATGGGCGTGGCGGCGTACGGCGTCTCATGCTCGGCAGCGTGGCCGACAAGCTGGTGCGCGGGGCGGAAGTGCCGCTGCTGGTCTGCCGGGTTACCGGAAAGCGGGCGAAGCGGGCCCCAGGAAAAGCCAGTGCACCGGCCCATGCGCGCGCGGGAGTTTGAGCGCTGCCGTGATCTCCGTGTGGATTGGAGGGTAAGATGACCAACTCAAGACGAATCGCAGGACTGCCCGGTCAACGGCACCTTGCTCTTTGTTGCCGGCCTCTCGATCGTCCGGGCTCACAATCGGTGGAAGGACGGCTGGCCCGTACTGGTAACCCTGATGGGGTGGTTTGCCATCCTGGGTGGTCTGGCCCGGATGTTTGCACCGGCGGGAGCATTCGTAGTCGGGGTCGGCCTCCCCTTTGTGTGGGGAGGCGGTGGGGAACGGTCGCTCGCCGGCCCCTTGGCGATGACCCTGGCGGTTGGCGTGCTACTCACCTTGGCCTTCACCGCGGTGGCGTTTCTGGTCTCTCTCCTGTTCGAGGACCGAGCCACGGGGCTGGGCGTTGCGATACTGCTCTGGCTTGCCGCAACCGCGCTCTATGACGCGTTCCTCGTGTTCGTGGTGACCGCATTCGCTGACTATCCGCTGGAAACGCCGCTCATCGGGCTGACCCTGCTCAACCCGGTAGATCTGGGACGGGTGCTTCTCATACTCCAGCTCGACACCGCCGCATTGATGGGATACACCGGCGCCGTGTTCGAGCGCTTCTTCGGGAGCATGCTCGGAGTTGCCATCGCAGCCTCCGCCCTGACGGCCTGGACGGTGTTGCCCTTTGGTCTGGGATTCACCCGGTTCCGGGCGAAAGACTTCTAGTCCCTGCGAGTCGCGGAGGAGACGCGGGCCCTTGACCAAGCGTGACGGGCAAAGGCGAGCGCCGCGGCCGATTCAGCCGCGCGGCCGGCTACAGGTACCCAGGAAGGGGCGGCGAATGCCTGCCCCAGACCAGCGGCCAAGACGCCAAGATTGAGAAGCAGGAGGGCAACCCAGGCGAGCCGTTCGTTGCCGCGCGCTAAAGGACCCCGAAGCCGCGGCAGGATCCAGTACGCCACACCGAACGCGAGCTGTACCACCCACCCTACCAGCAGGATCTCGGCATGGACCGGGCGGAGGCGTAAAACTGTGAGGGGAAGTCGTAGTGCCGGAGCCGCCAGCATGATCGCCCCCAGGGTGAAGCCCAGCCCAAGGTAGAGGAGGGCGGCCCGGACGCACCAGACGCTCAAGCCCTGCACGTCAGCGCTCCCTGACGCGAGGCCATGTGTTAATCACAAAGGCCCAGCCGCCCGCGAGCTGCAGGAGTGCGGCAACAACAAGGAGCCAGCCCGTCGGCGCCCCGATGGCCCGAGCCGGCTCACCGAAGATTCGGAGGAGCAGGCCGGCATTGAGCAGCCAGTAGCTCGCCCATCCCAGCCGTTGGCTCCCCCGTGATCCCTCGGATGACCGTTTCGGGAACATCCAGAACGCCACTCCGAAGATGAGCTGGGTCAGCCACCCAAGGACGAGCATATGCACGTAGGTGGGCCAGAGGACCGAGCTCCAGGTGGTCAAGGCCACCTGGAGAATGCCAGTAAGCAGGGACGCCAACAGGTAAATGAGGGCGGTACGGATGAACCAGCGACTGAGTCCGGGCAGGGCGCTAAACCATCAGCTGTAGCAGATTCACTCGACCTCGCGAAGATGTCAGGCCGCGTCAGGTTGAAGCGCTAGTATAACCAGAAACGCGGTCCTGCCCCACCGGGAAGCTTCCTCACTAAATACCGAGGGACCAAGGATGCCTCAGACGCCACACGTCGAGCGGCACTTCACCGCCGGCGAAACGGTTCGTGACATCGTCATCGGGATGTCGGATGGGCTTACAGTGCCGTTTGCCCTGGCCGCCGGGCTGTCCGGGGCAGTGGCTTCGTCACAGATCGTCGTCACCGCCGGATTCGCCGAGGTGGCCGCCGGATCCATCGCCATGGGCCTCGGCGGCTACCTGGCTGCTCGAAGCGATGCCGAGCACTACGCCAGTGAACTGGCCCGGGAGGAGCGCGAGATTGTCGAGGTCCCGGAGGTGGAGGCCACGGAGGTAACAGCGATCTTGCAATCGTATGGCGTGGAGCGAAGCGAGGCCGCTGTCGTGGTAGCGGCGATGCGCCGGAAGCCGGACAAGTGGCGGGATTTCATGATGCGCTTTGAGCTCGGGCTCGAGGAGCCGGATCCCCGACGCGCTCTCCGGAGCGCGCTCACGATCGCCGGGTCCTATATTGTGGGCGGACTCATCCCGCTTTCGCCCTATCTCATCGCGCGCTCCGTGCCCCGGGCTCTTGCTGCTTCGGTCAGCCTGACCCTTCTGGCCCTGCTCCTCTTCGGCTACGTCAAGGGGCGGTTCACCGGCGCCGGCCCCTTACGGAGCGCGTTCCAGACCGCACTGATCGGCAGTCTTGCCGCCGGAGCCGCTTTTGCCATCGCGAGGGCGATCTCATGACAAACCCCGCCGAGCCGGAAGCTCTAGCGGGCGATCTACATCGAATATGGGCCTGGGTAGAGTTGAACTACCGACCTCACGCTTATCAGCTCGTCGTCGACCAGGACGGTGGCGCCGTGCCAAATCGGCCCGTGCGGGGACTGCGACTCGATCCATGCGGCCCTCCGGGTACACCGAAATTGCCAGCCCTTACTTCTTCTCAGGAGTCCTCTTCGCTGGCGGCTGGTCGCTCTTGAACACATGACGGTTCTTTGCGATGTACGACTCCCAGTTGGGCGGGACCTCCTCCTCCGTAAAGATCGCCGTGACCGGGCACTCGGGCACGCACGCCCCGCAGTCGATGCACTCGTCGGGCTCGATGTAGAGCTGGTCTTCGCCCTCGTAGATGCAGTCGACCGGACACACGTCCACACACGACCGGTCTTTAACGCCAATACAGGGTTCGGCGATCACGTACGTCATAGGTTGCTCTTCTGGGGTACCCCTGGCCAGCAGGCACCCTTCAGCGCAGTCCCCGCCGCTCCGCTGGTTTGGGGGCGGCTCGCTCGGCGAGGAGCTGCTCGACGCGCACCCACAGCTCCGGCCGGATGCTGTCGGCCAACTCGATGTTCAACTTGCCGAGCATCACGGCGATGGCCCCCGTGTCGAGCCCGGCGATCCGCGCCTCCTCGATCACTGCCGCGAAGTGGATGCGGGCCTCGCGGATCATACGCCCGAACACGGACCCGTCAGGGCGTTCGCCCAGAGCCAGCGCCAGGAGATAGAGGTCGCGCGCGCCATCCAGCCGCTGCGCTAAGTAGCCCCGGGTCTCGGGCGGCAGTTCCCTCGGCAGGTGAGGTGTCGGCTCAGCCATGGCGTGCTCCTTCCCGTGGGCTACTCGTCGCGCATCATGAACGCTGTGGCCAGGGCGAACACGACCGCCCCCGGGGAATAACATCAGGGCCCCGGCCAGCTGCAGCTCTGCCAGAGCGGAGAGCCCCGCTGTATGAGCGGGTTAGGCCTCAGTCTCACGACAAATCATCAACTGAGCAATCCTGCACTTGCCCATCGATGATGCGCCGTCCGCGGTCACAACAACCCGCGATAGCCCCCATTTCGGTGGAGTAGGTGATGGGAGCGCTGAAGGCCCGTAAACCCCTGCGCCGGCCTATTAGGAGATCTAGGGTCCAGCGTCCGGAGCCACGTATCTGAAACGTGCGCGCCGTGATTGCAAAGCCCTTATAGGAGACAGGATTCATCGGCATACTCGGGAACAGGGACACCCTGGAGTATAGCTAAGTGTTCGGGTGAACGAACTGAGGACTAAGCGATGGCGCGCACGACCGCGCAACTGGAGGGCTGGATCGTACGTGGCAGCACAACCGCCGGGGTTCCGGCGGGAGGTGAGCCGGAGGCCAACGGACCGAATGGCCGAAGAGCCACGGAGACCGGCGATCGCGGGAACGGTCGAGGGAGAGGTCGGCGGAGGAAGGCATGCTTGTGCGGCTCCTGGCGACAAGCCCCCAGGATCGCCAGCCAACTGGCGGCGTTAGGTAGGTTAGGCGTTCAGCTTCTCCTCCTCCCTGTTAGTACCACCCCATTAACCAAGATTCGGAAGTTCACCCCGACTGAGTCCCCAGTAGCCGCTCGAACTCTTGGCGGACGATCTCATAGCACTCGCAGGCAGCCCGCTCCAAGCCAGGTCCATTCCGGATCGTAATCACACCGCGCCGATAGCTGATCAGCTTAACCCGCTGGAGTGCCGCAGCGGTCTCGGATACAGTGGCTCGCCTCACGCCGAGCATTTGCCCCAAGAACTCGTGGGTGAGCAGATACTCGTTGCGCCTTACTCGATCACGGACGATAAGAAGCCAGCGCGCAAGACGCTGCTCGACGGAATGCGCGCGATTACAGGCGGTGCTCTGCGAGACTTGTGTCACTAACGCTTGAGTATAGCGCTCCAGGAGCTGCCGAAGTCGCCCTTCCCTGTGCGCCTCTCGGCGGAAGACCGCAATGTCCAAACGTTCTCCTTCACCGGCGACCTGGACCATCGCCCTTCCCGTGGAAGTGATGGCGCCGAGGAATACCGGGAGTCCCACCAACCCCTCATTTCCGATGGTGCCGACCTCGACCGACCCGCCGTCAAAGAGGGCGAGTATCGAGGCGACGGCGTTGATGGGGAAGTACACTGCTTCGATAGGCCGGTTCGGCTCCCAGAGAATCTGCTTCTGTTTCATGGGCACCGTAGCCAGCTCGGACCGGAGTCGTGCGTAGTCCTTGGGCGGAAGGGCAGCGAGGAGCTGGTTTGCGTTCTGCTCGGCGCGGGGTGGCGGTTTGGTGGTTGACCTTGCTCTCGTCCTGGGCATCCTGTCGCTCCCTTCGGTACGCTAGCGTACCGAGTTCCGAAGGCGTATTATGTCGGCAAACGTACCGTTCTCCATAGCAGGCGCAATATGCAGAACGGCCTACCAGCCGTATGCGGAGCATGCAGTTACGCCGTCTTTGATGTGATTGCGGTGGCAGCGTCCGTGGGCGGCCCCGCGGCTCTGGCCAGACTACCGGGAGCAATCCCATCCAGCCTTCACCACTCCTCGTCCCAAGCGATCGACAATGCACGTCACGCGGCAGAAGCGAAATGCATCCACCTCGCACAGGATTCATGCTTGATGAGGTTACAGGCTCGTCCCCGCGCCTCTCCCCGCCTCGCGCTGGCTCGGCGAATATCGGTTTCGTGACCGGAAATGAGGCAAGTGTCCGCGGCCGCAACTGAGGCGGCGCGCCAACTCTGGGCGCACGAGGGGCTCGACGCCGGTGGGCCCGAGGAAATGGCTGCGACCGCGGAACAGGGGTGTGCCCGGCTTCGGGCGGGGTTGACCCGCTGGATAGGGTCCGACGGCTACCGCGCGCTGGTCGATCGCGCGCTCGAGCAGGCGCGGGCGGGACACCCCGCGCTCACCGGCCTCCAGTGCCAGGCCGGCGACGTGCAGGGAGTCGCGGCGGCCATGGGAGTACATGGTGCCGCCCCGGTGATGGAGGGCATCTTGGCGCTGGTCGCGCTGCTGATCGAGCTGCTGAGCCGCGTCATCGGAGAGGAGATGGCCGTGCGATTGGTGGAACAGGCATGGGCTGGGAGCGCGCGCGCGACCGCAAGTGCCGCCACAGAAGGAGTGGGTGATGGTTAAGAAGGATGGCCGCACGAAGGCCGCGCCCAAGAAGGTCCCGCTCGATGCGCTAGCGACCGGGGTGCCGGGCCTCGACGAAGTATTGGGAGGAGGCCTGCCGCAGCTCTCCTTCAACCTGATCGCCGGCGATCCCGGCTCGGGCAAGACCACGCTGGCCATGCAGATGATGTTCGCCGGCGCCACCGTCGCGCGCCCCGGCCTGTACTTCACCCTCCTGGGCGAGCCGTCGTTGAAGATGCTGCGATACCAGCAGCAGTTCGACTTCTTCGATGCGAGCCGCATCGGGTCGGAGGTGCACTTCCTCAACCTCAGCGAGCAGGTCCTGGCCGGGGATCTGAACGCCGTCCTGGAGCGGATCGTCGAGGAGGTCGGCCGCCTGCACCCTGGCATCGTGGTCATCGACTCGTTCCGGACGCTGGCACGCACGAGCCCGGCGGTCCAAGGAACGGATCCCCAGCTCGAGCACTTCGTGCAGCGGCTCGCACTCCACCTGACGACCTGGGACATCACGTCGTTCCTCGTCGGGGAGTACACCGAGCAGGAGTTCCGCAACCCGATATTCACCGTGGCCGACGGTATCGTCTGGCTGACCCAGGCGGTGCACCGAAATTCCGTGGTCCGGAAGCTCCAGGTGCTAAAGATGCGAGGCAGGGCAGGGATGCCCGGGGTCCACACCCTTCGGATGACCGACAAAGGGGTCCAGGTCTTCCCCCGGATACTCGAGCGTTCGCATGGCGCGCGCGCGAAGACCGATCGCCGACTGTCGACCGGCGTGCCGGGTCTCGACGAGATGATGGGGGGAGGCGTCCAGGCGGGGGACTCGATGATCTTGGCGGGGCCGACTGGAACGGGCAAGACGACGTTCGCGACCCAGTTCGTCGCCGCCGGGCTCCGCCACGGCGAACAGTGCGTGATCGCCGTGTTTGAGGAACACCCGGAGGACTACCTGGAACGGGCGACGAGCTACGGGGTGGACTTCAGGGAGGCGGTGCGCCAGGGCAAGCTGCGCATCATCTATCTGCGCCCCCTCGATCTCTCGGTGGACGAGACCCTCGAGGAGATCCGCGTGTCGGTGAAAGAGGTCGGCGCGACCCGCGTCGTCATCGATTCGATCTCCGGCTTCGAGATGGCGCTGGCCCCGACCTTCCGCGAGGACTTCCGCGAGTCGCTCTACCGGCTGGTCGGCGCGCTCACCGGCCTCGGTGTCACCATGTTCATGACCGTCGAGGTCACGGAGCATGAGGGCCTCCAGTTCACCAACAACCGGGTCTCGTTCCTGACCGACATCATCGTCATCCAGCGCTACGTGGAAATCGAAGGCCAGCTCCGCAAGGTACTGGCGGTGGTCAAGATGCGCGGGAGCAGCCATAGTGGTGACTTCCGGGCCTACGAGATCACCGGGAACGGCGTGCTGCTGCGCGAGGGGCTCCGGGACTATCAGGGTATCACCACTGGCGTCCCCACCGGGCGGTTGCAGCGCCGGCAGCCGGCGTATCCGGGATTGACCGAGCAGGAGGGACGGGTACTCGAAATACTCATCCGGTCGGGGGCAGAGTCGGCGGAAGCGATCGCGGAGGAGGTGGGGCTGCCGCCAAGCGATCTCGATCCGATTCTGGAGCGTCTGACCCAGCTGGCCTACGTCAGCCGCAAAGGAACCCGCTACCAGGGCGTGGCGCGTCCCAGCAGTTCCTGAAGCGGAGCTGACGTGACCAAGCACGGCGAGAAGCGAGAGGACCCGGACCGGCGCACGGCCACTCGACGTGAAGTGGATCGTGACGAGCGCTACGACCGTCTGGTGGAGCTCGCGCCGGACGGGATCCTGATCCACGACGGCGAGCAGATCGTCATGGCCAACACCGCCGCCGTGCGGCTTGCGGGCGCGGACCATCGCGACCAGCTCATCGGCCGGCCGATCGACACCTTCCTCAACCCGCCCTATTTCAAGGCTGTCCAGGAGCAGCTCGTTAGGTCCGGAGACCCGGCAGCACTGGTGCCGCCCGTGCGGGACACCTTTCGCCGGCTGAATGGTTCCGAGATCGAGGTCGAAGTGACGGCGATTCCCTTCATGGACCGTGGGCGAGCCTCCGCACACCTCGTCATCCGGGACATTACGGAGCGCCTCGCCGCGCAGGAAACGGCGCGGCAGGCGGAGGAGTATCTCCGGCAGGCGCAGAAGATGGAGGCGGTGGGTGCGCTGGCGGGAGGCGTGGCCCACGAGGTCAACAATATGATGTCGGTGGCACTGGGGTTTGCTGACTTCCTGCTCCATGACCCCACCATACCGGAGGACCGGCTTCCGGATGTCCGTGAGATCATGAAGGCGGCCGACCGAGCCGCGGCGGTCACCCGGGAGCTCCTCAACTTCAGCCGGCGCGCCTTCCACAAACCGGAAGTCCTCGATCTCAATGCGGTGGTGCGCGAGCTCGAGCCGATGATCCGGCGGCTGCTGGGCGAGGGTCGCCAGCTCACCGTCGCCCTCGGCAGCCCGGGTCGGGTGTGGGCCGACAGAGGACAACTGGAGGAGGTACTCGTCAACCTGGCCCTCAATGCGCGCGATGCCATGCTGTCCGGTGGCACGCTCACCATCACCACGGCGGAAGCCGCGGTCGAGAGCGGCGTCAGCGGATACCCCGGCGTTTCCATCCCGGGTGGCCACTACGGACTCATCGTCGTACGCGACACCGGCGTTGGAATGGACGCGGCGACCCAGGCTCATATCTTCGAGCCCTTCTTTACGACCAAGCCCGTCGGCGAGGGCACGGGACTTGGCCTTGCAGCCGCGTACGGCATCATGGAGCAAAACAAGGGGTATATCGCGGTGGCGAGCGCGCCCGCGCAGGGAACCACGTTCAGGCTGTATCTCCCACCATCGCCCGACGACGCCGTGTCCGAAAGGATGGAGGAGCCGCCGCCGCTCACTGCAGCCGGCACGCCGGCAGGGATGACCGTTCTCGTGGTCGAAGACGAGCCGGCTGTCCGGGCGGTTCTCGTGCGGAGCCTCGAGCGCGGCGGCTTCCGCGTCCTCCAGGCCTCCGATGCGGCGGTAGCGCTCCAGGTGGCAGACCGGGAGGGGCGGCCGGATCTGGTTCTTACCGACCTGATGATGCCGGGGATTGGCGGGGCCGAGCTGGCACGGCGCCTGAAAGCCCGCTGGCCGGGCCTCCCCGTCCTGTTCATGTCGGGCTACTCAGAGGAGGACCTCCGACGTAAAGGCCTCGTCGACCGCGAGGGAGTCATCATCCAGAAGCCATTCAAGCCCGACACTCTGCTGAGGAGTGTCAACCTGGTGCTGGCGACACCCACGTCCAAATAGACTTAGCTGCGAACGGCGGGAGGTGAGCCGGAGGCCAACGGACCGAATGGCCGAAGAGCCACGGAGACCGGCGATCGCGGGAACGGTCGAGGGATCAGGTTTTAAGTCTCTTGGTCTTGGTTTCCCCGACACCGGTTTTGATGGCGACCTTCACGGCGTCTTCCATTGGATCTTTGAAGGGCACCTCGATTCGGAGCAGGCCGTGCTCGTAGGTCGCTTCGGCTTTGTGAGGTTTTACCTGCCATGCTAAAGCCAGGGCGGAAACATATTCAATGTCCCTTGCTGGCGCGGTCAGGTGGACGCTGTCTTCCAGGATCTTCAGATCGATGGTATCCGCTGGCGCTCCTGGGATGGCGAACTCCACTACGAGCTTATGGTTCTCCCCGTCAGCATACGCTACTGTATCGGGCGCAACCTTCATCCGAACTTCCGGCATCTTGGCACCCTCCTGAGGGTAGCTTCAAAAGGTGTAGAAGAGACGAAAGGCGATGTAGCCCTCCCGGGCGAGACACTCACCCACGGGCCTTGTGCCCGCAACGGAAAGGAGACACCGCCGTGGAGAAGAAGAACCCCGCCGAGGGGGGCGCTAGCAAGCCTGGCCTGGGACACGCTGGAGCCGGGGTCGCCGGTACGTTACCGCCGTGGGACAGGGAGGGCTAGAGTCCGGCGCCGGGACCCAGCCTATAGACTCCGGTGGTTCTGCCTAGGAAGCGGGCACTTTCACTTGGCGAGGTTGTGCAGAAGGCCAATTTCGGAGCTCCCTTCTTCGAGGCAAACTATGACGAGCGACTTTGACGCCGTCGCCGGAATCGAAACCCGCGCTCAAGAATCGGTCTATTGTTACAAATTTTGTTACGGTGAGGAGAGGGAGGCAGAAACGAAAGTACCGCCCAAGTGGCGGTACAGTGATTATTCGTGGCGAACCCTCAGGTGAAACGTCTGCTCGACCAGTGGGGTCAGAGCTGCCTGCCCTTGATCCTGCGTGAGGAAACGGTTGCCGCTCGGGGCCGTTATCCGACTCGTCGGGAGCTCGCCCACTTGGCCGGCGTCTCCTTGGAGGACGGCTCATGAGCATCGTCGAATCGCCAACCCGGCACCTCTTCTTCACCGGCAAAGGTGGCGTCGGCAAGACGTCGAATGCCTGCGCGACCGCGGTTGCGTTGGCCGATCAAGGCCGTCGGGTGCTCCTCGTCAGCACCGACCCGGCCTCGAACCTCGACCAGGTGTTCGGAGTCTCCATCGGCAACCAGCCCACCCCGCTCCTCGAGGTGCCGGGACTCTTCGCCATCAACATCGATCCAGAGGCCGCAGCACGGGCTTACCGCGAGCGTGTGGTTGGCCCGTACCGAGGTGTCCTGCCGGACGATGCAGTCGCTGGGATGGAAGAGCAGCTCTCGGGAGCCTGCACAGTCGAAGTCGCCGCGTTTGATGAATTCACCGAGCTCCTGACGCCGGATGGCCCGGCGGCAGGGTTCGACCATGTGGTGTTCGACACCGCGCCCACCGGGCATACGCTCCGCTTGCTGCAGCTCCCCGCGGCGTGGACAGGGTTTCTCGAGACCAACGAGCGTGGGGCGTCCTGCCTCGGGCCCGCATCCGCCCTCAAGACACAGCAGGCACGCTATGCAGCTGCAGTCGCCGCCCTCGCCGACCCGCAGAGCACCACGGTGATCCTGGTCGCGCGCCCCGACCGCGGAGCCCTAGAAGAGGCCGCCCGCACCGCCGGCGAGTTGGCCGAACTTGCCCTCCGAAACCAGCGACTCCTGGTGAACGGGGTGTTCCGGGCCACTGACGCTGGTGACCCACTGGCAACTGCTCTGGAGGCACGAGGCCGAGCCGCCCTGGCGGCGATGCCGCCAGTACTGCAAGGCCTCCCGCGCATCGACATCCCGCTGCAACCCTACAACATCGTGGGAGTCGCCGCCTTGCGCCGGCTCGCAAATCCCCAGGCACTCCTGCTGCAGCCGACCGCGCCGGTCGGGGGGCTCAGCGGGGTGGACCTTCCCTCACTCGACGGACTGGTGGACGAGATCGCGGCGGCGGGCCACGGGTTAGTGATGGTGATGGGCAAAGGCGGCGTCGGAAAGACGACGATCGCGGCCGCAGTCGCGGTCGATCTCGCCGGGCGGGGCCTCCCGGTGCACCTCACGACCACGGACCCGGCAGCGCACCTCACCGAGGCGCTCGGCCGTGAGGTGCCAGGCCTCAAGGTGAGCCGCATCGACCCCGCCGCCGAGACCAAGGCATACCGCGACAAGATCCTGGAGCGCTCAGCGCACACGCTCGATGCTGCCGGCCTCGCTCTTCTCGAGGAGGATCTCCGCTCGCCCTGCACGGAGGAGGTGGCCGTATTCCATGCATTCTCCCGCCTGGTCTTTGGGGCGCGGAAGGAGCTCGTCGTGATGGATACGGCGCCGACGGGGCATACGCTGCTCCTCCTCGATGCCACGGGCGCCTATCACCGGGAGATGTTGCGCAATGCGGCAGACGCGGGGGTCAGGGTCCAGACTCCGCTCATGCGCCTGCGAGATCCAGCCTACAGCCGGGTGCTTCTCGTGACGCTGGCCGAGACCACCCCGGTGCTCGAGGCGGCGGAGCTCCAGGTCGACCTTCGCCACGCCGGAATCGAACCCTTCGCATGGGTGGTGAACGGCAGCCTTGCCGCGGCGGGCCCGCGGGATCCCGTGCTAGCCGCCCGCGCCGCGGCCGAACTTGAGCAGATCGAGCTGGTAAGAACAACCTTGGCCACCCGAGTGGCAGTGGTGCCCTGGCTGGCGGAGGAGCCACGCGGGGCCGATCGCCTGCGGCAGATCACGCAACCGGTGGGCACCGTGTGAGGGTGCATCATCCGTCGGTACTCAGGCTTTGCGCTTTCTGTCACACTGGCCAGGCTCGGATACCCTTCCGCCTGAGCCAGCCGTGGTGAGGGGCGCCCCCGACCGAAGCCTCGCCCCGGCGCCCGATCGTGAACGCCTCGGAGTACGAGGCGCTCCTTGCCGCGAGCCGGGAGATCCACCCCCTCCTCGGGCTGGCGCTCATCGTAGTTCATGAGACGGGACATCTGCTGGGCTACAACTGGTCGGTCGCCGTCGCGATCGGATTCATCGCGTTGGCTGGCGTTGCCTCCGAGACGGGCGTCATCATGCTGATCGAATCGCCGCTCCCATGGTCGGGGGCATGATCAGCACGACGGTCCTCACGCTCCTCGTCATCCCGGCGATCTACTCGCTGTGGAAGGAGCGCCATGTGTCGGGGCGTGAGCCGGTGGCTGCCGTCGGGGAAGTGTTGCCCGCCGGTCTCGCCGATGGCTTTGGTCGTGGATAATTCGACCTGTCGGCCTTCTACACTCGGGTCACGAACGCAGGACTATTGCTTGGACTGCTTGCCAATCACGACGGCCAGCAGAACCACCACCAGCACGCCGACCACCGTCCACAGCCACATCCCGCCACCCATCCATCCGTTTGTATAGTGCATCACAGTGCCCGTTCGTTGCTTTGCGATCAGCCCACCACTGGGCAATCCAGACCGTGAGCGAACGCAGATCACCTCATCATGCGGTCATGCTGCCCCATCAGGCGGCGCATACGATCGAGATGCGCCCGCATTCGTGTCTGGAGCGCCGCTCCCGACAGCGCCGGCAGCTCGGCGAGGTCCTGCCGTACGGAATCGCTGAGGGCGCTCCACCCGGCGCCAGGCGTCATATGCCTGCTCCGCATGTCGGCGCCCATCGCATCCATCATCCGGGACGACAGGACCCGGTGCGCCGCCATCTGCGCCTGCATCTGCGCGGGGGACATTCCGGCAATCGAATCCATCTGCGACCGCATCGCGGTCATCAGGCCTGTGACGGGCATTCCGCCCATCGGCATCCCGCTCGAGTCCATTCCGCGCTGGTACATCATGCCGGTCTCGGAGCCGGGTGCTTTGGTGCCGGTATCACCCGGCTTCTCCCCGACCGAGCGGCCGGTACAGCCCCCCAGCCACAGCGCTCCCGCGAGCATCATCCAGCGTGCGTAGGTCATGAAGTATCCCTCCCGTTCACAGCGAGAATGACGAGGCGGACGGCCAATGCGCTTCGCCCGGTCTTCGCGCTCCGGGGCCGGGCGGGACGTCAGCCCGTCGTAAAGGTGAAGACCATCCCGTAGCTGCCGTTCGCCGCTCTCCAGCCGGCGCCCATCCCGTTCATGGGCATTCCAGCGTGCATCCCGCCCATCATGCCCGGCATGAGCCACTGTCCACCCATCTGCGTTCCATGCGGTCCGATGTCGATCGCATGATCGTCCGCGTCCATCATGCCGCCACCAGCATGAAACGTATACTGGGAGTTGTGCTGCAGCGGCTGGGCCGGCTGGCAGGTGACCGTCAGCCGATCGGAGGACCAGGTGCAGCCGATCGGCTCGAGCGGCCCCGAGGCGTCGCCGCGGTGCAGGTCCAGGTACTGCTCGGCCGCCACCATCATCGGGTGATCGAACGTCATGACCAGGTTCCCGGTCGTGGACACCCCGGTCGAGCCGCCGGGAGGCGTCACGCTCAACAGCTCGGTCGTCGCAGAGGCGGGCGGCGGCGACGACAGTCCGGTACCGTCGCCGCCGCAGGCCACGATTACGGCGAGGGACGCGACCAACGCTCCCGCCCGCAACACTGGGATGCTCATCTCACGCTCCGGTTTCGCGGCGGGTCCCCCGCCCAGTACTCGTGGTCCAACGGACGTCTTTCCTACTATGGTAGGATAACGGTTGAGGTGGCGACAAAGCGTGATGGCGACGTGAGCTTTCCTTCACGAAACGAGTGCCGGGGCGGCGATAGCCGTAAGATTCGCGC
Organism: Gemmatimonadota bacterium; assembly: GCA_041500125.1. Taxonomy (GTDB): domain Bacteria; phylum Gemmatimonadota; class Gemmatimonadetes; order Gemmatimonadales; family GWC2-71-9; genus CAVVWJ01. The sequence goes on from JBGQLP010000009.1 coordinate 72,234, forward strand.
TTGCCAGCAACTGCGCGATGACCGCCACGATCGAAACCCTTCAATCGCACGTAGTGCAACCCCGCGCCGTTGTCGTGGTGGCAACCTTCATCCCACAGAGCGGTCACGCGGCGGAGCCTCCCGCGGCGCTCGGCGCGTTCCCCGGACGGCAGCCGAACAGCCTGAAGCGCCCCAGAATTCGCTCGAGCGGGCAGAAGCCCGTGAAGGACGACTGCAGCAGGTTGGCGCCGACGAAGGCCGTGAACAGGAACCACAGCGGGTTCACGAACCAGCCGAGCGCGAGCGACGCGAGAACGAACGTGCCGGCGAAGCGCCGGATGACGAGATCACTGCACATGATGCTTCCCTCCTGAGAAGATTGGACCACCTCGAGAATCAGCCTGTGCGGCGCCGCAACTCCCAATAGAGGAGCGGCACCACCACCATCGTGAGGAGCGTCGCCACCACCGCGCCGCTCATCAGCGCGACGGCGAGCCCCTGGAAGATCGGGTCGAGCACCATCACGAGCCCTCCGACCACCACCGCCGCCGCCGTCAGCGCGATCGGCCGGAACCGGACGCTGCCGGCCTCGATGACCGCCTCCGCCACGGGGGCGCCTCGCTCCTCGGCGAGCTGGATGAAATCGACCAGCAGGATCGAGTTCCGCACGATGATGCCGGCTAGCGCGATCATGCCGATCATCGAGGTCGCCGTGAAGAATGCGCCGGTCAACGCGTGGCCGGGAAGGATCCCGATGAGCGTCAGCGGGATCGGGGCCATGATGACCAGCGGCACCTTGAACGACTGGAACCACCCGACGACGAGCACGTAGATCAGCACCAGCGCTCCGGCGAAGGCCACGCCCAGGTCGCGGAAGACTTCAAGGGTGATCTGCCACTCGCCGTCCCATTTGAGCGCTGTTTCGTCCAGCCGGTCCGGCTGCACCGCGTTGTAGCGCCGGATCTCGGCGCCGGCGACCCGCACCGAGTCCAGTCGGCGGTTCATCGCGAGGATGGCGTACACCGGCGACTCGATCGTCCCCGCCACGTCGCCGGTGACGTAGACCACGGGCCGCAGATCCTTGCGGAAGCGGGCGCTCTCCCGCCGGGTGGAGTCCACCCGGACGAATCGCGCGAGCGGCTGGGGGCCGGCGGCCGTCGCCATCGGCAGCGCCAACAGGGCTTCGACGCTGGACCGGTCCCGAAGCGCTAACCGCGGAACGATCGTCACGGCCTCGCGGGCGGCAGGCTCGCTGGCCAGTCCTACCGGAGCATCCGACTGGGCCAGACGGACGGCCTGCGTGATCTGCGCTACGCTCGCCCCAGCCGCGGCCGCGCGAACCGCGTCGACGCGGAGCACGAGCTGACGCTGCGGGGCCTCGACCGTCCAGTCCACGTCCACGACACCCGGCGTGGACTCGAATACCGACTTGACGCGGCTGGCCGCCTCCTGCCTTACCGAATCGCTGCCTGCGTACACCTCGGCGACGAGCGTCGAGAGCACGGGCGGCCCGGGCGGGATCTCCGCGACCTTGGCGCTGGCGCCGTACCGCCGGGCGATGGAGTCGATCGCCGGGCGCACCGCCACGGCGATGGCATGGCTCTGCCGCGAGCGGTCGCCCTTGGGCCGAAGGTTGACCTGGACGTCGGCCACGTTGGCGCCCCGGCGGAGAAAGTAGTGACGCACCAGGCCGTTGAAGTTGAACGGGGCGGCGGTTCCGGCATACAGCTCCGTGCTCTCCACTTCGGGGACGGTGGCGAGGTAGGCCGCGATCTCGGAGCCAAGCGCCGCCGATGTCTCGAGCGTGCTCCCCTCCGTCAGGTCGAGCACAACCTGGAACTCGCTCTTGTTGTCGAAGGGGAGCATCTTCACCGACACCACCCTGAGCGCCACGAGCCCCATCGAGAGGGCCAGCAGCGCCAGCACGCCGGCATAGAAGCTCCACCGCCGCCAGCGGTCGGCCATGAGTCCGCTCATCAGCCGGGTGTACAGCCGTCCGAAACGGCCGCCGTTTCCGTCGTCGTGCCCCGCACCGCCGCCAGCCGGCGGCGAGACGTGCCCCCCCAGCAGGCGGAGCGCCAGGTACGGGGTCACGACGAACGCGACTCCGAGCGAGGCGAGCATGGCCACGGAGGCGCCGACCGGGATCGGGCGCATGTACGGCCCCATGAGCCCGCTGACAAACGCCATCGGGAGGATCGCCGCGATCACCGTAAAGGTGGCCAGGATCGTGGGGTTGCCGACTTCGTCCACGCCCTCGACGGCGGCGGTCTCGGGGTCCTTGTCGCCCGGCAGGAGGTGCCGGTAGATGTTCTCCACCACCACGATGGCGTCGTCCACCAGGATACCGATCGAGAAGATCAGCGCGAAGAGCGTGATGCGGTTGAGGGTATAGCCGAGCGCGTAATAGGCGAAGAGCGTGAGCGCCAGCGTGACCGGCACGGCCACGAGCACCACCAGCGCCTCCCGCCAGCCCAGGAACAGCCAGATCAGGATCGTGACCGAGACCGTGGCGATCGCGAGATGCAGCATGAGCTCGTTCGCCTTCTCCCTAGCCGTCTCCCCGTAGTTGCGGGTCACGCTGACCCCGACGGCGGCGGGGAGCAGACGGGCGCGGGCCGCCTCCACTCGCTCGAGCACGCCATGCGCCACCGCCGTCGCATTGGCCCCGGGCCGCTTGGCGATGCTCATCGTGACGGCGCTCTCGCTCGCCTGCCCCCTCTCGGCGTGCGACACGTAGTCGGTCCGCTCCCCAAACTCCTCTGTCACGCTCGCGATATCCCGCATATAGATCGCGCCCCCGCCCCGGGTCGTGACGACCACGCTGCCGACGTCCACCGGGCCGGTGAGCGCGGCGCCTACCCGCACGAGGTAGACGCGGTCCCCGGCGGCGAATTCGCCGGCCTGAAGCCGCGCGTTGCCGGCCTGCAGCGCCATCGCCACTTCACCAGCCGTGACACCGCTCGCCGTCATCCGCACCGGATCGAGCGTGACCCGCATCTGCCGCGGTTGGCCGCCGATCACGGAGGTCTCGGCGACATCGGGAATGGTGCGGACTTCGTCCTCGAGATGGATCGCGATCTGGCGCAGCTC
>JBGQLP010000010.1:0-71360 GCA_041500125.1 Gemmatimonadota bacterium
CGCTATGGTTCTGCTGTTCCTGTACCGGGTATTCACTGGTCGCAGGGGTACGACAGTCCCGTAGTCCTGCACCTCATCCCGAGCGTAGCGAGGGATCTACTTCACGGGTTTCGATTCCCGTGACGGTAGGTCCCTCGGTCGTTTTTCACTCCTCGGGATGAGGATTATTTACGCCAGTTGCACCCTCGCTCTCGTCGTCCGCTCTGGATGCACCAGCCGCGCGAGCTCTTGGAACATCGGGAAATCAAGGCTCTGCGCCCCATCGCTCATTGCCTGAGACGGGTCTGGATGTACCTCGATGATCAGGCCGCAGGCCCCCGCCGCCAGGGAGCCGAGGCTGAGCGGTGTGACCAGGGAGCGTACTCCGGCAGCGTGACTGGGGTCGACGATGACCGGCAGATGGGTGCGCTCCCGGACTAGGGCTACCGCGTTGAGATCGAGCGTATGCCGGGTAGCCCGCTCAAAGGTCCTGATTCCTCGTTCACACAGCACCACGTTGGGGTTCCCCTCGGCCAGGACGTATTCCGCGGCCATCAACCATTCCTCGATCGTGGCCCCGGCTCCCCGTTTGAGCAGGATCGGCTTCCCACTCCGGCTGGCGGCCCGTAAGAGGCTGAAGTTCTGCATGTTCCGAGCTCCGATCTGGAGCATGTCGGCAAAGTGTGCGACCACCGGCACCTCTTCCCAACTCAAGACCTCCGTGACCACCGGTAAACCGGTCCGCTCCCGAGCGTCGGCGAGATATCGCAGCCCCTTCACGCCCAGTCCCTGGAAGTCGTAGGGCGAGGTGCGGGGCTTGTAGGCACCTCCTCGCAACATGTCACCGCCGGCGTCGGCCACCGCCTCCGCGGTCTCGAGGATCATGGCTTCGCTCTCGACCGAGCAGGGGCCAGCGATGAGGACGGGGGAGCCCCCGCCGAAGCTCAGGTCGCGGACTTGGACCACCGTCCCTTCCGGGTGACGGCGCCGGTCGATCAACGGCACGCTGGGTTTTTCCACTCTATGGGCGGGTGGTGGTACCGGGACCGAAAGGCGCGAGCCTTCGGTCCACGCCTCATAGCTTCCCAGAACGATCAGCTTCGCCGCGAGCGCCTCGATCTCCTCCAACGCTTCCGCGACGCGAGGATCATCGGCTGCGCCCTCCACATCGACGTAGAAACGATAGGTCCAGGGAGCGGAGCGTTCCGGGCGGGACTGCAATGCCATCAGGTTGACTCCCCGAGCTCCAAATGCCTGCAGGGTCAGGGCGAGCATGCCAGGCTTGTGGTCGACCAGGACGATGAGCGAGGTCTTGGACCGGGTGGCACCGCCTGACCGGAGCTGGTCAGCCAGCTCGGCCCGGGTGAAGGTGAGGAACCGGGTTTGGTTGGTCGGGTCGTCCTCGATCCGCTCGGCCAGAGGGACCAGACCATGGGCGTCCGCAGCCGGCCTCGCCGCGATAGCCGCCAGTGCCGGGTTCTTTTCCTGAGCCACGATCTCCGCGCTTCCCGCCGTGTCCCATGCGCTCACCAGCTCGGCGTCGGGCAGGTGTTCCGAGAGCCAGATCCGGCACTGCCCGAGGGCCACTGGATGAGAGAGAACCCGTCGGATGCCCGAGAGCGGCGCGCCCGGGAGCGCCATGATGGTGTGGTGAACCGGATGAAGGATCTCGTGGGTCAGGCGCAACGTGCCGTCGCCAAAGGCCTCGTGAAGGAGATCGTAGGTAGTGGTGACCGAGCCGATGAGCGAATTCTCGATCGGCAGACACCCGGCGTCGGCTTGGCGCTCACGCACCGCGGCCACCACATCCTTGACCTCGCGGCAGGGCAGCACCACGAGATCGGGCCAACGCCGTCGGGCTGCGGCCTCGCTGAACGATCCTTGAGAGCCCTGAATGGCAACACGCATGAGTACGCTCCAGAGGGAGACAAACAAAAAGCCCCGCCGACTGAGTCCGGCGGGGCGTCGATGTTTCGGGCGGTGATGCGGCTAGCGCACTCTACCAGGACCCGACGGGCATCGAGCCTCGCCGGCTTGGGTAAAGAAGAACCGATAATTCCGTCCGGGAACCATGGGATGAACCTACGGCTGGCCGGAAAGGGTTGTCAAGAGGAGGTTTATCTTCCTAGCGTGCCCCGCCCGCGCAGGTGCTCTGCCTTCATCGTCTGGCTGATCCTCGCGCTGGTGGCGCCGAGGACCGGCTACGGCCAGGGTCTTCCGGAGCTCGCCCCCATCAATCCGGTCGCCACCGCCCGCAGCGGACTCTACTTTCAGCCCTATCGGAATCCTTCCCCCGGTCGCTGGGTCACAGCACTCTCTCTGGACTACGCCAGCATCATCGAGTACAACCCGCCTCCCCCGGGGGACTACGTGCTCGACGCCGAGGTGATGCGATTTAGCCTCGATGTCGCTCGCGATCTCACGCCGCACACCTTCATCGCTGTGCGGACCTCCGTGGAGGGAGCGTACGCCGGGTTCATGGACGGCTTCCTCAACTGGTACCATGGGCTACTGGGAATCAGAATCAGTGAACGCGAGCGCCGGCCACCGGACCAGTTCCTCTATACCATTACCTTGCCCGACGGAACCGGGGTCCGGCGAGCTCCCAGCAACCTGTTTCTCCAGGACCTTCGGGTAGGACTGGGGATCCGCCACACGCCCCATCTCCAATCCGTGCTCTCGCTGACGCTGCCCACCGCCACCGGACCGGATGGGTACGGAAAGGGCGTGCTCTCGATTGGGCTCCTCAACACCTTTCGCTTGCCACTCAACCCCCGGCTGATCTACGAAGGCGGCTTTGGACTGGGCTTTACCCCACGTCACGGCAGTCTCCAGGAAAGTCAGCGGGAGACCTTCGCCACTGCCAGCTCCGGCCTGAGAATTGGGATCTGGGGCCGGTCGTCACTGTTCGGGAATGTCTTCTATCACTCCCCCTACTACCGCGCTACCACGTTGCCCGCTCTGGACCGGCGGGAGCTTTCGCTTGATTTCGGATGGATCCTGCGGACCCATCGAGGGGGGGAGTGGCGGGTGGGGATGACCGAGGACCTGGAGCCAGGAGGACCGGCAGTGGACCTGGTGTTTCGATTCGGAAGGAGCTTCTGAGGTCGTCAGCTCACTTCGGCACCGGGAAGAGAAACTGCTCCATGTTCTGAAACAGGAACTCTTTAGCCTTTGGCTCACGGAGGTTGAGCCCGTAATGGTTGATCAACTGTTGTTGGGTCTTGAGCCACTCGGCCCAGCATACCCCACAGATCTGATCGAACGCCCGGCGCCCCAAGTCATTCTGGAACGGCTGAAATGCCATCCGATCGCGGTCCAACCCACAACGAGCACAGTGTAGCGTTGTCATCGGGGCAAGATAGATATCCTTCAGAATGTGATCCAGTCTATTGGGAGATCCTCGCCAAAGCAGTAGTATGAGCTAAGACGTGAGCCGGCGGCGACTGGGGTCGTCGTTTCTCAGGGCTCGAACTCCGCTCGCGGTACCCAGAGCCGCTCCAATGCCAAAGACCAGGGCGGTGGTCACGGTCACCAGGGGCAGCAGGACGGCCGGCCAGGCGATGAGGGCCGCCGCGATGCCGGCAATCAACGGGGCGACGGGGGAGTGGACGGCGTCCACGAAGCGAAGCCGGCGGCGCACGAAATTGCGCATCAGGATGAAGCCGATTGCACCAGCGGTCAAAGTGATAAGAAGTTGTAGCATAATCAGCGTCCCGGATGAGGGTTTGCGTTACATTACGAAACGTCAAGGGCGAAAGATTCAACGGAAACCGGGTCTTCATTGTGGTATGCGAATCGCGGGCTGTGAGAGTGTCCTTGGCTAAGCTCTTTCACCGGAAACCCGAAGGAGCCCAACAATGCCTAGACATCCAACCGTTCTGGTGCCGAATATCGGTCCCATGGACCACGCCTGGGACCTGCTCGGCGAGTGGCAGGCCGAGTTCGAGCTCCCCGAAACCGAGTCGCCGGTCCACGGCAAAGTGATGTTCAAGTCCTGGACCGATGCCGAGCTACAGCTGGATCCCATCGAGGCGGCAATCGCCGGGATTCCTTCCAGCGTACCACTCGAGCGGGCCAGCGAGATTCACCTGACCGATGCCGGCGGTGGAGCGCTCCAGTGGGTGCTGCATGCCCCGTCCACCAACTGGTCACTCCAGGCGACCCTGTGGCCCGGCTCGTTGCACCTCTTCGTGCACGATGCGGATGATGACGAAGAGCAGCTCTATCGGGCTCGCGCCACCAGGGATCAGGAGTACTACCGGCGCAAGTACCCGCTCGACACGAAGTGACCTGGCTCATCGCCGCCCGCCGCCGTTTCTGGTGACGGGCGGCTTTTCACGCAACCGTTCAGCTCCGACCGCAAGGATACATGGAAGTCCGTTCGCTGCAGGGTTCCCTCCGGGGTTTCGGTGCCAAGCCAACTGTTGCCTATCTCGAGCTCAACACTCTCACGCTGGCGGATCGCGTCAAACGGGCCGCGACCATCTTCGGATTGGGGATGGTGCTCGCCCTTATTGCGATTCCCATCCCGATCGTTCACTTCATCATGGTACCCGGGGCACTCCTGGTGGGAGCGGTGCTCGCCCTGGTGAGACTGGGGCAGGCGGAGGTCTTCCGAACTGCTACGGGGCGCTGTCCCTTCTGCGGCAAAGAGCAGAGCTTCAGCGTGATGGGCCGGTTCCGGCTGCCAAAGAAGCTTTACTGCTCGTCCTGCCAGCGTCAGTTGCTGCTGGAAGAGCCTACCATCGTACCGCCGCACTCCCCCACATGAATCCTGAGCCGAACGCGGTCAGCACCAGCAGATCCCCGCGCTTGAGCCGGCCATTGCGCACGCATTCGTCCAAAGCGATGGGAATCGTGGCGGCCGTCGTATTCCCGTACCACATGATGTTGTTGTAGACCTGATCATCCCGGAGTCGCAGGTCTTTCTGCATCACCTCCGCGATCCGGAGATTGGCCTGATGCGCCAACAGAAGGGTCATATCCTCCGGGGTCTGCCCGGTTGACGCCAGCACGGCACGCACCGATTCGGGCATCCGCACGACTGCGTGACGAAATACCTCTCTCCCATCCATCTCGAGGAACTGCCGGCCGGCTTGAATCTGTTCTGGAGACACCCTGGGGTGATACATCGAACCCGGGGCGTCCACCCACAGTTTCTCGGCGTGAGTGCCCTCCGAGTGGAGATCGAAGGCCAGGATGCCGCCATCCTCAGCTTCCGCCGGACCCAGCACGACGGCGCCGGCCCCATCGGCAAAGATCACCGCGACGTGGCGGCCGGCGGAGGATATCTCCAGCCCGGTGGACTGCACCTCTCCACCGACTACGAGAATGTGGCGGTACTGTCCCGCCCGGATCCAGGCATCAGCCACCGAGAGCGCGTAGATGAATCCGCTGCACTGCGCCCGGACATCGAGGGCCGGAATAGTGCTGGTGATACCCAATAGCCGTTGGAGATAGACCCCGTTCCCGGGGGCAAAGTGGTCGGGACTGGAGGTGGCGTAGACGATGGCGTCCAGATCGCCCGGGCGGAGCCCGGCCATTTCCAGTGCGCGTTCGGTCGCCTTGAGCGCCAGCTCGGTTCCGGTCTCGCCCTCATTGACCCAGTGCCGCTGCTGAATCCCCGTCCGGGTCCGGATCCACTCGTCGGTCGTGTCCATGAGGCGGGAGAGCTCATCGTTGGTGACGACCCGGTCGGGCACGGCGAATCCGGTTCCCAGAAATCGAGCGCGCATCAGCCTATCTTGCTCCCCGCTGAATCGGTCCGCAAGTGAAGTCTGCGACTTCCCCCGCGCAGCGGGGGCCAGATCCAGATCCACGCGAGCCACGACACGGTCAAAGGCCACCCCATGCTGCGCCAGGTTTCCCAGGCCATTCCGATGGGGGTGAGCCACGCGGGCCACCAGTCGTCGGGACGGAGCCGGTGACGTTCGATTACTCGAACCGCCTGGAAGCCGCTCTTAAGCTGTCGCAGCACCGCGCCGCAAATGCCGTCAGCCTTTGAAGGCATGCGAACCAGATTCCAGACCATGCTGGTGGCTCCCCACCCGTGGCTATCGCTGACGCCGACCACGAACCGGTTGTTCGCCTGCGCGAGCGCGATGACCGAATCCCGCTCCGACCGGGTGAATTCGTTAGCCTTGGGAGCTGCGTTCACGATCTCGAGCCCATCAAGGCCGGCAGCCAGGAGAGTGTCGAGCCGGCCCCAGTGGTTCCGCTGGTACTCGGGCAACGACGCGACGGAGAGCGCCCCGTAGGATGTATCGCTCACTTGCAGCAGGGTGAGCAAAGCGCCGAGCGAGCCGTTGAATCGGCTTTGGTCGACCGGGAGCGTATCGCCCAAAAGAACGATATGAGCCCGCCAGGCGCTCACCTCAATCCCGGGACACAGCACAGGGTGCCTCTCCTGACCCGTGGGCTCCGGTCCCGGAGCCCTGCTTTCCTGTCCTTCAATCGTATTATGGTCCGTGACGAATACCACATCGAAGCCGGCTCGCCTATGCCAACGTCGGTTTGCTTCTCGGTCGAAGCCGCGCATCAGGGTGTTACGAACGTCGTGAGAGACGTTGGTGTGGCTGTGAAAGTCGACCACGAGGTCGCCGGGAGCGACTCCAGCCAGCGAACGCATGGGCCGGTGCCAGAGCGCTCCCACTACTAGAAATGCCACCAGTAGCGAGCTCGACAGGGCCAGAACAATGAGCTCCCTGAGCCAGAAGCCGCGCCGCGGCAGCTCACTGTGGGTCCGGCCCCGCCAGGCGTGGACGATGCGCCATGCCAGGTAGAGCAGGGCCAGGCCGATGAGAAAACCCTTGAGCCGGCCCATGCTGAGCATCGAGATTCCGTCCCACAGAGTGAAGATCGGGGCGAAGAGGAGGTACAGGGCCGGAGTGGCGAGATGGAGGGAGGGCGGAGCGACGCCATGAACGGGGTCGGAGAACTCGGGTACCGCCGCCGCCCGCGCCGCCAGAAGAATGAGGCTCAACCCGATTCCTCGACGCTGGATACGACGATGAGCTTCGGAGATGATGAATTGGATGAGGAATTCCCTCTGGGCGACGGCACAGCCGAGACCAGCGCGACGGTATCTTGCCCCTATTGCGGCGAAATCAACGAGATCGGCTTGGATCCGGGAAGTGGCAGTGAGCAGGAGTATGTGGAAGACTGTCAGGTCTGTTGCCGGGCCTGGCACGTGACGGTGGTCTATCTCCCCGACGGAAGCGCCGAGGTATCGGTCGAGCCGGAGAACCTGAGCTAGACTCCTCCGAGCCAGGGATAGCCTTGATCCTCCCAATACCCGCCGGGCCGACCCCGGGTGAAGGTCATGGCGGTCAGATACTTCGTCAGCTTGTAGCCCAGCTTGATCGGAGAGTAAAGCCGGAGCGGAGCACCGTGGTTCATCATCAGGGGGCGCTCGTTCCAGGCGTACGCCAGGATGGTCTGGGGATGCATTGCGCTGGTGAGGTCCCAGCCGTTGTAATATCCGCTATCGAACGAATCAAATCGGAGATAACGCCCTTCCCCGGTTGGCTGTACCATCGCCGTAATAGTGGATAGCGGCACGCCGGTCCAGGTGCCCACCGCGGTCCAGCCCTCAACGCAGTGGTGCTTGACGGTGTAGGTCAGACTGGGCAGGGCCTCGATCTCTCGCAGGGTAAGACGCACCGGCTTCCGCACCATGCCGCCCACGTTCAGCGACCACTTTGTCGGATCACTCACTGCGGGAAATGACCCGGTCTGATTGTACGTGATCGAATAGGAGGGGAAGTTCTCCATCGCGGTGCGAGCCGAGACCGGATATTCCCGGGCCAGCCGAGACGGAGAGAGCAGGATCTTCTCCCCGATCCAGTCGTTGATCCGGCTGAAGGTCCTGAGCCTGGGCTCCAGCGAAGACCCTCCATCCCAGCCGCAGGCCGCAACCAGTGCTGCCGGGCCCGCCACAGCGCCGAGTCGCAACAGATCGCGCCGGGTGAGGCCACGCCTCTCTTCAGTCATGGCTGGGGAACCTCCCCCGATACCATCCGGTGATCATTCCTCTCAACGACGCGGGATCCACCAGCAGGACCAGGGTCACGTGAAGCAAGGTGAACCCGATAAAGAGCCAGACCGCGACAAAGTGCCAGTAGCGAGCGAGCTCGTAGCCGCCGAACAGGGTGGTGAGCCAACTCAGCTGCACCGGCTTGTAGATGGCAAACCCGCTCAGGGCGGAGATCACGCCCAGGGCCACAATAAAGGTGTACGCCCCCTTTTGTAGCGCGTTGTGCTTTCCCTGAGGTGGGTGGTCCTTCCGAAGATGCAGATAGTAGAGCTGCATCTGCATCGCGGGGCCGATGTCCCGGGGCCGAAAGACCAGCGTTTTCCACTCGCCCGAAAGCACCAGGAACCCGAGATACACCAGTCCGGTAATGACAAACGGCCACGCCAGGAGGAAGTGCCAGTTGAGTCCTCCCGCCAGCCAGCCACCCAGCCGGGCCCACTGCGGGGTGGGCGATCCGTCGAGGGGATTGGGCAGCGGAAAGACGTTGCCGCGAGGCCCGAAATGAGGATAGGCGTTGTAAATCTGGAGCCCGCTGGCCACCATACCCACGAGAAATACGGCATTGAGCCAATGGGTTAGTCGGACGACTCTGGAGTAGCGCTTGACCAAGGGCCGGCGGCCGGTGAGCTCTGCCGGGTGGTCAGAAAAGGCCTGGGATGGGGAACTCATGGGGCTCGGCTCCGAACCAGTGCTGAGGACTTAAAGTAGTTCAATGCCGAAGGGTTGATTCCGGTTCCAGGAGAGCGGCAGCGGTCTGAGAACCGGAGGCAAGCGCACCCGGCACGGTGGCGTTCCGGCCCGGAGGCGCGACCGCTTCCCCGGAAAGGAAGAGCGTACCTGCGACCGGGGTGCAGAGGGTTTCCCGAGCGGCGGCGGCGCCAACCCCGCCGTAACTGTACGCACCCCGAGCGAACGGGTCACTCGACCAGTCATGGGTGTAGGCCGCCCGAAGCCGACGCTCGAGATCTTCCACCGCATATCCGAAGATGCTGGAGGCGGATTGCAGCGCCAGCCTGGTCAGCTCCTCCTGACTTCGCCCGGCGACCGCCTTGGCCCGAGGTCCACCGGCCCAGCCGGTGAGAAAGGGCAGCTCCGGTGGCGTGGTGGTCCACCAGACCGGAAACGCCTCACCTCGGCCGTGCACGAAGCTCGGCGTGGGACGATCTCGCTTTATCCACCATGCGGTCTCGAACTGAAGTTCGATCCGGTGTGCCACGCCCATCTCCAGAATTCCCAGCGCCCGGTCCCAACCGGTAGGCTCGGGGTCAAGGAGTACTGCGGCTGAAGCGCTACCTGCCTTGAGGGTACCCAGAGGCAGGGTCAGGATTGCTTGTGAAGCAGTAAACTCGATGAGGTTGCCGGAACCCGTCCGGGCTTCGACGTGGACCCGACCCGGCTGCCAGCGGAGCCGCGTTACCATCGTCTCAGTGTGCACGTCGGTGTGATGCGACTCGATCCGGGCGGCAAGGCGCGACACCAGTGCTCCGTACCCTCCCGCCACTCGGAACATACGATCCCCATCCACCCTCTGGGCGGCCTGGTTCTCGGCAAGAGCCGCGGTTCCGAAGCGGTCGAGGTCGGCTCCGTGGAAGCTCTCGAGGTAGGCCGTCACCGTCTCGAGCTCGACAGAAGTGAAATGCGCCTTTGCCCGCTCGCGGATGAGTTGGGAGACTGGGACGTCTTCCAAGTCGGGAGTACGGAGGTCGAGGAAACGGTCGACTAACGCTTCTATATCCGAAAAGGGCCGCTCAACGCCCTGCCGAGCGCGCTCGTGCCGCTCGGGCACCTCGTAGAGCTCGAGCCCCATGGCCTCGATGGTGCGGAGAAATTCTTTCGGCTCGCCCTGAACGAACTCGGCACCCAGCTCTATGGGATGTCTGAAATCCGGATCGAACACCGTATGGACACGCCCGCCCAGGTAGGGACGGGCCTCGAGAAGGCTGACCTTGCGTCCGGCTTCGGCGAGGCAGCCGGCCGCGGCCAGACCCGCCACTCCGGCCCCCACCACTATGACGTCACTGCGCATGTCGGGGGGAGTCAGACCCTACTCGTATCGAAGCGCGACGATGGGATCCAATCTGGAGGCCCGGCGCGCAGGCCAGAGCCCGAAGAAGAGCCCGACCGCCGCGCTGAAGGCAAAGGCCACAACGACGGCCAGGGGCGAGATCAGGGTGTTCCAGTGCATCACCTTGGACAGCAGCACGGCGGTGCCGATGCCGAGGAGTATGCCGAGGGTACCTCCCAGGAGACAGAGAGTCAGGGCCTCGATCAGAAACTGCATCAGAATGTTCAGCCGGGTGGCGCCAAGCGCCTTGCGGACGCCAATTTCGCGGGTGCGCTCGGTCACCGAGACCAGCATGATGTTCATGATTCCGATCCCGCCCACCAGCAGGCTCACGGCGGCAATGCTGGCCAACAGGCTGGTGAAGACCTGAGTGGCCTGCTCCTGGGTCGCCAGCACATCCTGTTGATTCCGGATGGTGAAGTCGTTGTCGCCGCCAGGCCGGATCTTGTGTTCCCGACGGAGAACCCGCTCGAGGTCCACCATCCCCTGTTCGATCGGGACGTTGTCCGCCACTTGAACCGAGAACGCACGAAGCCGGTTGCTGCCGAAGACCCGGTAGCGCGCCGTCTCCAGGGGAATGAGGATCTGCTCGTCAGGGTTGCCAAACCCACCGGCCGAGCCCTTCTCGCTCAGGACCCCAATGACTTCGAAGGGAATGCCTCGAATGAGGATGGTCTGATGAATCATCCCAGCGGGATTGCCGTTCAACATTCGCGGCACCGACGCGCCGAGCACAGCGTACCTCTGCCGCGCCTGATCCTCGCCCGCGGTGAACATCCGGCCGTACGGGACGGTGTAATTCTTTACGTCGTTATAGTTCGACGTTGTCCCAATGACGTTGACGTTGCTGTTCTGGTTCCCGTACTTCACCTGCAACGATTGCTGCATCTCGGGCACAACCGCCTTGAGCAATCGGGCGTCACGCCGCAGCGCATCGTAGTCATCCGTGCTCAAGATGGTGCGGTCGGTAATCCTGACTCCGCCCACACTCGCCTGACCGGCCATCACGGTGAAGACGTTCGCGCCGAGCGCGGCGATCCGGTCCTGGACCGCCTTCTGCGCGCCGTTACCCAGCGCGACCATCGTGATCACGGCGCCGACACCGATGATGATGCCGAGCGCTGTGAGCACCGATCGCAACATGTTGGCCCGGATCGACTGCAGCGCCACGGCGATGGTTTCCCCGAGCAGCATCGCTACGGCCTCGCGCCTGCCGAGGGCTGCGCGGTCTGCTGTCTCATACCCGGCACCGCGCCACCACCAGTCGCCCGATTAAAGCGGTCACGCATGTCCTGTTGCGATTGCACCAGGCTCGCGCTGGGAAGAATCAGCACCGAGTCGGAAGCGGTCAGGCCCTCGAGTACCTCGCTGTAATCCATATCGGTCAGGCCAGTGCGGATCCAGACCGGCGTAGGTTGCCCGTTGCGCTTGACGAATACGATGTACTGGGAACCCATTCCCTGGGGTTGACCTCTGCCATTGCGGCCACCTGTCCGGCGTGACGCCGACTGGCTGGCCGCCTGCCGGGGCGCGGCGCCTAGCGAAGCGTGACCCGCCGAGTCACGAACGGCCGTCGAATCTCGGGCTGTGGCGCCGGCAGTGCCTCGAGCGTCCGGCCGGCTGGCCGCGAGCTGCTGCTGAACCGCGGTGGGAGAGAGGCCCAGGACCTGGGCTGCCGAGCCCACGTCCTTTTGCGTGCGTAGCGCGGCGGTCGGCACCGCGAGCACACTGTCCCGCTGTCCGACGTGGATCTCCACCTCCGAATTCATCCCCGGGCGGAGCAGCCCTTGCTCGTTAGCGATACGCACCACCACCGGGAACATGGTGACGTTTTGGTTGGTCGTTGCCTGGGGCTCGATTTTGATGACCGTACCCGAGAACGGCCGGTTGGGATAGGCATCTACCGTCACCGTGGCCCGTTGGCCGGCCTGAACCTTTCCGATGTCGGTCTCATCGACCAGGGTCTGGATTTGGACCTGGTTGAGGTCGGCCATCTTCAGCAACGTGGTCCCACCGCTCACGTTCGTTGTTGCGGATGCAATCACCGTCCCCCGCTCGACGTCCTTCTCCAGAATCGTCCCCGTGATTGGAGCCCGCACATCGGTGTCTTCCAGCTGGATGCGCGCGTTGTCGACTGCGACCTGGCTATTCACCACTTGGGAGCGCGCGTCGGCATAATCAAGCACCGCGCTGTCATGCTCCTGCTGGGTAATGGATTGAGACTTGTAGAGCTCGTCGGCCCGATTCTTCTGGCTGGTCGAGTTGGCCAGTTTGGCCTTGGCGACATCGAGATCCGCCTGAGCCTGGGCCATGGCATTACGGGCATTGCGCGGGTCCACCTTGACCAATGACGTCCCTCGCTTCACCACCTGTCCCGTCTCGGCATTCAGCTGCAGGATCTCACCCGAGGCCTTGGACTTCACCTCGACCGTGGTGTCGGGCTGGACGGCGCCGGAGGCTTGGGCTGAGACGATAATGTCGCGCCTCTCGACCGGCACGGCCTCATAGGCAACGGGCTTTGCCGCCTTCTTGCAGGAGACGGCGAAGAGCGCCACGGCGGCCATGGCGAGCAAGGTCCCTCGTGGTTGCATCATTCCCTCTGCTGCCCCGTGTCGAAGTCCCGCTCCACCTTGCCATCCTTGAGGTGCACCTGCCGGCGGGCGTACTTCGCGATATCGTGTTCGTGGGTGACAAGGACGATGGTCTGGCCATCGGAATGCAGGGCCTCGAAGAGCGACAAGATCTCTTCGCTCGTGGCGCTGTCGAGGTTCCCGGTCGGCTCGTCGGCCAGGAGAATGCTGGGCCGATTCACCAGCGACCGGGCGATGGCGACGCGCTGGCGCTGGCCGCCCGACAGTTCGTTGGGCCGGTGATTCACCCGATCTGCCAATCCCACCTTGACCAGCGCCTCGGTGGCCAGCTCGCGCCGCTCCTTTGCACCCACACCGGCATACACCAACGGGAGCTCCACATTGTGCAGGCTGGTGGCCCGGGGAAGGAGGTTGAAGGTCTGGAAGACGAAGCCGATCTCCTTATTGCGGATCCGGGCCAGCTCGTCGTCCTCCAGCTCGGAGACCCGATGGCCGTTGAGCCAATACTCGCCAGCGGTCGGGCTGTCCAGGCAACCGATGAGATTCATCAGCGTCGACTTGCCGGAGCCCGACGGCCCCATGACCGCCACGAACTCATTCTTGCGGATGGTGAGATCCACCCCCCGGAGTGCCCGCACCACCTCGCCACCCATATCGTACTCGCGCTGGAGGTTTCGGGTGACAATCACCGCGTCCCGGGGGACGTCGGCCGGCAGCATGGCCATTCGCTCTTTAGTGTTCGGCAGAGTGCTGGTCAAAGGTTCCGTCCAATCAGCGCTTCGATCTGCGCTTTGGCGCGAAGGTAGTCGAAACGGGCATTCACCACGTCCACCTCCGCCTGGTTGAGGGCTTCCTGTGACGTGAGCAGGTCCACAATGGTCGACGCACCCAGCCGGTACCGCTCCTGCTGAACCCGCAGATCTTCGGTGGCGGCCGCGACGCTGATCCCTGCAATCTCGATTCTCTGGCGGGCCGCGTCCAATTGGGCCAGGGCGGTAATCAGCTCAGCCTGCACCTGGCGTTGAGCGTCGGAGGCATTTGCCTCGGCCACATCCTGGTTCCCCTCTTGCTGCGCGATGTTCAGCTCCCGCTGGAAGCCGTTGAAGAGAGTCCACCGAAGTCCCAGACTCACCTGCCGTTGGTTCTGAAAGTTGTAATCGTTGGCCCGGCTCCCGTTCCAACCTGTATTCGCCGCGAGGGACAGGGTTGGCCAATAAGACGAGCGCGAGGCACCGACGTTAGCCCGCGCCTCGGCCGCACTGGCCGCCGCGCTCTTGACTCGGGGCGACTTCGACTCGGCCTCGGCGCGCAGCGCCGCCGTATCGACCGGCGGGAGGACATGGTAAAAAGCCGAGTCGTCGGCGGCCTGCACTCGACCAGGAACGCCGATCAGCCGTGCCAGATTTGCCTCCGCGGCCGCGAGCTGAGCCTGGGTCGTGATCAGGTCCAGCTGGGCCGTGCCGAGGGTGACTCGAGAACGGAGCGAGTCGGAACGGGTGGCAGAGCCAGCCCGTAGCTTGGCCACCGAGACTTTGAGCTGCTCCTCAGCCCGCCGCACGCTACTCTCCCGCACCCGCAGCAACTGGGACGCGGCCAGAGCATCCAGGAACTGGTTGGTGGTGGTGAGCGCCTGTTGGAAACGGGCATCGATCAACGAGGCGTCCGCAGCTTCCTGGCCGGCACGAGCAGCCCGCCTATCGGCGCCGCGGCGGAACCCGGTAAAGAGGTCGACGCTGGCGGAGAGGGAAGTACTGAGACTGCGGTTGGTCGAGTTGCCGCCCGTGATCTGGCCCGTGATCGGGTCTATCCGCGAGGTGCCCTCGGAGAAGAAGTCGCTCGCCGAGGAACTGGCGGACAGGGTGGGGAGATACTCCCCCACCGCCCCCCGGCGCCGGGCCTCGGCGGTCCGAACCCCGGCAGCGGCCTGGACAACGGCCGGCTGGACCCGCGCTGAGAGGCGAATGGCCTCAGCCAGGGTGACCGAGCGCGCCCCTCCCTCTGCTCGGGGCAGGCTCTGCGCGGCACTGGCACCCGCATTGAAGAGGGACAGTAGGAGGACAGCCAGGGAAGAACTTCTGATCATCAAGTGATTACGCTCGACCGGACTCGGTTGTTGGGTGGCTCACCGTCCGACGCATCCCCCGGCGGAAAGTTTCAAAGAGAAACGCCGCCCACCCTCAGGAATGATTCCCTAAATGTATGCCCGGTCGCAACCTTAGCGGTCGGCCCGTCGGCGGAACGCCTCCCGCGCCGTACCCAGGGCAAACCAGGCACAGAGCGCTGCGAGCACATAGGCCGATACCCGGGGCAGGGCCACCAAGAGAATGCCGAGCAGGATGAAGATGGCACTGATAGGGATGAACACCGAGCGATGCGCATTGCTGGCGAGGGCGCGAAGGACCAGGACCGCTCTTCGGCGGGTCTCTCGACGACTGCGCCGGTACTCAGTCTGAGCAACCACAGGGTCCTCATGGGTTAGCGCGGTGGGAAGCGCCTGGCTGATGCGCCGGGGTCCCCGAACCGGCCGGCTGGCTACCTCGCGACTCCGGGCGACGTCGTGGCGAAACTGGTCTTCCATGGCCTGAGCCAGACCCGGGTCTTCGATCAGGACGTCCAGCTCGTAATTGCCCAGCAGGCTGGATGGATTGAGGTTGCTGGATCCGATCCGGACCCAGCGACTGTCACACATGATGGTCTTGGCGTGCAGCATGGGACCATCCCACTCGTAGATCCGCACTCCACTGCGGAGGAGGTCGCGGTAGCCGATGCGGGAGAGATTACGGATCAGGGGGATGTCGCTGGACCCAGGCACCAGCAGGCGAACGTCCACGCCGTCCCGCGCCGAGTCGCGCAACGCCTGAAAGAGTCGTGGTGGAGCGACCAGATAGGCATCGGTGATCCAGAGCCGTTCGACACTGCCCACAGCCAGCAGCTCGATGACACGGTAGGCGCGCTCCCGGCCCGGCTCGCCGCTGATCACGCGGACTTCGGCGTCGCCGGCCGGGGCCACGGCTCCCGCCACCTGGTCCGGCGGCACCTCGGTACCGGTCAGGTCCCACAGGTTTACGAAGGTCTGGTCCAGAACCGCGGCGGCCGGCCCGCGAATGTCTACCGCGGTGTCTCTCCACGGCTGACCCCCGGAATGACTCTCACCGGTCCACTCGCAGCCGATACACAGGCCGCCCAGGATGGCACGAGAGCCATCTGCCACGACCAGCTTGCGGTGGTTGCGGGAGAGGTTGGTGACCGCGTCGATCAGCTGCGGCCGATGGAAAGCGCGAACTTCGACACCGGCTCCGCGCAGGTAGCGCCAGAAGCCCCGCCGGGTGCTGACCGAGCCCAACCAATCGTACAGCACCCTGACGTGGACTCCGGCCCGTGCGCGTGACGCCAGCAGCTCGGCGAATCGCCAGCCGGCCGAATCGCTACGGATGATGTAATTCTCGAAGTGAACCCACTGTCTGGCCTGGGCGATCACCTCCAGCATGGACTCGTAGGTATCGGGGCCATCGATCAGCAGATCGACCTGGTTGCCGGGCACGGGGCGCCCACCAGCCGCACGGTTTATCGCGCAAGCCACCGACTGCTCTGCCGGAATCAACCGCGAGCCGGTCACGCTCCGCCGAGTCCTAGCCTTCCCTCGTGGGGTCTGAGCGCGCCGAGCACGAACGCTATGTGCTCGTCGAGGGGGACACCCAGCTCCTCGGCGCCACGGATCACGTCTTCCCGGCTCACGCCGCGCGCGAAAGCCTTGTCCTTGAGCTTCTTCTTGACGCTGGAGACCTCGAGGTCCTGCAGGCTGCGGGAGGGACGGACCAGAGCGCAGGCCACCAGGAACCCGGCGAGCTCGTCCACCGCAAAGAGCGCCCGAGCCATCGAAGTGTCTCGGGGCACGCCGCAGTAGTTGGCGTGGCCGAGGATGGCGCGCTGCATCGGTTCGGGGAAACCCTGCCCGGCAAGGAGACGCACGCCCTCCGCGGGATGACCCTCAGTGGCCGAATGGTCCGCGTTGGGAAACCGCTCATAATCGAAGTCATGCAGCAGACCGACGATGCCCCAGGCCTCGGGGTCCTCCCCCGATCGCTCGGCCATGGCCCGCATGGCGATCTCGACCGCGTACATGTGCTTCCGAAGGGCATCGGAGGCGGTGTACTCGTGCAGGAGTTGGAGCGCGCGGTCACGGGTCCAGGTCATGGTCCTACTGCTGTTGCTGTTGAGGATACCCTGCGGATAGCGCGACCCGGTTGGCCAGCTCCCCGTCTAGGCTGATCTCGAAGGCGTACTGCCCGGGACGGGGAAGGGGAACATCAAACACGAGGACCGCCCCGGCCTCCACATCCACGACTCCCGCCGGGGGCTCGCCAAATTGCACGGTGCCTTCACCGCCCAGCAGCTCGCTCCCACTGTCATCGACGAAGCGGATCCGGATGGTGTGAACCCCGATCTCAGTCCGACGGCCCCGGACCCGAAGCACCAGGTGCGTGCGGGGATACACCGCGGGAAAGTTGGACAGCCATACGTGCTGGAACATGCCCAGCACGCTGAGCTTGCCCTGCTGATCGATCAGAGCGTAGTCGGCGACGACGGCAAAATCGAGATGCAGGGGTCAGACGACCCGGATGGAGGTGATGACGTCATTCTGGTTGATCTGATTCACCACGTCCATTCCCTGGGTCACCCGGCCGAAGACCGTGTGCACCCGATCGAGATGCGGCTGGGGGGAGTGAGTGATGAAGAACTGGCTGCCACCCGTGTCCTTCCCGGCGTGGGCCATGGACAAGGTGCCGGCAGTATGCTTGTGGGTGTTGAGGTGAGTCTCGCACTTGATCTTGTACCCCGGTCCGCCGGTACCGACTCGAGGATTCCCCGGCTCCTTCGAGAGCGGATCACCGCCTTGAATCATGAAGTTCGCGATGACTCGATGAAACCGGGTTCCATCGTAGAACTTG
This sequence comes from Gemmatimonadota bacterium, assembly GCA_041500125.1. Taxonomy (GTDB): domain Bacteria; phylum Gemmatimonadota; class Gemmatimonadetes; order Gemmatimonadales; family GWC2-71-9; genus CAVVWJ01. The sequence goes on from JBGQLP010000010.1 coordinate 17,623, forward strand.
CTGTTGGCCAGCTTCTCGAAGTTGCCGACAGTGCCCGGTACCTCGGTGTCGAACAGTTCGGCCTTTATGGTGCCCTTGCTGGTTTCAATTGTCGCGCTCTTAGCCACGATGTCCTCTAGATGAAGATTAGCCGGCCGGAAAGGTAACTGCGCATCTCGTCAAGCTCACCGCCATATCAGGCCGGGACGGCCACGCGGATGGATTCCAGGGTGGCACGCCAGGTTTCCAGATCGCCTGCCGGTTGGCTGCAGGTGGTTCCGGTGCATGCGAAGCCGCGCGGACCATTGCCGCCGCTCAGCATCCCTCTGATAGCTGCCGGCACAGTCTGGCGGTTGGTGTCTCCTCCGTCAACCAACTGCACTACCCGGCGGGGCACGAATCCACTCAGCGCCTCCTGATGCATGGCCAGTGCGGCAACTTCCCGAGGGTTGCCCACCACCACGAGGTGAGTGGCGGGGTTCAGCTGCCAGTCCGCCGCCAGGAGATAGGTTGCCGCATGAAGTCCCAGCTCGGCGGCTCGGCCGGCGAAGGCAGCAACCAGGGCGGTTCCCCGTTCCTTCCACCGGGACTCGCCGGTGAGCTCGTGCAGCCGGGCCATAACGATCGCGGCCACCCCATTGGCGGAGGGCGTTGGTGCATCCTGGATCGGCTTGGCTCGAGCGGGGAGCAGGCCTGGCTCACCGGTGCGCCCTCGTGCGGTGTCGAAGAGTCCGCCGCCGGACTCATCGCGGTAGTCGGCCCAGACCCGATCCATCAGGCTGCCGGCCCACTCGAGCCAGCCCCGTTCTCCGGTGGTCTCGTGGGCATCGAGCGCGGCGGCGGCGGCCTGAACCTGGTCCTCGAGCAGCCCGGTTACGCCCCCCGGCGTATGGGCAACCGCATCGGCATCGGCGCTCTCCCGGCGGATCCGCCTCAGGGTGAGGAGTGCGTGCTCGCGGGCCCAGTCGTCGTTCAGCACCGCCGCGGCGCGCAGCATGGCCGAGGCGAGCATGGCATTCCAGTTGGTGTATCGGGTTCGGTCCACGAAGGGGGCTGGGCGGCGGGCTCGGGCGGCGCGCAGCCTTGCCTGCGCCGAGCGCAGCAGCTGTTCGGTGGCCGCTTCGCTTCGTCCGCTTCGCAGCGCGATCTTGGGCACGGTGGAGGCGATGAAGAGCACGTTCTTTCCCGGATCGTGCTGCATTTCACCCGCGGTGCCGATGTCGTAATACGCTGCTGCGACCTCCATCTCCTCGACGCTCAGGGCCTCGGCCGCCTCGTCCCGGGTCCAGGTGAAGTAGTCGCCATCGTCGTCCAGACCGACGTCCGCGTCCTGGCTGGCGGCGTACCCACCCTCTGCATCGGCCATGACCTCGCGGACCCAGTGCACGATCCCGCGAGCCACATCGGCATACTCCCGAGTCCCCAGCAATGAGTAGGCATCGAGATAAGTCTTCAGCAGCTCGGAATTGTCGTACGACATTTTCTCGAAGTGAGGCACGATCCACCCCGCATCGACGCTGTAACGATGAAACCCACCTCCGAGTTGATCGTGGATGCCCCCGCGTCCCATGCCCTGAAGCGTTCGATCGACGATGGTGCGGATCTGATCGGTCGGCTGATCGTGCCAGCGATGCAGCAGCAGCGTGATTCCCCCGGGATGGGGAAACTTGGGCTGGTTGCCGAAGCCGCCGTTCACCGGATCGAAGAGCCGGGTCATCTGGGACACGGCTTCATCCAGCAGCGACTGGGAGATCTCGCCTGGGGCTGCTTCGTCGAGGTGCTCGTCCAGGACCCGGCGAATCGCGCTGGCCTGGGTCTGTACTTGCTCGCGCCGACTGCGGTAGGCGTCGAGGACGCCGGAAAGCACCGTGCGGAATCCGGGACGACCGTACTTGCCGTCGGGTGGGAAGTAGGTGCCGCCGAAGAAGACCTCGCCTCGAGGGGTCAGGAACGCGGTGAGCGGCCAGCCACCCTGCTGAGTCAGCATCTGCACCGCCCGCTGATAGCGGGCATCCACGTCGGGACGCTCGTCCCGATCCACCTTGACGCAGACGAAATGTTCATTGAGGAAATGGGCCAGCTCGGGATTCTCGTAGGACTCGCCGTCCATGACGTGGCACCAGTGACACCACACCGCGCCGATATCGAGCAGGACCGGTTTATCGGCTGCCTCCGCAGCCGCAAAGGCCTCCTGGCCCCAGGGATACCAATGAATTGGCTGATGGGCGGCGGACTGGAGATAGGCCGAACGTGAGTCGGCGAGGCGGTTGGCGGTCACGCTGGAAATCTACCCGTCCCCGCAACCAGCGTGGTGACTTTCGACCGAGCAGGGCTAGCTTAATGGATGCTTGGACTGGATGAGCTGATCGTCCGACTGGGCGGCAGCGGGCTTATGGCCTTCGTGGTCGCGCTCTTGCTGGGGCTCAGGCACGCCACCGACCCGGATCATCTCACGGCCGTATCGACACTCTTCCTGACCGATGCGCGGAATGGGCCCCGCCGAGCCACCGTGCTCGGTTTGGCCTGGGGGCTGGGCCACGCGACCACGCTCTTTGCCTTTGGACTTCCGGTCGTTCTCTTCCGCCGCTACCTGCCGGCTCCGATCCAACGCGGGGCGGAAGCAGCCATCGGGCTGGTCATCGTGGCGCTGGCCATTCGCCTCCTGATCCGCTGGCACCGCGGCTATTTCCACGTGCATCCTCACAGCCACGGCTCAGTCCAGCACGCCCATCCCCACGCGCACGAGCACGCCCACGAAGCCGTCAGCCAGTCGATCCCCCACGCCCACCCTCATGCGGAAGGGCTCGGCCGCTCTCCGATCACCGCATTCGGGATCGGGATGGTGCATGGGGTAGGCGGCTCGGCCGGAGTGGGGGTGCTTCTGGTGGGTGCGGTATCGGGCCAGATGCAGGGGGTGCTGGCACTCGTGGTGTTTGCCGCGGCCACCGCGGTCTCAATGGCCCTGATCTCCACCGCGTTCGGGCATGCGCTTGCTCGCGGCATGGTGAAACGCCGATTGGCGGGGCTGGTGCCCCTGTTGGGTGCCGCCAGCCTGATGTTTGGGGTGTGGTATTCGCTCGGCGCGCTCCGGAGTCCGATGTAGCCGGAGCGGAGCGCGCCAAGGGAGAATTACTTGTGACTCAGTGAGTACACGTAGGCGGCGACCGCCTTCACATCGTCATCACTGATGGTGCTGCCCCCTCTCGGCGGCATGACAACTCCGCTCTTCGATTCCTCCTTGGTCACTCCGTGGGTCACCTGCGCCACGATATCGTCCAAAGTCCCCTTGCTGTGGATCCACTCCGCGTCGGTGAGACTCGGTCCTACCAATCCCTCCGCGTTGCTCCCATGACAAGCGTAGCAATTGCCCGCGGCGTGATAGATCTTGTCGCCCTGGGCGATCAGCTCCGGGGTGGCCGCCGGCGCGGCTGACGGGACGGAATCCTGGGCGGGGGCGGGCGTCCGCTCGGTCTGCGAGGTGGTCTGGGCCGATACCGTGGTGGCCCCGGCGGTCACGAGGGCAACGAGAAGACCGAAACGGGTCTGCGTACTCATGGAAGAGCTCCTGAGGGGAAAGTGGCACCTCCATTAGGATACCCGCGCGTGGGGTCTGGTCAAGCAGGTCGGCCAACCCTGGGTCAACCCGATCAAGGGCCGGACGAGAGGGGCTTGATCTCGACTCTGCGGTTGGCTGCTCGTCCGCGCGGGGTGGTGTCCGGCGTGCGCGGCACGGTCGAGCCGTAGCCTCGCGCCACCATCTGCTGAAACGGCACCCCCTTGGCCACCAGGTAGTTCCGGACGGCATCGGCCCGCAGCGCCGAAAGGTGTTGGTTGTCCGCGGGTGAGCCTGAATTGTCGGTGTGGCCGCCGATCTCAATCCTCATACCGGGGGTGGCGATGAGCACCTTGGCCAGAGAATCGAGCTCCACATAGGAGCCGGACTGCAGTCGTGCGCTGCCCGACTCGAAAGTGACACCCTCGAGAACTAGCGGGCCGGCCGGCTGACCTAGGGCTGCCCGGGCCGCTCTCGCCTGGGCCGAGGTGTCGGCGGCAGCGGCGGACGGTGGTTGCGCGGGCGGTGGCTGCGAAGTGGGTGGTTGGGCGGTGGGTGCGTTGGCCGGCTGCCTGCCTCCCTGTCCCACCGGGCATCCGAAGGCATTTACCGTCGCCCCAATCGAAGTCCGGGGGCAACGATCGAGCCCGTCGAGCACCCCATCGGCGTCTTCGTCACCGGGGCAGCCGAGCGCGTCCACCGTGGCGCCCTTGGGCGTATCGGAGCAGCGGTCGAGCCCATCGGGGATGCCGTCACCGTCGCTGTCTTTGGCGCACCCGGTCGCATCTACCAGCACGCCGGCAGGCGTGTCGGGACACTTGTCTATGCCGTCGGGAATGTTGTCCCCATCGCTATCTCTGGTGCAGCCGGTTGGGTCCACGGTGGCGCCGACCGGCGTGTTGGGACAGCGGTCAATCCCGTTGGCCACGCCGTCACCGTCGTTGTCGGCTGGGCAGCCGAACTCATTGACCTGAGCTCCAGGTGGCGTATTGGCGCAGCGGTCGCGGTTGTTGAGTACGCCGTCGCCGTCGCTGTCGGGGACTGGTTTGCTCCCCAACATCAGGCTTAGGCCGAGATTGATACCGTAGTTGGAGAACTTGGTTGTCCGTGCCGCTATGTTGGGGGCAACTCCGGTATCGCTCGTGGTTTTGTTGAAGTTCACCATGCCTTCAACCCGGGCCATCACGAACGGCGTGATCGCAAGCCGAAATCCGACGCCCGTGATGACTGGTTTGGCCGTCCCACAGATCGTCGGAGTCGAGCAGGGATCCTTTCCGTATCGAGTCTTGCCGACCCCGAGCTTGCCGTACGCCCAGGTCTTCGTCCCCAGCGGCAAATTGTACAAGGCTGATACGGAAAGCGTCTTGACGCCTACTCCCACATCGGGAGTCTTGGCTTTCGGACTCGACGTCGAAGCTTCGCCCTCTAGCGAGAAGTTGAGCGGAAGCCACACGCCGATGCGGCCCAACCCACCGGCCGCGCCGCCAAGGTCGGTGGAGGAGCCGAAGCCTTGATACGAACCTGCGGCGCCTACCTCGAAGAGATACCGCCGCTCTTGCGCCGCCGCTGTCTGAGCGGTGGCCAGCGTACACACAAGAGCGCCCAGGAGCAGCAGCACCCGGGCCAAACCCCCGTGGGGGTGTCGGTAGGTCAGCATGGCTCAAATAGATATGACCATAGGATGAGCCTGACAAGGAGCGCCGTCACAGCCCGCAACCGCCCTTGGCATCTCCCGCCGGGGCCACTACGATTCGCGGCGGTCCTGCGTTGAATCTCTGAAGTGAGTGTCGTGCGCATGCAAGTGACGATCCAGTATTGCGTTGTCTGAAACTACAAGCCCCGAGCCGCCGGTCTGGCGGCTGAGCTGAAGGAAGTGTACCCGGATGCTCAAGTGCGCCTGGTCGAGTCGTCCGGTGGCTTATTCGAGGTGACGGTGGACGGCAATCTCGTGTTCTCGAAGAAGGCAGCCAAGCGTCATGCAGAGCCGGGTGAGGTCTTGAAGGCAATCGAGCGGGTGAGAGGTTCAAAGTGACCCATGCGCATTGCCATCTCTACCGGGGGCGGTGACGCCCCCGGGCTGAACGCGGTCATTCGCGCCGTCGTGCTCTCGGCGCATCATCGCGGATGGCGGTCCTACGGGATTCAGCGCGGGTATGAGGGTCTGCTCAGCTTCGATGGCGTCGTGCCATTGGGTCCGGCCCAGGTGCGCGGCATCACCCACCTCGGCGGCACCATTCTCGGCACCACCAATCGCGGGAATCCTTTTCGCTACGTCAGCCGAGACTCTGAGGGCCGGGAGCACGAGATCGATCGCTCCGACGACCTGGTCGCCGCATTTCAGGCCAGCGGATTCGACGCGCTCGTCTCCATCGGCGGAGATGGCAGCCTGCAGATCTCGTATGAGCTCTGGAAGAAGGGCCTTCCCGTCGTCTGCGTGCCCAAGACGATCGACAACGACGTGAGCGGCACCCAGCGTTCCTTTGGCTTCGACACCGCGGTCAGCACCGCCACCGAGGCCATCGATCGGTTGCACTCGACCGCCGAAAGCCACGACCGGGTCATGGTGGTGGAGCTCATGGGGCGATATGCCGGCTGGATTTCCCTTTACAGCGGCCTGTCCGGCAGCGCCGACGTCATACTCATCCCGGAGATTCCCTTCGACATCGAGAAGGTCTGCGCCAAAATCCGAAGCCGGGAGGCCGCTGGTCGGCGGTTTAGCATTGTGGTTGTGGCCGAAGGGGCCAGGTCCAAGGACGGCAACGTAGAACTGGTGGAGCGCCGGGGGCCCGGCACCGTGGATCGGCTGGGCGGCATCGGCAGCAAGGTCGCGCGCGCCATCGAGCACTATACCGGCAAGGAAACCCGTACTCTGGTTCTGGGTCATCTGCAGCGCGGCGGATCACCAACCACGTATGACCGGCTCCTGGCTCTTCGATTCGGGGCGGCCGCGGTGCGGGCCATTGCCGACGGAGTGTTCGGCGTCATGGTGGGGCTCCAGGGGCCCGGCATCCAACAGGTGCCGTTGGAAGAGATCGTCGGCCGGCCCAAGAACGTGCCGCTGGACTCGGACACGATTGCGACCGCGCGGGAATTGGGCATCAGTCTGGGAGACTAAGGTTTCGCACCCCGTGGTGAATTTTTGATGCCTACCTATCCTGAAACCCCGGCTTACGACATACACGACGTCCTGCACGGCGAGACCATCGCCGACCCGTACCGCTGGCTCGAGGACGGGGATGCCCCGGAAACCCGAGACTGGACTGAGCGGCAGAACGCGCTCACACAGGCCTACCTCTCGTCCGTACCCGGAAGGGAGCGTATCCGGAGCCGTTTGGAGAAGCTCCTGGCCATCGGAGTGCTCGGTGTCCCCACCCCGGTGCGCGGGCGTTACTTCTATCTCCGCCGGGAGGGGCGGCAGAATCAGCCGGTGCTCTATTGGCGGCAGGGCGTCGCTGGGGAGGATCGCGTAGCGGTCGATCCCAACGCCTTGGACGCCGCCGGAACCACGGCCCTGGATTGGTATTACCCCAGCCAGGATGGAAGACTGCTGGCCTACGGGCTCTCCCAGAACGGAAGCGAAGAGAGTGTGCTTCAGGTGTTGGAACTGGAGAGCGGCCGTCATCTGTCGGACCGGATCCCGCGAATGCGCGCGGCATCTCTAGCCTGGCTGCCCGACGCTACCGGGTTCTACTATACCCGCTACCCTGCGACCGGCGAGGTCCCGCCCGGTGAGGAGCATTACCACCGGGCTATCTACTTCCATCGTCTCGGCGACGATCCGGGAGCCGACCCACTGGTGTTTCGTCCCGCCGAGAAAGAATTCTGGCCCGGCGTCAGCCTGTCGCCCGACGGACGTTGGCTGCTGGTCCTGGTAGCACGCACCTTCGACCAGACCGATGTCTACATCCGGGATCTGCGCGCCGGCGGACCGCTGATAACGGTTGCGGAAAATCTGCCTGCGTCATTTGAAGGGGAGATCGCGCACGGGAAGCTCTTCCTCCGGACCAATCTCGACGCCCCAACCTACCGACTCTACCAGGTTGATCCGGAGCATCCTGAGCGCAGTGCCTGGCGCGAGATCATTCCTGCCCGAGCCGATGCCGTACTGGAGAGCGTCACGATAGCCGGTGAGCGGCTGGGCCTGGGTTATCTGGAGCGCGCATCGTCTCGTTTTCGCCTCGCCGATCTGGACGGCGGCGTGGTCCAGGAGGTGGCGCTGCCTGCACTGGGCAGCCTGTTCGGAGTTGGAGCCGAGTGGGACGGGCGAGAGCTCTTCTACGGATTCTCGTCTTATACCGTGCCCCCGACGGTCTACCGCATCGATCTGGCCACCGGCGCATCGTCGCTCTGGAGGCGAGTGGAAGCCGATATCGACCCCGATCGTTTCGAGGTGCGCCAGGTGAGCTACCTCTCCAGAGACAGCACCCCGATTTCGATGTTCCTGGTGCACCAGGTCGGGCTGGAGCAGACCGGCAACAATCCGACCTATCTCACCGGCTACGGCGGATTCAACATCAGCATGACGCCTTCGTTCTCACGCTCGATGTTGCTCTGGCTGGAGCGGGGTGGGGTGATTGCCGTTCCCAATATCCGTGGGGGCGGTGAATATGGGGAGGGTTGGCACCAGGCCGGGATCCTCGCGGCCAAGCAGAACAGCTTCGACGACTTCATTGGAGCGGCTGAGTGGCTGATCGCCCAGGGATATACCCGGCCCGAGCGCCTGGCCGCCGCTGGGGGCTCGAACGGTGGTCTGCTGGTCGGCGCGGTTCTCACCCAACGGCCCGAGCTCTTCCGAGCGGTTCTGGTGCAGGTGCCGCTCCTCGACATGATCCGATATCACCGGTTTCTCATCGCGCGGCTGTGGATCCCGGAATACGGCTCGGCCGATGATCCGGCGCAGTTCCGCTGGCTGCGGGCGTATTCTCCTTACCATCACGTCCGCAACGGAGTGGCGTATCCCGCGGTGCTCCTCGCCACGGCAGAGAGCGACACTCGGGTTGACCCGATGCACGCGCGGAAAATGGCGGCCCGGCTCCAGGCGGCGACGTCGGCCGACCGGCCCATCCTTCTCCGGCTGGAAGCGAGGGCCGGGCATGGGGCGGGGAAGCCACTCTCCAAGGTTCTCGACGAGCTCACCGACAGTTGGACCTTTGTGTTTTCGGAGTTGGGGGTTGAGGTTTGAGGAGGGCGGAGTAGCTGATAGCTGATAGCGAGGAGATTGCGACATCATGACCCACTCAACTCGACCTGCCATCGTCACCATGGATCACCCTGCCGAGTGGCTGGCCGTGTTGCGGATCGTGGTCGGTCTCTATTTCGTGAAGTCGCTGGTGACCAAGATGACGATCGTTCTGCTGGGCGGGATGCTTCCTCTGCCGGCCGTCTCCGAGCGCTGGCTCACGGTCATGCCCAAAATCGTGGCCAAGCAGGCTTCGGAGAACCCGCTGGTGTTCTACAAGCAATTCCTCGAGGGAACCGTGCTCACGCACAGCAGCGTCTTTGCCCAGTTGACGGCCTGGGGTGAAACCGTCACTGGGATCGGTTTGACGCTGGGATTTTTGACCGGGCTGGCTTCCCTGGTGGGTTTGCTTCTGGTGATCAACTACGGCCTGGCCACCCAGTGGATGTCGCCCGGGCAGCAAGGCTTTCATCTGGTGCTGTTCTTCCTCATGCTGGCGTTCTTCTTTGCCCGGGCGGGACGCACCTGGGGACTGGACGGCCGCCTGGCCCGGCGGAATCCTCGCATGTTCTTGTCCCGCCGGCCTCTATCCTGATCCGAAGCCGAACCGCTACACTATCGGACCATCCGAGGGGCGGAGCGCATCCCACCCACGACGCCGTCCGCCTCACAATGGGCGTCGTGCTCGCTGTAAATCAGGCAGAACACGCCGTCGGCATGCCACCGATCGTACCAAAGGCGCATCGCGATTCGGTCCTGGCCGGAGAACTTAGTCGAGGGGAGGTCTGCAGTATAAAGAGCGATATGGGTGTGGACGGTCCCGGACCACTCAGGAGGACCGCACTGGTTCACTGAGGCGACGGCGGAGATTCCCATCGAGTCTGCCTCCTCCGGCTCCAGTGTCGCGATCCGGGTGACGAACACCGTGTCATTCCGGATGGTGCTCGCGAGGCAGGCTACCCGCTCTTCCTTGGCGGCAACGCTCGCCTGCCACATCTCGCGGAGCGCCGCCCCGGCTTCCCGGCTAAAGCGAAAGGTGGCCCGGGAACGGTCACTATGGGTCTGAGCGTCCACCCGAGCCGGGTAGATGACAAGAATCAGGAGACCAAGAGCACTGGAGAGTCGCATGCGGCGTCAATAGCGGGAGCGGGGAAAGAGCACGGCTCCTCGGGGGCCCTCGATCTCGCAGATGACCTCCTCGCTACTGTAAAGCAGGCAGAATACCCCATCCACCTGCCAGCGTCTCCACCAGATCATCATGACGCCCCGGTCCGCCCCCGAGAACAACGAATAGGGCCGCTGCCCGTCCCGGAGCGCCACGTGAGTATGCACCGTGCCCCGCCACTCAGGAGGTCCACACTGGTCGAGAGACGCGCCCGCCGAGATGCCCAGGGAATCCGCGGGTCCTGCATCCAGCGGTAGCACCCGGGAGATATCAACCGTGTCGCTGTCGATGGCTGCGGCCAGGCAGGCCACCCGCTCCTCCTTGGCTTGGGCGCTGGCTTCCCAGAGGCGATGAAGCTCCGGCCGGGCACCGACCTCGAAACGAAACGTGCTCGGGACGCGTCGCGGCACGCCGGCGGCAAGCAACAGCAATCCAACGCCGGCAATCAAGCCGCCGAGCGAGGCGCGCCGCGAGCGCCGGAAGTCAGCCACGGAGATCGTCGGCATAGAGATCCGCTCGCGTGAGAGGCAGCGAGACCTGGCCCCGCGGGTCTGGCTTGGCCAGCAGCACCTGGTCCAGGGCCATCCGCCCGCTCGCGAACCGGCTGGCACAGCCGGACATGTAGAGCCGCCAGGTGCGATACGTCCGTTCCCCTATCAGGCGGATGATGGCATCGGCCGAGCTCTCCAGCCGGCGAATCCAATGCCGCAGGGTCATCGCATAGTGCTCCCGCAGGTTTTCTACGTCCCGAATATCGAACCCCGAGCCCTCGGCTGCGGCGATGACCATGGCCAGGGAAACCAGGTCCCCGTCGGGGAAGACGTAACGGTCCATGAACGTCCCCTCGCGCCAATCCCACCGGGGCAGCAACCGGCTCAGGCCGCCCTGCTCCGGCTCGTCCACCCACGTAATCCCATGATTGAGAAAGAGTCCTCCCGACTGGAGCAGTCGGAACACAGTGGAGAAGTACGGCTTCAGCTGCTCCCGACCGACATGCTCGACCATTCCGACACTGACGATTTTGTCGAACGAGGGTTTCGGCGGCAGGTCGCGGTAGTCGCGCACCTCGACGAAGCACCGGTCGCCCAGTCCTTGCTCAGCGATGGCGTGATTGGCGTGCTGTGCCTGCGCTTGGCTTAAGGTGATGCCGAGCGCCTGGACGCCATGATGCTCGACGGCATGGCGGACCAAGGCTCCCCACCCACAGCCGATATCGAGCAGCCGTTCGCCTGGCTTGAGCCGGAGCTTCCGGCAGAGGTACTCCAGCTTGGCGACCTGGGCCTCATCGAGGCCCTCTGCTCCGGTTGGAAAGTAGGCGCAGGAATAGACCATTTGCCGATCGAGCCAGAGGGCATAGAAGTCGTTGCCCAGATCGTAGTGGTACCGAACGGCTGCGGCGTCGCGGAGCGGTGAATGGCGGGGACCCAACCGGCCACGCCTGGTCAAGCCGGCTCTCCAGCGCCGACGGGGAGATCGAGGCAGCCGTCTCAGCCGCACCATGAGGCGCGCGGCCGCCACCGGCGAGGCCAGCCGATCGCGCAGCCGAGTCGCTAATCCGGCGGCGGCCTCCATGTCGCCCTCCACTTCGAAGTCGCCTCGAACGTAGGCCTCGGCCAGACTGAGCTGGGAGGGCGGCAACAACATCCGGGCGAGCGAGCCGGGGTGGTTGAGTACGATGGTAAAGGCGGGGGAAGCAACCGTCCCGGGGGACTCGGTGCTGCCATCCCAGTACCGGATGGCGAAGGTGCGCGAAGCCGGCGGGCCGAAGAGATCGGACAGGATGGATTGATTCCGGTCTCTGAGCGACCGAGGTGGTGCGGATTCCGACAGGGGCGCTACAGCAGGACTCCAGTCACCCGACATACCACACTCCTTCCGTGCAGGCGCCGGGACACCTAGGGTCCGGCGCTCCCGGGGCTGGGACCGATTGCCACACCCCACGGGATCTTTCCCACTGGAATTGTCTTGACCACCTGCGAGGTTTTCGTATCAACCACGCTGACATCGTTGGAGGGCCCATTCGCGGTATACAGCTTGGCGCCGTCGGAAGTAAGCGCTATTCCCCAGGGGCGCTGCCCAACCTTGACCGAGCCGACAATCTTGTTCGTGGCAGGGTCGATCACGATCACAGTTCCCCCGCGCCCGGTGGCCACGTAGACCAGCTTCCCATCGGGAGACACCCGCACCCCCATGGGCTTCGCATCCTTGGGCAGCGCTATGGTCGCCACCACCTTGTTGTTGGCCACATCGATCACCGAGACCGTGCCTCCGACTTCGGCGGTCGCATAGGCTCGCTTTCCATCGGGGGTGAACGCCACATCGCGAGGCCGGCGATCGACCTTGATCCGTGCCTTTATCCCACCCGTAGCCGCATCGAGCACTCTGATCGACGTGTCGCTCTCGGCGGTCACGTAAACCAGCTTGCCATCCGGACTGATCCGCACTCCTTCCGGTTCGGCTCCCACCGGAACCGTCGTGTCGATGGTCCCACTCTTCAGGTCGACTAGAGATGCCGTGCCGGCATCTTCGTTGGAGATGTACAGGCGAGATCCATCATGGGAGATGTCGAACTGTTCCGGGTCGGAGCCCCCGGGCAGTATCCGGCGCACCCGGCGCCCGGCCACGTCCACCTCGGCGATTCCGTCCTTGCTCTTGTCCGCCTTCAGCTTCTCGCATTCCTCGTCGGGCATGCTGGGCGGGCATTTCGGTGAGCCGCTGAGCGCGACGTAGACCGTGCGCCCATCGGGGCTCACTTTTACACCGCGCGGGCGGGTACCCACCGGAATGGTAGCGATCAGGCTGTCCGTTCTGGTGTCGATGACGCTCAGGTTCTGAGAGTCTTCGTTGGTGACGTAGGCCAGCTCACCGGACGGCCCGGCCATCTGGCCCGATGAGGGAGCTGCGGTGTCCGCTTGCCCGCCCAGCGAAGGGCGTTCCTTGCCGCAGCCCACCGCTATCAGACCAAACAAAAGCGGGATTAGGATGACACTCATCTCGTTGGCGTCACTTCGCATCGAAGATCGCTTTCTCCCGGTTGCGAGCCTGATCGAGCCCCTGAATGCTGGCCACGCCAACCGCGGAACTGAAGTCGGCCTCATCGATGTTTGCCTTGGCGAGCTTGGCGTCGGTAAGATCGGCCCGGGTCAGATCGGTCTGAATCAGATCCGCGTTCATCAGGTTGGTTCGCGCCAGCTTCGCATTGGTAAGGTTGGCATGGGACAGGTCGGCCTTGAACAGGTTGGCGTCGGAGAGGTCCGCTCCGCTCAAGTCGGCGCCGACGAACGTGGCCCGCATCACTCCCATGGATTGATTGCCCGGATCGGCCCCGGCATTGGCATGACGGAGGCTGGCACCGTTGAGCTTTGCACCCCGCAGGTAACCGATGATGCGGGCACCGGCCAGATCGGCATTGCTCAGGTCGGCCGATTCGACGATGGTGGCGAAGAGGCTGGCGCCCTGCAGATTGGCCCGCTGGAGGTTGGCGCGACGGAGGACGCTGCCGTCCAGGTTGGCCTTGGAGAGATCGGCATCGGTCAGCACGGCGTCGGTGAGATCGGCGGTGAACAGGTTTGCCCCGGCCAGCTTGGTGCCGACCAACCGAGCGCCGGTCAGGTTGGCTCGCTTGAAGTCCACGCCACTCAGATCCAGCCCGCTCAGGTCGGTCTTGCTCAGATCAGGAGGGTTGTCGCCGCTCGCCGCGGCGAGCCTTGCCTTCAGCTTGGCCGGGTCCATGCGCGCCATGGGAGTCGCCACCGTACGGGCGGACTCCGCGGCCTTGAGGATCCGCCGAGCAAGGGAATGCGCGCCACCCTTGGCGATGTCCTCCGCGATCCCCTTGAGCTCGACCTCGTCATCCAGCAGGCGGCGCCCGGTGGCAACGTCGGTCAGCTGGCCGGACAGATACCAGATCAGGTCGCTGGTCTTGCTCAGCTTGGCGGTGACCATCCAGGTGGCCCCCAGCTTCCGGCTCAGCTCCCGCCGGCAGTCGAGGGTCACGCATTCCTTTCCGCTCTTCTCGGCATCGGCCAGTGCCTGTACCACCCGGGACCGGTCCACGAGCTCGAACCGTCCCGACTGTTCCAGGTCTCCGCGGAGAATGCTATCGGTCATCACGGCGACCAGGGAATCGCCCGGCTCGAGGGAATTGGCTCCTTTCCCATAGAAGGCCACTGGAAACAAGACCAGCGGCTCCTTCGGCTGGAGCGCACCGGCCGGAACGGCGGATCCGGGCGTGGCCGTTCCAAGCAGACCGATGACATGGGCAAGGACTCGGAGGGAGATCATACGGCTATGCCCCTGGTTTGACTGCCGGCCGGCCGGGCGCGAGCTTGGCGTCGCTCCGGCCTTTCACGTAGGCGTAAATCTTCTCGATCGTCGGCAGCTCCATTCCCAGGGCGCACCAGGAGGGCATTCCCTTGGCCGGCCGCCCGGCGCAGACCGTCTGAATGAAGAGCTCCTTGGTGTTGATCGGGCCGTCGGGCTTGAGCGACAGAATGAGGTGCGGAGCGATGCTGGTACCCTGTACGTCCTCTCCATGACAGCGGGCGCAGTTCAGGTTGAACTGCTTCCAGCCGTCGTAGACCTCCTGCGAGACCGTGTCACGCGGAGCCTGGTGATACTGATCTCTGAGCTCCTGTGCCGAAACCCTGGAAGCTAATGCGCACAGGCCCAACGTCATGGCTGACCCGCGCATCATGTGGGGGAGACGGACGCCGTTAGCTATAGCCATGCTCGGAGGGCGATCCTTTCGGGCCGGGGCAGAGAGTGAGTTGCGCTGGGAGTCTGGGGATTAGGGTTTCGCCGCGCGTCCCGAGTCGGCCGGCGCCTCTGCCTTCATGGGGATGACCGGGACTCCGTAGTCCTTCAGAATGGCCTGGATCTCGGGCGCTCTCCGTTCGAGCAGCGTCTGGAGACTGTCGCGCAGCGCCCCATCCTTGCGCCGGACCGCCATGCCGATATTGAATTGCATGGGGAAGCCGGTGGCCGAATCCCGCTCGGCTGCGATCGGGGTGAGCACGAGCGGCACCGGTGCCTTCTTCACGAAGTAGCCGGCCATCGGCCCCCAGACGATCGCCACATCCACGTCCTTCTTCACCACGCCGTTGATGATGTCCTCGGGGCGGATGTTCTCGTCATAGGAGGTGTTGTAGCCCCGAAGATTGCCGACCACGCCGTATCGGCTGAGCGCCATTTCGGGGGGCGAGTGCTCGCCGTCGGAGGAGACGAATAGATTGACCCCGATCCGAAGCTTCTTGAGCCGGGGGTCGGCGAGAGAGTTGATATCCTCCAGGCCGCTTCCCTTCCGGCTCACGAACGCATAGCCGGACCGGTAGTACGGCTTGGTGGAGCCTGCCTGGTCCAGCCCGGCGGGCGATTCGATTATGACGTCGCAATAGGTGCCGTTCAGCATGCGGTAATAGCCCCGGCGGATCGGCCACCACACGTATTCGAGCTTGGATTCCCAAGCCTTGGCGACTAACTCGGCAATTTTGTTCTCGTAGCCCTCGCCCTTCTGGTTGGAGAAGGGCAGGTTGTCGGCGTCGGCGCATACCCGCAGGAGCCCTGGCCGTGGGGGTGCGGGCCGCTGCGCCACGGCCGGCTGGGCCAGCGCCAGCGCTGCTAGCCCCGCCAGCGCGAACGCGGCCGGGAGTCGAACCAGACGGGAGGGGGACGGGAACATAGGCGGATCCACTGAGGTGATGGGTCACCCGGCGGCCGGTTTGGCCAGCGGCTGAGCCCAGGGACGAGAACGGCGCCGGAGCGAACAGCAGCCCGGCGCCGTCTCTCACTTCTTGTAATGTATCCCCGTGAAAGGCTGGAGGGGAAACCTCCAGCCTTCTAGGGGTACTGCCGAATTACATCTTCCCCATGCCCGGGTTCTTGAGCCCGAAAACGGTCAGTACGCCACCCTGGGTGCTGAAGTTCCCCGCGTCGCCGAACGCGCCCAGCGCGCCCAGACCAGCGGTCGGATCTTCGGCGCCGATGCCGGCTGCTACGCCGATACCGGCCCAGCCACCGATGCCCGAGAGCACGGCCACATACTGCTGGCCATCGGGTCCGTTGTAGGTCATCGGGTTGCCGATGATGCCCGATGGGGTCTTGAACTGCCACAGGGTCTTGCCGGTCTTCTGGTCAAGCGCCTTGAGCCAGCCTTCCATGGTGCCGTAGAAGACGACTCCGCCGGCCGTGGTGAGGGCCCCGCCGTACGCGGCGAGGTTCTCCTTGTTCTCCCACACCACTTTGCCCTTCATCGGATCCCAGGCGATGAACCGGCCGCGATGCCCGCCGGGGCCGGGGAACATCCGCACGATCGCGCCGACGTACGGCTGACCGGCGGTGTACTTCACCTCGACCCCTTCATAGTCCATGCAGATGTGGTTGGCCGGGACGTAGAAGAGGCCGGTTATCGGCGAGTACGCTGCGGGCTGTTGATCCTTGAAGCCGATGGCAGCCGGGCAGATGCCCTCGCCATTCTTCTTCGAGGTGGTGCCATACTTCGGATCCTTGACCGGTACGCCGGTTTCCACGACGCCCTGCACCGGGGTGCCGGTGCCGCCACTCTTGGCCCAGTTGATCGGGCCATAGGCGTTCGCGACGAGGACCTTACCGTTGGTGCGATCGAGAGTGTAGCCGATGCCGTTCCGGTCGAAGTGCGCCAGTAGCTTCTTACCGCCGCTCTCGAACAGGACCATTTCGTTGACGCCATCGTAGTCCCACTCGTCGTGCGGCGTCATCTGATAGACCCACTTCACCTTCCCGTTGTCCGGGTTGCGCGCCCAGATGGACATCGACCACTTGTTGTCGCCCGGCCGCTGGTCAGGATTCCAGGTGCCCGGGTTACCGCTGCCGTAGTAGAAGAGGTTCAGCTCTGGGTCGTAGGAGTACCAGCCCCAGGTGGTGCCGCCGCCCCGCTTCCACTCGTCACCCTGCCAGGTCGAGACCCCGAGGTCCTTGCCCTTGTGGGAAGGATAGTTCGCGTTGGCGTCGCCCTCGATCAGGACTTCGCTGTCCGGCCCGGTGCTATAGCCGCGCCACACTTCTTTGCCGTCGTTGACGTTGTACGCGGTCACCCGGCCGCGGACGCCGAACTCACCGCCCGAGATCCCGGCGATGACGACGTCTTTGATCACGATCGGGGCGTTGGTCATCGTGGAGCCTTGCTTGTAGTCGGCGTTCTTGGCCTTCCACAGCTCTTTGCCGGTCTTGGCATCGAGCGCGAGCAGCTCACCCTGCAACAGCTGAATGAAGATCTTGCCGCTGGGGTGATAGGCGGTCCCACGGTTGACCAGGTCGCAGCACGCGATTGGAATTGCGTCGGGCGACTGGTTGGGCACGTGCTTCCAGATCTGCGGCGCGCCGGGCTTGGAGAGGTCGAGCGCGTACACGATGTTGGGGAAGGACGTGTGGACGTACATCACGTTGCCGATGACGAGCGGGTTGCCCTCGTGTCCCCGAAGCGTCCCGGTCGAGAACGACCAGACGGGCCGGAGCTCGGCCACGTTCGACGTCGTGATCTGCTTGAGCGGGCTGAACCGCTGCAGGCTGTAATCACGACCGGTCATGTGCCATTCGCCCTCGGGCGCATTCAGGGTCCAAGCCCCTGACCGCGCCGCTTGAGCGCTGGCTGACATCACCACGGCTACCGAGAAACCCGCAGCGAGCCCGCCAGACACCACCTTCTGCGCAAAACGGTTCATAACTGACCTCAGGGAAAAGGGTGATTCTCCTGCTTTACTAACATTCCACGTGGGTGATTCTATAGTCCGGTGCTGCGAATACCGACTTCAAACGCAGAGAGTGGCCGGAGGCCCGCGCTCGACGGTCGGAAGCATCCATCGGCGGAGCGTAGTCCCGGCCCTGGAACGTCTACGCATGAGCGAGTCCCGCTGGATGGATTGGGAGGCGCGATCAGGAGACTGCGGATGGATCGCGCGAGACTGAGAATGTGAGCGGAGAGTGGTGGGCCGGGAAGGACCGTCGAGAGACCTGGACTGATGCATATATGAGTTGCCTGGCCGCCAAGGGGCTTCCGGCCAGCGGTTCCGCATCGACGAAATGGTGGCAGCAAACGGGAACAGACCCATTACATCCCTCAGGGGAAGCCGCTCGACCCTTGTCCGTCAGTAAAGAACTGCAACTGGAGAGACAGCATGCCAATTGGTCATGCCGCTACAGAGTTTTCTCTAGGTTCCTTCCCGCAACAAGCGGAGTCAACACGACAAGACCCGGCCGGGTCCTGAAACCTGCCAAGTCGCCGATTACGGGAGGCTTAGAGGGGTCAGTATACACCCTCAAAAATGAACTGTCAATCAGTTCCCGAGCCTGCCGGACCAGCCCAAACCCGGGCTCCGTGAGCGGCAAATCCTCCCGCGAAAACCTGACCGGTGGACCCCAGGGCCCGGCGAGCCCGCTCGGCCAGGTCCTCGGCTTGGGCGTCATTCTCCACCAGGCCGTACGCGGCGGGGCCCCAGGAGCTCTGCCCCACCCCTGCCGCCCCCCAGCCGGCCATGTCAGCCACCAGCCGCGCCGTCGGCCCAGGAGCGAAGACTCCACCCTGCTGGGCCGCAAACCAGGCGCCAGTAACGCGCTGGATCTCTGAAAGCGCCGCTCCAAAGCTGGGCAGATCGGCCTCGACCAGGGCAGGGAGCAGCTGCATCAGCACGAGATGGGAGACTCGCTCGACCTCCCGGTCCGGCGGCGAGGGAAGCTGCTCGAACGCTCGCGCCTCCGCATCGCCGCTCAACCCCCGGCCACCGGATGGAACCGCAACCACGCAGCGCCAGCTTTCCGGAATGGCAAAGCGGGCCAGCAGGGGCGCTATCCGGTCGGAGCCGGGCTGGCGGCCCCCCTCCACGATGAAGCCTCCGAGGGCAAAGGCCCAAGTCCCGATGGCGGAGCGCCGGCCCCGGCCGGTGGCGCGGGCCAGCTCCACCGGGTCGGTCGGCAGCCCGCGCAACTCGGCTATGGCGCGGGCCACCGAAAGCCCCAACTGAGTTCCGGAGCCGAGCCCAGCATGGTCGGGAATGGTGCGGTGCAGAACCAGGTGCAGGCCACCGCTGAGACGATGAAAGGCAAGGAACCGGGTGGCGAACTCGATGGCCCGCTCCGCGTCCGGTCCCTCGGCCGAGAGCCGAGGCGAGGGCCGGGCTTCAATGAGGAGCGAGGGGCTGGGAATCGCTGCCCCGAGGCCGCCAAAACAACGGCCTAGCCGGCCGCGCAAGTCGAGTACCCCGAAATGCAGCCGCGAAGGCGCATCGACGAAAACACTATCGCGATCGGACATACTGGGTCAGGAGCTCCATCGCCTCCTGCTCCCGAGGCCCGGCGGTCTTGTCCACTATGACCTGGAGTCGGGCGAACTCATCTTGGATCTGCTCCGCCGGAAGCAGATGGGTACGGGTGGCCAGAATCGCGGCCTCGAGCACCGCATGCCGGGCGCGATTGAAGCCGATGAACTCGCGCCGCACTCCCCGGCGTACTACTCGGGTATCAATGCGGGAGCGCGGCGGAGTGGCGTCGATTTGCAGCACCTCGAGCTCCCTCCAGGAACAGGCGGCCTCGAGCACGACGCCCCGCACCGCACTGGCCGGCAACGATGGAAACTGGGGGCTCGAGATGGCCCCCTGGGCGAAGAGCATGACGTCATCGGTGAGGTTGACTACCGCCGCGCCCGTCGCGCTCAGATTGCGAAAGGTGGTTGTCTCCAAAAACGGCTTGAGCACGATGGTCTCGTCGCCCCACTCCACTCCCATGGGGGCAAAGTTGATAGCCCCCTGCGAGTCCATCGTGGTGACGATGGTCTCGACGATCACCGGACCAGGTCAACCGGAGGTGGGTTGGTGGCCAGGCTGCTGCTGTCGGGAAGGCGCGGCAGGAGCACCCCATCGGCCCCCTCCGGGAGCGGGCGGGGAGTGGCGGGCACGCCGTGGAGGAAGTGGTCGAGAATGCGGTATCCATGCTCGGTCAATACTGACTCGGGATGGAATTGGACTCCATAGACGGGGTGCTCGACATGGCGGACCGCCATGATCTCACCGTCCTCCGAGGTGGCGGTCACCTCCAGGCTGGGCGGCACCGAAGCCGGTGCGATGACCAGGGAGTGATACCGGGTCGCGATGAATGGGCTGGGGAGGCCGGAGAACAAGCCTCGGCCGGAGTGGTGGATCCGCGACGTCTTTCCGTGCATCGGGTGGCCGGCGCGCAGGATCTCTCCTCCATAGGCCGCTCCGATGCACTGGTGACCTAGACACACCCCGAGAATGGGAATCCGGGGCCCGACCTGGCGGACGACCTCGGTGGAGATCCCGGCCTCCTTGGGCGAGCAAGGTCCAGGGGAGATGATGATATGCGAGGGACCCAGGGCGAGGATCTCGTCGACATCGATGGCATCGTGACGCCGGACCAGCGGAGTTTCCCCCAGCTCGCGGACATAGCGGGCGAGATTGTAGACGAAGGAGTCGTAGTTGTCGATTAGCAGGATCATCGAAGTAGCTTATCAGTCGACTCCACTAACGTCTCAATCAACCCCCGCGCCTTATCCAGCGTCTCGCGATACTCCAGCTCGGGATCGGAATCGGCCACGATCCCACCGCCGGCCTGAAAGTATACCCGGCCGCGAAGCGCCAGATAGGTTCGGATGACGATGCTGGTATCCATGGCTCCCGTAATACTGATGTACCCCACCGAGCCGCAGTACACGCCCCGTTGAGTCGGCTCCAGCTCGGCGATGATCTCCATCGCTCTCACTTTGGGCGCGCCGGTAATGGAGCCGCCGGGAAACGCCGCCCGAATCAGATCAGTGGCGTCGGCGCCGGGTTCCAACTCCCCGATCACGGTGGACACCAGGTGGTGCACTGTCGGATGGTGCTCCAGGGCGAACAGCTCCGGTACCCGGACGGTCCCGGGCCGGCATACCCGGGAGAGATCGTTCCGCAGGAGGTCGACGATCATCACGTTTTCCGCCCGGTCCTTCTCGCTCTCCGCCAGCGCCCGGCCCAGCGCTGCGTCGTGCATTGGACCGAGGCCGCGGGGGCGGGTGCCTTTGATTGGCCGGGTCTCGACCAGCCGCCGCTGTTCGTCGAGCCGAAGAAACCGTTCCGGGGAAGCGCTGAGAATGGCCAAATCACCGTAATCGAGATAGGCCGCGAAGGGGGCAGGGTTGTGTCGCCGTAACCGCCGATAGAGATCGAACGGCGCCTCGGGCATGTCGGTCTGGAACCGCTGGGAGAGATTGGCTTGAAAAATGTCTCCCGCGATGATGTAATCCCTCACTCGACCCACGGCGTCGAGATAGCCCCGGTGGGTGAACGTGGAACCAAGACCGATCTCCCGCGCACCATCGATCCCTTCGACCGGGTAGGAGGGAGCCGTCGCGGCAGAGAGCCGCGTCATGGTTTCACTTCCCCGCTTCCCACCCGCCCCGCCTGTCCGCCTCCCCCCCAGCCGCTCGCGCACCAGATCCATCCGAGCCCGGGCCCGTGGCTCCCGCTCCGCTCCGGTGGCCGGCAGTCCGGTCGAGATCAGCCAGGCAGTACCGATCCGGTGGTCCCAAGCGATAACCCAGTCATACAGTCCCAACACAACATCGGGGATGGAGAGATCGTCGTAACGAGTCGGCGGCAGGCGTTCGAGCACGGAGCCCCAGTCATAGCCGATGTACCCGGCGAGTCCGCCTTGAAAGGGAGGAAGTCCCGAGACCGGCGGTACTGTCTCCCGAGGCAGGAAAGCTCGGGCCGCAGCGAGCGCGTCGCCGGGCACGGTGATCCAGTTGGTGCTCGCGGCCTGCCGAATCTGGGTTACGGGGCCCTTGCTTCGGACGAGGGCGACCGGGTCCGCGGAGAGAAAGGAGTACTGCTCGAGGTGCTGTCCGTCTCCAGTGAGCCGCTCCTCCTGGGGGCGGCGGGGAAAGGGGTGCATGGCCGCGCTGTCGAGAAAAATGAGGTAGGGAAGATCCAAGAAGCGAGCGCAAACCTCCGCCGGCTCAGCCGTCTCGCCCAGCGGCTCCACCCGCGGCGCGTACGCAGTCTTCATTCTTCTGATGCTTTGTTGCCCCGCCGCCCCGCCGCCCCGCTGCCCCGCCTTCTCGACCGCTGGGTGAGCTTAACGTGCTCCGACTTTACGTCGTCGGGCGGGGTGAGGTACCCCCAGCTCAGAGCGCCTTCCTGGCGATAGGTCTTTCCCAGCGTGATGGCCAACCTGGCCTTCATCAGCTCGCGGCCCAGATAGAACGCGTGGGTGGGCTCGTCGACCCCCAACTGGGAAAAGATCATCTGGATGTCGGTGCCGCGGACAAAGATCTCGTTGTTGAAGACGGTGATGGTCTGCCGATCGGCGAAGATGCGGAAATTGGGATCCCGGACCGCTGCATGGAGCCGGCGCAGCTCCGCTTCGTCCCACTCGAGAATCTCCGGGTCTTTTACCGTGAGCAGCCGGTCATCGACCCCTTTGGGGACGGCCCGGTGGGTCACCGCGTAGTGCATGAGCCGGCGAGCGATATCGATCTCCCGCACCACGCCCCGGGCCCACGGGATAACCTCGGTGGTCAGCACGGCACGCACGCCCACTTCCTCACAGATCGCCAGCAACACGGCGTTCACCCCGGTGCTGTCCGCACTGGTCAGCTCGGTGATGTTTCCCACCCCCATGAGCTGCGCCGACGTCGGGTACCGGCGGTGGACCTCGGCGTACCGCTCCAGTGAGGCCATGAAGCCGAATCCAATTGGCTCGATGACCGGATCGATCAGATAACGGACGTTCCACCGCTCCAGGGTCTCGATGCTGCGGTCGAGAGTATCGAGCCCTTCGCCGAAGTCAGGGATGACCACCACCCGGGTGTCGCTCCCGCCGAGCTGGCGGGCCACCTCCAGGTTGGAACGGTTGACGCTGAGGACCAGCTCCGCACCGGCTTCCCCGGCGCTGAGGATCTCTGCGGGGTCGAAGCTGTCCACGCTGACCCGCATGCCGGCCTGGCGCAGCTCGCGCACCACGTTGCCCAACTCGGGGAAGGGAACGCCCGGGGTACAGCCGATATCGATGAGGTCGGCGCCGCTGGCCTGGAAGTAGTCGGCGGCGGCTCTGAGTTGAGCGGGCGGGAGTTTCGGTGCGTTGTTGATTTCGGCCAGAATCTCGATGGCATAACTGCCGTAATCCGGCGCTGTCTGAGCCTGGCCGAAATAGCGCGGAATCTGGCGAAGATCTTTGGGTCCCTTCTCAGCCTTCACCCCGAACTGGTCGACCAGGATGCCGGGATCTCCTTCACAGAGGCCGGGAATGAGTACCAGATCGGTGTCCGGCGGGACCTCGAGATGTTTGACGATCCAGGACGTGGTCATAAGTGCGGCCACTGTGATCTTCATGACCGCGACCGGCGCCTCGAAAGGAGGCTGCATGTCGGCCAACACGCGCCGCAGCGCGGGCTCTGCCAGAGTGCCGGTGACGAAAAGCACTCGGCGGGGAAGCGAGGAAGCGGGTAGGTCTGCTCCGTTGGCAGGAGCAGTTCTCTTTTCAGGAGTCACTTCGCGCTTCCCCGCCTACCCGCCTACCCGCTTACTCACCTACCGCGGATCCCCCGGCCGGACCCACTTGTTGGGAGTGCCCTCGAGCGCGCCACCCTGGGGACGCCAGAGCACGACCTCCTCGATCTTGCGGGCCAGCTCGAAATCCTTGTCGGTGATTCCACCGGCCGCGTGATTCTGGAGCTTCACGGTGATCCGGCCCCAGGTGACGGTGAGGTCGGGATGATGGTAGGCGGCCTCCGCCAGGAAGCCCACCGCGTTGACCAGCATAAGCGTGGTCGGCCAGCCATCGGTCTTGTAGACCCGCCGGATCCAGCCGTCCTCGTAGTACCACCCGGGCAGCTCATTCAGCCGCTCGTTGATTTCGGTTTCGTTGTAGATTCTCTCTTTGGTAGCCGGCATTGTTCCTCCTTGTGCGCTATTGGCTCTTGGTCTTTGGCTCTGGTCTGTTGGCTGGGGCTATTCGGCCAGCGGCGCAGCGCATGGCCAATGGCGAATAGCCAATAGCCCGCCATCACATCACCACTCCCCCATTCACCATAATCATCTGCCCAGTGAGAAACGCCGCATCGTCCGAGGCGAGAAAGAGCGCCGCCCCAGCCACGTCCTCGGGCTTGCCCCAGCGCCGGAGCGGCGTCATGTCGATCACCTTTTGTCGAAATTTGGGATCGGCCTCTTCGCCGAAGGCAGTCTCGATGAAGCCCGGCGCGAGAATGTTCACCCGGATTCCCGGTGCCACATCGCGGGCGAGCGATCTGCTGAAGCTGGCGACTCCGCCTTTGGCGGCGGAGTACACGGCGGGATTCTCTCCTTGCATGCCCTGAGTGACAAGATCCCAGGCGATGTTGATGATGGTCCCGCCTCCCTGTTCTCGCATGAGATCGACCGCCGCCCACGAGGCCATCACCGTGCCGCGGAGATCTACGGCAAGGACCAGGTCGAGTTTTTGCAACCGCGAGAGCCGGCTGGCCTCACCGGTCAGGATGTCGGCACCCGCGTTGTTGATCCAGACATCCACCCGATCGAACGACTGCCGCAGATGCTTTACGAGAGCTTCGATGTCGTCGGCCCGGCTGATGTCGGTGCGCACGAGCTCGACTCGGCGTCCCAACCCGCGGATCTCCCGGGCCGTGGCTTCCGCGCCCTCCCGATTCTTCCGGTAGGTAATGGCCAGATCGGCGCCGGCCCCGGCGCACCGGAGTGCGATGGCGCGGCCGATTCCACTCGATGCTCCGGTCACCAGGACGCTCTTCCGGTCCAGCACTGCCGCCGCCTCCCCTCCGACTCGGGCCGGTGCTAACTTCTTAAATCCTAACATATCAGCGCTTTAGCATCTTACAAGGGAGCAAGCATGGAGCTGTTGGTGAGTGTGAGGTTGGGAGCGGAGGTGGAACCGGCTCTGACTGGCGGCGCCGACATCATCGATGCGAAGGAGCCGGCTCACGGCTCTCTGGGACGGGTGCCCGATGCCGTGCTCGCCGAGATCCTTGCCCAGGTCCCCGGAGAGCAGGCCCTGAGTATTGCGTTGGGAGATTTTTCCGACCCGCACGAAGTGCTTGCGGCAGTCACCGCCCGGCCTCTGCCCGCGAGGACCGCTCCCCTCTACCTCAAGCTCGGCTTCGCGGGTGTGAACTCAAGCGACCGGCTCGAGACGATGATCGCGACTGCCGTTGCAGCCTCAGAGTGGCATCAGGCCTCACCTCGCATCGTGGTCGTCGCGTACGCCGACTCAGTCCGGGCGGAAACCGCCTCCCCCGACACTCTCAGCCTGATCGCAGCCGAGTGCGGCGCTGCCGGAGTGCTGCTCGATACCCATGTGAAGGATGGGCGCGGTCTACTCGGTTGGATGGATCGGCCGGCCCTGGAGCTCTGGGTTGAGCGCGGCAGAGACGCAGGGTTGTTGACCGCGCTGGCAGGGGAACTGAAGCTGGACGACATCGAGCTGGTCCGCGCGGCCGATCCCGACGTGGTGGGGGTCCGGGGAGCTGCGTGCGACGGCGGCAGGGGAGGCCGGGTCAACGCCCAGCGGGTTCGGGCTTTACGCGAACGGGTGGGCCTCGGTTCGGGATCCGTTCAGGGGGCGCGTTTTTCCGGCTGGCGTAATGGATGGCGAAACGCGTGATCCAGGCGCGATTTCAAGCTGTGGGGAGGAGCCCTAACTCACTGAAACTCAACGCTTAGGGGGATCGCTGAGGGGCATAACACTTGCTCGGTACCGGGGGCTGCGGCTCTCTAAGGTCGGTTTCTCCCCACCCGGGCTCGAATGTGACTCTGCCGTCCACACCGCTACGGAGCCGGTTCGGGCGCCGGCTACTGATTCTGTTCGTGGGCTGCGCGCTGGTCCCCATGGCGGTCCTCGCCGTCCTGTCATACCGTCACGTGAAGCAGCAGCTCTACCGGCAAAGTGAGAGCGGGCTCAAGCAGGCCAACGTTGCGGTGGCCCAGTCGATCTTCGAGCGGCTTCTGCTGCTCGACGCGACGTTGAAGAGCATTCCTCCCAGCGCAATCATCCAACTGAATGCGGCCAAGCGGATGCCGCCGGTATCGAGGCAACCCAGGGTCTCCGCCCGCGCGAGGCTGGGGAACCAGACCCAGGCCGGACCGCTCGATGGCCGAGTAGCCATGGGTGGCGTTCTTCTCGATCGCAACCCGAAGGGCGCGACAACCACGGCCAGCGATAACGCGCGCCGCCGCGCCTACCTGATCGAAGCCAGCAAGGCGCTGATCGCCGGTCTCGACCTGCTGGCCCGGCAGCGGTTCGTGGCTGTGGAGTTCATCGGGGACGATGGCAAAGGGGTGGAGATCTTCGGCCGGCTGACCCGCCGCCCTCGACTGTCATCTCGAGACAGCTCCGATCTCCGACTGGGACTGCCGCTCATCTCCGTGGTTCACAGCAATGCGGACGGCTCCCGGGTCTATCTGCTGCGCCGGCTGGTCCGCCGGGGCGAAGTGCGCGGCACCTTCGTGGGAGAGGTCAGTCCCGAGTACCTGTGGAGCAACCTGGATCAGAACCTGCCGTCGCCCACGACCCGGATGGTCGTGCTAGACGAGTCCTCGCACCTGCTCTTCAGCTCGGCCAAGTCGCCCATTCCCCGCCGCAAAGCGATGCCGCAAACGGTGTGGATGCCTCGCGACACGATCAAGGCCGAGTCGCCCAGCGAGTTCTACCTGACGGCGTCGTCCGCCATCGCGCTGGACGCCGCCTTTGCAGCGCAGCCCTGGACCGTGGTGTTCAGCGAGTCCAAGCAGCAGGTGATGGAGCCGATGGTGGAGTTCACCAACACATTCCTCCTCGTGACCGGTCTCTCGAGCCTGGCCGTGCTGCTGCTCAGCATGAGCCAGATTCGTCGCAGCGTGCTGCCATTGGAGGAGCTGCAGAAGGGCACCCGCCGGATTGCCCAGCGCGACTTTACCAGCCGGGTGACGGTGACCAGCCGGGATGAGTTCGAGCAGCTGGCGTCTTCGTTCAACACCATGGCGACCCAGCTCGGCCGCCAATTCAACGCCCTCGCCACCGCCGCGGAGATTGACCGGGCGGTGCTTTCCGCTACCGATGCCACCACCATCGTCGACACCGTCCTGGGCCGGATCCGGGACGTCTTCCCTTGCAGCATGGTCAGCGTGACCCTGGGAGTGCCCGACGGCGCCAAGTCGCTGACCAGCGTCATCCAGGATTACGAGAACGGCGGGCATCGCCGGGTCGAGCGGATCGGTCTCCGGCCGGCCGATGTGCAGGCCCTGCTCATCGGCCCTGAGGTGTTCGTGCTGCGGACCGGTGAGAGCGTACCGAGCTATCTCGCTCCCCTCGCGGCACTGGGTGCCACCTCATTCGTGGTGCTCCCGCTGGTGTATCAGCGTCAGCTGTCGGGCATCGTGGCCCTGGGGGAACGGTTCGATCTCGCGCCGACCGATGAGGACCGGGTGCAGATGCGCCGGCTGGCAGACCAGGCCGCAGTGGCGCTGGCCAACGCCCGAATGTTGGAGCAGGTCCGGGAGCTGGCGTACTACGACAGCTTGACCGGACTCCCCAACCGGCTCTCCTACAAGGAGCGCCTGGCGTATGCCCTGGAGCAGGCGAGTCGAAACCAGCGGCTGGTCGCGGCGTTCTTCATCGACCTGGATCATTTCAGTCGGATCAACGACACCTTAGGCCATGAGGTGGGAGACCAACTCCTGCGGCACGTGGCATCCCGGCTCCGGTCCTGCTGTCGGGAACGGGAGGACGAGGTCGGACCGGCCGTGGCCACGCTGGCTCCCGAGGTGGCCCGGCTGGGCGGCGACGAATTCACCGTCATCATGCCCGGACTGCACGATGCGCAGGACGCGGCCAAGCTCGCCCGCCGGATTCTCTCCAGCTTTGCCCAGCCGGTGCGGGTCGGCACCCATGAGATCTTCGTCAACGCCAGCATCGGGATCGCCATTTACCCGTACGATGGCGAGGACATCGATACCCTGCTGATGCACGCCGACACGGCGATGTACAAGGCGAAGGAACAGGGCGGCAGCAGCTATCAGGCCTACTCCAAGTCCATGACCACGACCGCGCTCCAGCGGATGACCCTGGAGAACGAT
Organism: Gemmatimonadota bacterium; assembly: GCA_041500125.1. GTDB lineage: Bacteria > Gemmatimonadota > Gemmatimonadetes > Gemmatimonadales > GWC2-71-9 > CAVVWJ01. Next base: position 45,585 of record JBGQLP010000010.1, read on the forward strand.
CTCCGGCGGGCGCTGGAGCGCAACGAGTTCGAGGTCCACTACCAGCCGATCGTCGACGCCTACACCAATACCGTGGTCGGCGCAGAGGCACTGCTGCGTTGGCGCCACCCCGAGCTCGGCCTGCTACTCCCCTCGGAGTTCATTCCGATCGCGGAGGAGAACGGACTGATCGTTCCGATGGGCGAGTGGATTCTGCAGAGCGCCTGCCTCCAGAACCGGGCCTGGCAGGACGCTGGTCTGCCGCGCATCCGAGTCGGGGTGAACCTCTCCAGCCGGCAGCTGAAACGGACGCTGACCGAGACCATCGGCCGCGCGCTGCAAATCAGCGGGCTGGAGCCCCGGTATCTCAGTCTCGAGCTCACCGAGAGCGTCCTCGTCAACCATCACAAGGAAGGCAGCGAGGCCTTGCATGCACTCCGTGCCATGGGTCTCCACCTGGCGGTGGACGATTTCGGGACCGGATACTCCTCCTTCAGCTATCTGAAACACTTCCCGCTGGACACGCTCAAAATCGACCGCTCCTTCATCCGGGAGATTGCCATTCATCCCGATGACGCGGCGATCACCACGGCGATCATCGCCATGGGACATGCGCTGGGCTTGCGAGTAATCGCGGAAGGAGTGGAGACGGAGGCTCACCTGACCCTGCTGCAGAAGCAGGGCTGCGACGAGGTCCAGGGCTATCTGGTCGGCCGGCCGGTGCCGAGCGACCGCTTCGTCGACCATCTAGCGCGGAAGCGCTCCAGAGACAGCGGCCCGACCCGGCGGCAGCGGTCTACTCGCTGAGCCGCTGAGACAGCTGCTCGATCCGATCGTATCCAATCACCGAATACGGCAGTCCTCGAGGAAGCGCGGTGGTGAAGTAAGCGTCCACCGTCTCGCCGACGGCCGTCGGCTTGATCAGAATCAGGCGGGCCGCGTCCAGCGCACCGGCCACGAACGCGGCAATACTGTCGCTGGTCGCCTCCCAGGTGTGGGGCAGGATGTCGGCTGCGCGCATCCAGCGAAAAGGCGCCAGCACCGCCGTCCGTCCCAAGACCACCGTTTCACCAACGGCACCAGGCTCGTCTACCAGGACGGCACCCGGGATGCGCCCGGCGAGCACATGCGCGTACTGATCCATGGCCAATATGGCCATCCAGTGCGCCGCATCGGAGGACACGCCCACCTGGCGCTCGAATTCCCTCACCGCATCGGCAAATGGCCCCCCACCCGGAACTACCAGGAGCCGATGATCTCGGGAGGCTCGGCTGAGCTCGGCGCAAACCCGATCGAGAGCATGAGGTATCGCCGCGAGCCCTCCGCCGACCTTGATGACGCTCATGCCGTTCTGGGAACGCTCGCCGGTCACGACTCTCGGTCCAGGCTCTGCCGGAGCAGCCAGGCCATCGCTGCCGCCGGAGCGATTTGCGCCGCGGCTCCCATCTTTTCGGCGAGGGGGAGGACCGCTAAGCCGGTCACCACCGCGGTGGGGATCTCGGGCCGGCGACGGCGAAGGCTACCGAGCGCCTCCGCTATAGTACGCACCTGCACCCCAGCCAACGCAGTGGCAATGGCATCGATAGCCGAGTCGTCCAACATGTCACGATCAACGGATCCGGGATCGGCGCGTGCGGCGTGGGGGCTGACGAATCGTCCATCGACGGTGTATACGTGCAGGCGGTCAGATGGGAACGCGGCCTCGATCGCGGCCTTGGTATTGACCCCGCCGATGTCCCAACCTAGGAAGGCCGATGGGTCGCTCATTTAACGCCCGTAGAGACTGAGAGCACGGTGCAGATCATTCCGGTCCTGGACCTGGCCGGCGGTATCGCGGTGCACGCCCAGGCAGGCGATCGCAGCCACTATGCTCCGCTGGAGTCGGGGCTGGTGCCCGGACGGGTGGGAGATCCGGCAGCGCTCCTGCGTGCCTTTCATTCGACCCTCGGCATTCACGAATGCTATGTCGCGGACCTCGACGCCATTCAAGGCGGTGCCGTGCAGCGGACCCTCATCCGGGAGCTGGCTGAGTTTCACACCGGGTTTGCCGGCGCGCTACTGGTGGACGCCGGCACCCATCTGCCGGAGGGTGCGCTCGAGGTCCTCTCCTGTGGAGCGAGCGAGGTCGTCATCGGGCTGGAAACGTTGCACGCCTTTGCCGATCTGGCGGCGATCGTCAGCGTGGTCAGCTCGAGTCGGGTTGTGTTCAGTCTCGATCTCCGGCTGGGGAATCCGATTCTCCATCAAGCCATGCAGGACGCCCAGGGGCCAGGGCCCGATGCCATCCATCTGGCGGAGCAGGCTGCCTCTGCCGGTGTCGCGACGCTATTGCTGTTGGATCTCGGTCGGGTCGGGACGGGATGTGGAGTGGATCTGGGCCTGCTCGAATCGCTGCGCAGTCGGTTGCCGGACATCCGGCTCCTAGCGGGAGGCGGTGTCCTCACCCGGCGCGACCTGGAGCGCATGCGCGACGCCGGCTGCGATGGCGCGCTGGTCGCCAGTGCCATTCACAACGGCCGGCTCTCGGCTGCCGATCTAGCCGCGGTCTCCCAATCGGCCTAGGGTCGTCAGTCGGGGACGAGGGCCTCCCGATAGGTGGCCGACTGGCCGTAGTTCTCTTCTACCTCCAGCTCCACGCTGGTCAGGTGAGTGTAACCACGATCGGCCAGCTCCTGGCGTAGCTGGGTGCCGAGGTATTGAGCCAGCATCTCGGCCGTACTGTTCGGAATCGGAATGAGAGCGCAGTCGCGCCTCGGAAAGACATAGGTCGGCTGGCCGAAGTAATCCACTGCCACGCGGTCACCGTCCTCGCGATAGGCGAGCTTGGGGTTGAGCGTGGGCAAGAGGACCTTGTGATCGATGGCATCGACCAGCTGGCGGGTGATTTGCTTCAGCACACTGAAGTCCAGCACGAAGAGACATTCCGAGTCGACGCTGCCCTCGACGGCGACCCCGACACGGTAGTTGTGGCCGTGAAGAGACTCGCACTGATGCCCCTTGAAGGTGATGAAGTGGGCCGAAGCGAATACCAGATAGTCCTTGCTGACCTGGACCCGAAAGTTGCTCTGCACAGCGGCTCTCCTAACGATTCCATCCACCTTCAAGTATAACGACGAATAACGAGGCGCACGTGAGGTCCGCCGTCGTACCTGGATTACGCCGGTTTCGGGGATCGCGCAACTCGGCGTCCAGGGCTGCCAGCGCTTTTCGGCCCGCCTCCGACTGGGTACCGCCGGCGGCCCGGACCTCGCGCGCGCGGCGGGAAACCGCGGCCGCCACGGCTGGTCCCAGCTTCCGAGCGATATGAGTGTCGGCAACAGTCTCCAGCAGGGTCAGGTACGCTTCCACCGTGGCATCGGTCCAGGGCAGGCCCGCCCGGCGGGCGGCCAGGACCGCCGGGACCCCGGTTTCGAAGGTGAGGGCGAAATCGGTCACATACTCCCGGGCAATGGCGTCGCGCTCCGCGGCGAGTGCCATGGCGTCTCGAAGTGCTACGGTCGGGGCTCCGGCAACATCCTCCGCTGCCGACTCACCCAGGCCGCCGGGGCGAGCCCGCCGAATGGCGGTGTAGACATCGGCAGCATCTTCCACGGTGGTCTGGGTCAATATCTGGCTCAGCCGCTGCCGCAGGGTTCCCCCTCTCAATAGCGCCGCCCTCGCCAGGGGAGCGAGCAGGAGCACGATGCCGAGGTTGGTGTTGGATCGGGTCCACCTCAGCGTGTCTTCCACCGCGCGGCGAATGACTCTTCCCAGCGGCTGGCTGCCGGCGTCGGCCAGCGCTGGGCCTATGGCGACTGCACTGGCCAGAAAGTCTTCGTATCGGGTGTCGTGAAAGTGACGCTCGGGAGAAACATTCCCCGGCTTCGGCGCGCTCACCTCGAGCAGGCACGCGAGCTGACCGGCCGCCGCGACCTCGGCGGGTGTCTTCACCGCGTCGGAAGCGCGAGGTAGTCGATCAGCCGTCCTGCGACGTCGAGTCCAGTCGCCTCCCGCAGCCCCGTCCAGCCTGGAATGCCATTTACCTCGAGCACGTACGTAGTACCGTCCCGGCCAGTGAGGAGGTCGACTCCGGCGTAGTCGGCTCCGACTGCAGCGGCCGCGCGGACCGCCAGGGCGCTGAGGTCCGGGCTCAACGAGACGCTACGCGCCGTTGCGCCCCGGGCCAGGTTGGTGCGCCAACCCGGGGACCGGCGCTCGATGGCCCCGAGCACCTGGCCGCCAATCACGAACGCGCGGAGATCAGCCCCCTCATGGTCAATAGCCCGTTGCAGGTAGTAGACGCCGCTGATCTGCTCGATGGTGTGGAAGACCCGAAAGGCCATCTCCTCGTCGCTAACCCGGACCATCCCGAGCCCCATAGAGCCGAAGAGCGGTTTCACGATGACATCGCCGAGCGCGCGAAAGCCGGCAAAGGCCTCTTCGGAGGTTTCGCAGACGATGGTCTCCGGGGTGGGAAGACCGCACTGCTCCAGCAGGGCAGAGGTCCAGAACTTGTCGACCGTCCGCTCGATGGCCCGCGGAGAATTCACTACCCTGACGCCGCGGTCCTCCAGACGATGCAGCGCGTTGACCCGGAAGATGATCTGCTCCAGCGTGCCCGAGGGGATGATCCGCGCCAGCACGACGTCGACCTTATCGAGCTCGGTCTGGAGGCTCCGCAACCCGGGGACTGGTCCGATCTTCGCGACCAGCCCCTCGTACGGGAGTACGGTTGCCTGATGCCCTCGCTCGGACGCGGCCCGCTCGAGCTCGCGAGTATGCCAGCCGGGCCGAGCCGCAAGGACAGCCAGATTCACCTACTTCGTCTCCACTCCGATCAGAGCGTCCAGACCACCGCTGGCGAACTTGCCCAGATCGTCCGACACCTGCTTGAACCCCTTGGTGGCGAGACCCTTCTTGAGGGCTTCGGTGGATGGAAAGTACAACTCGGCCTGGCGGTAACGGGCCGGCTGGGAGCCATCGAGATTGGAGTCGAACTTGGTGAGCTCGGCCCGCTCGAAGCCGATTTCACCCTTGTTGGCCGTGACCAGCGGAAGGTGGGTGTCTGCGTAATACTTCTCGAACGCCGCCGTGTCCTTGGGAGCCTTGTAGATGACCGTGACGATCGCGGCGGGGGCCTCGGCCGTACCGGCCTCGTGCGTGTTGGTGGTGCTCGCGATCATGCCGGTGAAGCCGCCGGTGGCAAAGTTCCCCAGGTCGCCAGATACCGTCTGAAATCCCGGAGTAGCGATCCCCTTCTTGAGCGCGTCCATAGAGGGGAAGTAGAGCTCAGCCTGGCGGTAGTAAGCGGGCTTCTTCCCGTCCGCCGTCGACGTGAACCTGGTCAGGTCCGCTCGGGTGAAACCGATCTCCTCCTGATTGGCCTTGACCAGCGGGACGTGGATCGTGCGGTAGTATTTCTCGAACGCCGCGGTGTCCTTGGGCTGGTTATAGAGGACCGTCACGATTGCCTCCGGGCCGGCCGGTGCCGCTGCCACCGCCGTGTCGGCCGCAGGCGCCTCCGCTCCCTTCTCGCCGGTCTTGCCGCACGCAGCGGCCAAGGCGAGCGCGGGGACCACCAACCAGCTGGAGGGACGTCGCATGAGAAGCTCCTGCATTAAGGTTTGTAGAGCGAGGCTTCGAGCACCTCGGGGTTCAAGCGGCCGGCGTGGAAAGTCTTTCCCGTCTCATTGCTGGTAAGCCACACTTCGCCCGGACTAAAGAGCAGGGGATCGATTTTGTAGAAGTCGCCACCGTAGCGCTGAAAGATTTCGTAGAACGGAGTGCCGTAGTCGCGCGAAGCGGACGCCGGGACCTGAGCCGCCAGCTGCTCTAGCTCGGCATCGCCGGCGCGAACGGTAAAGCGCGCCTGGCCCCCGTACAGAATGCAGTCGTTGGTGCGGCCGATGGCCTTGAGATCGTCCTTGGCCACCGGGGGAAGTGGGGCGGTGCCGAGAGCGCTCACCACCCGCCGCACGTCGAAGCCCAGGGTTTCCATCTTGTGCAACCCGGTCTCCACGATTCGGGCGGAGATCTGGACCCCACCTGCAAGGCTGGCCGTCGGAGCCACGACGAAGGTGAGCTGAGCCGGCTGTAGCCGGGCTTTCTCCGCTACCCACGCGGCGACCTCATCCGTCGGCAGCGTACGAGTCTCCAGAACCAACACTCCCTCGTCGGCTCGCTCCTCGTACCCCAGCTTCTCGAACAGCTCGCGCTCCACCCGCGCGTGGGCCCGGAGCGGTCCCGAGCCCATGGCGAAAAACTTACCCACCGAGATGGCCCAGCCGGCGTATTGTGACGCCATGCACGCCACGGCGGGATGGTCGGTCCAGACGATCAGACCGGGATAGGATTGGCTTCCGATCTGGAGCGGAGTGCAGGCCACGTTTCCCAGCCCGCCCATGCAGATTTCCGACAGTACAAGCCCGGCGTCGAGACCTCCGTCCACCTCTACTCCAGCATCAATGACCCGGGCACCGCTCGGCAGACGGAATGCGCGGACTCGAAGAACGTCCGCCTGATCCACCATACTCTCCACGATCTCGCTTGCGGTCTCGTTCATCCGGAGGGGTGCCAACTGCGGCTCGACTGATGTCATTGGGCTACCCATTCGAGAATCTCTCCTTTACCCAGCTCGGCCAAGTCGCCGCTGTAGCGGCGGTAAAGCCCGGTGAGGTGTCGCTGCTGAACCGGAAGCCGATATCGCAAGCCGAGTCGGGTGAGCATCAGGCGCACGAAAGCGGGTTCGTAGGTGCATGCATAGGCATATGTCCGCGGGGGGAGAATGGCTCCCAACGCGATAAGGGAACCCCGTTTCGACCAGAGCCCGCTTTCGGCCCCTGCCGATCCGAAGGCAATCACCGTTCCGGCGATCATTGCGAAGCCTGCCTTGTCCCCCGCCGAGCCCACGATGGCGAGCAGGCCCCGTCGCATGGACGCGCCGGCTTCTGCCCCCGCCGAGCCGCGCACAATCAACTCCCCGCCTGTCATGCCACGCTTGTACCCCAAGGGAGCGGCACCGGCGCGGGGTCCGGCATCTCCGGTAATGTCGAGCGCTCCGCCGGCCATGGCGAGTCCAGCCTCACTTCCGACGCTTCCTTCCACGATCACCTCGCCCTGCTTGAGGCCTGCGCCCAGGCGATCGCCGTTCTCGAGATCGCCGACGAACCGGATGCGGCCGCCCGGCTCACCCTGCAGCTCGAAGAGATCGCCCAGAAGCACGCGGCCGTCCCGCTCCAGGTATACCGCACGCTGCGCCATTTCCCCGGCGGAAAGTGTGATCCAGGGATCGGCGAGCACCTCGGAAAAATCGGCTCGCTGTTGCAGCGGCGACTTGAGTCGTGCCAGAAGACCGCCGCTCACACTACCGTTCCATGCATGATCTTCCGGAGGTAGAAGTGATGGGGACCGAGCTTGCCACCGAAATTTCCGGCGCTGATGGCCACCACACCGTCGCGGCAAGCGGCATCTATACCCCGCCGCATGGCTGCGGTAACCGCCGACGCGTCCACGCCGTCTATCACGATCTCGAGCACGGAGTTGACCCCTTCGGGGAGGGCCGAATCGGTGATGGCACGCAGCGTCGGACAAAACGCGTCGTTGGTGCTCGCGATCATCGACTTGACCGTCCGGGCTCCAACTTTGCTGCCGCTGCGCACGACGCCGCCGGGAAAAGGGAGCATGATCCCCAGCTCCGACGTCATCGAGTCCACTGCCGCCTCCGCCGCGGCCAACGCGGCATCCACGCTTCGGGCCAGGATCAGAAAGTTGCCCCCTCCGACTCCCTCGAGCATGCCGAATTTTTCCTGAACCAGAAACTCCCCCTCCATCACCGGGATCCTCCAGAAGCGCTCCCCACCGACAATCTTGCTGGTCTGGAAACCGTCGCCAAAGAAGCGCAGTGCCGACCCGACCCTGACCCGGTCGGGTGCCTGGGGCAGGCCATCGTAGCAGGCGGTAGTCGGACAGGTGAGCACGGTCTGCCCAATTCGTTCGATGAGCCTCTTGCCCAGATCGTCCTTGCTCATAGTCATCAGAAGGACGCTGATTCCGGGTCGCCCGTCCGGCGTCTCCGTTGCCGGAAGCTCGCGCTCGATCCCAGCCTCACACTTGCAGCCAATCACCGAAGTGGCGAAGCCGGTCAGCTTGAGCGCGGCAGCCTGCACCCAGCGGGTGCTGCGCGCCGTGACCACGATCCTCGCCACCCGCATGGTAAACGCTTCGGCGAAGGTGTCCTCAATAAAGACGCCGCGGATCTTCATGCAGCGGGGTCAGGATGGAATTGGGATCGGATCATCCGTAATCCCCTGCACAGGGTAATTTTCGAACGAGACCGTCGAGTACTCTTCGAAATAGTGCCGCAGGTCTGGTAGCAGTGCGTCGTCGTACTCCGGCCGCAGTCGCAGTCGCCGTCCTGCCGGCGCCCGCCGCAGCTGGCCCTCCTCCACCACCAGAGATCCGCCTTTGACGACATAGCGTGGGTGGGTAAACATTTTTGCGATATCGTGGTTGCGGACGTACACCGTCACATCCGCGTCTGCCCCGGGGCCCAGATGCCCCTTGTGTCGCAGACCGAGCAGGCGGGCGGGTCCCGCCCGGGTGACGATGGCAACCTCGGAAAGGGTGTATTCCCGGGCCAGGCCGTCGGCCAGCGCGCTTCCCGCGAGCAGCGCGGGATTGACGCGCTTGAGCTGCTCCTCCCGGGCTCGGCGATCCATCAGGAGCTGGATCAGCGCGGGGTAGGACAGAAACGAACCGCCGTTCGGGTGATCGGTCGAGAGCACTACCCGCCAAGGGTCCGCGCTGAGGAGGAAGAGCTCCAGCCCAATCGCCCACTGGAGTGCTGAGACCGCCGAGCGCTCCTTGAATTCGTAGGGGAGGATGCCGCAGCCGGTCTCCAGCTCCACGTCGATGTTGACCCACTTGCGCCCACTAGTGGCATAGAGCAGGTACTCATGGGGGCCATCGGCGCTGACCGTGGTGACCGGACCGAACATCACCTGTCCAACGTCGGCGCTCACCATTGGATTGGCATTGACGTACTCGATGACCCGGCTTGCGCCCGAGCTCCAGCCTATCTCTGGGCTTCCGCCATAGCAATGGAACTGAAGGTGGGTGAAGTGTGCCCGCCGCCCGTCGAGCGCCTGCATCGTCTCCAGCGTTGTGGCCGCGTTCCCGGGCACCCCGAGGTTGTTGCAATGGATGTGCACCGGATGAGGCAGCCGAAGAGCATTGCCGGCATCGGTGAGCGTCTCCAGAATCGCACGGGGTGTGACCCGGCTGGAGCCGAGCTGCTGGTCGAGCCCGGTGAGGTTCCGCTGGCCTGACTTCCAGGCTTGAATCCCGCCCGGGTTCACAATCTTGATGGCATATCCGCCGGTGGCGCCGAGTACCCACGCTGCGTAATCGCGGGCCCGATCCCGCTCCCCCGAGTCGATCTGCCGGAGCAGGTATTCGTCATTCCCCAGGAGAACGAAGAAGCCGCTGTCCACAATCGGGGTGTCCTCGAGCTCCTGATGAGTGTGACGGGACATGACCGGGGCCACCGCCGCATCGAACACCGTGGTATAGCCGAGACCGGCGTAGCGATACCCGGTGGTGAAGGTGCTCGGGAGCGTGCCGCCGGTACCCGAGCGGGCGCCGAGCTCCCCCGAGGCCAGTCTGGGTGCCATGGTCGGCTCAGCGGAGTGCTCCTCAGGAAAAAGCCGCCGGGCGTGATTGCAGGAGGACCCGGCAATGTGGGAATGGATGTCGACGCCGCCCGGCATGACGACCATCCCGGCGGCGTCGAGCGTCGGTGCTCCCTGAGGGAGGTCGGCTACGATGCGGCCGTCTTCGATACAGACGTCCCGCACCTCGCCGTTGACGCCGTTGGCTGGGTCGTAGACCTCGCCCCGAACGATTCGAAGTCGAGTCGGCGCGCTCATCTTCGCGCCTCCGCCGCGACCAGCCGGTCGGCAAGACGCCTTAGGGCATCGGTTGCCGACCGGGGACTGGGCAAGGCGGCTTGAAGTGGGAGCGGGAGGTCATCCATGCGGTATCCGATCCCTGCCTCGTGGATGCCGGCCACGCCGGTATCGATCGCCACCTTCGCCGTGAACGGCGCCTCGCTGGCTCGCGGTCCCACTACGACCGTAGAAATCCGGCCAAGGCGGTCGCGTGCGCTGGCTGGGAAGCCGGCCGGTTCCCCGACCACGAGGGCAGCGGCGAGAACTCCGGCTTCGAGCTGTGCCGTTCCGCGCCGGTCCGGTCGGTAGCGGGGAGATCCGCGACTGAAGTCGACGGCGAACGGAAAGCCGGTCTGCCAGGTCAGAACCACCTCGGCACCGGAGCGGTTGCCTCCTGCACGTAGTGTGCTGAGTGCCGCCCGCGTCGGTCCGTTGAGCCTCTGCGCCAACGTGATCAGACCCTCGGCACGCTCGGGAGAGCGACGCTCGTCTCCCCCATCCCCATCGTGGACAATGACGACGTATTTCGCCTTCGTAAGCAGACTAGTGAGCTGCTGCAGTTGGGAAGACAGGGTGGCCAATCCGCCGAGCTCGCGGCCTTGGAGGTGGGCCCGTAGGGCGGAGAGCGCCACGACCTCGTCCTCCGGCCGGAGCGCAATGTGGAGATCGGCCTCCGCCGGACCCTTGTCCGAGCCGACGGTGACCGAGACAACGGTTCGTCCGCGCTGACCTTTGGGGAGATGAAAAGCTACGGGGTAGAGAGCATAGCGGGAGCGGTATCTGGGATACCGCTGATCAGGATCGGTGCCCCAGAAGAGCAGCAGGTCCGCACGGTTCCGAATCTCGCCCAGGGTGCAGGTGGCACGCCCCCTGCGCTGTCCCGCCAGGATCCCCGCCGCGGCGGGTTCCGAGACCACGCCGTCCACCACCGCATGTAGGTGGTCGGCGATCTCCACGGTTGCTCGCTGTGCCTCAGAAGTGATGTCGTCGCCCAGGAAAACCAGGGCCCGCCCTCGGGCGGCATGCAGCAGGGCAGCGCCGGCATCCAAGGCCTCGTCGAGCCCGCAGTCGCGGCCACCAACCTGCACTCTTGCAGGAACGCGTCCGTCATCGAACCAGGCCACACCCAATTGGCAGGCGCGCTCGGCGTGCACAATCCGGTCGTCGCACAGGCTGAGGATGATGTCGTCGCAGGCGCAGCCGCACCCGAGGCAGGTGACGTGGGGAACCTTGCGGTCCGTCACTCGGGTCTCCACTGGGGCCGCCTTATGGAGAGAGGCGACAGAGCGATGCACGGGGCGGGGGCTCGCGCAGCGGGAGTGCAGGGCGTGCTCATGCCAGCCATGTCGAAGGTTGTCGGCCGGGTGACTGGTCTGGAGCTTCACCGGGCACTTCAGCTGGGGGCGACGGTCACTCCGGAAGCGAGCAAGAGCACCTCGCCGCGATTCAACTCGATCGCATCGCCGCACCAGCGCTGGTAGGAGCCCTGCACTTGTGCATCGTCGATGGAGAGACCCAGCCGCCGAAGGTGGGGAAGATACAGGCGAAGGAAGACCGGACGGTAGGTACAGGCGTAGGTGAACGTCGGAAGCAGCTCTGCGGGATGCATCGAGACGATCGTCCCCCGGCGCATTCCGGCGCCCGTGCGCCAGCCGAGGCGACCGAGGACCACAATGGTACCCGCGAGCATGTTTACTCCCGCGAAATCGCCACAGTCGCCCCCGATCGCGATCAGCCCGCGACGCATTCCACTGCCGATCTCGTTTCCGACATTTCCGAAGACGACGATCTCCCCACCGAGGATCCCGACCAGGCTGCCTCGATAGGCGCTCCCGATCATGTGCCCCGCATTTCCCTTCACCAGGATGAGTCCTCCGCTCATCTCCGGGCCGACCCAGTCACCGGCATCGCCTTCCACGAGGATGTCCCCTCCGCTCATCCCGGCCCCGAGGTGCATCCCCGCTGACCCATGCACCACGATCCTGCCGCTGGCCATGCCCATACCGATGTATTTGACCCGGGAGAGATCCCCGGTCAGGTGGACCTCGGCCCCTGCAGCCCCGGTTACCCGAAAGAACTCCCCCAGTTCGGCGGATTGATTGCCGTGTACGACGGTGAGCTTGGCGGTCTCGAGAGTGGAGAGGCCGGCGAGCCGAGCCGGAGTGATAACGTCGGCCTCGAGCGGTACCATCGGCGTGGTGTACAGCGTGAGATCGACGCTCATGCGCTGACCTCGGCTCCCTCAACCAGGGGGCGGAGGTCGATCCGGTACTGGCCGAGCCCACCACCGTAGTTTCCGGCGGAGATCTGCAGCGCGCCGGCTACGGCGGCGGCGTGAATGCCGCGCCGCATGGCCGTCTCCACTGCCGGAAGGTCGAGCCCGTCGATGACAATCTCCAGCACGCACCCAGCCTCGAGCGGCACCTGGCTGTCCGGAGCCACTGGCCGCAAGGTGGGGCAATAAGCGTCGTTGGTTGAGGCGAAGAGGAACTTGTACCGCGACTTCGGCTTGCTGCCGCTCCGGACCACACCCCCCGGAAACGGGAGGATGGCGCCCGGGGTGCTGCGCATCGCGGCTACGGCCGCCTGGGCCGCGCGAAGCGCAGCCGTCTGGTCCCGGCTCGAGATCAGGATGTTCCCGCCACCAACCGCGGGCTGAATACCAAAGCGGTCATCCACCAGGAACTCGCCATCCATGACCGGAACCCGCCAGAGCCGGCGTCCGCTGAGCAGCTTTGAGATCTGGAATTTGTCGCCGAAGTACCGCAGCTGCCCGCCTACCACAACGGTCTCCTCTGCCGATAAGCCGTTATAGCAGGCAGTGCTGGGGCAGGTCATCACGCATTGGCCCACTCGCTCGACCAGCCGCTTGCCCACGCCCTCCGCGCTGGTGGCGAAGAGCAGCACGCTTATCCCGGGACGACCGTCTGGCGTCTCCGATGCCCGCAGCTCGGCCTCGATCCCCGCCTCGCACTTGCACCCGATGATGGAAGTGGCGAAGCCAGTCATCGACTGGGCGGCGGCCTGGGCCCAATCGGAAGTCTCCGCGGTGATGATCACCCGCGCGCCCCACATCGTGAACGCTTCCGCGAAGGTATCGACGATCTCGGTCCCGTTGAGATGCATGGCGAGTGCTAGCCGCCGTTGCTCACGCCGACCGCCTGGCGTGTTGTCGGGATAGTTTGATGCTGGTGGAGGTAACGATCGTCCACCTGGTAGTTCGCGAAGCGGATGGTGTAGAAATCCTCGAAAAACGGTTGGATCACCTGCTCGATTGACTGGTCGTAATCGGGCGCCACGTGGAGTACCCGGCCTTCATGGTCGGCCCGGAACTCATGGTCTTCGATAATGAGCTCTCCGTCCTTGATCACGTAGCGGGGAGTGGAGAACATCTTCTCTTTGTCGTCGTCTTCGTCGTAAATGGTGATGTCGGCGTCGGCCCCCACCCCGAGATGCCCCTTCTCCGTCAATCCCAGGAGCCGTGCCGGACCCGCGCGCGTGATGATCGCGATCTCGTAAAGCGAGTATTCCCGGGCCAGGCAGTCCCGCAGGCCGGAGTTGTCGAGGGCCTGCTGGTTTACCTTCGCCATCTCCTGCTTGCGGTATTCGCAGTCCATGAGCAGCCGGATGAGGCGAGGGTAGCTCATGAAGGAGCCGCCGTTCGGGTGATCGGTGGAGAACACCATACGCCACAGGTCTTCGGATCGGAGGAAGAGCTCGAGCCCGATGGCCCATTGCAGCGCGTTGGTGTAGACCCGATCCTGATAGGTGAACGGAACGATCCCACAGCCGCTTTCCATCTCGGTGTCGGCGTTTACCCATTTGCCGCCCCCGAACCGGCGTAGCATGTATGCCAGCGGCGCGTCAGCAGTCATGCTGGTGGAGCGCCCGAACATCACCGCACCGACATCCGCACTGATGTTGGGATGGGTGTTGACGAACTCGACGATCTCGCTCGCTTTCGAGGTCGGGTTGTCGCCGCTCTTCCCGGCCACCGCGCCGTAGCTGTGAAATTGGATATGGGTGATGTGGGTGCGCTGACCCTCGGCGATCCGCATCGTCTCCAGGGTGGTCTCGTAGTTGCCGGTATGACCGAGGTTGTTGCAGTGGATATGGACCGGGTGGGGTAGCCCCAGCTCGTTGGCGGCCTCGATGAAAGCCGCTATGACCTTGCGCGGGGTGAGATCGAACGGGCCGATCTTCTGATCGAGCTTGGTAATGTTGGCGTTGCGCTCCCCCTTCCAGAGCTCGTCCCCTCCCGGATTGACCAGCTTCGGAGCGTATCCCTTGGTTGCGTGGAGCCACCAGGCGAGTGCATGCCGGAATTCCTCGCGCCGCCCTTCTTGAAGCAGGCGATAGAGCAACACGTTGTTGCCCATCAGCACGAAAAACCCCTTGTCTATAATCGGGGTGTCGTGCAGCTCCTCAAGGGTGTGGCGCGCCCCGAGCGGCGTCACCGCTGCCTCCATGGCAGTGGTGTAGCCGAGGCCGGCATAGCGATAGCCGGTCGTGAAGGTGGAGGGCACCGTGCCCCCGGTCCCGGAACGGGTGGTCCGAGTGCGGAGGTGCACGTCGCGACGATGATCTTCGGGCTGGACTTTACGGGCGAGGTTGACCTTGGGTCCGGCGATGTGGCAGTGGATGTCGACGCCCCCTGGCATGACGACCATGCCGCGGGCGTCGATCCGCTTGGCATCGGCGGGAGCATCCGCCACGATCTTGCCATCCCGCACACACACGTCCCGCACGGCACCGTCCAGGCCGTTTGCCGGGTCGTACACCCTGCCGTTGACAATGCGCAGCGACGAGCCCAAACGGAGGCTCCTTTTGACGGGTGGCCCTACGAAACGGTGGTGGCCAGCGGCGTGCCCGCTCCAGGGCGGTTGCCGCCCAGGAGCTGCCGCACCCGGTTCCGGATAGCGGTCAGGATCTGCTCGTCGCTCGGGTAAGGCGAATCGAAGGCAGGACGCAGCGTGATGGGGACGTCGTCCATGCGATAGACCGTACCGGCTACGTTGATACCGTAGGTCGACGTGGTGAAAGCCACCCGGGCCAGCTGACCCGTGTGGGTGAGCTTCGGATCCAGATTTATCACGGGAATGCGCTTCAGGTGCTCGATGGCCGCCTTGGGAAAGTTCGAGGCGGGATCACTCGCGATGATCAGCGCCGCGTCGACGTCGCCCCGGGAAAGCAGGTCCACGGTGGTAAACTCGCCGGGATTGAAACGCGGATAGCCCCGGCTGAAGTTGACCCCGAACGGGAAACCGGTCTGCCAGGACACCACGTTGTCCGCCCCGGTCACGTTCCCGTGGCCCCGTACCGGCTTGGCCACCCAGTGGGTGAACTCATTGAGATCGGTGGCGAGCGCCAGCAGTGCGCCGGAGTTGAAGTGCCGCCCCCGGTTCATGGTGAGCCCCATGCCGAAGAGCAGGGCTCCATAGTTGCAGCTCTTCATCCGCGCGACCAGATCCTCCAGCACCGCCAGCGAGATGCCGGTGCGTTGCTCGACCGAGGTGTCGACCTTGCGCCCCTTGACCAGCGCGCGCAGCGCCCAGAGAACCTCGAAGTCGCTGCGCGGCTTCACCTGGAGGAAAATGTCCGCCACCGGCGTGCTCAGAGTCCGGCGCACATCCACCAGCACGACCGTGCGGTCCTTCTTTCCATTGGGGATGTACATCCCCTTCGGAGTTACCGCATAGCGGGTGAACAGGCGGGGGTGCGCCTCGGCGGGGTTTCCACCCCAGAACACGACCATGTCCGCCCGGTTCTTGATCTCGCCCAGGGAGGCCGTGCTTTCGCCGACTCCCTGAAACGCAATCCCGGAAGGCCCATGACACACCGACGTCGTGGTGTCCACGGTGCCGCCTATCATGTCGCCAATCGCGACCGCCACCCGCTGTGCCTCGCAGGTGGTGTCCGAGAGTCCGTAGATCACCGGGAACCGGGCGTTGGCCAGGATCTGCGCCGCCTCCTCGACCCCTTCCTCGGTGCTGGCCTCGCGACCCTTGACGATGGCGAACGGGCGCTCCTCGATGGCGTGCTCCTTGAACCACGCCTTCCCCAGAATGCAGGCGTTCTCCGACTTGATGATGCGATTGTGATCCAGGTCGACGGTGAGGACCATGTCATCGCATACGCACCCGCAAAAAGTGCAGGTGGCGTCGGTGACAATCTTGAGGTTCTCGCCCATGGCGCTACCCTCCTAACTCGCTGCCGCTTCTGCGACGGGCTCGACCTCGACTTCCACGTTCTTCGAGATCGGCATGCCCGAGCCGGCGGTATCGCTGGCCATGAGCTCGCTGGAGAGCGGGCCGTAGGCAATGAACAAGAGGCCCGGCGGCAGATCCTTCGCCTCGCGGCCTTTGCACCGAACTACGACCTCGCCCCCCGCCGAACGCAGGCGAACTTTGCTGTCGTTCTTGAGTCCCAGGCGGGCCATGTCGTTGACGTTCATTTCGACGGTCGAGGAGAGCTGGACATACTCCGCACCCAGCTTGCCGGCGCACAGAGAGGTGCCCTGCTTGTTCGAGCGTCCGCCGATCAGCATCATCTTGTCGGGCATGTCTGCCTGGTGGTGGTGTCTCTATTTGTGGTGTCTCTATTCGTGGTGTCTCTATTCTTAGTATACATCAACCAGGGCCGGGGTGCATGAACCGCCGCCTGGGGAAGGGCGATAAAGTCAGCGCCGGGCCGCGGCCAATACTTCCAGCATCTCTTCAATTCTGGTGAACTTCTCGCGTGGCTTTCCCTTGGGCGAGCCGCGGCTCACCTCGGCCTGATCAATAGCAAGCCAATCGTCGTAGCTCACCACCCGCGGTCCCCGCCCGGGCAGCAGGGAAGGTAGCCCTTCGGCTCCCGGCTTCGGTGCCGAATCGAGCCTCGGCAGGTCGGCCAGAACCGAGGCTACGGTGGCAACGCTGTCCGGCTTATTGGTTCCGATGATCCCCGTAGGACCCCGCTTGATCCAGCCTGAAGCGTAGAGGCCCGGGATTGCGGCTCCGGTCTTATCTACGATTCGGCCGTCGCTGGAAGGGAAGATCCCCTGCCGCTCGTCGAAGGGGACCCCAGGAATGGCAATACCCTTGTAGCCAATGCTACGAAAGACCAGTCCCGCTGCAATCTCCACCCGCTCGCCGGTTCCCTGCGCGCTTTGCTCATACGCGCCGCCGACCAGTCGGGTACGCTCGAACACCACCCGTTCGACGTGCCTGCTCCCCTGAAGCTCCACCGGACTGAGGAAAAAACGCAAGACAATCCGCCGGCAGCGCCCCGCAGGTGGCCGGGCAGCAAACCCCTGCATGATCTCGAAATTCTTCTTGGCGCCCGCACCCCGCCGCTCCTCGAATTCCGCGAGGCTTTCGGGGTTGAGCACCAGCTCCGCCGGGTCCAACACCGGTTCGGCGTCGTTCAGCTCCCCCAGCTCCCGCAGCTCCTTGGCGGTGAACTTGGCCTGGGCCGGGCCGCGGCGGCCGACGACGTAGATCTCCCGGACCCGGCTGCGGGAAAGGGCGTCGAGGGCGTACTCGGTGATGTCGGTGTGCTTCAGCTCGTCCACTGTCTTGGCCAGGATCCGGCAAACGTCTGCCGCCACGTTTCCCTGGCCAACGATGACGGCAACCTCTTCGTCCAGGTCGAACTCGCGGTCTCGGAACTCGGGATGTCCATTGTACCACCCGACGAACTCGGTCGCCGTGTAGCTCCCCGCCAGCTCCTCGCCAGGCACTCCTAACCGGCGGTCGGTCTCCGCCCCGCAAGTGAAGACGACCGCGTGGTACGCCGCCCGGAGCTCCTCGACCGGGACATCGCGGCCCACCGTTACGTTGCCCAGAAAGCGGAACTCGGGGAGACGGGCGAGTCGGTCGTAGACCTGGATGGCCTCCTTGAGCTTGGGGTGATCAGGCGCGACTCCGTGGCGAACCAATCCAAAGGGAGCTGGGAGCCGCTCGAACATATCGACTCGAATCCCCAGCCCTGACTTGAGCAGGGCCTCAAAGGCATAGAAACCGCTCGGCCCGGCCCCGACAATGGCGACCCTGAGAGGGTTCTCCTTGGATCCCACTGCGCTCATGCTCTCCTCCAGCGTCGTCTCCTGCGCCCCGGCGCGCCGCTAATCCCGCTGTGACTCGATGGATCGAGAATATAACGCGCGGAAGTAGGCCTCGGCGGATCCGCCGGCATGGACAGGCCTACGATCCAGCGTCACTTTTAGTGAGTCCATCATGGGTAACCTCGTCCCGATCATCCCGGTATCCCAAATGCAGACCGTGACCTCCACCCGGCCGCCCTTTCTAGTCGTCGCCGTGACTGGCCGGGCGCTCGCGGCATCAGCCTCGCGGGGGGGACATCAGGTGATCGTGCTGGACTACTTCGCCGACCGCGACACCTGCGCCGTCGCAAGCGAGTGTCGCAGAGTGGCAGCGGCCCACCGGCTGCGCTTCGACCGCCGTGCATTGTTAGCAGCCGCTCAGGCAGCGAGCATGACATCGCGTTGTGCCGGCCTGGTCTATGGCTCCGGGTTCGAGGGTTGTCCCGGCCTGTTAGCGCGGCTCACTCGGGGGCTCAGGCTCTACGGCAACACTCCTGCAGTGGTGGCTGCGGTGCGAGATCCATCCAGCTTCTTCGGCTTATTGGACCGTCTACGTATCCGCCACCCCGAAGTGCGGCTCACCGTGCCGGCGGATCGCGCAGGCTGGCTCATCAAGCAGGCTGGAGGCGCCGGCGGGGCCCACGTGCGCCCAGCGGGACGTCGCCCCGTTCGGGCAGGGGGTTACTACCAGCGCCTGTCCCCTGGCCGGTCGCTCTCCGCGCTCTTCCTTGCCGATGGACGTCGCGCCTGCATCATCGGCTTCAACGAGCAGTGGACCACGCGGGCCCGACCCTCCCTGCCATTCCGCTATGGCGGCGCCATGAGTGGCGTCGAGCTGCCCCCGGCGGTCGCACGGGACATCCGACGAAAGCTGGATGCGCTGGTCGCCGCCACGGGATTGGTCGGACTCAACGGACTCGACTTTCTTCTGCATCTGGGGGACTGGTCTGCTCTGGAGGTGAATCCACGTCCCACCGCGACCATGGAGCTGTACGACCCGGATTACCCGCGCGGTCTCTTCGACTGGCACCTGCGGGCCTGTGATGGTGAGCTCCCCGCCCATCCAGTCCCGCCCCGAGCCATCCGGGCGCATGCGGTCGTGTACGCTACGGCCGCCATCCGGATGAGTGCCGCCTTCGAACCTCCCGATTGGTGCCGCGACGTGCCTCACCCCGGAGCCAGCTTCGCACCGGGGGAGCCCGTGTGCACGGTGCACGCCGCCGCCGCCGCCGCTGAGCGGGCATCGGCCCTGCTTCGCCGGCGGCAGACCCAGCTCGAGCGGCTGTTGCACGAGGCCGCGGCATGATCACCGGACCCCGCATCGCGATTGTGACCCAGGAGCCTGGCTGGCATGAAGCGGAGTTGCGCCGAGCCCTTGAGCTGAGAAAGGCCCAGGTGCAGTTCGTGCGCCTGGGTGAGTGCTGCCTCGACTTCGGCACCGGGGGACCGGGTATCGTTCTCCCCGGCTTCGAGGGTCGGCTTCCGGATGGAGTGATGGTACGCGATGTTCCCGGCGGCACGCTGGAACAGGTGGTGCTCCGATTGGATATCCTGCACGCTCTTCACGACGTTGGCGTTCCCGTGTACAACACCGGCCGTAGCATCGAACGGACGGTAGATAAGGGAATGACCAGCTTCCTGCTCCACAAGGCGGGCTTGCCCATGCCGCCGACGTTCGTGACCGAGACGACTGCTCCGGCACGCGACTTCCTCGTGGCGGAGCTCTCGGTGGGCCACGAAGTCGTGGCCAAGCCACTGTTCGGTTCTCTAGGGGTAGGTCTCCGGCGGCTCAGAGAGGTCGGAGATCTTCCGGATCCATCAGAGTTCCGTGGCGTCTGGTACCTGCAGCGATACGTGAACACCGGGTCTAAGGGGGCTGATTGGCACGACTGGCGGGTGCTCGTCCTCGGTGGAGTGGGGCTGGCGGCCATGGTCCGCAGGGGCGCGAGCTGGATCAACAATGTGGCCCAGGGAGCGCGCTGCGAGGCGGCAGCGCTCGAAGGAGACCTGGAGCGACTCGCCGTGGATGCATGCGCTGCTGTGGGTGCCGACTATGCCGGTGTGGACCTGGTGCGCGACAGTGATGGCCGGTTGCAGGTGCTCGAGGTCAACGGCATACCGGCATGGAGGGGACTCCAAAGTGTGTCCCGGGTAGACATCGCTGCTCGGGTGGCTGAAGACTTTCTTTTCCGGGCCATCGCGGAAAGCGTCCTCGAAGCGTGAGAATCTTCGCCTTCGAGTTCTTCAGTGGGGGCGGCCTGGCCGGGCAACCGCTACCTCCCGGTATCGCGCGGGAAGGTGACATGATGCTGGGCGCCCTCCTGAGGGACCTCGCTGAGCTCCCCGAGGTCGAGGTCGTGGCCAGCCGCGATCCGCGCCTGCCGCCGGTCGTAGCCAGCCAGGTGCTCATCCCGCAGGCGGGCGAAGACATTTTCAATTTGTATACGCGCGGGCTGGCGCTCGCCGACGCTGCCTGGCCGACCGCACCGGAGACCGGTGGCACTCTCGAAAGCCTGGGACGCCAGACCGAGGCCGCGGGCAAGACTCTACTCGGCTGTCGGCCTGACGCCGTTCGCCTGGCCGCGAGCAAACGCGGGACAGCGAACGCGTTGCGGGAAGCAGGCATTGCTGTGGTTCCCACCTTCTCTCATGGCGACCGCCTTCCGCGCTTTCCCGGGCCCTGGGTGACGAAGCCCGACGATGGGGCGGGATGCGAGGACTCGCAGCTCCTCCCGGACTGGGCTGCGGCCGGGGCCCGGCTGGCGGAAGACCCTGACCGGCTAGTCGCCCAGCCTTGGATCGAGGGCGTGGCAGTCAGTCTCTCTATGCTCTGCCACCGAGGTACCGCACGGCTGCTCTCCTGCAACCGCCAGCAGGTTGGGATCGAAGACTCGCGCCTCATCCTTCAAGCGGTCGGGGTCAACGCGTTCCCCGAAATCAACGGCTGCTTCGCCCAGCTCGCGAGCGATATAGCGGCCACCATCCCCGGTTTGTGGGGATACGTAGGCGTGGACCTCATCCTAGCCCGACACGGCCCGGTCGTGCTGGAGATCAACCCGCGACTCACCACGTCCTATTGCGGCCTGCGCCAGGCTGTTGGCGTGAACACGGCGGCCATGGTGCTTGGCCTGCTCCGGTCCGGCGGATACGCGGAGGACACGCTAGCCCGCAGAGCGAGCACTGCGGTGGAGATCATTCTCGAGACCTCCCATGCGACATGACTCTGTGGTTGGCTGGGATCTCGGCGGTGCCCACTTGAAGGCCGCTCGCTTGGACCCTACCGGGTCGGTCGAGCGCGTGATGCAACTGCCCTGTCCCTTGTGGCAGGGTCTCCCTCACCTCGAAGAGGCACTGGGGCAAGCCAAGGCTGCTCTCGGACCTGCCCCGATTCATGCCGTGACCATGACGGGGGAGATGGTCGATCTGTTCGCCAGTCGGTCCGAGGGAGTCGCCCGGCTGGTCACGCTCATGGGAACACGCTTCCCGGATTCCGTGGTCCGCTTTTACGCTGGGCTGGACGGATTCGTGAGCCCGGAAGAAGCGGCCTCGGCTGGCCTCCGCGTGGCCTCAGCGAACTGGATGGCCAGTGCCGAGCTCGTGGCCACGCGGGTCCGGGATGCGTTATTCGTGGATATCGGAAGCACGACGACCGATCTTGTCCCGGTGGTAGCGGGCCGAATCTCCGTCCGGGGGCACGACGATGCGGGGCGCCTGCTCGCGGGGGAACTAGTCTATTCCGGCGTGGTCCGCACTCCGCTCGTGGCCCTGGCCGCTGAGGCGCCGTTCCTAGGTGACTGGGTACCGCTCATGGCCGAGCTGTTCGCTACGACCGCGGATGTCCATCGGCTGAGCGGCCACCTGCCTGAGAACGCGGACCAACACCCGGCAGCTGACGGCGGGGACAAGACTCCCGCCGGGAGCGCCCGGCGGCTGGCGCGCATGATCGGCCGGGATGTGGAGTCGGTTCCCATGACGGCGTGGTGTCGTCTGGCCGCATGGCTCGCGCGGGTGCAGTCTCGGCAGCTGGAGGACGCGTGCGAGCGAGTGCTCTCCCGAGTTCCACTCCCCAATGATGCGCCGCTGGTCGGCGCTGGGGTGGGGCGATTCCTCACCGCCGAGCTCGCCGCCCGGCTCCAACGACCGTACCTCGAGTTCGCCCAGTTGCTTCCCGGGGGGCGTGCAGCGCCCGATCGGGTCTCGGACTGTGCGCCTGCCGTTGCCGTAGCGTGGCTCGCGCGGGGATCGCCCTGAGGTCCATTGCGCCGTCTACTCGAGTCCCAGCCGGCGCCGTGCGGTGGCGGGACTGATCACGATCAGATGGTCGAGCACCGTTCCGCGTGCCTCCCGTATTCTCAAGCGGTCCACCAGGCCGGCGTTCCCACCACCGCTGAGGCCATCGGCTACGAGTGCGGCCCCCTGGGCTCCCTGCTTAGCGTGGACCGCAAAGCCCGCGAGCTTCCGCACGGGGCCGACATCGGCCAAGTCCGCCGCTAGTCGCTCGAAAATATCGGGCTCGGCGGCCTGGCGTCCGGATAGCAGGATCTCGCCGGCCCCGGGTGCGGACGACCTGAGCTGTCGGACTGCCCTGGATGCTCCTTCGACGTATGCCTCGAAGCCAACCCGGGCTCGGCCGGGATCTCGCTCGATCAGGGAAGTCACACCCCCCTGAAACAGCACCACCTTAGAGATGCGCCCGGCAAGGAATGCTACCTCGCCGTCGAGTGCTCCGGCTGCTCGCCATCCGATGGGCCCACTCGTCCCGCCAATTCCATCTACCACCCGGCCTTCCGCGACCGCAACTGCCGCGGTAAACGCCCCGCCGAGCTCCAGCAGAATGAACGAGACCTCCTCCGGCCTACGTCCCAGCCGCTCGCACTGGTCGTAGACCCCCAGCGCTGCCGCGCACAGTTTGTCGGCCGTTCCGAGATCCACCCGGTTGAGCTTTCGGTGTTCCGGCACCGTATCCAGGTGGATGACTCCCGGAGTGTAGACTACCGGGAGTCCCGAAGCTGCCAGCCGTTTCGCGAAGGCTCGGAGTCCACCGATGCCGCCGGTCTCCTTCGGCCCGGCAAGAAAGGCGAGTCGGAGGTCGGCATCGGTGGCTTCCGCGGCACGGAGTAGCGGTAGACCGTAGCCTGACGGTCCGGCGATGAGATCGGGGACACGCGGTTGGGTGAGAAGTTCGACAAAGCTTTCGGGGTGCGCGAGCGCCTCGGCGGTGGGCCAGCTTCGGTCGAGGTATAGCTGCCCATCGTCAATCCCGCACACGTCGATGCTCACGGTGCCCGGGTCGATTCCCACGACGCGGGTCATCGCCCTACTTCTTTTTCGCGACCAGCTCTTTTCTGGCGACCGGCTCTTTTCTCGCCGCTGGCTCTCTCGTGGCAACCAGCTCACGGGCGATGTCGGCGATACCCTCGGCGTCCAAGACCAGGTCGTTGCGGGTAAACAACCTCTCAACACAGGCCTTGTGCAGCTTGGTCTTGAAATTGCCGACCCCGAAGGCCCCGAACACCACCACGCCGTTCTTCTTCACGCCGGCATCGTTCACGTCGATCCCTTCGATGCCGAGAGGCGGAACCGCATTGAGGTCTACCGCAATCTTCAGCGTCTTCACGCCGGTCCAGGCCGACTTGGGCACCATCTGCACCCCGGCCGGTCCCGAGTTGAGCAGGACATCCACGCCCTGAAGCAATTCGGGCAGCTTGGCAGGGTCGTTCATGGTGACGGCGTCAACCTGCACGTTGAAGCGAGCGCTGATGAACTGGCGAGCCTTCTCGCCCTGCTCCGGTTTGCGGGATGTGATGGTGACGTGGGCGCCATCCTTGGCGAGGAGGCCGGCCGCCCGTTGCCCCACCGGACCGGTGCCGGCCAGGATGAGGACGTTCTTTCCTTTCATGTCGCCGAGCGTCTCTTCGATCTTTACCACCGCTGCCACTGCCGTGGTGTTGGAGCCGTTGGAGTCGAGCATGATGGAGACGCACAACGGTGAGAACAATGCGTCCTGTGCCATGGCCAGAAGCTGCTCGCCGGCCGACATGTTGTTGCCGCCGATCCAGACCGCGGTGTTGTGCAGGTCCTTGGGGCCCCGGGTGAAGATGCAACCATGGATGAGGTCGCGGACGTCGCCCTCGGTCACTCCTCCATAGCTCATCACAACGTCGGCGCCCGCATCGTAGGCGACGACCTGATCGAAAACGCTCGGCAGCCGCGAACTGTCGAGTTGTAACAGAAGCTTGCGCATCGGTGAATGCTCCATGGTCGCTAAAAGACGAGGGGCGCCCCCGACAGCGGGCCGCCCCTCGTGGAAAACTGAGCTAGCGGGACTGTACGATCAGCTCTCGGCGCCGCTGGCAAACGGGTGCCGCGCGCTCTTGTACCGCTGCAGCACCTCGTCCACCGTCGGTTTGCCCTGCAGCGCCCGTTGAATCGATTCCTTGGTGGCCTGGTAGTTGTAGTCGTAGATCTTCTTGTCGTTCTCGGCCTGCCAGTGGATGAAGACCCCGACCAGGACGCAGAGATCGTTGGCCTTGCCCTTGTCGATCACACCCGACGCGACGCTGTCCACGACCGCGCGGGCGACTGCCGCCTGCGCCGGGCCGAACATCTGCACCGCCTGCTTGGCGCCCTTGATCGTGACTTTGTTGAAGAGAATGGTGTCGGGCTTGGCCGGCAAATTCGGCGTCACGACGGCCAGGAGATGATTGAACCCGTCGGTATTGGTGGCGAGCGCATTGACGAACGCCGCGCCCACCGGACCACTCTTCGAGCCGATGATCAGGTCGATATGGGCAACCTCGTTGCCTTCGCCGACCAGCGATTCACCGATGTAGAATTCCCCGGCCATACCTGCCTCCGTATCCGTTTTGTTGAAGAAGGAAAGAATCTCGCGCCACATGGTCAGCTCGACGTTGGCGAAGGGTGAGCTCGGAACCGGCAGCAGCGTGCGGGAACGGATGACCCGACCACACTGTCACGCAGGGCGGGTAGCTCAATGCGCTGAGTACTTTGCCGTACGTAGAGGCCCCTAGTATGGAACCCGCTTTAGTCGGTGTCAAGTCAAAGCAGCACCGCCGTTCACCGTCATTTTGCCGTTCACAATCAGGGTCGAGTTTTCCGATCTTGAGCGGCTGCTGGCTTCGGGTTATATTCGGGGGTGATGAAGCTCGACCCCGATCGGGGCAACCGATTCTTCCGCTTCCTTAGAAGGATGAAGGCCGGGGGCCGCACCAACATGTATGGTGCGGTTCCCTATCTGATGAACGCCTTCGGTCTGGATCGGAACGCCGCGTTTGCGGTCGTCTGTGAGTGGTTGGACCGGCAGAACGAAGCGCCGGTCCAGCCAAGTTCCCACCAACCCCAGCCTGCGGGCCAACGCTCGAAGCCGCGCTCAGCAGGACAAGCTGGCCATCGCCAGCGGACATTCTGACCGGTTCTGCTCTGCTGTTCCTCAGCACCACAATCACTTAGCTACTGGCACAGGCCTCGCACGGGGCTGGGGAGGCGTCACCCCGCTTCGGTTCACCGTCGTCTCGAAGCGCAACTTACCCGAAAGCCTGACAGCGGTGATCCTGAGGTTTTCGCACCATGTGCTATGGCTCACGGCGAGAGCCGATCGACGGAAGGCATCGTCCGCCCAGGAGGCATATATGTCGTTCCCGCGATGCGGCCCTCGCCGCACCCTCTGGCTGGTCTCCCTGGCGCTGGCGATGGCAGCCACCCCGGTCCACGCCCAGTACTTCGGTCGTAACAAGGTGCAGTACCAGAGTTTTGATTGGCACGTCC
>JBGQLP010000011.1:0-68364 GCA_041500125.1 Gemmatimonadota bacterium
TGGCCGTTGCCCTCGCCTCCCAACGCCTGCTTCTCGGCCTCGATGTAGGGGATCAGATGGGCCACGGCCCGCTTCATCACCCGAGCGCTTTTCACCACTTGAGGCAGGAACATCTTGCCGGCCCCGAACAGGTCGCCCACCACATTCATCCCATCCATCAGCGGGCCCTCGATGACGTGGATCGGCCGCTCCGCCTGCCGGCGGGCCTCCTCGGTGTCTTCCACGATGTAGTCGGCAATCCCTTCAACCAGCGCGTGGCTCAGCCGCTCGGCCACTGGAGCGTTGCGCCAGGCGAGGTCGGTGGCCTGGGCCGCTGCCTGACCTTTCACCGAGTCGGCGACCTCGAGCAGCCGATCGGTCGCGTCGGGTCGGCGGTTCAACACCACATCCTCGACCCGTTCGAGCAGGTCTGGCGGGATGTCGGAGTAAATGGGGAGCTGACCGGCATTCACGATCCCCATATCCATCCCGGCTTCGATGGCGTGGTACAGGAAGACCGAGTGAATCGCCTCCCGCACCGGATCGTTGCCCCGGAACGCGAAGGAGACGTTGCTCACCCCACCGCTCACTAACACCTGCGGCAAGGCAGCCTTGATCCGCCGGGTGGCCTCGATGTAATCCACGGCGTAGTTGTTGTGCTCCTCGATCCCGGTCGCGATGGCAAACACATTGGGGTCGAAGATGATGTCCTCGGGCGCGAAGCCGACCCTCCCGGTGAGGATTTGGTACGCCCGCCGGCAGATCTCGACTTTGCGATCGGCAGTGTCGGCCTGTCCCTGTTCATCGAAGGCCATGACGATGACGGCCGCGCCGTAGCGCCGCACCAGGGTGGCCTGGCGGATGAAACTCTCCTCTCCCTCCTTGAGACTGATGGAGTTGACCACGCCTTTTCCCTGGACGCACTTGAGGCCGGCCTCGATGACCGACCACTTCGAGGAATCGACGACGATCGGCACCCGGCTGATGTCCGGCTCCGCGGCCAACAGCTGAAGGAACGTGGTCATCGCCTGCTGGGAGTCCAGCATGCCCTCGTCCATGTTGACGTCGATCATCTGGGCGCCGTTCTCGACCTGCTGGCGCGCCAGCTCCAGCCCCGCGTTGTAATCTCCGGCAAGAATCAGCTTGGCAAACTTGCGAGACCCGGTGACGTTGGTCCGCTCGCCCACGTTCACGAAGATGCTCTCCCGCCCGATGGTGAGCGGCTCGAGTCCGCTGAGGCGCAGGCGGGGAGGCAGCGAAGCGGGGAGCCGGGGCGGGAGTCCGGCCACCGCTTCGGCAATGGCTTTGATGTGCGCGGGTGTGGTCCCGCAACATCCTCCGACGAGGTTGACCAGTCCGCTCTCGGCGAATTCCCGGAGGATCCCGGCCATGTACTCCGGACTCTCGTCGTAGCCGCCGAACTCGTTGGGCAAGCCAGCGTTCGGGTGGGTGCTGACGAAGGTGGGCGCCACCCGGGAGAGCTCCTGCACGTACTGCCGCAGCGCCTTGGCGCCGAGCGCGCAGTTGAGCCCGATGATGAGGGGGCGGGCGTGCGCCACGGAGTTCCAGAAGGCTTCGGTCGTCTGGCCTGAGAGCGTGCGCCCGCTGGCATCGGTAATGGTGCCCGAAATCATCACCGGCACCCGGAAGCCGACCGATTCGAAGTAAGCGTCGATCGCGAAAAGCGCGGCTTTGGCGTTGAGCGTGTCGAAGATAGTCTCCACCAGCAGGAGGTCGGCCCCGCCGTCCACCAACCCGCGAATGGCTTCGCCGTAGGTGGCGACGAGGTCGTCGAAACGCACGTTCCGAAAGCCCGGATCGTTTACGTCGGGAGAGAGCGACGCGGTCCGATTGGTGGGACCCAGCACACCGGCCACAAACTTCGGGGCATTTGGATCCCGGCGCTCGAACTCGTCCGCCACCTCCCGCGCGAGCCGGGCCGAGGCGAGGTTGAGCTCGTAGACCAGCTCCTCCATGCCGTAGTCGGCCATTGAGATGGCGGTCGAGTTGAACGAGTTGGTCTCCAGGATATCCGCGCCGGCCTCCAGATAAGCCGTATGAATGGCGCGGATGATCTCCGGCTGGGTCAGGGAAAGAAGATCGTTGTTTCCCTTGAGATCGCTGGGCCAGTCGGCAAATCGGTCGCCCCGGTAGTCCCGCTCGCCCAGATGGTAACTCTGGATCATCGTCCCCATGGCACCATCGAGCACCAGAATCCGCCGCGCCAGCAGCGGCTGGAGCTCGCTCAGGCGGGCCTCTCGGGTGCGACGAATGGGGGCGACAGTGGTCACCGGGACCTCCAGAAACCAAGAAACCTGAGGCCAAAACGCCTCAGGGTTAGCGTTTTAGCAGTTTGTTTAACGTGGCCGCAATCAGCGCAAATCGCCACGGGAGCAGTTGTTAGACATCCTGAAGCTAATCGCAAATCCGGGAGGAACAAGGGCTACTGGCTTTGGGCGATGGGTCAAAGCTCGCGGCTTACAGTTGCAGGCGGGCGGCGACCTCTTCCGGCGTGAGACCGCTTATCGCGATGAGTTTCGATCGGCTCGCCTGACCGGACACCAGGCGCACCCTGGATCGCGAAACCTTGAGTCGCTCGGCCAGGAACCGGGTGAGGGCTTCATTAGCCCCTCCATCTACGGGAGGTGCCGAGAGACGGATCCGGACTGCGTCCCCGTGCAAACCCACGATTTCATTGCGGGAGGCCCGGGGCTGAACCTTAAATCGAATGAGCACGCCCTCTGCCGATTGCTCAATCGGTTTCAGACGCCAGGTCTCCTAGCGAATAGCCAATAGCCGATGGCCGATAGCCCCTCACAACATCCCCATCACGAACCCCCTCAACACATACAGCACCAGCCACGCGACCATGGGGCTGAAGTCGAACATGCCGAATGGGGGAAGGATCCGGCGTATTGGATCGATGAGCCAGCTGGTGAGTCGGTAGATCGGCCGCATCCAGCGCCGGTACTCTCCGATGCCGAGCCAGGAGGCGATGACCCGGATGAGAATCGCCGTCATGAGTATGGTAAAGACCGCACTCACCAGCACCCCGATCCATGCCCGGGGTCCGCCTTGGGCGACGAACCGAAGACTTACCGCTGTGCCGATCAGCCAGCTGGTCAGGCTCAGCAACACGAGGCCGGCGCCGATGACGATGGCCAGAAGCCACAGCGGCGCGTGCTGGGGACTGCCTCCGGCCCTGACGATACGCCGTTCCAGGGGGAGGAGCACAGGATCACTCAGCTTCCGCATGGCGCGGGGCCAGGCGCCGAAGGGGTTGATCCGTCGGCTGCGCACCGCCCAGTGGCTGAGGGCCACCAGGCCGGCATACACCAGCGCCGCTATGACGAGGATGCGTACTGCGGTGTAGACGATTGAGAGGACGTCCGAGAAGGCCATGATGGTCGTGAGCAATACGGAGGTCAAGGCTCCGACGACCCACTCACCTGCATGGGGCGCTGGGCGCCGGAGCTCGCGGTGCACATGATAGTGAAACGACCGTTTAGAGACTTGTCTTCGAGGATTTGACTGTCCCCCCGGCAAGAGATGATGTCCCGGCCGCCGGTCTGCCGGAAGGCGACCGTAATGACCGGCTCGCGCTGCACGTTCACCACCCGGCGAACCGTGGCAGTGGTGAGACTCTCGACTCCCATCTGGGGAAGATTTGCGGCGGGCCGGCCCATGTGGGAGCCGCGGTAGTCGACGGCACGATCGACCAGGTCGAAGATTTCATGTCCAAAGACTTCGGCATCGCGCTGATCGGGGGAAAGCGGGCTTCGTTCGGTGGTCCGGGACTTCGAGCCGGCGTTGTCGCTACATCCCGCGACCATGAGCGCCAGCATGAGCGCGGGAAGCCATGAAATCGGACGGATCATTCCATCGCAAATTCACGGTTGAACACGACCTCGAAGCTGAAGGTCTTGCTCTTGCTCCGGGTCTCCATGTACTCCGCGATGCGCTTCAATCGGGCAGGGATGCCCATGATTTTCTCCTGAGCCTTCCGTCCCAGTTCGTTCAGGCCCTGGAGACTCTCGATCTTCCAATACCGGATCTGCTCCTGGACGATGCGCAGGTAGTCCCGCGGTCCGTAGATCCCGGCCCGGCGGATCACGTCGGCGAGCTCCTTGAAGCCCGGCATCGTAACCCCCGGCATGTCGATGGCGGGGAGAATAAAGGATGCGGAGTGGAGCGCCTGATCCGGATCGCGTTTAAGGATTTCCTCGAAAACAGTCCGGTAGAAGGTGTAGTGCCGGGCCTCTTCCTTGGCCACCTGGCTCAAAATGGAGCCCAGTCTGGGCTCGTATTCGGCCACGATCTTGCCGGTTTCGCTGTGCGAGAATTGGGTGGCACGCTCCTGCACTGTGGTGTAGGCGAAGACCCGATAGGGATCGCGGTCCCACTCCGGATGGAACCCAGCCCGGAGGTACTCGAACTGCATTTCCTCGAGCTTCCGCTGATTGAGCAGGCGGGTGTCGCGGGCGTAGTCATGCAACACCTGGCCGTGCCGATCCTCTTCCGCGGTCCACAGGTTGTTCCAGCGGCGCCAGAAGCTGTCGTCTCCGAGGTAGACGGCGAGCAGGCGATGGAAGTGGGGAAGGCCCTCCTCGGTCAGGAGGTTTAAGGCCAGCGCTGCCCGGGCGGGATCGGGGATGCCCGAAGCCTGCTCCCGAAGCTTGATGAGATGGGTATCAGGGCACTCGTCTGCGCCCGGGCCAACCAGGTCGGACGGAAACCAGAGCTCGCGTTTCCGCTCGTGAATCTCCATCAATTCCCGGACCTTCGGCTCCAGGTCCTGCAGCACCTCGAGCTTCGAGTACAACTCCCGCGCCGGTTCGGTGGCGATGCCCATGGGTACCTTCGAGAACTGGAGGCCTACACGGTGGATGAGATCAGCTATCAAAGATAGTGCGGCTGGTCCTCAGTATGCCACTCAGGCAGGGGGGAGGCTAGGATCCTTAGGACTGAGGGTCTTCTCCATCAGCGACCAGCTCCGCTGGCCGATATAGCTGTCCCGAACGAAGATGCGGCGCCAGCCCAGGGCCGCAAGCAGGCCTTCCGAGCGCCCGTCATCGGTCCAGAACTCGGCCAGATGCGCGCCGGACTCGACCGCCCGCTGCTCGAAGGCCGCCAGGAGCCGGTGCGCATGGCCCCGGTGGCGCTCCTGAGGGAGAACGACCACATCCACTAGGTGGGCGACTCCGCCGCGGAGCCAGTACCGCAGCCCCCCGATCCAGTCACCGATCTCGTTGCTGAGAATGAGGTAGCGTTCGTCGAGCGCGCTGGACCACCCGGCGGGATCCTCTTCCTGCTCCAGAATCTCCGAGAACCAGGCCGCGAAGTCCTCGTCCTGTTCCATGTCTCGAATCGTCAGCTCGCTCATCTGGCACCTTCCCGATGGGAGACTCCCCTCCCAGTGTAAGCAACACTAATGCCAACCCCGCTGTTCCTGTCTGTGAAGGTCGTCACGGCTGGCCGAAGCCCTGACACCTAGAATGGTTGCGGCGACTTACATTTGCCTTGGCCTTCTGCGAGGCTCATTCTTAGAGTCTTGCGGCAGGTGGTCGTACTCAAGCGAGGCTGGCCATGACGGCAACTACCACTCAACCGGCACGTCCTGTGGTCGTGCAATGTCAGTTCTGTTCCGCGGCAAATCGGGTAGATCTCGCCCGGCTTGCCTCCGGACCCAAGTGCGCCAAGTGCGGCAAGCCCATCCGCCTTGACCGCCCCCAGAAGGTGACGGACAAGGATTTCGAGCGGACCATTGCGGGATCCAGCGTACCGGTCCTGGTCGATTTCTACGCCGATTGGTGCGGCCCCTGCAAGATGATGGCGCCCGCGTTGGATGAGCTGGCCCAGAAACGGGCCGGAGAAGCGCTGGTTCTCAAGCTCGATACCGAGGCGAATCCCCAGACCCCCTCTCGGTTCGGGATCCGGGGCATTCCTACCGTGATCTCATTCCAAGGCGGAAAAGAAAAGGCTCGGCACGTAGGTGTCGCCGACATGAAGACGCTGGAAGGGCTGGTAGGGACGTAGTCTCACCTCAATCCAATGGCTACCCCTGCCACGATGGCGAGCATTGCCAGCGCCAGAAGCAACCCCACCAGCGGAAGCACAAACTTGAGCCATTCCTCGTAGCGCACTCCAGCCGCAGCCAGCATTGCCATCAGGGCACCGTTGGTAGGAGTGAGGATCTCACAAAGACCTGCCCCGTACTGATAGGCCAGCACCGTAACCTGCCGGGAAAGTCCGATCAGGTCGGATAACGGTACCAGCAGAGGGAGGGTAAGCACCGCCTGGCTGCTGGTGCTTGGCACCGGAAGATGGATCGCGGCCTGGACCACCATCATGCCGAGAGCGGAGAGGGCGGGCGGGAGTCCCGCAATGGGGGTGAACAAGCCGTGGACGACGGTATCGACGATCTGCCCTTCGTTCATCACCACGTAGATTGCCCTGGCAAATCCAATCAACAGAGCCGCGAAAGCCATTGACCTGAAGCCATCCACGAAGGCGTCCGCGGTTCCGGCCAAACCCAAGCGGCCGAGTAGTCCCGCCAAAACCCCGACCGCGAAGAAGAGGGCCGCGAGCTCGTCAAACTCCCAGCCCAGTCGCTGGGCGCCGTAGATATAGATCGCGAAGGCTGCGAGGATGGAAACGAGGATGACCGTATCGCGCCAGTGGAGCCTCGCGCGCTGGTCGCCGACCGATACGTCAGGTGCCCGGCGGGTGCGTCTGGCGTACCACATGGTACCCGCGATCCATAGCGCCAGAGCCGGAACGAGGAAGGCCAGCCGGAATCCCAGTCCCGACGCCTGGGGAAGCTCGGCAACTTTTTGGGCAATAATGACTTGAAACGGATTGACTGGGCTGAAGGCAGCCCCTATGGCGGCTGCGCCGAGGCTCATGGCCACGGCGGTAACTGGGGTGAAGCCGAGCTGACGGACCAGCAGCAGGAGCACCGGCACAAAGGCGATCAACTCTTCCTGCATCTGCATCATGATTCCGCCCAAACTGAACGCCATGCTGGCCACCGGGATCACCAGGAAGCCTCGGCGTCTCACCTTGTGCACCAGCCCGGTGACCAGCCGGTCGAAGGTTCCGGTCCGCTCGACCACTGTGAACCCTCCACCGATCAGAAATACCAGCCCGATCACCGAGGCCGCGTCGACGATGCCTTTGGGGATGGCAACGAAGGCTGCAAACAGACCCACCGGGTGCCGCGGGACCTCGGAGTAGGTCCCCGCCACAACCACGCTTCGTCCGGTGACGGGGTCTTCCCGCCGCTGATACTTCCCCGCTGGAAGCACCCAGGTGAGCGCCGCTGCGACCAGAACGCAGCTGACCAGCAGGGTCAGAGGGTGGGGAAAACGGGGCTTGGCCATGTCAGGAAAAGCGGGTTTGCGCCCTGGCTTTCACAGAGTCCGACACCGCCGAGTAATGGGAGGCGTTCGACCACAGGCGATATGCTCGTTCATGCCCTGGGCAAGCGGACCACACGCGGCGGTCTGCGCCTCGCGTAACGCATCGGCCTCGCTGGCGGCCGACGCTGTTCCTGTCCCCCGGGCCCCTCCGAATTCGACCACCACCGTGCACTCGGCGTGCTGGGAGGTCAGGGTCGACCACAGAAGGAACACCGCAAAAGCCAGCACCAGCAGCAGCGTCATCAGCTTTCCACGACGGGTCATAAGGACTCCATGCCAGGAACCGTAGGGCGGTCCTCCCTGTTGTGCTGGAGTGCCGTTCTACAGGGACGTACTCTACGAGGGACAGAATGAATGAGATGTGACGAGGTCTTGCTGCGCCTCTGGGAATATCTGGACGAGGAGCTTGCCCGGGAAGAGGCGGAAGCAGTGGCAGCCCACCTCGGCCACTGTGGTCGTTGCCACCCGGCCTATTGCTGGGATCGCGCTTTTCTGGATCTCTTGGCTCGCCAGCGAGGCAACTGCTCCGCTCCTCCCGCTCTGGTCATGTCCATACGGGTTCGGCTCCGGCTCTCGTGACGTGGTCCAATTTATTGCTCTGTTCGCTGGGGCTCACGGCACTGCTGGGCCTGCACGCGCCCCAACCGACACAGCCAGCGATGAATTCACCGCCGGTGGTCCTGCTCGACCGCGCGGTCCGCGACTCCATGAGCGTCGTCTTCCGAAAATTCAACCAACACTGGGACGAGCTCGGCGACCTGAACACGCTGGAGCGGATGCTTGGCACGGTTCGCCCAACCCAATTGGAATATCTGGGTTGTCTTCAGGGGGCCGCCAGCCGGGATACCGTCCGAGTCCAGTCCTGGCAGCCCGCCCGGGACCTGAAGCAGCTCCAGCTCGCCGTCGGTGGAAACTGTGAGAGCGTACCCCGGCTGGTGGGGACCTGGCACACCCACCCGTATCGTGCCAATGCCGAGAATCTCCCCATCAAGGAACGCAGCCTGTCGGCTCAGGATCTGGAGACTTTCCGGGCCTCCGGCTTGGCGGTGACCTTGGTGATGTGGGATGCGGATTCGGTCGATGCGGCGGTCAAAGCCGGGCAGGCCCTGGTGCACCCGGTCCGGGTGATTCTCAAAGCAGGGTTCCCCGCAGCATCACCAGGGCGACGGTGAAGTAGATGACCAGCCCGGTGACGTCCACCAGGGTGGCGACAAATGGGGCGGAAGCGCTGGCAGGGTCGAAACCGATGCGCCGGAGCACGAAGGGAAGCATCGAGCCGGCGAGGGAACCAAACAGGACCACTCCCACCAGGGCGGTCGAAACGGTAGCCGCCACCTGGAAGTAGTGCGAGCCGTAGTCGTACCAGCCGGCGTACTGCCACAACATGATCCGGGCGAACCCTATCACCCCCAGTATCCCTCCGAGCGCCAGTCCTGATGGGATCTCCCGCCGAGCTACCCGCCACCAGTCCTTAAGAGTCACCTCTCTCAGGGCCATGGACCGGATGATGAGCGAGGTCGCCTGAGATCCGGAGTTCCCGCCTGAGCTGATGATGAGGGGGATGAACAACGCCAGCACCACCGCCTTGCTGATCTCGGCCTCGAAGTGCCCCATCGCGGTCGCGGTCAGCATCTCGCCAAGGAAGAGAGCACAGAGCCAACCGGCCCGCTTCCGGACCATCGCCACAAGTCCCATCTGCATGTAAGGCTCGTCCAGCGCCTCCATGCCGCCGAACTTCTGCACGTCCTCCGTCACCTCGCTGGTGAGGGCATCGATCACGTCGTCCACCGTCACGATGCCAAGGAGGTGCTGGGAGTCGTCCACCACCGGGATGGCCAGCAAGTTGTACTTGGAGATGAGCCGGGCGACATCCTCTCGATCCACCAACGGACCGACGCTGACCGGCCGGCGTCCCTCGGCCATCTCTGCGGCGGTCTGGCCGGGACTCGCCAGCATGACCTCGCGCAAGGAGATCACGGTCTCGAGCCGCTCGTCACTTGGGTCCAGTACGTAGATGGCGTAAACGGTCTCCTTGGCCCGTCCCACTTCGCTGATGTGCTTCTTGATCTGCTCGGCGGTCCAGGTGGCCGGCACCCCGACGAACGCCGTGGTCATGATCCCGCCCGCGCTGGTAGGCGGGTACCGGAGCAACAGGTCCAGGGCATGGCGGGTGGGCGGGTGGAGAACGTGGAAGAGCCTGACCCGGTCGGGCTCTTTGAGCGAGCGGAACAGCTCAACCTGCTGGTCCGGCGAGATCGCTTCGATCAGCGCGACGGCGGTCTTCTCGTCCAGCAACTCGAAGATGTCGGCCCGGCGCTCGAGCTCGGGCTCGTCCAAAATCTGGACCCCAAGTTGGAACGGTAGGGCAGCGACGACGCGGGCGGCGGCTGCCAACGGCAGCCGGTTCAGGGCTTCCGCCGCGTCTGCCGGTCTCAGGTCCTGGCACGCGGTTAGGAAGTCTTCCTCGTCTCCTGACAGGAGGTAGAGGAGCTCAGGAGATGGTGGGCTGGCCTGGGAGGTCATGGGGCCGCCGGAGGTTAGAGCCTCTTACTTCTCACTTCTTACCGTATCCTGAATCCACTTCAGGTAGTCCGGATTTCCCTGCAGGATTGGTACCGCGATAATCTCAGGAACCTGGTAGGGGTGTAGCTCCCGAATGCGAGCTTGGAGTCCAGGTAGCCGGGCCAGCGTGGTCTTGAGATGGCAGTACCACTCGTTGGCCTGTTCGACCTTTCCTTCCCACCAGAAGGTGCTGCGGATGGGACCAAGGACTTGGGCGCAGGCGGCGAGCCGTTCCTCGACCAGCTGCGTTGCCACCCGTTCCGCTGCGGTTTGGTCGGGGAGGGTGGTCGTGACCTGACAGCAGCCGCCCATGTCACGATCCTCGGAGGTGATTCGCTCGTTTATATTGGCCTGAACGATCTAGCGTGTCGTGCGTGCGCCCGGCCCACCCGGCAGTCCCATCGTCTCGGCGCCCCGCTTCCCGTTCTTGATCGGGGTGGTCATCGTTCGCCATCCGCTCTTGAATCGAATCGTGAGCAGCAGTCCCAGTGGATCGCCTTTGACATCAGCGACGTCCGGAAGAGTCCTGGCGTAGCTGCTGGTGGCCTCCACTTGTTTGGTCAGATCCTGCGGGGAGGTTCCTCTGCTCGCGTGCCCGAACTCGCGCGCAATGGCAATTTCCTCCGCTTGCTCCCGGCCGTAGCGGGCGTACTGGTCGGCGGGGATCAAACCTCGCTGGCTGGTAAGACGAGAGCTGAGGTCGTAGCTGCGGCAAGATGCGAGCACCATCACCAGCAACACAACGACAAAGGATTGCCTCATCACACATCCCCGAACAGAGGTCATGGCACGGTACCCGGTTGGCCGCACGCCCGAAAGTAAACGGTCGGGCGCGAGAGTAGGAATGTCCTCCGGCCCATATCATGGTGTCGCGATGGCGCGCCGGGCAAGCTGGCGGCCGCTTGCCCTGGCTGCCCTGGTGGCCTTTGGGCAACCCACAGCGGCCAGCGCTCAGCTGGACTCGTTGGCGCCGATCCCGGCCCCATCGGCAATCCGCTGGTGGCACGGCCTCATCGCGCTGGGCGGCCTCTCGGCGCTCATGCTGCTGGACGAGCCGGCCCAGCGATATTTTCAAAATCATCGCACTGCGTCCTCGGACGATTTGGCCTCCACCCTGCGTCACTTTGGCCAGCCGGAGGTCTACGGCACCGTCACTCTGGGTTTGGTGGGGGCAGGATTGCTGGGCCACAATGACGAGCTCACCCGGGCCGGTGGCCGACTGGCGGCGACCCTGTTCCTTGCCGGCGGAACCGCGACAGTGGCCAAGTATGTCCTGGGGCGCCCCCGACCACTCGAGACCACCGACGCGGACAGGTTCAGCCCGTTCTCCGGGAACGACGCGTTCCCCTCGGGGCACACCACGGTGGCCTTCGCACTGGCCACCGCCCTGTCGGACGACATCCATCGCACCTGGGCCAGCATCGGACTGTACAGCCTGGCCACGGGCGTGGGGTGGTCCCGCATGAACGACAACAAACACTGGCTGAGCGACGTCGCCGGAGGCGCCTTGGTCGGCATCACCTCCGCCAAGCTGGTGAACGGCCATTGGCGAATCTTCAATCTGCATCCACCTCAGATTCTGATCGGCCCACGGCATGCCGGGATCGCGTGGCACGTCCCGTTCTGAGGCCAAGCCGAGGCGGAGTGCTGCGCCTCAGCCCTCCGATCTGCCCCGGCACCTCACGCCCCGGCACAAGATCTGGCTGAATTGGGACGGGTTGTTTCTGATGGGTCCCAATTACCTGCGTTTCCTCGCTGCGGTGGATGAGACCGGAACGATTCGGGAAGGCGGCAAGGCCGTCGGGTGGAGTTACCGCACTTGCCTCAACCGGCTCCGTCGGATGGAGCGGGCACTCGGCCGGCCCGTGCTCCTGACCCGGCGGGGGGGAAAATCCGGTGGGGGCGCCCGGCTGACACCAGAGGCGCGCCGCTTCGTCCGGATCTTCGAGCAATGGCAGGCCGACGTCGCGCGGCTGAGCCAGCGCGCATTTACGCAGGCACTGCGGGGAAAATGAACCGATAGGCAAGTTGTTGCCTATCGAACCTGACGGCGCTACGTTGGGGCTCATGCCTCCGCGAAAGGCCGCCATGTGGTCCCCTCCGCTCGTCCCGCTCCTGCTTTGCTGCATCCTTGCGCCCGTGGCCGCGCAGGCACAGGCAGCCCCCGCCGCCGGCGCCTCGCCGGTGAAGCTGAGCGGCTACCTCCAGGCTCGGGAGGTCTACCAGAACAAGATTGGACTTACCAGCTCGATCAATCGCGCGCGCCTGGCCGCTTCAGGCAGCGTGATCGAGGCGGTGACCTGGCGCATCCAGGGTGAGTTCCGCACCGGCTCGGTCGGCACTGGCCGGGCAAGCGTGTCGCTGCAAGATGCCTATATCCGGTACGCCCCAAAATCCTGGGCCCTCCAGGCGGGACAATTCAAAACGCCGTTCACCCGCGAGTTCATCACCTCGCTTGCCGACCTCGAGACCGCGGACCGATCGACCGTGGTGGATTCGCTCGCCCCAAAGCGCGACATCGGCCTGATGGGGGAATACACCTACCGTAAAGCCAGTGTCTGGGTGGGAGTGTTCAACGGGGAAGGTCAAAACGTGACTGCTAACCCGGACTCGACCCTTCTCGGGGTCGCGAGAGCGGCGGTTAGGGTCATGCCCGAGCTGTCACTCGCCGTTAACGGTGCCCGCTACTTTGGCGACAGCACCCGGTACGGGGTCGATGCCGCCTACGAAGGACCTCGGGTCACCGTTAAGGGCGAGTATATCGGTCAATCGCGGGGTGCCTCCGCTGGCCCAGACGATTGGGGCTGGTACGGGCTGGGAGCGCTCTTCCTCATTCCCACGGTGCAAGCGGTCGGGAAATACGAGGAGTTCGGACGGCCGGGGATCACGGCGGTGGTCAAGAATCGAGCCTGGACGGCTGGGCTCAATGTCTACCCCAACGGTCGCAACTTCCGGCTCACTTTCGACTATGTCTCTCGGAAAATCGGCGAACCGGGCACCCGGAAGGGACGATTGCTGGCGCAGGTGCAAGCGAAGTTCTAGAGCGGAACTCAACCAGGGATCGGCAATGCGCGTCTGGACATTCGGGACATTGGTTTTCACTTTCGCTACCGTGACGGCTCCGGTGAGCGCACAGGAGGCCCCCGCGGGCCCGCTCGTGGTATTCAACGCTGGCAGCCTGGCCAAGCCTTTCAGCGAGCTGCTGCGGGCGTTCAGGGACAAGTATCCCGAGGTGAGTCCGGCTGAGGAGAACTCCGGCAGTCTGGAGGCAGCGAGGAAGATTACCGATCTCGGCAAGGTACCCGATGTGATCGGGGTGGCCGACTACGGGATCATCCCCAAGCTTCTCATCCCCAAGCACGCCACCTGGTATGCCACCTTTGCCCGCAACTCCATGGTTCTCGTTTACACCGACCAGTCCATCGGGGCCGACGAGATCAACGGCCGCAACTGGTGGCGGGTTCTCCTGCGCCCTG
Source organism: Gemmatimonadota bacterium (assembly GCA_041500125.1). Classification (GTDB taxonomy): domain Bacteria; phylum Gemmatimonadota; class Gemmatimonadetes; order Gemmatimonadales; family GWC2-71-9; genus CAVVWJ01. The sequence goes on from JBGQLP010000011.1 coordinate 13,439, forward strand.
GGGTGCGGGCGGGACACTCCGACCCGGCGTTGGACCCCAACGGATATCGTACTCTGATGGTGTTCCAGCTCGCGGAAAAGTTTTACCACCAGCCGGGCCTGGCCGGCCGGCTGAACCGGGCCTTTCCGCCGCGATACATTCGGCCCAAGGAAGCCGATCTGACCGCGTTGGTGCAGGCGGGTGAGCTGGATTACTCCTGGTCGTATGCCTCGATCGCGAAGACATCGGGACTTCGGTCGGTGAGCTTGGCTCCTGAGGTGGATCTCAGCGAGCCCAAGCTGGCTGCCTGGTATTCCCAGGCCGTAGTCCGTCTCCCCGGATCAAGCCGTGGGGGAAAGGATTCGGTCGAATTCCGGGGAGAACCGATCGTCTATGCCTTGACCATCCCGACAGCGGCACCGCACCCACGGACGGCGGAGGCGTTTGTGCATTTCGTCTTCACTCCCGAGGGTCAGGCCATCCTCAGGGCCAATGGGTTCATCGTCCTCGAGAAGCCGCTGCTGGGTGGAACGGAGAAGCCGCCGGCCGGGTTGTTCTGATTATCTTTGCCGGATCTTCGGCTTCGTGGTGAAGTGATGAGCGGCAGCTGGAACATCCCCGTCCCCCGTAACGAGCCGGTGCTGAGCTACGCGCCGGGTTCGCCTGAGCGGTCGGCCCTCAAGCAGGCACTCACCGCAGTCGGCTCCCGGCAAGCCGACATCCCTGCGGTGGTCGGTGGCCGGGAAGTCCGCACCGGGGTCACCCAGGATGTAGTTTCTCCCCATTGCCACCAGCGGGTATTGGCCAAGACGCACCAGGCCGACCGAGGGACTATCGATGCAGCGGTGAAGGCCGCTGTGGAGGCCCAGCGGGACTGGGGAAGCTGGCGCTTCGAGGACCGGGCCGCCGTTTTCCTCCGGGCCGCGGAGTTGCTGGCCACAACCCATCGCCAGCTCCTCAACGCCGCGACCATGCTGGGCCAGAGCAAGACCGCCTTTCAGGCCGAGATCGACAGCGCCTGTGAGCTGATCGATTTCCTTCGATTCAACGTTCACTACGCCGAGCGGATTTACCGGGAGCAGCCCGAGTCATCGCCGGGGGTGTGGAATCGCATGGACCACCGGCCACTCGAGGGCTTCGTGTATGCGATCACCCCTTTCAACTTCACCGCCATCGGCGGCAATCTGCCGACCGCGCCGGCCTTGATGGGAAATGCGGTGGTCTGGAAGCCGGCCGCCACCGCGATGCTGAGCAACTGGCACTTCTTTAGACTGCTGGAAGAGGCGGGTCTGCCGCCCGGGGTCATCAACTTCCTGCCCGGGAATTCGATCGAGGTGAGTGAGACCTTGCTGGCCGATCGGCGCCTGGCTGGGATTCACTTTACCGGCTCGACGCCGGTTTTTCAGAGCCTCTGGCGGTCGGTCGCGGCCAACCTGGAGCATTACAGTGGGTACCCGCGGATCGTGGGGGAGACCGGAGGCAAGGATTTCATCCTGGCGCATGCCAGCGCCGATGTAGATGCCCTCGCCGTGGGAATGGTGCGAGGCGCCTACGAGTATCAAGGTCAAAAATGCAGTGCCGCATCCCGAGCCTACATTCCCGACACCTTGTGGCCGGCGGTGCGGGATCGGGTGGTCGCAATGATCAACGACATCAGAATGGGCGATGTCGCCGACTTCCGGAATTTCATGGGAGCGGTGATCGATCGCCGCGCCTTCACCCGGCTCAAGGACCATCTCGAGGCGGCCAAGCGGGATCCTGGGGTGAAAGTTCTCGCCGGCGGCGAGGCTGACGACTCGGTGGGATTCTTCGTCCAGCCGACCCTGCTGCAGGTGGAAGACCCCGGCTACCGTCTGATGTGCGAGGAGATCTTCGGGCCGGTGCTCACCGCATACGTCTATCCTGCCGGCCGCTGGCGGGACACCTTGACCCTGGTGGACCAGACCAGCCCGTACGCGCTCACCGGGGCGGTGTTTGCTCGGGACCGCCGGCCTCTGGCGGAGGCGGACCAGGCACTGCGCAATGCAGCGGGCAACTACTACGTGAACGACAAGCCGACCGGGGCCGTGGTGGGCCAGCAACCCTTTGGCGGAGCCAGGGCGTCCGGCACGAACGACAAGGCCGGCTCGATTCTCAATCTGCTCCGCTGGGTCTCACCCCGGAGCATCAAGGAAACGCTCAATCCGCCCCGGGACTACCGCTATCCCTACATGGAGGCGGAGTAGCCGACCCATGAGCTCATGGCCTGGATCGACGGAACCAATGGAGGAAAGAGACAGCGAGTTTCTTTTCCCTACCGACGGCTGCCCTGCCCGATGTAACGTCCCGACGAACTGAGACTGATATCGGCATGACGAATTATGGAAAGGCGGTGGGGCTTTTCATCGCCTGCTGGCTGGCCGGCAGCCTAAACGCGGCCCATGCCCAGGGCCCCGACCTTCGTTACCGTGCCGAGCAGCTCAACTGCGCCAGATTCCTTGAAACAGCGGAATCGAAGATCCTGACTCAATCGGGTGGACGCGGGCGAGAGCAGACCGCCGATCGGACCGGAGTTTGGCAGTTTCGGGCCGCCCCAGCCGACGGCGGGGTTGCCCTGGAGGGGTGGCTCGACTCCCTGGCGCTCTGGCGGCGCTCGGCGGAGACAACCATTAGGCCCGATACCGACGGATTGATCGGCGGACGCTATCGCGGAACGTTGAGCGCCGATGGAGCCTATTCCAGCAAGGTTCGACCCTTCATCCCGGACGAGGTAGCAGAGGTGGCCGGTATGGGGAGCGCGTTGGACGATTTCTTCCCCCCGCTTCCCCGAGGCGGGCGGCTAGAGCCGGGGCAAACCTGGAGCGATTCGCTTGGGGTAACCATTCGCCGGCTGCCGGACAGTGCCCTTTCCGGCGTCCCTCTCTATCGCTTTGCGTTGGAGACCCAACGGCAGACTACCAGCGCCGAGACGCAAGCCGACACCTTGCCGCTTCAGCTGCGGCAGACCAGCCAGGAGCACGGCAGCTACGTCTGGCATCCAACACTGGGACTGCTGCGCAGGGAACGGCGGATCGTCGTCGAGACCACCGTGCCGCCCGGGAGGTCGGTTCGCCAGGCGGTGCGGTCGAAGATCGAGCAGCAAATTACGGTGCAGCGAGACCTGAGCTCGGTCAGGTCGAGCGGGTGCGGCGACCGATGAAGCGCTGTTCCGGGTCAAAGAGCAGGCTGGCCAGGCCGAACAGGACGAGGCTCACGGTCACCAGCACCCCAACATCGGTCGCCGCCGCGAACTCGGTTGGCTGGCCGAACGCATGCCTCATGAGATCCACTTCATAGCTCACCGGATTCACCCGCGCGAGCCATCGAAGCAGCGGCGGCATGCCCTCGGTGGGGTATAGCGCACCACTCACGAACAACAACGGAAACAGCACCACGTTGATCACTCCGGCGAAGTTCTCCACCGACCGGAGCCGCACGGCCACGAGGAGTCCGAGCACGCTGCTGGTGAGGCATCCGAGAATGAGAGCCCCAAGCGCCTTGACCATGATCTCTCCGGAGACGGGCACCAGCAGGGGCGCACAGGCGAGCACAACCGCCCCCTGTAGCAGCCCGATAATAGCGGCCGCGAGGGTCCGGCCGGCCAGCACAGCCGGGGAACCGGCCGGACTGGCCAGCATGAGCCTGAGGATACCGAACTCGCGGTCGTACACCGTGGAGATGGCAGTGAGCATGGCACCGAAGAGTGCTGCCATGACGATGATTCCCGGGTAGACGAACGCCTGATAGGAGGTTCCCCCGTCGATCCGGGCGATGGCGTTATAACCGGTCCCCACCAACAAGAGCCACATGAATGGCCGGGCAACGCCTCCCAGCAGTCTGCTGGTCTGGCGTCTCATGCGGGTCAGGTCGCGGGCGACGATGCCGTAGACGGCGGTGAGGGACGTCATTCGGTCCCCTGGGTTCTCGCGAAGTACACGTCCTCCAGCATCGCCGAGCGGAGGGTAAAGCGCTCGATCCCAGGAGCGGTCCCCGCCAACTCGACCACCGCTTCGCGGGAGTTCCGGAGTCCCACGCGAAAGCCGCGTTCAGTCAGTACCGCAGTGGTCACCGCTCCGAGCCCGCGTAGCGCCTTCACCAGCCGTTCCGCTCCCGAGCCCTCTATCTCGGCGACCTCGGCGCCGACGGTGGCGCGGAGAGCGGCAGGCGAATCGCTGGCCACGACCCGACCTCGGGCGAGGAGCACGACCCGGTCGGACGACTCCGCTTCGGCGAGGTAATGGGTGGAGAACAGAACGGTGGTGCCGAGAGTGCGGCGCTGATGCTCCAATATCGACCAGACCCGATCGCGGTGCTCCGGATCGAGGCCCACCGTGGGCTCGTCGAGAATGAGGAGGTCAGGGCGATGGAGAACGGCGCGGGCGAGATCGAGCAGCCGACGCCATCCGCCGGATAGCTCCCGTGCGGGCCTGCGGGTGTGGGGGGCGAGGCCAGTCTGCTCGATTGACTCAGCCACGGCTTGGCGGGCACTCCGACCGCCCAGGCCGGCCAGCCTGGCGGCGAACAAGAGATTCTCCGAGACGGTCAGGAGACCGTCGACGCTGATCTCCTGGAAAACCAGCCCCAGCCGCCCGCGAACCGCTCCGCGCTCCCGGGTCACATCGTGGCCGAATACCCGTGCCACACCCCGACTGGGAGCGAGAAGCGTGGCCAGGAGGAGCATGGCAGTGGTCTTGCCCGCTCCATTGGGCCCCAGCAGCCCAACGACCGAACCGGGATCAACCTGGAGGTCCAGCCCGTCGAGCGCCCGCGTCTCGCCGTAGTCGCGTCCCAACCCCTCGGTCTCTATGGCGGGCGCAGGGCGGCTCACGCCTGCACAGGCTCGCCTGCGACGTAGCGGTATTGGAAGTGGTCCATCGGAACGGGCGCTTCGGCCAGCGCCTCGTCAATGATGTGACGCAGTGGTGTAAGGGTGCAGACCGGGTCGGTGTTGGTGGCGTCGCCGGTGAGGGCAAAGGCCTGGCACCGGCAGCCGCCAAAGTCCACCGCCTTGCGGGGGCAGCTGCGGCAAGGCTCCTTCATCCAGCTGTCCCCGCGGAAGGCCCGGAAGGCTTCCGACTCGCGCCAGATCCATTCCAGGGAATGGTTGCGCACGTTGTCGAAGCTCAGCGTGGTGATCTGAGTGGCGCCGTGACAGGGCAGCGCTATGCCGTTGGGAGCAATAACGAGATAGAGCTTACCCCAGCCGCCATAGCATGCCTTGGGGTAGGGCTCGTAATAGTCCGGCAGCACATAAGTGATTTGCATTTGTCCGCGGTATTGCTGAATAGCTTTCTCGGCCACCTCGCGCGAGCGCTCGACCTGCTCCCGCGTGGGCATGAGGGCCGCCCGGTTCTTCAGTCCCCAGCCGTAATACTGGGTATTGGCCAGCTCGATGCGATCGGCGCCGAGTCCGGCAGCCATGTCGATGATCTCACCGATCCGGTCCAAATTGGCGCGGTGGAGCACGACGTTCACCGTGAAAGCAAATCCCAGCTCCCGCACCAGCGCGGCTGCGGTCTGCTTGTGCTTGACCGAGCGCACGCCGGCGATCCGCTCCGCGACCTCCGGGTCGGAATCCTGGATGGAGATCTGGATGTGTTCTAGGCCGGCCTCTTTGAGCCGCTCCGCTCGCGGCCGAGTGAGGCCGAGCCCCGAGGTCACCAAGGTGGAGTACAGTCCCTCGCGCCGCGCATGAGCGGCAAGCTCTTCCAGGTCCTTGCGCAGAAGAGGCTCGCCCCCGGAGAGGCCGAGCTGGAGCACACCAAGAGCGCGGGCCTGGGTGAAGACCCGCTTCCAGTCTTCGGTCGTGAGCTCGCCCTCCGCCCGAATGAGCTCCAGCGGGTTGGAGCAATAGGGGCAATGCAGCGGGCAGCGGTGAGTCAGCTCCGCCAACAGGGTGGTGGGAACGTCACCCGGCACGAACCAGCTCCCGATCGGCCATCCGATCCAGATATTCGGTGACGTCGGCGCCCACGTCCGCCTGGTAGCGCTCGGTCAGGATGGTGACGATCTCGCCCACCGTGCGGCTCCCGTTGCACAGCTCCAGAATGGCGGCGCCGGTATCGTTCAGCAGTACTGCGCCCTCGGGGTAGAGCAGCACCGGCCGCTGGCGCACCTGGTCGTATTCCAGCCGCGCCAGCCGCCAGAGTTTGGGCACCGAGTCCAGAGTCAGCAGCCGGGAGTCAGGCGCCATGCTCATGACTCCTTGTAGGCGTTGTGAATGGTATCGATCATCACCCAGAGCATCTCGAGCTTGAACGCCAACGCCTCGAATGCCCGCCGTTGGGTTTCCACTGTGGTGCAATGTTGCTGGACCAGTCGGAGTCCCTGCTGGCTGTCCCGCGGTGCCTGAACCAGACGGCTCTGGAAGTACTCCAGCGCTTCGGCCCGGATCCAGGGATAGTGCTGGGGGAATGCCGCGATCCGCTTGCGCATGAGGTCAGGGGCGAATAGCTCGGTGAGCGATGAGGCCACGGCCTCGACCCAGGGCTTGGTCTTGCAAAAGGTGACGTACGATTCGGCGGCAAAGCGGACCCCTGGAAGGACGTGGCGCTCGTCCTCCATCTCCTCCCGGGGAACCTCGAGGGCCTCACCCAATCGGATCCACATCTCGATGCCGCCGGTGCCAGGTCGGGTCCCGTCATGATCGACGATCCGCTGCATCCACTCGCGACGCACGTCCGGATCGGGGCAGTTGGAGATGATCGCCGCGTCTTTGCGCGGAATGGCACGCTGGTACGCCAGGCGATTGGCCACCCAGCCCTGAAGCTGCCGGGACGACAGCCGGCCCTCATGCATGAGCTGGTGGAAGGGATGGTTGGCGTAGTAGGACGTACTGAATGACCGCAGGCCGGCCGCCAGAGCATCGGCCGCCAGCGGCTGGTCGAGGTCCGGGAGCGGTGGCGGTGGCGGAGCGGCGAGAGCCGAGGCGCTCAGTGTGGCCGTCATGGTTATCCGACCTCGAAGCTCATGCCATCCGATCCCACCCCGAAACCGGCCCGCTCCACCGAAGCGCGCTCGGGTGAGTCTTCCAGCAGCATTGGATTGGTATTGTTGATGTGGGTGTACACCTTCTGCGGCCGCGACAACGCCGAGAGCCGAGCCAGACTGCCACTGTCTCCGGAAACGGGTAAATGGTCCATGTCTCGCGCGCTCCGGTCACTGATGCCGAGCGTCACCAGCTCGTTGTCGGTCCAGAAGGTGCCATCGAAGAGCAGAAGGTCGGTGGCGCCCAGGCGTTCCAGCAGCGCCTGATCCAGGTCGCCACAGCCGGGCACGAAGGCGCAGGTGGCTCCGCCGGTCTCGTCGGAAAGGAGCAAACCAACAGTGTGTCCGGCACCGGCCTCTCTAGCGAAGCGAGGCGGCCCAGCGGGCACAGCGAAGGACTGGACCGAGATCCCACTGCTCGTGCCGTCCCGATATCGTAGCGCCACCTGGGTATCGAGGGGCATCTCGGTCACCTCCACCTCAGCAAACGCCTGGGTGACCGGCAGGATCCTCGAATCCCTTTCCAGGATCGATCTCACCGCGGCGGTCGCATAGAGCTGAAGATGCCTTGCCTCGCGAAGGAGTACGATGCCGAAAGTATGATCCAGCTCGGCGTCGGTGACCACGATACCCTCGATCGGCACATGCCGGATGCCGGTAGGGATGGGTCCGGGCAGACAGGCGAGCTGACCACGGATGTCGGGAGAGGCGTTGAGAAGGAACCAGCGTTCTCCATCGGCGCTGACCGCGGCCGAGGACTGACTACGAGGGTGCGCCCGGCGAGGATCGGACCGTCCCGCGCGACAGGTGGGGCACCAACAGTTCCACTGCGGAAAGCCCCCTCCCGCCGCAGTACCGAGTAAAACGACGCGCAAGTTGTAAAGCGGAAGGGCCCGCTTTCGCGAGCCCTTCTTTCAGCTCAGTTAGAGCGTCGCGACGTAGGCAGTGACTTCCATCGTGACGGCCACGACTTCAGCTTCGGGCTTGGTCCAAGACATTGGTAGGCTCCACAGTGGTAGGTAAGTCTGCAATCCACCTGGGTGATTTCACCCAGCCGGGCCGCCGCGGGACCCGACGACACCCGTGATTAAGCAGGCGACGTGCCACGTCGAGCTCAAGCCGCTCGCTTCAGCTTAAGCGCTTCTACTGCAGATGCTTGAGGTTGAGCTGAGCTACTGGAGGAGCGGAACGACTCGCTGGGGCATCCCAACCACTTGGGTGATATCACCCACCCTGGATGCCGAACTTCTTCAACCGATATCGCAGGGTGTCGCGGGTTATGCCAAGACGCTGCGCCGCCTTGGTTTGGTTGCCGCCAGCCTCGCGCATGGCTTGCTCGATCATCGACCGCTCCCACTGACCCAAGTCGACTCCATCGGGGAGCTGGCTCTGGGGCGCTGCGCCATTGACCCGGGGCAGCGCGGGCTCGACCGAACTCGTGGTTTGTCCGCCGTCCGCTTCCACCCGCATCGGAGCGGTAATGGAGAGGTGATCGACGTTCAGCGTGCTATCCCGGCTCCAGAGCACGGCCCGCTCGATAACGTGGCTTAGCTCCCGCACATTGCCGGGCCAGGGATAGGACAAGAGCACCTCCCTCGCCTTGGCATCTATCCGGCGCACATCCTTGCCGTACTTAGCGCTGAATCGCTGGAGAAAATGCTCGGCAAGTAGTACTGCGTCCTCACCCCGTTCCCGGAGGGGAGGTAGGTGGAGCAGAATCACGGCTAGGCGGAAGTAGAGATCGCCGCGAAAGTGGTTCTGCTGGACCTCCCGCTCCAAATCACGATTGGTGGCGGCGAGAATGCGGACGTCGATCCTGCGGTCTCTTATGCCGCCCACCCGGCGGACCATTCGTTCCTCGATGGCTCTAAGCAGCTTGCCTTGCAGGGAGAGCTCCAGGTCCCCCACTTCATCGAGGAAGATGAAGCCTCCTTCCGCCGCCTCGAACAGGCCAATCTTGGATTCCTTGGCGTCGGTAAAGGCCCCGCGCTCGTAGCCGAACAGCTCGGCCTCCATGAGGTTTGCCGGCAGCGCGGTGCAGTTCACGTCGATGAATGGCTTTCCCGCCCGCGCTCCGGAGGTGTGGAGAGTACGGGCGACCAGTCCTTTCCCGGTCCCGGTTTCTCCGGTGATGAGCACCGGCGGGGTCTCGTCCAGGGCCGCCACCTGGCGGACCTGGTCCATCACTGCCAGCATTGCCGGGGAGCGGCCCAGAATTCCGGCGAACGGCAGCTCATTGGCTGCTCGACGTCGATAGTAGGAGAGCTCCTGCTTGAGGAGCGCGGTCTCCCTCGCCCGGTCGGCCAGAAGCTTCAGCTCCTCGAGGTCAACCGGCTTCTTCATGTAGTCGAACGCGCCTAGCTTCACCGCCTCGACCGCCCCCTCGATGGTGCCGTAAGCGGTCATGATGATCACCGGGATAGCAGGATCGAATTCGTGAATGCGCCGAAGGAGGTCGATGCCGCTCATCCCGGGCAGGCGTACGTCGGCAAACACGACATCGGGACGCAGGCTGGGCAACAGCTCCAAGGCCTTTTCCCCATCACCCGCTACTTCTGTCTCGTATCCGGCCTCGGCCAGAAAGGCCTTGACCGCACGGGCGAGGGTGCGCTCGTCGTCTACGATCAGCACGGTGGAGCCGCTCATGGTCATGTCGTGGCCTCGGCGGCTGCCGTTGGGAGCCTGACCCGTACGGTGGTTCCACCCGGCCGGCTCACGATCTCCAGCCGGCCGCCATTCTGCTCCACATAGCGCTTGGCGATGGCCAGCCCGAGCCCGGTACCGTCAGGTCGGGTGGTGAAGAACGGCTCACATACCGAGGGGAGAACCTGGTCGGGGATGCCGGGGCCGGTGTCGGCAATCTCGATGGCCACCTCTCCGGGGCCGGATGCTGCGCCGTTGCTCGACGCGCCGATCCGGAGACGCCCTCCATGCGGCATGGCGTCCAGCGCGTTGGAGACGATCTCCACCAGCGCCTGCTCCACCTGCATCGGGTCGACCCGGACATCAGGCAGGAAGGGAGGAATTTCGAGATCGAGCTGCACTTGCCGCTCCCGGAGCAGCTCGGAGAAAGCGGGCATGAGCCCTTCGACAAGACGGGGCACGCTCTCTCTGAGCGGATGGAATGGGGCCGGCCGGGAGAAGCTGAGCAAGTGACTGATGCGCCGGTCCAAGCGGTCAACCTCGTCGACGATGGCGTGGAGGTGCTCGGCCGAGGATGGCGCCTCGGGATGCCGCTGAACCAGTTGCGCTGCGGCTCGCAGGCTGGCGAGGGGATTGCGGAGCCCGTGGGCAACCGCCGCGGACATCTCGCCGATGGAGGCCAGCTTCTCTGACTGAACCAGCTGAGCCTGGGTGCGCTCGAGCTGGGAGATCTTGCGTTCCAGCTCGGTATTCAAGCGAAGCATGTCACTGCGGGACTGACGCAGATTGTCGGTCATTCGGCCGAATGCCCTGGCCAGGGCCCCGACCTCGTCGTGCGAGGTTGCGGTGACGGGGTGGTCGAGCTGACCGGAGCCGACGACGGCCATGGCGCTGGTGAGCTGGTTGAGGGGACGCGCCAGGCTGCGGGAGATGAGCCAGGAGCCGAGCAGCCCACCGGCGAGCGACAGCACCAGGAGCGCGACGAGAATGCGATTCTGCGCGGCCAGGATCTCTTCCAGGCGAGCGTAAGCGCCCCGCACACTGGACTCCCGGGCCCGTCTATAGATCTCTCGATTCAACTGAGTCAGGGCGGGAAGAAGGCGGCCCTTGAGCTCCCGCTGTGCGGTGGTGAACGCGGCCTGACGGTGACCCGATTCGTCCAGTCGGAAGATGCTGTCGGCCGCGATCAGAATTTGGTGCTGGATGTCGCGAACACTTTCGGCGAGGCCCATCTCCTCAGGACGAAGCTCAGCGGCCCAGCGCTTCTGCCAGTAATCCACTACCTGGCCGATCAGCCGGAACTCCTTCTTGGCGGTCGGATCCAGGCCGCTCAAGTACCGCCAGATGACCTCGCTCTGGTCGAACATGGCGGTCTCGAGCTCGGCATAGGTGCGAGTGCGGGCCATGCTCTCACCCAGTGCCTGCAGGGCCCGGCGCTCGAGGATGGTGCTCCGGATCGCCACCGCCCCAACCAGCAGGGCGGGGAGGACCATAAGCGAAAAGCCGAGCAGCAGTTTGCGCTGGAAGGTCACATCTCAAAGCTAACCGTACAACGGCAGTCGGTTAGGAGACTACGTTTGCCTTGGCAGCCTTGAAAGAGCCGCGTTCATCCGTGGCTTCCTGGTTTATTCCGTCGCGGCGGCGGATGTGGTCTCAGCGCGCCCGCGATCCCTTCCAGTCTCGATGGTTACGTCCACCGACATACCAGGCCGGAGTGGAGCCCCGGTCTCGGCCGGTTGGTCGACTGCGATCTTGACCGGGATCCGCTGCACCACCTTGGTGAAATTCCCGGTCGCGTTGTCCGGGGGGAGCAGCGCGAACTTGGCTCCGGTAGCCGGGCTCAGACTCTCGACTCGCCCCTCAAATTTGCGGCCGGGGTAGGCGTCTACGGTGAATTCCGCGTGGTCGCCGACCCTGACGTTAGTCAACTGAGTTTCCTTGAGGTTCGCGGTCACCCAGACGTCCTTATCGGGAACGATGGACATGAGAGTTTGGCCCACCTGCACCAGCGCGCCGCTCTCGGCATTCCGTTTGGCGATCGAACCGGAAACCGGCGCGGTGAGACGGGCGTAGCTGAGCTGGAGTCGCGCGTTGTCTACCGCCGCCGCCGCCGCTGTGAGCCTGGCGTCGGCGCTGCGCACGGCGGCTCCCGAGGCTGAGACCTGACTGCCGGCAGCGGACGCTTGTCTCCGGGCCGCCTCCAGGTTGGCCGCGGCGGCTTCGAATGCCGCCTGCGCCGCGTCCAGTTGCTGTGCCGGGATGATCTTCTGGGCGGCGAGCTTCCGGTATCGCTCGAGATCGGCCGCGGCTTTCCTGAAGTCCGCCTCCGCAGCGATGACACTGGCCTGAACCGATGCGGCGGTAGCCCTGGTGGCTTGAAACTGTGCCTTGGCCTCACCCGCCCGCCCCTTACTTCCTACCGCTGCCTCCGCGGCCCGCAAATCGGCCTCGGCCTGCTCCAACCTCACCTTCAGATCCCTGTCGTCGAGCACGACCAGCGTGTCCCCAGCGTTGACGTGCTGGTTGTCATCCACCAGCACCCGGGAGACGAAGGCGCCGATGCGGGGAGCAATGAAGGTGATGTGGCTGTCAACTTGGGCGTTGTCGGTCGACACATGATGCCGCGAATACAGGTAGCGCTTGAGCGCCCAGGTTCCCAGCGCGAGGACCAGGATGCCCACGATGACAAAGGGAATCCGCTTGCGTCTCGATCGGGGGACCGCCGGAGTGCTGTCGGGGGCTTCCGCTGCGAGGTCGGTCATGCTCTGGTCCCGGTGCGTAGGTACATGGCTAATGGAGTTGATCGATGACGCCGAGCGCGCGGTACGCAATCACCCGGGCGGTGCCGTAGCTGACCCGGGCCTGAATAAACGCGTCGTGTGCGGCAATGACCGAGCTCTGCGCGTTGGTCGTCTCGACACTGCCCGCCACGCCGGCCCGAAAGCGCTCCTCCGCTTCGGCCAGCTCCCGGTCTGCCAGGTGGACCCGCTCCCGTGCAATCGCCACCTGCTGCTCCGCCGAGGAGAGATCGAGCACCGCCTGACGCGCCTGGGTTTCGACTTCGTTGGTGAGGTCGTGCTCCCGAATCTCCTGAATCTCGACGCGGGCGCTCTCCTCCTTTGACCGATTCTGCCGGCGGAAGCCGTCGAGAATCGGCACGCTGAGCAAGAGCTGCAGGTTGTACGTGCCGGCCAATGAGCTGGTCTCCCGGCCACTCTCGACATAGGCCCCGTTGGCTGAGAGACTCGGCAGGTTCTCATAGCGGATGGCCCGAAGGGTCCGGCGGGCCGACTCGGTCCGGGCCCGCTCCGCGGCGAGCTCGGCTCGATGCTCCCGGGCAAACTGCGCCGCCGAGTCCGGCAGGCGAGGAATGCCAAAGGGAACCAGTCCCAGCGAATCGGCCAGTTGGAGCCGGGTTCCCGACGGGAGATCGAGCGCCCGCACCAAATCGAGCCGCGCGCGGTCGGCCGAGTTGCGGGCGATCTCCAGCTGGGTCCGCACCGCAGCGAAGCTCACCTCGCTTCGGGTCGCGTCTATGGCCGGGTTCACTCCGGCCTGCACCAGCTTCCGTGCCTGGTTCAGAAGATCCGCGGCGACAGTGCTGTCGGCCTGACGGGCGCGCACCGTCTCATCCGCGCTGAGCACTCGCAGGTATGCCAGGCCGGCCGTGGCGCCGGCGATCTCACCCGCTGCCTGGGCGTCGAGGCCGGCCGCAATGGCCGTGTCCCGTCCCGCCCGAAGCCGGGCGATCGCGCTGGCATCGAACAACGTCTGTGACGCCCGCAGCTGGAGATTGTAGATGCTGAACGGGTCGGTGATCCCGGTCGCCACCGGGATGCCGAACTCATCGAGGTTCAGAGTCTGCCGCGTGAGGGTCGCCCGTCCGCTGATGTTGGGCAGCAGGTCGGCTCGCCGCTGGCCGGTCCGCGCGTCCGCGGCACGGACGTTCAGCCGGGCGATCGCCGCGTCGACCCCCTGCTTCCGGCCCAGCGTGATGGCATCGAGCAGCGTGATTGGACCGGCCGGTGCCGCCGGCTGTTGGGCCGACACCGAGCTGCTGCCGGCCGCAAGGCAGAGGAGCGCCGCCAGGTGGCGCATACTGTTGGCCCTCACGACCTGGAATCGGGTCGAGCGAGCACCCCGTTGAGACAGAAATCGATCAGACCCTCGAGGGTCTGGTCGTCGCTCAGCGCCTCGGGGTCCAACGGGCGAAACCAGCTCTGCACCTGAACTGAGTGAACCAAGAGCGAGGGGAGCGCCCGAGCGCCGAAGCCGTGCGGTACGGCGCGGAACTCACCGGCTTCGACGCCCCGCTGCAGCACCTGGGCGACCAGGCGGCGGGCTCGCACGATCACCTCGTGAAAGTAAAACTGCGCCAGCTCGGGAAAGCTGGCGAACTCCGCTTGTGCCACGCGGGAGATCTTCACGATCTCGTGGTCCCGCATGGAGTGAAACATGCCGGTGATCAATTGAACCAGGAGATCGCGACAGGAACCGGAATGAGCCTCGACCAGGGCTTCACTCTCCGCCAGCAACGCGACGATCTTGGCCCGCACCACCTCCCGGAACAGCGTCTCTTTGGAATCGAAGTAGAGGTAGAGGGTCCCCTTGCTCACGCCAGCCAGTCGGGCGACATCATCCACCTTGGCCCGGGCAAAGCCGGAGTCGCCGAAGACCTTCTGCGCCGCGTCGAGGATCTCCTCGGGACGCGCTTCCGGCCTTCGCTGCCAGCGAGGTGGAGTGACGGAATCGGTGGAATTGGGATTAGACATCAGGACTTCCACGGAGGGATAATTGACTGACCAGTCAGTAACATAAAACCCGCCCCTTCTTCGTCAAGCGGGGAAGACTCCTAAGCTTCGCCAAGGTGGGCAGTTCTCTTGCTCCGCCGGACTCAAACTCGTACTTTGTCGGTAACCTGCCGCGAGGAGGCCCAGCCGATGTCGGAAGCATTCTTCAGCTCCGACGACTTCGACGAACAAGCCCATCACCTCTACAACGAAGGCCGCTACGATGAAGCCCTGACCATCCTCAAAGAAGGTATTGCGCTTTACCCCCACGCCGTTGAACTGCATATCGGAAGGGCCTACGCCCACCTCGCTCGCGAGGAATACGCCTGGGCGCGTCGCAGTTTCGAGCAGGCGCTTGCCCTCGATCCGGATCATGAAGATGGATTGGCCGGACTGGGCGAGACCCTGCTGAAGCTGGGCGATCGTGCCGGGGCCATGCGGGCCGTGGAGCGCATCCTTCAGCTGGGTTTTCAGGACGACCACGAGCTCATGCTGCAGATCGGGCGAGCACTGTTCCGGGAGGGACTGGTGGCTCCGGCGCACCGCTTTTTCGATCTGGCGGTCTCGGCCCATCCTGAATCACCCGATGCGGCCGCCTGTCTGGGCTATGCCTCACATCGGCTGGGCAACGATGCCGGCTCGCTCTACTGGCTCCGTCGCGCGCTGGAAATCGATGCGGGCTACAGCGAGGCCAGAATTTACCTGGCCAATCTCCTGTACGACCGGGGCGAGACCGAGGCCGCGCTGCACCAGCTGGAGCGCACTCAGCCGGACGATCACTACGACGAGCTCGGAATCTGGCGGCACATCGAGTTGAAGAAGACCATCTACCGGCTGCCGGACGAGGATCCCGAGCTGGCACCCTGGCTGGCTCGTCTGGGCGAGGTGGCAGGGGAGCCGGATGCGATCGACATGCTGTTGGCGGAGGTCGAGGCCCAACATGCCGACGGCGGCGTGCGCGACCCGCATCAGCTGGAGCTCTTCGGAACGCTGCTCACCGAGCTGCATGCTATGCAGAAGAAGCCGGTGCAGTCCGAATCCCATCTCGTGATGACGCTCGCCGGTCACACCATCCGGGGCACCTGGGAGGAGATTCTCCTCCAGATGAAAGCGGCAGACCGGGAATGGGCGCAGGGCTCACTGATCGACTTCATGGCCAGCCTCGCGCGCCGGGGTCAGGCGGAAACCGGAATCGTCATTCCCACCACTGATCCCGAGGCGTTCATCCGCGGCAGCGCGGAGGCGGGAGTGCTTCGGATAGTGCAGTGAGAGGTGAGAGGTAAGAAGTAAGAAGTGAAGGAGAACAAACGCAGAAGCGATGAGCGGGGTGCCCGGTTAACTTTTCAGGGTGCCCCGCTCGTTTTCTTGTCGCCAGGATTGGATCCCGATGACAGTCTCAAGCTCCCTCTCACCTCTCACCTCTCACCTCTCACCCGTTTGGACCGCAGGTGTCCGTCGCGAGGTGCTTCCTAACGGCCTCACTCTGCTCGTCCAGCCGGACCACTCGGCGCCAGTCGTGGCGGTAGTGACCCACGTGAAGGCCGGGTTCTTCGATGAGCCGGATCAGTGGACCGGAATCTCCCACGTCCTGGAACACATGTTCTTCAAGGGCACACCCCGCCGCGGGGTCGGAGCAATAGCCCGGGAGACCAAGGCTGCGGGCGGCTACCTCAACGCCGGCACCGGCTACGACCACACCAGCTACTTCACCGTTCTGCCCGCGTCCAATCTGGCGACCGCTCTGGACATCCAGGCCGATGCGCTGCGGAACTCGATCATCGATCAGGATGAGCTGGCCCGTGAGCTCCAGGTAATCATCCAGGAGGCCAAGCGCAAACGAGATACTCCGGGAGCCGTAGTCCAGGAGACGCTGCACGAGGTCATGTTCGACCGGCATCGAATCCGGCGCTGGCGGATCGGGCTCGAGGACGAGCTTGCTCGTCTCACCCGGCAGGATCTGATGGGATACTATCGCTCCCGCTATGTGCCGGAGCGCACCATCGTGTCCATCACCGGGGCCCTCGACACCGACCGCACGCTCGAGCTGGCGCGCGCGGCCTATGCCGACTGGCCTTCCGTGCCCGGTGCCATCGATCTCTCGCCCGAAGAGCCTCCGCGTCGGGAGGTGCGGGCTCGCACCTTGCGAGGTGATGTCAGCCAAGCGGAGCTGGTGGTGGGATGGAGAACGGTGCCGCCGTTGCACCAGGACGCGCCTGCGCTGGACCTGGCGGCCGCAGTGCTCGCGGCTGGCAGGGGGAGCTGGCTCTATCGCGGGCTCCGTGAACCCGGGATCGTGACCTCGATATCGGCTCACAACTACACGCCCACCGAGCTGGGCGTCTTCAGCATCGGTGCGGATCTCGCCCCCGCCAAGCTGCAGTCGGCCTTGGAGGGAATAGCGGAGGGCGCGTCACGGCTGACCCTGCTCGGCCCCAGCCCGGAGGAGCTGGAGCGGGCGCGGACCTTGTTGAAGGCGCGATGGGCTCGCCGTCTGGAGCCTATGGAAGGAAGAGCTTCGGCCCTGGCCGCTGCCGAGGCCCTGGATGAGGTGAGCTTTCTGGATCGTGAGTACGCGGCACTGGAGTCGGTAACCCCTGAGGCCGTTCGCGAGGCCGCGGCTCGCTATCTCCATCCGGATAACGTCTCCGCGGTGACCTACCTGCCCGAGGAAGAGGGCGACGAACTCACCGCAGCGGGGCTCGAGCGAACCTTTGCCATCACCGCGCTCAGGGAGAGTCGGCCGCACGCCGTGCCGCGGAGACAGTTCGCGTCTGTCTCCCAAGTCACTGGCCGGACGGAGGCAGATGTGCTGCACACCGCACTCCCGGGCATCGATCTGCTGGTGCGGCGCAAGCCAGGCGTTCCACTGGTAACCCTCGGCCTTTACGTCCCCCGGCTCGAGTTCGACCCTCCCTCGCAGGCCGGGCTGAGTGCTCTTACCGTGCGCAGCTCGGTGCGAGCCGCCGGCGACCTGGACGCCGGAGGGCTGGCGTTTGCCTTTGAGCGCCTGGGCGGGACCCTGAGCGCAACCGCGGCTTCGGACTGGCTGGGTTTCGGCACCAGCGTGCTGTCGGAGAATCTGGGCGAGGCCGCCGCTCTTCTCGACCAGGTGTTCGCGGCGCCTCGGCTGGAGCACTCGGAGGTTCTGACCGAACGGGATCTCATGGCAGTCGAGGCGGAGCAGGTCACCGACGACATGTTTCGCTATCCCTTCCAGCTCGCCTTCGCGGAGGCGTTCGGCGACGCGGGCTACGGGCTCCCAGTCGGAGGGCTTCCCGAGACCCTGGGCTCAATCTCTCCAGCTGACGTGCGCGCGTGGCACTCCCGCGCCCTCCTCGGCATCCGCCCGGCGGTAGTGGCCGTCGGTGATGTGGATCCCGAGCGCGCGGCTGCGACCCTCGCCGGCGCCTTCCGCGACCGGCCAGCCCTGCAGGCGCGCGCGCGGCCGGCTCCACTCGCACAGTCAGGCGGCGAAGGATCCAGCCGGGTGGTCAATCGAGAGAAGGCGCAGTCGGCCCTCGCCATGATCTTCCCCGGACCTGGGCGTCGCGATCCGGAGCGGGCCGCGGCCGAAGTGTGGGCTGCGGTGGCCAGCGGGCTGGGGGGCCGGATGTTCGAGGCCCTGCGCGACCGGCGGTCGCTGGCGTACACGGTTCTGGCCTCGAGCTGGCAACGGGGCCGGGCGGGAGGGCTGGTGACCTACATCGCCACCTCTCCTGAACGGGAGGAAGAAGCGCGTGCCGCGATGATGAACGAGTTGGAGCGATTCACCCGGGAACTGGTCAGTGAGGCCGAGCTGATGCAGGCGGTCAACTACCTCGCCGGCCAGGCCGAGGTCAGCCGGCAGAGCGCCGGCTCCCTAGCTGGAGAGATTCTGGAGGCCTGGCTGATCGGAAACGGTCTCGCGGATCTCCAGGACCCGGCCGCGGCCTTTCGAGCGGTGTCAGCTGAGGACGTGCTGCGGGTCGCGCAAGACAATCTGCGGCCGTCCGCCAAAGCGGAGGGAGTAGTGCGGGGAACCGGAGTCAGCTTGCCAGTCGCCGGCTGATCACCTCGATGCCCTTGCCGACATCGGCCGGCGCACGGGCGACGATGTCGATCAGGCATATTCCCTGTGCCGGCACGCAGTGGAGCACGATGTGCCCCTCTAGGCAGAGCAGGGCAATGGCGATCTCTCCGGCGCCCTCTCGCGCGACCGGGGGTCCCAGCCCCGGCATCCCCACCGCGCCCGCAGCGGCGACCACCAACGCGGACAGCGAGTCGGGATCGCTCAGTCGGACAGGATCGACCGAGGTGAGCTCCAGCAAGTAGTGATTGAAGGTGGCGTTCACGATTCTCTCGCAGTAGCGTCAGGCGCGAGCTGGGGACGCCGCGACTGCCTCGCGATAGCCTTCAGGAACACCGACATCAAAAAACCTCGCCTGGCTGATGACGCCGGCCAGCGCATCTCGTCGGGCCAGCCGCTGCATTACCGGCACGTCGTCGAGCTCGGCGCCGGGAGGAAGGGCTCGCCCGACCTCCTCGAACTCCTGCAGGATGTCACCGCCAAACGCCATCCGACCGACCGGGGTGACCGCGGCGTGGGCTCCGGCCGTATCGAACCGCCCGGCTCCCTTATCAGCGATTCCCACCACCCGAAGAGTCCCATCCGAGCTCTGGCACACCGCTGCCCGGCCGGTGGCACCCTTCGTCTCTGCATCCTTGCGTCCGATCTCGGCCAGCAGCACCGTGGCCAGCCCGGTGGAGCGGAAGGTGGCCATGACGGCTGAGGTGGGATTGGGGCCCTGGAAAAGGTTGTCGGGGAGGAGAGCGAGAAAGGGCGAACCTGCCAGATGATCCCGGGCTCGAAGGAAGGCATCACCCAGCCCCCGGGGATGATCTTGAGGCACAAACTCCAGCTCCAGCGGTCCCTGGTAGTTGCGGGCGACGGCCTCGAGCATCGGCTTGTGCGGATTGGTAATGATGATGGCCCGGAGCAATCCGGCATCGGCGGCTTCGTCCAGGGTCCAGTACAGCACCGGCTTGAGCCCGACCGGAAGCACCTCTTTAGGCAGCCAGCGAGTGATCGGGTGCAGGCGGGTACCGAGCCCTCCACACGGAATCACCGCCGTGTCCAGCATCATGGGAGGATAGGAGTCACAAAGGGGGGCGGGACCGGGGGACGGACCAGGGTATCTTGTACGCTCACGTTCGGTGAGGGGAGCAGCGTGTCCGAAGCTAGTCCTGGTCGGAAGGTCGAGCAAGGCCGAGTGCGGTGGACGCCGGCGGACCTGGTCAGCATTCTCCGCATCCCGTTGGCCGTGGCGTTCGTGCTGGTCTCCGACACCAATTGGCGCTTGGCGATTCTGGTTGGCTCCGCTGCCACCGATCTCCTCGACGGACCTCTCGCCCGGCGGTTCGGCAGCTCCGCCCTCGGCCCGGTGGTTGATCCCATCGCCGACAAGCTGTTCATGGCATGTGCCTTCGGCGTCGTGGCGTTCTCCGGCAAGCTCGAGCTCTACGAGATCCTGGCGGTATTGCTGCGAGACATCGTGGCGACCGTCGCATTCGTCACCACGCTGGTCTCCCATCGCCCGCGAGCGATCCCGGCGAGACCGGGGGGCAAAGCGGTCACCGTGGCTCAGATGATGACCCTGGTCGCCTTCCTGTTCGACTCCCCGCTGCTCCGTCCCATGGCCTGGGCCACCGGTGCCATCGCCATCTACGCGATCTGGGACTACTACCGGGTCGCGCCGCACGCCGGGCGAAAGGTGGGCCAATAGGATGGCCCAGGAGACAAAGCGAGCCACCCTGACCTGGCAGCAGGATCGGCGATTCATAGGATCCTCGCCGGGGACTCCCGCCGTCACGATAGACGGAGACAGCGTCGTGGGGCCCGGGCCCATGCTCACTCTCCTCTTCGCCGCCGCGTCCTGCACCGGGTCGGACGTGGTGCTGATCCTGCAGAAGATGCGAGAGAAGTTGGGAGAGCTCCGCATCGACGTGGCAGGTGTGCGAAGGGAGGAGGAACCCCGGCGCTATGTCTCCATCCACCTGGACTACTGGGTCAGAGGCGAAGGGCTGGATCCGGCGAAGGTCCGCCGGGCCATCGATCTCTCGCTGGAGAAGTACTGCTCGGTGATTCATTCGCTGGCGCCCGATATCGCCATCACCTATGCGCTGTCGCTGGCGTGAGTTGCTGGTCGCCGGGGTGGCGCTTCCCTCGCCGGGCGCCGCACAACAGGTTCGGGAAATCGGGATTCAGGCCGTCGGCACCGCCTCGGATCCGGCGCTCGCCGTGGCGGGTGTATACGGAGGACTCCGCACCTCGGGCCGGACTCGGATATCGGCTACGCTGGGGGCGGGGATCTCCGGCCGGGAGCTGGCCTGGCGGGGTGAACTGCTGGGCCACTTCCTCCTGAGCCCGGAGGAACGCCGGCGGGCCGGGGTTTACTTCGCTGGTGGAATCGCGGCGGTGGACGGGACCGTGAGCCGAGGATACCTGGTGCTGACCCTCGGCATCGAAGAGCGGCCCCGGTCGAGCTCGGGCTGGGCGCTGGAGCTGGGCATAGGCGGCGGGGCACGGATCGGCTTGGGCTACCGATGGCGCTGGTTTTCCGGCATTCAGACCCAATAAGAACGCCCCGGAAGAACCTTCCGGGGCGTTTGATCATTCCTCAACGGCTCACGCCGCGCCCGATTCCACCGTTTCGACCCGCCGGACCGGCTGGCAGTAGCGCTCACCCAGAGTGCGGAGCTGCGCCAGCTCGTCTTTGCTCAGATCGTCGTACCGGTCAGCGACATACCCCATGGTATCGTCGAACCAGTCCTTCTGGTGCTCCGGCAGCGCGTCGATGACACCGCAGCGGAGGATATGGCTGAAGAGCTCGTCACGCGCCTGGGCGAAGGAGACTGCCTCAGGGGAACTACGGGTTTTCTTTTTGTGCATGCACCGTCCTTGGCAACAGTTTACGCTATATAGCTTTGAGTGTGAAAGATAACCCATTGCACCATTTGGTGCAAAGAGCCGGGAGCTAGGGGTCAGGAGCTGGGAGCCAGGAGCCAGGAGTCGGCGCTTTCCAGCTCCCAGCTCCCGGGACTCATTATCTTACTCAGCCCGATTTGTCTGAACTTCACCGAGGGCGGGGCTCGCCCTCGAGGTGTCCATGGCAGAGCACGACGAGGTGTACAACGAGGAGCGAGCTCAGCGGCTCGCTGCCCTCCTGCGGGCGATAGCCGCTCGGATCCAGGAGCTGGATAAGAAAGGCCAACTCCTCCGGGGCGGACCGGAGCTATTGCGGCTGATGGGCGACGCACGCAGCGAGCTCTTCCACTATGAGGTCCGGAGCACCTACGATACGCCGGAAGTAGCCGATAACCGGCGCATCGTGGAAGAGGCGCAGCGGCAGGACTCCTTCCTACCCGACGACCCGGAGGACGAAGAGCCATGGCGGCGACGCAGGCCGGAATAAAGCGTTTTTATGCTGTGTTTGCCGCCGTGGCTGTGATTGGAGTGGGAGCGCTGGCCTACCTGCTGTTCAAACCAGCCACGGTCAGCATTCCGGCAAATGTCACGATCCAGCCTTCCGACACCTCTGGGTTTCGGGGTTACCTGAAGGGCTCCGCCGATGCGCCGGTGGAGATCACCGAGTTCGCCGACTATCAGTGCCCCTTCTGCCAGACCTTTGCCACGCTCCAGATGCCGACCATCGAGGAACGGCTCATTCGTAGTGGCCGACTGCGTTGGCGCTACCGTGATTTTCCATTGCAGCAGCATTCATTTGCCCGGCTCGCGGCGCACTCCGCTGCCTGCGCGGACGAGCAGGGGAAGTATTGGGGTCAGCACCAACGGATCTACGAGGGCCAGTCCGAGTGGGCCGGGGCGCGGGACGCAGGGTCCATCTTCCGGAATTATGCCAAGGCGGGCGGCCTCGATCTCGGCCGATACGACGGCTGCATGCAATCGGGAAAATACGCCGGCCGGATCCAGGCCAGCTACAATGAGGGGGTCCAGCTGGGGGTCGCCTCGACACCTACCCTGCTGGTAAGCGGGAGACTCTACAAAGGCCGATTCGACTCCGACGCCATAACCAAACTGGTAGACTCCCTGGCTCCGCGCCGCTCGAAATGATCTATCGGATGAGCACGGCGCTGTTGAGCCTGATCGGGCTCTTCATCTCCGCCTACCTCTACCTGTACAAGATCGGAAGAATCGGCACCCTGGCCTGCGGCAGCGGCGCCTGCGAGACGGTGCAGTTGAGCCCGTGGAGCCGGTTTGCCAGCCTGGATGTCTCGCTCATCGGGATACTGGGCTACGCCGGCTTACTGGCGTTGAGCCTGGCGGCTCTCCAGCCCGGACTCTCTTCCCAGCGGTGGCCGGCCACCTTTCTCACCGTGCTGGCCGGGATCGGGGTGGCGTTCACCATCTATCTGACCTATCTCGAGCTCTTTGTCATCCAAGCAATCTGTCGCTGGTGTGTCGGATCCGCCCTCATCATCAGCGCGATCTTCGTGGTGGCGATGTTGGATCGGCGGCGGTTGGCTGCGCGTTCCGAATGATTGATCGTCCCCGCAAGAAGGGTCCGCGCGGACGGGCCTTGGCGGCTCTGGCTCTGGTGGCGCTGGGAGTCGTCTACGGCGACATCGGGACCAGCCCACTCTACGCGCTCAAGGAGTGTTTTAGTGGACGACACAGCATCCCCCCCACCCCGGAAAATGTCATAGGCGTCCTGTCCCTCGTCTTCTGGTCGCTCACCTTCGTGGTCTCGTTCAAATACATCACCTTCGTGCTCCGGGCCGACAATCGTGGCGAGGGGGGAATTCTCGCGCTGCTTGCGCTGGTTCGACCGCTGGGGCGGACCTCGGGCGGCCGGGCGGTGCTGATCACTCTGGGTCTCTTCGGAGCCGCTCTGCTCTACGGAGACGGTGTGATCACCCCGGCGATTTCAGTGCTCGGCGCGGTGGAAGGATTGAGCGTCGCGACTCCCGCGTTCGAGAAGTACGTGTGGCCGATCGCCGTGGCCATCCTCAGCCTGCTTTTTCTCTTCCAGCGCCACGGTACGGCTCGGGTCGGGCGGGTATTCGGCCCGATCATGGCGCTGTGGTTCGCATCGATCGCGTTCCTGGGAATCCGGGGAATTCTGTTGGAGCCCGACGTGCTGAAGGCCGTGAACCCATGGTATGCCTACGACTTCTTCATGCGCGACGGAGTCCGCGGCTTTCTTATCCTGGGATCGGTGGTCCTGGTCTTGACCGGGGCGGAGGCACTGTACGCTGACATGGGGCACTTCGGGAAGCGACCGATCCGCATCACCTGGTTTACGGTGGTGCTGCCCTGCCTCTTGCTCAATTACTTCGGCCAGGCGGCACTTCTCTTGGTCCGCCCGGCGGCCGCCTCCAATCCGTTCTACTCGCTCGTGCCTACGTGGGGTCTCTACCCCATGGTGGTGATCGCAACGGCGGCCGCGATCGTTGCATCACAGGCCTTGATCTCGGGGGCGTTTTCCCTGACCCGCCAGGCGGTCCAGCTCGGCTACAGTCCCCGGGTGACGATCGTTCATACCTCGCACAGTGAAATGGGGCAGATCTTCATCCCCGAGGTGAACGCGGCGCTCTGGCTGGGCTGTGTCGCCCTGGTAGTAGGCTTCAAGAGCTCCAGCAACCTGGCTGCCGCGTACGGCATTGCGGTAACCGGGACTATGCTCATCACCACTTTCCTCTTCTATACCGTTGCAAGGGAGCGATGGGGCTGGAGTGTCTGGAAGGCCGGCGGGCTCACCTCACTGTTCCTCGCGGTGGACCTGGCCTTCTTCTCGGCGAACCTCGTCAAGATCAAGGACGGGGGTTGGTTCCCGCTCGTCGTCGCGTTGGGCATCTACACCTTGATGACCACTTGGAGCCGAGGCCGTGCCCGGTTGGTGGCCATAGTGCGGGAGAATACCCTTCCGATGAACCTATTCTTGGAGGACGTAACCAGGCGGAAGCCGCTTCGGGTTCCAGGAACCGCGGTTTTCCTCACCTCGGACCCCGGGGGCGCTCCGCCGGTCCTCCTCCACCACCTCAAGCACAACAAGGTGCTCCATGAGAAGGTGATGCTCTTGTCAGTCTTGAGCGAGGAGATCCCCCAGGTTGACGAAGATGACAGAGTACAGTGTCGCGAACTGGGGGAAGGCATCTATCAGGTCGTGGCGCACTACGGCTTCATGGAGACCCCGGACATACCGTCGGTCCTACAAGCGCTCGGCCGGGAAACGTCCAATGGCCGACCGGTGCCCATCAAAGTCATGGAAACGACTTTCTACTTGGGGCGAGAAACTCTGATCCCGATGGGCGGATCAAAGCGCAAGAAAAGAGGAGCCCAAGGAGGAGGAGATGGTGCGGCGCCGCACATTGAGAGGATGGCAAACTGGCGCAAGCGGCTCTTCATCGTCATGACTCGAAATGCCCGGTCGGCAACGGCCTTCTTCGGGTTACCGCCCAATCGCGTGGTGGAGCTGGGAGCGCAGATCCAGTTCTAGCTCTCCTGCCCCTCGTACATCTCCTTCAAACGATTCACCACGGCCGGATCGGCGAGCGTGGTCGTGTCGCCCAAGGCGCGACCCTCCGCAATGTCCTTGAGCAGCCGGCGCATGATCTTGCCGCTCCGGGTCTTGGGTAGATCGGCAGAGAAGAGGATGTCGTCCGGCCGGGCCAGCGCGCCGATCTTTTTGACCACGTGTTCCTTGAGGTCGTCCTTGAGCGCGGGCGTGGCATGCCTCCCTTCCTTGAGCGTCACGAAGGCGGCGATGGCCTGGCCCTTGAGCTCATGAGTCCGGCCGACGACCGCTGCTTCCGCTACTGCTGGGTGATCTACCAGGGCGCTCTCTACCTCCATCGTTCCGATCCGGTGACCCGCCACGTTGAGCACGTCATCCACCCGTCCCAGAATCCACCAGTAACCGGCCTCGTCGAGCTTGGCACCGTCGCCGGCGAAGTAGCGGCCGGGGAAGCGGCTCCAATAGGTCTCCTGGTAGCGCGCGTCATCGCCATAAATGGTGCGGAGCATGCCCGGCCAGGGTTGGGTCAGCGTGAGGAAGCCGCCCCCCTGCTCCAGCCGCTTTCCGGTCGAATCGACCAGCTCGGCAGAGATGCCGGGAAAGGGCACCGTCGCTGAACCGGGTTTCGTGGTGGTGACTCCTGGAAGCGGGGTGATCATGATCCCGCCGGTTTCGGTCTGCCACCAGGTATCCACGATCGGACAGCGGCCCCCGCCGATGTGCTCGTGGTACCACATCCAGGCCTCCGGATTGATCGGCTCACCCACGGTGCCCAGCAGCCGAAGCGTGGAGAGGTCGTGGCGAGCGGGGTGCTCCTGCCCCCACTTCATGAAGGCCCGAATAGCGGTGGGGGCGGTATAGATGACCGTCACGCCGTAGGTCTCGACGATGCTCCAGAATCGGTCGCGCTGGGGCCAATCGGGCGCGCCCTCATACATCACCACGGTGGCGCCGTTCGCCAGCGGACCGTAGACCACGTAGGAGTGGCCGGTGACCCAGCCGATGTCCGCGGTGCACCAGAAAACGTCTTCGTCCCGCAGATCGAAGACGTACTTGGTGGTGGCGGCGACGTGGGTGAGATAGCCGCCGGTGGTGTGGACGATCCCCTTCGGCTTCCCGGTGGTGCCGGAGGTGTACAGGATGAACAGAAGGTCTTCGGCGTCCATCGCTTCGGGCTTGGACTCGGATGACACCGGCTGGAGCAGCCGATGCCACCAGTGGTCTCGACCCTCTTCCATGGACGCAAAGGCCTCGTCACCCACCCGCCGCACCACCACGCAATGCTTGACCGAGGGGCAGTGGGCCAGAGCATCGTCGGCGAACCGTTTGAGCGGCAGGACCTGGCCCCGGCGGTAGCCGCCATCGGCGGTGATGAGCGCGATGGCCTGAGCATCGGTGATTCGGTCGCGCAGTGATTCAGCGGAAAAGCCGCCGAACACGACGGAGTGCACGGCGCCGATCCGGGCGCAGGCCAGCATGGCAATGACTGCTTCCGGGATCATGGGGAGGTAAATCGCCACCCGGTCTCCCCGCCGGATGCCGAGTGATTTGAGGGCGTTGGCACAGCGACGGACCTCGCGCGCCAGGTCCCAATAGGTCAGCACCCGCCGGTCGCCCGGCTCGCCCTCCCACACGATCGCCGCCTTGTTGCGCGTCGGCCCCCCCAGGTGCCGGTCGAGACAATTGGCTGAGGCGTTGAGCTTCCCGTCTACGAACCAGCGCGCGTGCGGCGGCCGCCAGTCGAGCACCTGGCTCCAGGGCGCCATCCACTCCAGCGCGCGAGCCTGGTCCTCCCAGAAGCGTTTCCAGTCGCGGCCGGCGGTGTAGAGCGCATCGGTTGCAGCCGCGCGGGCGGTGAAGGCTCGAGGTGGCGGAAAACGTCGCTGCTCGGAGAGGAGGGTCTCGATCTGGTCGCTCATGGTTTGCCGGGGTGAGAGTCAGCAAAAACCTAAGGTGCCAGGACATTCCGAGTAAGAGCGCGGCGGGTCGACCCGCTACTTTTGCAGTAGTCTGCCGCGGAGTGCGGCGTGCGTAGGCACTGCAATTGTTGTGATGAGGCCTCGCAAAAGATTGCGAATCCAAGGCTTGTTGTCAGTGGCACCAGTCTCGCCTTTTTCAGCCGCGAGGGCGCGAGGTCGTATGCGGCCAAGCGCAAATCCGCCCGATAAGAGCACACCCGGAGTGATTCGGGGCCGCAAAACTAGAGGTCTCACCTGGTCTTGCACCTGGTTGAGATAGCTCGGTGCCGAAGGAGGATTAGATGAGGTCGCCGCACGACGCAGAGCGCGGAATGGCAGCCCCGGAGACGCTCGGATTGGACACGCGAGTCGAGATCCGGAAATCCGCGATCAAGCTGCTCGAGGAGATGCCCGAGGGAGTCGGGCGCCTCGTGATCGATCTCGCCCAGACCCGCCACGTCGATTCCGCCGGGCTCGGCGCGCTGATGCTGATTCAGCGCCGGGCAGCCGAGCGCCGCCAGGTCGTGGTGCTCCGCAATGCCAGCGAAGAGATCCGGTTCCTGCTCGTGCTCACCAAACTCGACGATCTCTTCCAGCTGGAGTCCGCCTACGCCTGATCGGGGGGTTCCTGATCCCTACCGCCTACGGGCCCGATTCGGGATGGACTGCATCCCCCGGATAGATTAGAGTATCCCCCAATTCAGGTTTTCGTGCTCCGGCGTCCGGGGCACCGGTTTCTGGGGTGTGCGGAATGACCAAAGGAAAGCGCCGCCGGCGCGTCTTGATTGTCGAGGACGAGCCGGCGCTTCGATTGAGTTACGAGCGCGCGTTCAATCCACGATACGATCTGGCCTTCGCCAGCACCGGCGCGGAGGCCCTCGAGCAACTGGAGCAGCACAAGCCGGACGTGGCGGTCCTGGACATGCGCCTGCCGGACACCGACGGCGTCGACCTTCTTCGGCGGATCCGGTTGAGCCAGCCGGAGCTTCCCGTCATCATTACTACAGCCTACCTGAGCATTGAGCCTCAGCTCAAGGTTCTCGATCTACCCCACTCGGGATACATCGTCAAACCTTTCCGCCTCGACGAGCTCGGCGCCCGGATCGATGCCGTCTCATGACGGCGCTGCTCTCCTCGAAGCTCGTGGACTCCAGCGCTCCTTCGGGCGAGTCCGCATTCTCCACGGCCTAGACCTCTCGCTGAGGCCGGGCGAGGCTCTAGCGATCATCGGTCCCAATGGGGCCGGCAAGACCACCCTGTTACGATTGCTTGCCGGCTTGATCCGACCCAGTGCAGGCGAGGTCCGCATCCTGGGGCAACGGCTTGGGCGGGACGTCGGCTCGGCCCGCCATGGCCTCGGCGTCCTGCTGCACCAATCGCTCCTGTACGACGATCTGACCCTGCTCGAGAATCTGACTTTCGCGGCCCGGCTTTATGCGCTGGACCGCCCCGGGGCGGTGGCGGCTGCCGCTCTGGAAGCTGCGGGCCTGGCCGACCGCGGCGGGGACCTGCCCCGACGGCTGAGCCGGGGGCTCCTGCAGCGCGCTGCCATTGCCCGAGCGATGCTGCATTCCCCTCGACTTCTGCTTCTCGATGAGCCCTTCACCGGATTGGATGCGACGGCGGCGGCCCGCCTCCGCACCGATCTGCAGCGGCGGCTGGCGCAGGGGCTCGGCGTGGTGATCGTCACCCATCACCTTGCCGAGGTATGGGACCTGGCGTCTCGGGTAGCCGTGCTAGTCGGAGGACGTTGGGCGGCTGACGAGCCACGCACCGGCACGTTGGAAGCGTTTCTGCCCCGCTACCAGGAGCTCATCGGTGCCTGAGGTCATTCATCTGGCTCTGGCCATCGCGGCCAAGGACATTCGGGTTGAGCTGAGGAGCCGCACGGCGCTGGTGTCGGCGCTCGTCTTCGCAGCGCTGGTGCTGGTGATCTTCAATTTTGCCCGCGACCCGACGGCGCTTTCGGCCACCGATCTGGCGCCGAGCGCGCTCTGGGTGACCTTTGCCCTGGCGTCCATGGTGGCGCTCAATCGCGCCTTCACCATCGAGCGCGAGAATGGGGCCCTCGACGGACTGCTGGTCGCGCCGGTCTCCCGGGAAGCCATCTTCGTGGGTAAGCTGCTGGCCAACCTGGCATTCGTGGGAACGGTAGAGCTAGTCACCCTTCCACTTTTCACCTTGTTTTTCAATGTCAGCCTGTGGACGGTGTTGCCAGGCGTCCTCGGCGTCGCGGCCCTCGCTACAGTGGGGTTCGTTGCAGTGGGGACCATTTTCAGCGCCATGGCGGTGCGGACCCGGTTTGCCGAGCTCATGCTGCCGGTCCTGCTGCTACCCTTCATGGTGCCACCGTTGATCGGCGCGGTACAGGTGACCACCCGGCTCCTGGCTGGCCGTCCGTTGAGCGAGATGCTGGGTTGGCTTAGGTTACTCGCCCTCTATGATGTGGTGTTTGTGACGCTGTGCACGCTGGTCTTTTCAGCGGTGGTGGACGAGTGACGGTCCAACCGCTTTCCCTCGAGGTCGCGCGCCGGATCATCCGCCGCGGTCTTGCGCTGAGCGCGGCCGGGCTTCTCGGCCTGGCGGTCGTATACCTCCTGGCCCTGGAGTACACGCCGGTCGAAGCCCGCCAGGGATTGGCGCAGAAGATCTTTTACCTGCACGTGCCGGCCGCCTGGAGCGCACTACTGGCGTTTTCCCTGGTCGGGGTCGCCAGCGCGCTCTATCTCTGGCTTCACGATGCCCGGCTGGACCGGTTCGCGGCGGCATCGGCCGAAGTCGGGGTGGCCTTCAGCGCGATCATGCTGACCACCGGCCCCATCTGGGCCAAGCCGATCTGGGGCACCTGGTGGACCTGGGATGCGCGGCTCACCCTCACACTCTTCCTCTTCTTCTTGTTTGTAGGCTATCTCGCGCTCCGGGCAGCGGTGCAGGACCCCGCGGAGCGCGCGCGGTTCAGCGCGGTGGTGGGCATTCTGGGCATGCTGCTGGTGCCCTTCATTCATTTGAGTGTCTATCTCTTCCGCACCCTCCATCCCCAGCCCATCGTGCTCAAGCCCACCGCGCCGTCGCTGCCGCCGGAAATGCTGCGCACGCTCCTGATTTCCTTCGCCGTGTTCACGCTGCTGTACGTCGGCTTCGTCACCGCGCGCTATGGATTGGCCCTGGCCGAGGAGGCGCGCGATGCCGCTTGAGCCGCCCAGGAACGGCGAGTACCTGGTCGCGGCCTATGTCGTGACCACAGTGATTCTGCTGGGGTATTGGTTGCGGTTGTGGACGATGGCGCGAAGGAGCGGGAAAGAAAGAGCGTGAGCGGGAAAAGAAAGGCGTGAGCGGGGAAGAAAACGCTTACGTTTCTTGTTTCCCGCTCACGCTTTTTGTTGTAATCAGTCCGTCCGTCTCCGCCGCGGTGGGGTGCGGGGCAGCAACACATTCTCCCAGAGAAGTGCGGCCAGTATCGCTCCCAGAATCGGCCCAATCCAGTAGACCAGTTGTCCCACCCACTCCCCCCCGACGAGCGCGGGACCAAACGCCCGCGCCGGATTCATCGCTGCCCCGGTGAGCGGACCTCCAACCAGGATGTCGAACAGGAGCACCAGTCCGATTCCGAAGCCGGCCACCCGGGGGGCGTCGGGGGAGACGGCCGTGCCGAACACCGCGGACACCAAGAAGAACGTCAGAATCAACTCCAGCCCAATTGCTTGTCCGGCTGTCACTGAGCTTGCGATGACTGGCACACCGAGCATGGTGTCCCTGACGGCATTGGGCGGCAGCAGCAGCTTCACCAGGTATGCGGCCACGCAGGCAGCGACGAGTTGGGTGATGATGTAGGCCACGGCTGAGGCCGCATCGATTCGCCTGGCGGCGAGGAGTCCGACCGTCACCGCAGGATTCAGGTGACCTCCCGAGATGGTCATCGTGGCGCTGATCATGACCGAAAGCACCACGGCGTGGGCCAGGGCAATTCCCAGCAGGCCGATCCCGCTATTGGGAAATCCTCCGTTCACCACCACTACCGCGGCTCCCACGAACACCAGACCGAATGTGCCGAGGGCCTCGGCGGTCAACCGGCGAGCGAGAGAAGGCATGCGCCATTCCTTATTTAGATGATCGTGCGGAACGTATCCGAGCGGTGCGCGGCGAATCTAGACGTTTACTCAGCCCGCCGAAAGAGGAGGGCAGCGTTGATCCCCCCGAACCCAAACGAGTTGCTGAGCAGGTAGTCGGGCTGCGCATCCAGACCACCTCCGGTGACGTGGGTCAGGTCGCAGGCAGGATCGGGTGAATCCAGGTTGACTGTGGGAGGTAGCCAACCTCGCCGGCTGGCCAGGGCACAGATGGCCGCCTCGATCGCACCACTCGCCCCCAGGGCGTGGCCGTAGTACCCCTTGGTCCCGCTGAAGGCCAGGCGGTAGGCATGGTCTCCGAATACCTGCTTGATCGACGAGGTCTCGGTGGAATCGTTGAGCGGTGTGGAGGAGCCGTGAGCATTGATGTATCCGATCTCCCCGGGCGCGACCCGAGCCTCAGTAAGCGCGTTCTGCATGGCCCGGGCTGCTTGCCGTCCATCGGGTCTGGGCGCGGTCATGTGATGAGCGTCGTTGGTGAGACCGAAGCCGCACACCTCGGCATAGATGGGAGCTCCTCGCGCCAGCGCGCGGCTCCGCTCTTCGAGAATCAGGACCGCGGCGCCTTCCGCCATGACGAACCCATCGCGCCCGAGGTCGAAGGGACGACTGGCGTGCCCGGGATCGTCGTTTCGGGTGGACATGGCACGGATGATGGCAAAGGCACCGAAGCAGAGGGGAGCGAGCGGCGCCTCTGCCCCTCCCGTCACCATTACATCGGCCTCCCCCCGGCTGATGGCGCGGAACCCTTCTCCAATGGCGATGGCCCCCGAGGCGCAGCTCATGCCATTGGTCGAGTTGGGCCCGGTGAAGCCGAATTCGATGGCGATGTTGCAGCTGGCCGCGCCGGCAAAGACCGTGAGCGCCAGCGCGGGATCCACCGCCCGGGGGCCGCCGGTCAGGAAGTTGTGATATTGGCGCTCACCGTGGGCCACTCCGCCCAACGCAGTGCCCATCATGGCGCCGATCCGGTCAGGGTCCTCGCGGGCGGGCTCGAGATCGGCATCGGCCAACGCCATCCGGGTGGCGGCCACGCTGAACTGGGAGAAACGGTCGAGCCGCCGGACCCGGCGCTCCTCGATGTGATCGGCCGGCGCAAAGTCGTCCACCTCGCCTGCAATGCGGGACTTGAACATCGAGGGGTCGAACCGGGTAATACAGCGGACTGCCGATACCCGGCGCTGGAGTCCCTGCCACAGGCCCTCGACCCCCAGGCCGATGGGAGTGATGGCGCCGATACCGGTTATAACGACTCTTCGTTGCTCCATGAGATCCTCTCCACGTGCTTCGCAATCCCGGCGAGCGTCCGCGATGCAATGCCGCTGATGAAGACCGGGCCCATAACCCAGGTCGCAGCCGCGGGACCGATGAGTGGCCAACCGGGCCCGGCCCACTCATGTATGATGCTCACGTCCGTGCCTCCATCAGATGGCTCAAGTTGCCAGACCACATCCATTCCAGCCGTGATTCCCCGCACGTGGCGATAGTGCACCGCAGCGGCAGCGCGATCGACCCACATCTCCGACACCCACCAGGTGGGGTACTTCAAGGGGCCAAATGGCCGCCACGCGGCCATCTCAACCAGGCCGCCGTCGGCCTGACGTTCCAGCATACAGACCCACCGATAGTGACCCAATATTCCCGGCCACTGTTCGACGTCCGTGGCAGCCTGAAACACACGTTCGATCGGGGCTTTCATATGGAGCCGGTCGATGGTGCGCATTATCGGCCGCCGGGCTGCCAGGTGGCCACGAGACGGAATCCAGGGCGGTGGTCAACTCGACCTCTCACCCCCGCTTGGGCCATGAGCTCGAGCAGCTGGGGGCGGCTGAAGCCGCGGCGGATCGACGTTACCCCATCAGCCCGCGTCACCGGATCGAAGCCCAGCAGTCGGGCGCCGAACCGAAAGGAGGGCACCGCGAGGGGATGACGGCGGAGATCCGCCACGATAACCGCGCGGCGGGCCAAGCGGTCGCAGGCGCGAAAGAGGTGCACCACCGAGTCGGAGGTGAGGTGGTGGGCGACCTGGCTCAACAGCACTACGTCTACGCTCTTGTCCCTGATGGGGGGCATACCGGCACAGGCCACTGCGGTGGCGAGTCCGGTGGACCTCGCCAGGGCCGCCGCTGACCGGTTGAGCTCGAGCCCGACCGGCGTGATCCGCACTCCCCGACGCGCCCCCCAACGAACGGCGACCCGAGGCAGATCGCCCAGCCCGGTGCCGAGGTCAAGCAGCGAGAGAGCCGCCCCCGGGGATACCTCACTCAACGCCTGATCGAGCCCGAATCGAACCGCGGCGGCGCCACCGAACCACCGGTTTGCCCGCGCGATGTTGCGGAGCGACTCCGCCACGGTGGCGGGATCCGATAGGGGATCGTCCAGCAGCTCGGCCCCGAGCGGGGTGATCGACAGCCCAGCCATGGCTAACCCAGCGCGGCGTAGCCGCCGCGGTAGTAGAGGAGCGGGCGACCGTCGGCCGTGGTTCCGCCAACGACCCGGGCCACGACGATGGTGTGATCTCCCGCCGGGTACTCTGCCTGTCGCACGCATTCGATGTGGGCCAGTGCTCCGTCGAGCAGGTGGAGCCCCTCGGGGCTCAGACTGTATCCAATCCCGTCGAACCGGTCCTCGTGCTGGTCCGCGAACCGCCGGGCGAGAGCCTCCTGGGGACTGGAGAGGATGTTCACCACGAACTCCCTGGCTTGGAGGATAGCGTCGTGCATCGCGGCTGCGCGGTCCACACAGACGGAGAGGAGTGGTGGGCGGAGTGACACCGATGCGAGACTGTTTGCGGTCATGCCGAGCGGGTGCCCCTCCGGTGTTGTCACCGTGAGGATCGTGACCCCGGTGGCAAAACGGCCCAGCAGCTGCCGGAACTGGGACGGGTCGACGTCGGGAGCGCTCAGAGGACTATCCGGGCGAGAAAAAGAGGATTCAACACCGCGCTCGCGGGCACGAACCCCCCGGCGACACCGATGAGTGTGTGGGCCATACCATCCCGACGGCCGATTCGAGCCACGCCGCGCTCGAAAATGCGGGGGAAACCCAGCGTCAGCCCGATCATGCGCTCGACCATCCACTTCCCCGCAAACACCCGGCGCCGCATCCGGCGATACTCGACCAGGCGGTCGACCGTAAGCGGACCCAGGCGACTGAGGGCCGGGACCGCAGTCTCGGCTACCAACTCGGCGCCCCGCAGCGCGGCGTGAATGCCATCGCCGCTGAAGGGATCGAAAAAATCAGCGGCATCGCCCACCAGGAGCGCTCCCGGTGCCGCGACCCGGCCCGACCAGGCTGCGAAGGGGCCCGTCGCCATGATCCGCCGTACCACGTTGCCCGGCTCAATCCGTTCGCGAATGGCGGGAAATTCACCGAGCATATCCCAGAAGAACTGCTCTACTCGACCTCGAGCGGGCGCCGCGCGCTCGGCCGGCACCACCAGAGAGACATTGGTGCAGCCGTGCCCGATGGGATTGAGTCCGATGTATCCTGACTCGCCGAAATGGAGCTCCGCGGACCGGCTCATGCTCTGCACTCCGACGACGTGGGCCACGAAGGCAACTCGGCGAGGGCTGCCATGGCTGCGCTGCCCCATTCGCCGGGCCACTACTGAGCGGAGCCCATCCGCTCCTACCGTGAGCCGGGCGCGAATGGAGTGTCGCTGCCCAGTGCGGTCCCGTACCACCGCGCCGGCAACGATGCCGCCATCGTAGAGCAGCTCCTCGACGCGGGCCTGCTCGATCACGACCGCCCCGGCGGAGCGGGCTGCCTCAACCAGGTGGTGGTCGAGAATCCGGCGGGAGACAGAGATTCCGGTGGGGCGGAAGGGGCGGTGGCCGGCAAGAGCGAACTTGCCGTGGGCGGTGGCTCCTAGCGGCGCAGTGATTCTCATTCCCTCGAGCGCCACCGCCCCCGCTCTTTCCAGCGCCTCCACCACGCCGAGACGGTTGAGGATCCGTACCGTCTCGGGGCTCATGTACTCGGAGCAGGCCTTGTCACGGGGAAAGACTGCACGGTCGATGGCGAGCACCGTGCAGCCGGCCCGGGCAAGGAACGCGGCCGTGGCGCTGCCCGCCGGTCCGGCACCGGCAATAAGGACGTCGGTCTGGCCCGGAAGTTCAGTCAAGCAACCGCCAGGCCGCTAAGCCGGCACCCGCGGCGAGCGCGGTCGCCAAGAAGTTCACGCCGTCGTTGTTCAACCACGCGAGTCCTGCCCTTCGTACCGTAACGCTGCCACACCGATGGACTCGCCATTCGCTGGGCTGGTCGCAGCGGGAACAATGGAAGCGACCCTGGAGGAGCCCGCCAAGCAGAGAATCCGCCAACATTCCAGCGAAACCTATCAGCGTTGCGACGGGGAAGAGCAACGGGAGGCCAGTGGAGAAGGCACCAGTGGCGGCGACAATTGCAGCTCCAGCCACGGCGCCCATGGAGCCAGCCAGGGTAACCCCGCCACTGGTGCCCACCGGTACCGGCTGACCGGACCACAGCAGCCGAGGTGGCACCCGGCTGCGAGCACCGATCGAGGTGGCCCAGGTATCGGCGGCGGCGGCCGCCAGGCTGGTGGTCACCAGCCAGATTGCAAGGCCGGTGGGCGAGGGTGCCGCCAGCGCGGCGAGCGCCGCCGGCCCGCCGTTGGCATAGACCTGCCAGACGTCGCGCCGGTCGCCCTTGGGGTCGAGGTCGCCGCCGGGTACCTGGCCGGCCGCACGGGAGACCAGGTTGCTCGAAATAAAAAAGGCGGCCAACACCGCGCCGCCCGCCCAGCCACTGCCGTGAAGCACGAGGACTCCGACCGTCCAGGCTGCCACGGCTCCGGTGCCGGTAAGAGTTCCGGCCCGCCACGCTATCCCGACGACCCCGGCGCTGGCCAACGCGGCCACCGGGAGGGTGACTGAGTTCAGTCGCGCCTCGCCTCCGACTTCAGCGCCGCCAGGATCTTGGCCCGCAATTTCTCGGGGCAGGTCTCTTTGCGCCCGCAGCTCTCCATCATCGCAAGGAAGTTTTCCTCGAACCGGGCGTGGGAGAAGCAAGGTCGGCAGTGCTCCAGGTGCCGCCGCACCTCGGCCGCCAGATCGGGAGTGAGCTCCTGTTTGAGGTACTCGTCCAGCTTGGCCATGGCCTCTCTGCAGTCGACCTGGCTCATGTGCGGGCCTCTCGCGGTCGGATATAACCCATTTCTACGGCGTGGGCGTACAGATCGGCTTGAAGTTGGTGCCGGGCTCGGAACAGGCGGGACTTCACGGTGCCAACCGGGATCTTCAGCGTTTCCGCGATCTCGGCGTAGCGCATGCCCTCCACATCGCTCAGAACCAGAACCTCGCGAAAATCGGTCGGCAGGGAATCGATTGCCTCCAGGACCTTGGCGTCCACGATCTGGGAGAAGAAGCTGCCTTCCGGATCGGTCTCCTGGGGTGAGCGGTCAATGGCGTGGGGCTCGACCAGATCGAGATCCATGGCCACCGGCTCGTGCTTGCGGCGGCGATAATCATTGATGAACGTGTTGCGGAGAATGGTCAGCAGCCAGCCCTTGGCATTCGTGCCCGGACGATACTGCCGCCAGGAACGATAGGCTTTCAGCATCGTGTCCTGGACCAGATCTTCAGCCAGGGTCGGATCTGCCGTGAGCCGGAGGGCTACGCGGTAGAGCGCATCGAGGTGGGGCAGGGCCTCGTCGTCGAACGAGCGTCCCGCCGTGAAGGGCTCGACCATAGGAGCAATGTAGCCCCGGTTCGTTTGCGATGACCAGATCGCCGCGCACAATTTACGGCCCGCTCCCGATGACCAGTTCCCTCCCACCACTGGCTGGCATGCCGGTGGCAAGCTAATTTCCGCGCCGAATACCGTGCCCAAATCCTCCATTCCCGCCCTTATCCCGCTCAGCCTGCTAGAGGCGATCCGAAACCTCGACACCCCGGTGGAAGACGGGCTGGACGAGCTCGCCGAAGAGATCGTGGTCCGGAGACTCGGCCTCAGTCCCACCGTCGCGGCGCAGATCCAACGCTACCGGCAGGCCGCTGACCGGGGCGGCTCGGTGGAGCTCGATGAGACCGTCTCGGTGCTCCGGTTGGTGGGCCGCCGCAATGATGCCCCGCTGGTGTTTGCCGACGCCGGCCGGCGGGCGGCCCGCTACGCGGCGAAGACCCGGAGCCGTTCCTCCCGCACGCTGGTCAAAGTCTCCCCCCCTGGCGTCGCCCGGAGGCTCGCGCTCCGCAGCGCCTCGCGGCTGGCGAAAGCCATCTTCGACGCTGAGCTCAAGTCCCGGCCCCAGGCCCTCGAGGTGAGCATGAAGGCGCCGATAACGATCGTCGCCCTGCCGACCGGTGAGGCCTGCGCCTTCTACGGTTCGGTGTACCAGGAGCTGCTTCGCAGCCTCACCGGGTTCGAGGGCGCGCTGGTCCACGAACGCTGCCGCGCGCGGGGCGATGATGCCTGCATGTGGCGGACGGCAGCCGCGGAGGTATACGAGTGATCGATCGTGCGGAACTCAAGGAAGCGCTGACCGAGGCGGGAGTCGACGGCTGGCTGCTGTTTGCCTTTCATGGGCTCAATCCGGTTGCGGTGCGGGTGCTGGGCCTGAGCGGCATGAACACTCGACGACTGTTCGTGCTCCTGCCCCGGGAGGGGGAGCCGGTCGCGGTGGCGCACAAGATCGAGCTCCAGGGGTTGAAAGACTTTCCCGGCCGGGTCATCCCCTATGCTCGCTGGAGCGAGCTGCACGCGGCGCTGGCTCCCCTGGTGGCAGGACGTACGCTCGCGATGGAGATCTCGCCCGAAGACGCGGTGCCCTATCTCGACCGGGTTCCCTACGGCGTGATCGAGCTCCTTCGCCGGTTGGGTGCCAAGGTGGTGCCTTCCGGGGCCCTGGTGTCGCGCTTCGCCGCCCAGTGGAGTCCCGCTGAAGCAGAGGACCACCGACAGGCCGCGGAGATCCTCGCGGCGGTGGCTCGGGAGGCGCTCACCTGGGCGGTTCGGCAGCCCGGCAGAGGACTCACCGAATCGGCGCTGCAGGCCAGGGTGATGGCGGACGTAGAGGCGCGGGGCCTGGTGTTCGACGACCCTCCCATCGTCGCTTTCGGCGCCAACTCGGCCAAGCCGCACTACGAGCCCCACGCCGGCAGCGACGCCGTCCTGCAAGAGGGCGACCTGGTGCTGCTCGATTTGTGGGCGGGGAAGAGTCATTCCACGGTGTTTGCCGATCAGACTTGGATCGGCTACGCCGGGAGGCGGCCACCCGATCGCGTCGCCGAGGTCTGGCGCACGGTCCGCGAGGCCCGGGACGCGGCCATTCAAACGATCGCCCACGCGGTTGCGGAGCGGCGCCCCATTGCCGGGCACGAAGCCGACCGCGCGGCCCGGCGCGTGATCGAAGCCGCGGGCTACGGCGAATCGTTCGTGCATCGAACCGGACATTCGATCGATCGGGATCTGCATGGCTCCGGGCCTCACCTGGACGACTACGAGACCCACGATGATCGCCGGCTCGTGCCGGGGGTTGGGTTCTCGGTGGAGCCAGGGATCTACCTGCCGGGAGCTTTTGGCATCAGGAGCGAGGTCAATGTCTTCATGGGGAGTGGCGGGCCTGAAGTGACTCCTCGAGAGCCGCAGGTGGAGATGATTACGAGTGACGCCTAGCCTCCTGACTCCCAGCTCCGCGACCCGCCTCCATACCCTCCCCAAACCCACCTCTTACCAAAATCCACTTTCCGCAGTAAGATCGCGTCCAGCCAGGTTACAGCTCCGCGACACCGGTTGACGCGCCGCGGAAAACGCTGCCGACCCGCACCAAATCTCATACCTCGCGTTGGCGGTTTCGTCCGAACAACGGGAGTTGGAGCCGCCCGTGTTTCATCGGGCAACTTTGCGGGTTTCAGAGAGTTACATCGGGAGCAAACAGTGGACCTGACCCGGTGACTTTTCCTTGACACCGGTTTTTTGCGACTTCATATTAGGCAGCCGACCGGGCCGCGGTCGCGTTGTTGTTGCATGTCACGCAGGTCGAGCGGTATTACGCCGTCCCCATCACACCATGCAGGCTGTCATCCCGCGCAGTCGCATTCCGAAGTAGGCCTTCGGGCCCACGGGAAGGCGTGTGCGCCTTCCTCTCCAAGCTGGCAGTACTTGTAGGTCCACGCCTTTGGAGGACGTTTCCATGAAGCAAAGCTGTGTCAGCGCCTTCGCACGCGCCGCGCGACGCTTCGCGCTCGCGGCAGTCGCACTGGGCTTTGGGGCCGGGTCGCTCCTCGCGCAGGGCTCGACTGGTAAAATCGAAGGCAGGGTGCGTGACCAAGCGGGCGCACCGATTGCCAACGCGCAGGTGTTCATCGTGGGGACGGCGTTTAACGCCCTTACCAATCCCCAGGGATACTACTTCATCAACAACGTGCCGGCCGGGACTTACAGTGTTCGGGCCGCTTTTATTGGGTACAAGTCGACCCAGGTCGACGGGGTCAAAGCTCTGGCAGGGCAGACCAGCACCGTCGATATCCAGCTGGAGCAGACGGCGGTTCAGATTCAGGAGATCACCGTCGTCACCCAGACTCAGCCGCTGGTGCCGCGCGACGAGGTGACCTCGAAGCAGCGGCTCGACGGTGAGGTGGTGGCCAAGCTGCCGGTCGACCGGATCAACAACGTGCTGGCGCTGCAGCCGGGCGTGGTGGCCAGCCGGACCACCAACCAGCTTTCCGTTCGCGGCGGACGGGTCGACCAGAATGCCACCATTATCGATGGTGTTCCGGTGGGCGCCGGCTATAGAGGAACCAGTCAGAGCAACGCCTTCCAGTCGGTCTTCCGGGGCCCCGGCACTCAGGTCGAGGTCAGCCCCGACGCCTTCGAGCAGGCCTCGGTCACGACCGGCGCCACCTCGTCCGAGTACGGCAACGCGCAGGCCGGCGTCATCTCCATCGAGACCAAGACCGGCGGGCCCAAGTACAGCGGAACTCTGGGCTACGAGAACGACTTTGCCTCCGGCTCTTCCAACCTTGGCCTCAACCGGGTCACCGGAGGCTTTGGCGGACCCGCCGGCATCAATGGATTGACCTTCTATCTGTCCGGCACCCTCTCGGGCCAGCAGTCGATCCCCACCGGGAAGGACGCCGACAAGCTGCAGCTCTTTCTTCCAGCCGGTATCGATACGACTGTCGCGGTACCGTCGACGGACGGCTTGGACACGACGATCGTGCCGGTGCGGCAGTTCGCCCTCGTCACCGGTGACTGCAATCGCTTCAGCTCGAGCCCCAATACCGGGATTGCGAGCAACTACGGCGTGAGCTGCAAAGGCGGCCGCCTGCCGCAGACCGCCCGCTCCCAGTACCAGGCCTCCGCCAAGCTCAACTACAGCTACGGCAGTGGGTCTCGCCTCAGCCTCTCCGGACTCAGGAGCCAGGACCAGGGCCGGCTCACCGGGTCGGACCTCAACTACGCGACGTTCGTAATACCGTCGTTGACCAATCCGCAGAATCAGTTCGGCTACCGGAACTGGAGCAACGTTCTCACGCTCAACTGGACCCAGCAGCTCACCAAGTCGACCGAGCGGGCGCTGGCACTTGAGTCCTATCTTTCCTACCAACAGGACCGGACCATCTCCTCGCCGCTGAGCGAGAAGGGTTATCGCAGCAGCCTCGATCCGTTCAGCGGTTTCATGATCGGGGGGCTCGACTTCCTCTATAACCTCGACAACTTCCCGATCAACGACGAACTGATCAACAACTTCCGGACCAACGCCTCGGGGAGTCGCCGGCGGCCGATTCCGCTGGAGGACCTCAGCGTCTTCATTCCGACCTTCCAGTACCGGACCAACGCGTACGGCATGGCCCCAGCCAACCGCACCAGCGTGCGGCCTGATGCTGGATTCCCCGGCGAGGAGAGCGGTGGTCCCGGAGGCAACGGGAACATCATGTCGCTCTATAAGGAGAACCGGTTGCTGGGGAAGGCCAACCTCGACTGGCAGTTCGACCGCTACAACCGGCTCCGCTTTGGTGGCGAGTTCACCAAGTACGATCTCCAGTACTTCGGGGTGGAGCTGACCAGCGAGCTATTCTCCGATGCCTATAAGGAGAAGCCGGTCCGCTGGGGCGGGTATGTCGAGGACCGGCTGGACCTCGGTGATGTGGTCGTGGTCGGGGGCTTGCGCTACGACTGGTACGATAGCCGGGCCCTGAGGCCGTCTCCCTTCCCGGTCATCTCCACCGCGCCGGGCTTCGATCCGGCGAATCCCACTGCCCTGTTGGTTCGGGATAAGAGCCATCACTACCTGAGCCCGCACGTGCAGGTATCGTTCCCGGTCACCGAGCGCACCAACTTCCGGCTCTCCTACGCCCACCAGGTGCAGGCCCCGGACTTCGGTGCTATGCTGACCGGCATCAATACCGACCTCAATACCACCAACCCCAACCAGCTGTACGGCAGTGACCTGGATTTCGGGCGCACCATCGCGTTCGAGTTTGGCGTCCGTCACGCCTTCAGCGACGACATGGTGCTCGACATCGCCGCGTATAACCGGGACGTGCTTTCCGATGCTGCGGGTCGGACCGTCAAGCTTTCCGATCCCACTGCTGCTGGCGTACCCAAAGAGGTTCGGGTCCTGCAAAACGCCGATTTCGGAAATACCCGCGGCATCGACGTTCGGTTGGACCGGCGGTTCGGGAACTACTTCTCCGGGACCCTGGCCTACACCTACCAGCAGGCCAAGAACACCGGTGACGACCCGCTCACCTACATCGCGTTCGGCTCTCGCATCGTGAGCGCGCTGGCGGGAGGCAACACTCCGCCGCCGCAGGCCATCCTGGCCACGGCCTCGAGTCGGCCCCACACCATCGCTCTGGCCGGCAGCCTGACCTTCCCGGCTGACTGGAAGAAGGGCACCACGGTGGGCTCGATCCTCGGCAACTTCGGGGTCTACGCCACCGGCCGGTACACCAGCGGCACGGCCTACAGCAGCTGCGTAAACACCGCGGAGAATAGCGTGCTGATTGCGGTGGATAATTCAACTCCAATAGCCCCTTGCTCCACCGGTGACTTTACCAGCGAGATCAACGGCGTGAGGCTGCCGGCATTCAAGGCGTTGGATATGCGCTTTACCAAGGGGTTCGGGTTGGGTGGTCTCAACCTGACCGCGTATGCCGACGTACGAAACATCCTGAATTTCACCAACATCATCCGCCGTTACATGGGCACCAACGATATCACCAACGCCGTCGAGTTTACCGCGGATTCGGCCATCGCTGCCGGAGCATTACAGGGCGAAGCGAATCAGAACGGGCTGCTCGACGCTACCACCGGAGATATCGATTTGAGATTCTCCGGGGCCGGCGCGAGTGGGTGCGGTGGCTATACCAGTGCCAATGGCGCCTCGGCAGCACCGTCCTGCGTGTACCTGGTCCGGGTCGAGCAGCGGTTCGGCAACGGAGATGGGATCTACACGCCAGACGAGCAGAACCGGGCCTTCACTGCTTTCTATCAGTCGTTCCGTGGCCGGAATTTCTTCACCGACCGGCCGAGGCAGGTCCGCCTCGGCGTCGAAGTCAACTTCTGATCGCGGACACCTGGCCATCCCGGGCTTGGTCTGAAAGCCCGGGCTGGCTGGGATCCGCCATCTTATAGAGAGGATGCAATGAATTCATTCTTTGGTCGGCGAACGATGATCTGGACCTGTTTGAC
This sequence comes from Gemmatimonadota bacterium, assembly GCA_041500125.1. GTDB lineage: Bacteria > Gemmatimonadota > Gemmatimonadetes > Gemmatimonadales > GWC2-71-9 > CAVVWJ01. Next base: position 56,113 of record JBGQLP010000011.1, read on the forward strand.
GGCCTTGGGGCTCGCGGTGGTTCCCGCCATTTCCGCCGCGGCCACGAAGCCGGACCCCACGGTGAAAAAGCCCGGTTTCCGGCTCTTCGCCCGGGCCGGAGGATCACTGCGGGTCAATCAGGTCACCTGCGGACTCATCTCCAACGGCCAGATCTGCGTGGACTCCACCGGCTCGTCCACCATCCCAGGGTCGGTCTGGCCCAAGGGCACCAACAATCAGTACACCTTCAACTCCGGCATCTCGATTGCCGGCATCATCGGCCCCGAGGTCGCCGGCTGGGCCGGCGACACCACCGGCGCCTTCTTCTTCGACGGCGCCGGTAAGTCGAACGGAGAGCAGATCGAGCCCATTTATAACGCCAGCGACCCGGAAGATGCCAACGCCTGGCCGGATTTCGCCAAGGTACCGGGCGGGACTGATCCCGGCGCGGCGGTATTTGACCCGCTGCTCCAGGGCACCAATAGCGCGTCGCAGGGCGACGTCTGGTTCCTGACCTGGGACGGTAACCCCACAGCTTTGGCGGGCCGGCCCCACCCTCTGGGAGTGGCGGTCGAGACCCGCGGCCTGGCCTGGAACTTTCCGGCGGGCAACCAGGACATCATCTACTTCATTTATACGCTCTACAACATCACCGCGACCGACCCGGCGGCCTATGACGCCTCCGGGGTGCGTCCCGCCCTGAAAAGCATTCTCCTGGCCAAGGCGCAGGAGTTCAAGAGCCGAAATGAGGCTGCCTTCGGGATCACGATTCCAGCGGGCGGCTATTCCCTGCAGAACGTCTTCATGGCGTTCGCGGCCGACCAGGACGTGACCGCTGCGGCGGGCGCCAACTACGCCACGTTCAATAACGCCTTCAACCTGGCCGTCACGTACCACGAGAAGTTTGCCCCGGCGCCGGGCAACGTGTTCGATCCGGCCATCCACGGGCCTCCGTTCCTTCCGGGTCCCGGCTTCGTCGGCACCAAGTATCTGCGGAGTCCAATTCTGCCGAGCGGTGCCGAAGCGGGAACGGTGCTGGCGGGCATGACCACGAACCGGGGATCGTTCCCCGACCCGGTCAGCACCGCACAGCTCTACCGTTATATCTCAGGGCAGTTGGGTGCCAACGACCCGCAATGCAACACCGGCAACCCGGCGATCACCCACCTCTGCTTCGTCAACCCGCAGCCGTCGGACGCGCGGACGTTCCAGTCCAGCGGCCCGCTGCAGCTGGCCCCGGGAGGACAGGCCACCATCGTCGTGGCCTACATCTTTGCGGCGCCAGTGGCCACCGGGAAGTGCCCCAACATCCCGTGTCCGGTGACCATGACGCCGAATCCGGGGCAGCTGGCCGCCGCGGGTCCGGGCAACGACAACGTGAATGCCGTGGACTCCGCCATGGGCTATCGCGGCATCTCCGCGACCGCCGGCAACCCGGTCACCCAGGAAGACTTCAAGAACCTGGTGCCCCGCTCCCTGCTCCAGAAGGCGATTGTGGCGCAGACGGTGTTCAACCTCAAGTTCCTGCTGCCATTCGCCCCGCAGGCGCCGGAGTTCTACCTGGTGCCGGGCGACAACCAGGTTTCCATCCTGTGGAAGCCCACGGTCTCTGAGACCACCGGCGACCCGTTCTTCCAGGTGGCCACCCAGCCGACTACAACAGACACGGCGGGGAACGTGCTGCCCAATCCGTTGTACGACCCCAACTACCGGCAGAACGACGTCGAAGGCTACCGCATCTACCGGGGCCGGACCGACTCGCCCAATACTCTCGAGCTCCTGGCTCAGTTCGACTATGCCGGGACCAGCATTCTGGATTTCCGTGGGTTCGTGAATCCGCGGGCCACGTGCGCTCCAGAGCTGCCGACCGTTGTTCCGGACGCTGAGTGCACCTTTACCGTGCCGGCACCAGGGTCACCCTATACCGTGGCCGACACGGTTCCGCTGGTCGGCGATATCATCCAGATCAAGAACGGTGGCCGGGTAGCTCTCGCCAATGGCCAGGCTCTGGTGGTGCAGTCCGATACCGCGGTCAGCGGCGGCGGAACCCACTTCCCGCCATTGGCTGATACTGGAGTGCCGTTTGCCTTCACCGATGACGGCTCCGGATTGCTCTCCGCGCCGCGGAACAACGTGCGGTACTTCTACTCGGTCACCTCATTCGATGTTAACTCGTTTACGTCCGCACCCGGCTCGCTGGAATCTCAACGAGTAACGAAGGCGGTTACCCCGGTGAAGGTTGCCAGCAACGTCCAATCCGCTTCATTGTCGAGCACGATATCCGGCGACGATGGAGTGGAGCTCGACCCCTCCGCCGCGTGGAATATCGATCCAGCCTCTGGTCGGTTCATCGGGTCTCCTCCTCCGACTAACGGAGTCTCTGGTACCTTCGCTCCGCTGGTGCCGGTGTTACTGCCGTCTTTGAGCCTGACGGCCACCATCGACTCAGTCAAAGGGCGCTCAACTTCGGATCCATCCTGCGCCGGCCAGAGTAACTCGCTGGGGTCATGCTATGTGTTCTACGCGACCTTCGACCGGGGAGGCACTAAGAGCTCGTTCGTCGTCCCGGAGCCATTGCCGGTCTGGACCGGCCTCGGCGACCCAAGTCCTGATCTCTCGGCCACAGTTGGAGCGCTGCCGGTTCTGCCCGACGCCAATGTGGCCAGCCGCTTCGGCATACCGGCAGGCACCGGGGCCGCTAATGCGGCCATCGGTATCACTAGCCATCAGTACATCGACTGGTCGTCCTTTGAGGGCCAGGCCGCTCGGCGTGGCAGAATCGGTAATAATGGTGCCAATCCAGTCTGTGTAGGCACCGAGACCAATTGCGCCGCCGCCGTGTCTCCGGGTGGGTCGCGATGGTTCAGCGGGACGGACGAGACGGTCAACCACCCCGCTGTCAGCATCCGCGTCGGTCATCTTGATGGCGTCGACTCCGTCTGGGCACCGATCAACCACGTCGATCAGGACCCGGTGACCCCTGACGGCCAGCCTCCAGCCAACAGCGGAGTCATGCAGTTCTTCGGCTATGGGTTCGCCGGCCTCAGCCGGGAGGCGGATGTCCAGCTAACCTGGGGCGCCGCAGGCGCTGTGGCGTCAGTGCGAGATGTGACCCACCATGTTCCCGTCCTGTTCGCACCCGATGTCGGAGCCAGCTACGGGTTCATTGTAGATGGAGACGGTGACGGCGTGATCAGCTGGGAAGACTTCAACTTCATTCCCGGAGTTGCTGCCTACTGGGCGGAGAATGTGGGGGCGAACGGGGCAACGGATCCCTCTCAAGCCAAGCCAATGGTCGGCGCGCCAACAGTTGGTCCGGTTTCCACTTCGTATGCCGGTAGTAGTGCCGGGTTGAGCGTACCTTATGTCGCCACTGGCCAGGGGTTCGGCCTCTACATCAACGGTGAACGCTACATCTTCCAGCTGACTGGCGGGGCGTTGCCAGCTGCCGGAACGGTCTGGACTCTTCGGACCTATAGCGGTAGGGTCAGCGCTGCAACCAACCCGGCCTCGGCTGCGCCTGCCGGTTACAGCTTTAACCCAAGCACACGGTCACCTGTGGTCCCTGGGTTGAATGTCAACTTCAGTGTGACCCAGCCAACCCAGGTACTGGCCAGCACGTCGAACGATCTGAAGGCGGTCCACACCGTCCCGGATCCGTACTACGTGACCAGCAGCTTCGAGACCACCACGACGGACAAGATCATCAAGTTCGTCAACCTGCCGGCCCAGGCCATCATCCGCATCTACTCGTCCAGCGGCGTGCTGGTATCGATCCTGGAGCACAACTCCACGACGCTGGGCGGTGATGAGACCTGGAATGTGCGCAATCGCAATAACCAGGTGGTCGCCAGCGGCGTGTACTTCTATCACATCGAAGCCGGTGGCGCCCGCAGGATTGGTCGCTTCACCGTGGTCAACTTTGCCCAGTAGTCCACGCGTGGGTGGCGGGGCCCATCCGGGCTCCGCCGCTCCCTCTCCAGGAGATAGAACCATGAGTCGTAATTCAGCACTGGGGTTGGCGTTGACGGCCGGCCTACTGGTCAGCTCGCCCGGGGTGATCCAGGCGCAAAACGTAACCAATCCCGACAACACTCCGTTCGGCACTACGGCCGCGGAATTCCTGCTCTTTGGAGCGGGCGCCCGGGGCACCGCGTTGGGCGATGCCTTTGCGACCATCGCCACCGACGTGAGCTCACTCTACTACAATCCCGGCGGTGCGGCGCTGCTGGCCCGCCCCGGAGCCAGCTTCAGCACCTATAGTTATGTCGCCGATACCCGCTACAGCTGGGGCGGCATTGCCTTCCCCTTCTCTGGCGGATCCCGGACGTTCGGCATCCAGCTGGGAACCTTCGGATTCGACAACCAGCAGGTCTACACCGTGGATCAGCCGGACGGAACCGGTTCGGTGTACTCGGTCAGCGAGACCTTTGCCGGCCTGACCTTCGCGCAGAACTTTTCCGACCGGTTCTCGGCCGGTTTCACCGCCAAGTTCGTGTCCGACCAGCTGGGTGAGGTCAGCGCCAACGCATTCGCCGTGGACTTCGGCACCAACTTCCACGCCGAGCTCAACAATCACCCGATCCGGCTCTCCTTCGTGCTCGCCAACTTGGGCACCAACTTGGCCTACAAGGGCAACGCGCTCGATGTGAACACGCCGCGCGATCCGGCAGACCCCACGGCCGGTGCCGAGCCACCACAACTACCCCAACCGTCCCAGCTGAAGACAAAGGGCTTTCCGTTGCCGACCGTCTTCCGGGTAGGTCTGGCGTATGATCTGCTCACCGGCGCCAGCAATCGGCTCACCGTACTGTCCGATTTCAATCAGTCCAACAACAACCGGGCAGGCTTTGCCGCCGGTGGCGAATGGGCCATGAACCAGCTGGGTGGCTCTCCGTTCGGAGTGGCTCTCCGAGGCAGCTACACTTACGCTCCGGCGAACAACATCCAGGTAACCGACCCGACGCTAACGGCGATGACCGATGAGGAGAACCTGCAAGGTCTGGCGTTCGGCGGTGGCGTCAACTACGGCACCGGCAATTTCAGTCTGGGCGTCGATTATGCCTACAAGTACCTCGGCATACTCGGCGGCACCAATTTCTTCACTCTTTCGGTCGGCTGGTAAGGCGATCACCATGCGGGGGGCGGTCAGCCGCCTCCCGCGTGCAGGACATACGTGACAGCTCTCAAACTATTCACCATCGCTGGCCTCGCCGCTTTCACTCCGGCGTGGCTCCCACCGCCCGAAGGACAGGAAAGCCTGGCGGTGAACGCGGTGCGGTTTTACCGGGCCGATGCGCGTCAGACTCAGGTCAAGGTGTTCATCCAGATCCCGTACACCTTGCTCGACGCCGGATCCACGGCCCCACCGGGCGGGCTGACGTACCATGTGGCCGTCAAGGTGCGGGATTCGACCGGGCTGGAGTTGGTGCAGAACGCCTGGGACGGCCATGCCCCATCGGCCGTGAGGCAACGGGGGGTGTCCGCGCTGGAGATACTGGACTTCGCTCTGGCTCCGGGACGCTATCGCCTCGATATCGAGGTCACCGATTCCGTATCCGGCCGCAGATTGGGCTCCAACGTTACGCTGGAAGGCTTTTCCAACGAGCCGCCGCTCTCCGATCTGCTGCTCGCGCCCGATATCCGGGAGGCGGGGCCGGGAGACACGCTTCCTGGCAGCGGCGAAATCCGAAAGGGCAAGCTCCTGATCACCGCGTCGGCGGAATTGCTGCTCACACCGCTCCGGTCCAAGGCGTTCTACCTGCTGGAGACCTACAATGAGCAGGCAGACAGCGCCCGGCTCGCAGTGACGGTGAAGGATTCGACCGGCAAGGTGATGGTTTCGACCCCCGGCTCAGTTGCGCAGCTCCCCAAGGGCGGTGGCATGCTGACCGGTGCGCTCGACCTCACCGGGTTGCCGCCGGGTCGGTACCAGCTCACCACCGGGCTGGCGTTGGACGGGCAGAAGCTGGAGCGGTCAGCCCCGTTTGAGATGGCGGATCTGGCCGAGACTATGGCCAAAGCGGCCGACGCCAAGGCGGCGGAGCGGATCACCGACGTGGGCTACTTCGCGGACATGAACCAGAAGGAGCTGGACGACGCCGAGGAACCGCTGGTGCTGATCGCGAGGTCGGGTGAGTTGTCGGTCTACAACGACAAGCTCAGCCTGCCGGCCAAGCGGAGATTCTTGTCCGAGTTCTGGGCCCGCAGAGATCCGAATCCGAGCACCACGCGCAATGAGGCGAGGGAGCAGTTCTACTCCGCCATCGCCTTCGCCGGCAAGACATATAGGGAGGGCGGCAGAGCCGCCACCCCCGGATGGAAAACCGACCGGGGCAAGGTATACACCAGAAATGGCGTTCCGGATGAGGTGCTTCGGAGGACTCAACAGGGGAACGCGCCGCCCTACGAAGTCTGGCGCTACAGCCGGGGTAAAGGACGCTACTACATATTTTCCGACCGAACCGGGTTTGGAGCCTACAATCTGCTTCACTCGAATGATTTGCAAGAGCCGGGGTTATCGAACTGGCAACAGGTCCTGGGTCTCGATGTGGTGCAGGATATCAGCCGTTTCCTGGGCGTCGATCTCGTGAAGATCGACCCCGGATCACAGTTCTAACACTAAGAAGCTACGTTCTCTTGAACCGAGGTGATGAGCTATGCAACGGTTGACGCGTTGTTCGGTGTTGCTCGGGTTGTTGGCGGGAATCTGGGCCTGCTCGGGTGACCCGACGAACAACTCGGGTAAGCCAACCTTGATTGTGGCCGATCCCACAGAGCTCACCGTAGCAGTGGGAGCCAGCAAGGGTGTCGTGGTCAGCGTGGTAGATGAAGATGGGCAGAGCCTGGCAGCCACGTTCGACGCCACCCAGGGGGCCGGCATAACGGTGACACGAGACAATACTTTTCTTCCGACGCAAACTGTGCCACCCGTTGATATCGGTCACCAGGCGCGCTTCGTAGTCACCGGGGGAACCGCCGGTGCCACGACCTTCACCGTAACTGCGGCAGGGCTCTCCAGGGATGTCACGGTAACCGTCACGCCGTAAGATCTGCTGGCTGGAATCGAACAACAAACCCCCGCGATGCTCGGCGGGGGTTTGTGCTAACTACCGGTGTCGTCCAACGCCGAGACCAGAGGCATCTCGGGCTCCCGGAACTGCCGCCGGTAGAGCCGGGCATACAGCCCTCCCAGCTCGAGCAGGTCGGCGTGGGAGCCCTCCTCGACGATGCGGCCGTGGTCCAGCACCACCAGGCGGTCGGCCCGGCGAACGGTGCTGAGCCGATGGGCGATGATGAGAGTGGTGCGGCCGACCAGAAGCTTGGCCATGGCGTCCTCGATCAGCTGCTCGCTCTCGGTGTCCAGATTGCTGGTGGCCTCATCCAGGATCAGCACCGCCGGATTCTTCAGGATCGCGCGGCCGATCGCCACCCGCTGCCGCTGTCCGCCGGAGAGCTTGATCCCCCGCTCGCCCACGACCGTCTCATATCCAGCGGGCAGCCGCTCGATGAATTCGTGGGCATGAGCCCCCCGAGCCGCTGCCTCCACCTCTTCGTTGGATGCGCCGGGCCGAGCGTAGGCGATGTTTTCCCGAATGGTGCCGCTGAACAGCGCCGGGTCCTGCGGCACGATGCCGATGGCGCCCCGGAGATCGGCCAGCCGGAGGTCCCGGACATCGTTCCCATCGAGCAGCACCCGGCCCCGGTCCACGTCCCAGAACCGGGGCAGCAGTGACACCAGGGTGGTCTTCCCCCCGCCGGAGGGGCCGACCAGTGCGACTACTTCTCCCGGCGCGCAGCGCAGGTCGATACCGTCGATGATCCAGGGGAGCGACTGATCGCTTTGATAGCGGAAGAAGACACCCTCGAAGGCGACCGCCCCCCGGGCCGGTGACGCGAGCGTTGCTGGGGTGGCCGGGTCGGCAATGGACGGCTGCATCTCCAGAATCTCGAAGACTCGTTCCGCGGCGCCGACCGCCTCCTGATAGCTGCTGAAGAACGACGCCAGGGCTCCGATGGCGGCGGCGATGGTGATGGTATAAAGGAGGAACTGCACCAGCTCCCCAGGCGTGAGCCGGCCCTCCAACACCAGCAGGCCGCCCTGCCACAGGACGAAGACGATGCCCACGAACGTCGAGAAGGTCAGTACCCCGAAGAACACGCCCCGAATGCGCGCCCGAACCAGAGCCGCCTTTACACTCCCCCCAATTCGCTCGCCGTAGCGCTCCCGCTCCGCTGGCTCCTGCACAAAGCTCTGCACCGTCCGGATCTGACTGAACGCCTCCTCCGCCACCGCCGTGGCCTCGGCTACCTTGTCCTGCACTCCCACCGTCATTCGGCGGAGCCGCCGTCCGAAGTACAGCGCCGAGCCGATCACCAGCGGAACCACACCCAACGCCGTCAGAGTGAGCCGCGGCTGCATGAAGGTGAGCAGGATGATGCCGCCGACCAGGGCCAGGATCTGGCGGGAGAATTCCGCGATCTGGTGGCTCAGCACTCCCTGCAGCAATCCAATGTCGGTGGTGAGTCGGCTGGTGAGCTCTCCGGTCCGGCGCTCGGCGAAGAATCCGGGCGGCATTTCCAGCAGCTTGGCAAACAGCTCCCGTCTGAGGCCCGCCACCGCCCGCTCGCCCACTGCGCTCAACAGGTAGGTCTGCGCGTAATTGAGCACGGCTTGAACACTGAACAGGATCACCAAACCAATGGCAATCCGATCGAGGATGGCCCGGTTCTGCCGGACAAACGCGGCGTCGAGCAGAAAACGGACGACCATCGGAAACGCCAGACCGAGGATAGCACTGGCCACGAGAGTCAGGGCAGCCAGACTAAGCATGCCGCGAAAGGGCCGCACCCGCGGCCACAGACGGGTCAGGCGCCCCGGTGGAGGCAGGCGCCGCTTGGAGGCTGTAGCTCCGGAGGTCATGCCGTCAGTGGGCGTGCTGCACGCCCGTGGGGGTGGCTAGCTCGCGCTCGGGCTGGTCCAGGATGAACACCTTGGCGGGTGCAATCCAATGACCGAAGGGAAGAGCCCGGTCGACGCCCATGGCCACGAAGAGGAGGGCCAGATACAGCAGGCTGTAGCGATACATCCGCCAGGCCAGGGGAGTGGTGCCGCGCTCCCGCAGGAGCCGGACGCAGTACCAGAGCAGCCGGCCTCCCAGGATGGCGGCAGCGACGCCATAGAACAGGCCCAGCGCCCCGAAGAAGGCCGGCATCAGCGTGAGTGGAAGCAGGATCAGGGTATAGGCCAGCATCTCGAACTTGGTCCGTCTCTCCCCTCGCACTACCGGGAGCATCGGCACTCCGGCCTTGGCGTACTCGCCCTGCTTGATCAGTGCCAGGGCCCAGAAGTGGGGTGGGGTCCAGTAAAAGACGATGGCGAACAGGTAGATGGCCGCCAGGTCCAGCCGGCCGGTCATCGAGACCCAGCCCACCAGCGGAGGAAAGGCGCCAGCGGCCCCGCCGATGACGATGTTCTGGGGACTGGAGCGCTTGAGCCAGATGGTATAAATGAAAACGTAGAACAGCAGCCCGCCGAGCGCCAACCAGGCGCTGAGCGCGTTCACCCGGTACCAGAAGACCGCAAAGGCCAGTAACCCCAGGCCAATGCCGAAGCCCAGGCCCGCAGCCGCGGAGATCCGGCCGGCCGGAATGGGGCGCAGGCGAGTCCGGCTCATCTTGGTGTCGATATCGCGGTCGAACCACATGTTGATGGCGTTGGCGCCGCCGGCCATGAGGTAGCCACCGAGCACCACCCACAGGACCAGAGAAACCGAGGGGAGACCGGCCGGGGTGATGAACATCGGCGCGACCGTGGTCACCAACAGGAGGGAGATGATCCTCGGCTTGGTCAGGGTGATGAGGTCGGCCAGAAGGGTCGGACGGGCCGCCTGGTCTGGGTCAGCGGCCGGTGCCTGCGCCGGGGTGCGGCTGGAGTAGAACGCCAACACCACAAGCGCTCCCCACAGGCACGTCCCCACCAGCAGATGAGCGACCCGCAGCTCCGGCGGCAAGAGCCGGAGCACCATCGCCGCTCCTACACCGATCTGCAATAGCGCGATCGCCAACACGATCATCACCCACCGGCGCAGCATCCTGCCACTGGGATCAGCCCGTTTTCCCAGCCGGATGGTGAGCAACAGCAGGAGGGCCAGAAAGGCGAACGCGAGCACCCGATGAGTCCAGTGCAGCGACGCCAGGGGGCTGGCAGGTGGCAGAATGGCGCCATTACAGAGAGGCAGTCCCAGGCAGAGCAGGCCAGCGCCGAAATTAGCGACCTGGGCGCCGAAGAGAATCACCCCGAACCCGAACACCGCAACGCCCAGTACCAGACGATGTGCATTGTGGCGTTGAAGGGGGACGTTGGCCTTCGGTTCGGTGGCCCGCAACGCCGTCACGATAAGCACCGCAAGCAGCGCCATCGCGTTGGCAAAGTGGATGATGACGACCCAGGGAGGCAACGAGAGCTTGACGGTAACGGCGCCGAGCAACACCTGGACTACGAGGAGCAAGGCCGCGAGGGTTGCGGGATCTCTCAGGTTGCGATCTGACCGGTGTCTCAGCCACGCCACCGCGGCAGTGGCGAGGACTACGATGCTCACCAGTGCCGCCGCCCAGCGGTGGCCGATCTCGATCAGGGTGGGGAGATCCAGCGGGGGGAACCACTCTCCGTCGCAGAGTGGCCAGTGGTCGCCACAGCCCATGCCTGAGCCGGTGATGCGAACGACCCCCCCGAGCACGATGAGGCCGAGGGCCAGGCCGGCTCCGGTCCATGCCAGGCGGCGAAGCAGCCGGGTGTGCTCCCGTTCCATTGCTTTCATTAGTACAGTACCGGCCCAAGATGGTGGTCCGGCGGCTTCATTAGCCGCCCGCCGAGCGGAAAGAACAGCGTCTGCAAGACCCTTGTCAAGTATATATTTGGCCGATGCTTCCACAACGTGACGCCTGGGGTGAGCGGCTTCCCCGGCACCTCGGGCTCTGGAGTGCGGTGGCGGTGCTCATCGGCTCGACCATCGGGAGCGGCATCTTCCGGGTTCCCGCCACGGTCGCCGAGCGGCTCCAGTTTCCGGGACCAGTTTTCCTCGCGTGGGTCATCGGTGGCCTGATCGCCTTGTTCGGCGCCCTGACCCTCGCCGAACTGGCCGGTGCTCTTCCCCGATCCGGTGGCGTATTCGCCTACATTCTGGAGGCGTTCGGGCCGCTCCCGGCCTTTCTCTTCGGCTGGTCGGAGCTCACCGTCATCCGTGCCTCCGCCCTGGGGGCGATCGCCACGATCTTCGCCGAGTATCTCGGCCGCTTCATTCTGCTGACCCCAATACAAGTGCGCTGGGTGGCCGCCGGTGCCGTTGTCATGGTAGGCCTGCTGAACTACCTGGGTGTTAAACGCGCCGCCGTCCTGATGAACGTCGCGACAGTGGCGAAATACGCGGCTCTGACTGCTCTGGTGCTGCTCGCGTTCACAGCGGGCCAGGGCAGCGTCTCCCACTTCAGTCCGGCCTGGGGACCCGGAATCAGCGTGTCGCTGATCGCCACGGCGCTCATCGCAATCATGTGGACCTATGACGGCTGGGCGGACCTTTCGTTCATCGGCGGGGAGGTCAAGAATCCGGGACGCACCCTGCCTATGGCGCTCATCGTCGGGACCGCCGGCATCCTGCTGATCTACCTTCTGCTCAACGTCGCCTACGTCTACCTGGTGCCGCTTCCCCAGATGGCGCGCTCACCGCTGATCGCAGCCACGGCGGCAGAGCAGATTCCCTTGCTGGGGCGCTCTGCGGGCGCGGCCATCTCGGCGGTCGTGATGCTCTCCTGCTTCAGCACCCTGATCGGCTCGATGATGACCGGGCCGCGAATCTTCTTTGCCATGGCCGATCGGGGACTCTTCTTTCAGAGCATCGCCCGGGTGTCACCCCGCTTCAACAGTCCCTCGGTCGCCATCTGGCTTGCCACCGGCCTCGGCGTCGTCTACGTCCTCCTGAACGACTTCCAGCAGCTGGCCGACAAGTTCATCCTGGGGATCTGGCCCTTCTATGCCCTGGCGGTAGGGGCGGTGTTCGTGCTGCGCCGGGCCCGGCCTGAGCTTCCCCGGCCGTATCGCACCTGGGGATACCCGGTGGTGCCGCTGCTGTTCTTGGTGGCATCGGTGGGAATGGTGGTCAACGCCTTGTGGACCGATCCGGTTAATACCGGAATCACCTTCGGCATCATCCTGGCCGGCGTGCCGGCGTATTTCGCCTGGCGGGCGTGGAATTCGCGGTTCCCGACGGATACAA